>NZ_CP118225.1:3987851-4648564 GCF_028768465.1 Rhodopirellula sp. P2
ATTCGATGTCGGTGACAAAGTGTTCTCGCAGCGTTTCGTTCTCAACCAGCATCGCGTATTGCTTCATCACTTCGATGTCGACCGCCGTCACACTGGTCGCCACATTGCTGATCAGGTAGTGGAGTGGCGCCCAATCGCGGAGTGCTCCTTTGACAGCCTCGAACTCATCGGGGCATTCGGTTTGCAACTTCTTGAGTGCCGTTCCAACGCCGTACCAACCGGACAGGTAGCAGCGGGCTTGGCCCCAACTGAATACCCACGGGATGGCTCGCAAGTCATCCAGGGTTTGTTGACCGGTGCGACGGGCCGGACGCGAACCGATGCGGCTTTGTTCAATCGCATCGATCGGCGTGGCTTCACGAAAGAACTCCACGAAGCCATCGCTGTGCAGCAGTTCGTGGTAGGTCGATCGAGCCCAGGCGGCCAGTTTCACCAGCGTTGGTTCCAGCGGATGTTCCGGCTCCTCCGATCGCGAATCGGCCAGCGATTTTCGCGTGACTCCCGCGAGGAACAGTTCCAGGTTGTAGATCGCGGTCGGTTCGTGAGCGTATTTCTGAGCGATCGTCTCGCCCTGCTCTGTGAGCCGCATGTCACCGCCGATCGTGTGATCAGGAAGGCTTTTGATGAACCGGTGTGTTGGTCCGGCACCGCGGCTGATTGTGCCGCCGCGGCCGTGAAAGAATCGGGCGCGAACGCCGTGGGAGCGAGCCGCCTGAGTGAGCTTTCGTTGAGCATGTCGCAGCCCCACGAGGCTGGCCAGGATCCCGCCATCCTTGTTGCTATCGCTGTATCCGATCATGACTTGACCAACCGGAGTCGTCGCACCTTCTCGTTGGGCAATCGCGGCCAAACTGTTTCGGGTGATCGGGTGTTGAAGGAATCCGTCGTAGATCTCCGGTGACCGCTCAAGGTCATCGATCGTTTCGAACAACGGGACCACCGGCAGCGGGCAAACCACTCCCGATTCGGTCCGTTGCAGCAGCCCGACTTCGCGAGCGAGCAAGTAGACCGCCATCAAATCAGATGTTTTGCGAGTCATGCTGACGATCAGTGCTCCCAGCCCGTCGGCACCATGTTGGGAACGGTATTCGGTCACCACACGCAGTGCTCCAAGGACCGCATCGGCTTCTTCGCCAGCGGAGGCATCGGGGTGCGTCAGTGGTCGCGAACTGGCAAGTTCCTCGTTCAGGAAAGCCATCCGTTTGTCTTCATCCCAGCTGGCAAATTTCCAATCCGCCATGCCGGCGGCTCGCAGGAGTTGTTCGATTGCCGTGTCGTGTTTGGCGCTGTTTTGGCGGATGTCCAGCACTGCCAAGTGGAAACCAAATGTTTGAGCAATCCGCATGGTGGGTGCCACGGCACTGGTTGCCACATCGCCCAAGTCGACTGCCACCAAGCTTTCGTGCAGGCAACGTAGATCCGCCAGCAATTCGCGTGAACGTCGGTAGGTGAATTGTTCCTTGCCGTTTGCCAGCGTCGTTTCCGACGGCAAACTGGCCAGCATCAGGTTGATGAACTGACGCCAAGGTTCATTGGGGTTGCGCGCGATTGCGGTGGCTCCTGTGGCTCCCATCGCATGGGCTCGTTCTGCAATGCGGGTGAGGAAATCGCTGGTCGGCGGCAACCAATAGGCGGACACGCTGGTCAGCCGTGCCAGTTGGACCAGCTCCTCTCGCATCAGTTCAACCGCACCACGGCGAAGCTGCATCAGCGTTTCTTCGGTCACTTCGGGCGTGACCAATGGGTGCCCGTCGCGGTCGCCGCCCACCCAGGTTCCGAAGGTCAATCGCGGCAACGCCAAGGGGTCTGCGATGGCCTTTTCGCTCAGCCCGACCTCTCGCCAAGCTTGTCGCAAACGTTGATCAAGTGGTTGCAACGCTTTGGGAAACACCACCGTCAAGTAATCCATCACGTTGCGGCGTTCGGATTGCAGGTCCGGTTTGTCGAGGTAGATTTCGCCGGTTCGCCAGAGAATGCTGAGCACTGATTCGATGGCTTGCTCGTTCTCGGATCGCCGCCATGGGGGAAGGTCTTCCTGGTGTCGAAGTTGGAACCGGCGGAAGAGGCGACGGTGGTGAGCCAACACCGTCGCTCGTTTGGCTTCGGTGGGGTGGGCGGTCAACACGAGTTCCACTCGCATCGATGGAAGTTCTGCGGCGATCATCTCCGCGGTCCAGCCCTGGTCGATCAGTTGTTGCAGGCTCTCGCCCCACAAAGCGGGCAGGTCAGCCATGCCGGACTCTGATTCGATGCGATCTCGAAACTGAGCCGCCGATCCCTGTTCGGCCATGCTGAGCAATTGAAAGGCAATCGAATACGCCTGAGTCAGCTGAACCGAATCAGCGGGGGCTTTTGCGGGATCGAGCTTGCAACCTGGAACTGGCAACAGCTCCGCCAATTTCTCGTCGCCCCCGCGTTGCAACACCGTCTGCAGTGCTGACAGCATCCATTGCCAGTCACGATTCAGTTGGTCGACATCAAGGGCGAGAATATTGGCTGATACCATCGTGGCAATTCAATGTGGTGAAAAGGAGAAAGAGTTCGCGACTCAACTGCATCATCGGGTTGGGTCAATCGACCGAATCCTCGGGTATCTCGCGTTCGCTGCCAATGGTGACAGCGCATAAAAAAACGAGCGCTGTTCTTGAACAGCACTCGCTCTTATCTCGGTCAAACGTCGATTCCGAATCAGGTTGGGAAGCAACGAAGTCCGGTGATTCAGTTGCAGCAAGGAGTTGGGCAGCACTTTTTGGCTGCGAAACGAGCCTTGATCTTTGCGAACAAGCCACACTTTGGCTTGGCACATGGGTCGCAGCAGACAGGTGCTGGTTCGCAGCAAACTGGAGCTGGTTCGCAGCAAACGACTGGAGCTGGAGCTGGCTCGCAGCAAACAACTGGAGCTGGTGCAGGTTCGCAGCAAACGGGTGCTGGAGCTTCGCAGCAAACTGGGGCAGCTTCGCAGCAGTTGTTCTTTTTGAAGCATCCGAACAAGCCAGCTTCGGCTTGTGGAGCAACGGCAACGCTGGAAACAGCGAACAGGGCGACAACCATGATCGATCGAATCATCTAAACTCTCCTAGACTAGGTGGAAATGCCTCAAACACGCGCGGAGGCAATTTGGGCAGAGTTTAGGTCTCACGCAGCTTGCGTCAACCATAGCAATTGCACCGGTAAAAACGATTGAATCGTCTTTTCAGGCGGTTTGCTTGCGGTTTTTGAGCGTTTTCACGCGACTGTGATCAAATTGGGAACGCAGCCGCGTCAGGATGTCGCACCGGGCTCCCTAAGCAGATTCTCTGCATTGACCACCCAATTCGGCCGTTTTGGTGGCAAAGGAGGTGGTTTGCGAAGGAATTTGGTGGGTCTGGCTCGATGCAGGTCGCGAAAATCAAGCAGCACGGCGACCTGGAGTCGATGTGTCTTCGCGTTTGGAAGGCTGGCCCAAGCGACGTCGTGGAATCGCCAGGGGGCCCCGCTCATCCGCTCCAGCGTACGAATACCAGGCTCGTTCATCGATCGCGTCCAAGATCGAGCTGGCGACCTTGACGGCGCGAGCCCCGGCGGAACCGTCCACAATTGGCGAGGATCCGCTTTCGATGCTGATGACGAAGTCATGCAGTTCGTCCAGGATCGCATTTCGAGGCTGCAACTCGTTGACTTCGCAGTTCAGATGCTCGCTGAACAACGTGTCGGCGTAAGCCAGAGGGTTTTCTGTTTGTTCGTTCAGCTCGAACTGCCGAGTCGTGAGCGTTTCGCTCGCACGAACTGTCGCCAGGGACGGCTTGCCGAAATCGATCTGTGCAAATCCAGCTGGGCTGAACAAGGTCATGTCGCGGGCAGGCAACGGGCTGACACGCGACGCCTTCAAATTGGCGACCATGCCGCATTCGAATTCGATCCGTGCTTCGGCAATGTCTTCGTGATCGCTGACGACCGAGATTCCACTGGCAGAAATTGATCGGACGGCGGATTGAGTCAGTGACAGGACAAGGTCCAAATCGTGAATCATCAGGTCCATCACCACGCCGACGTCCAAGCAGCGGCCTGGGAAACGCGACGCACGAGTGGCTTCGACATACTTGACGTCGACGCCGAAGTCTTCCAACGCTGTGAACGCTGGGTTGAATCGTTCCACGTGGCCGACTTGCAACACGACGTTTCGTGTGGATGCCATCAATGCCAGACGACGTGCATCGTCGGATTCGGCTGCCAGTGGTTTTTCAACCATCAGGTGTTTGCCAGCCTTGATCAGCGTTGATGCGATGTCGGCGTGGTAGTCGGTGGGGGCCGCGATGATGGCGGCATCGATGTCTTCGATGACATCGTGATAATCCGAGTGAGCCGCAACGGCGTGAGTGTCGGCGACTGCCTGGCACGCAGCCTGGACGGGATCGCAAACGGCGACGAGGCGAGCGCCATCGACTTGTGAAATCAATTTCGCGTGGATGCGGCCCAAGTGACCTGCACCAATGACGGCGACTCGCAATTCCCGGTTCATGCTGCTTTCTTTCTTCTATCTCGGCCTCGGCCGGCACGACCAAGGCAACTGTTGTCTAAACAATCAAACAGGTGCCGCAACACGGGGCGGATCGGACCTGTCGCGAACAATTCATCGCGAGCGGGTTCCACGCCGATACGTTTCCGATACAGCAAACGAAAAGCCTGTGTCAACACCGTAATGTCATCTTCGGTGTAGTCATGACGTTTCAGTCCCACGGTGTTGATGCAGCGAGGGCGAGCGTCGGCCCCGTCGACGATGACAAACGGAGGCACGTCTTGAAGGATGCGAGTCATCGCACCGACAAAGCTGAGCGTTCCGATCGAAACGAATTGATGCACGCCGGCTCCGCCTGCAATCGTGACGTCGTCCGCGATGTGAGCGTGGCCGCCAATCATGCAGTTGTTGGCCAGCACGATTCGCGAACCGATGATGCAATCGTGCGCAATGTGGGTGCCGGTCATCAGGTAGTTGTGGTCGCCCACGCGAGTCACGCCGTCTTCTTTTTCGCTGGCACGGTTGATCGTGACTTGTTCCCGGAAGACGTTGCCATCGCCGATCTCCACACGCGTGGGTGTGTTGCGGTAGCTGACGTCTTGTGGGTTGGTGCCGATCGAAACGTGCGGGAAGATTTGGTTGTCGCAACCGATCGAGGTGACGCCATCCAGGGTTACGTGATCGCCCACGCGCGTGCGGTCGCCTAACTTGACATTGGGACCAATGACACAGAAGTGTCCGATTTGGACACCTTCGCCAATTTGCGCACGAGGATCGACCACGGCGGTTTGAGCGATACTAGCACTCATAGTTGGGTCCTTGGTGCGTTGTTCTGAAGTTGAGGTGCGTGTGTGAAGTGAGTCGAAGGTCCGAGGAGATCAATCATGCGGCTCGCCGTTGCTGGAGGCAAATGGGCTGATTGGCAGGTTGATTCCGTTGTTGTTGCTGAGCGAGTTCAGCCAGTCGAACGGCGACCATGCCGTTGAGTTGGTGCCCGCCTCGGACGGAAGAAAACTGTCCTATCAAACTGACGCCGGCCAGGGAAAGGTCACCGATCAGGTCCAGTGTTTTGTGGCGGGCGCACTCGTTGCGGAATCGATACTCGTTCTCGACAGGTCCTTCGTCACTGATCACCAGGAGGTCTTGGTGTGTGACGTGGGAGGCAACGCCGGACTGGCGAAGTTGCAAGGCTTGGTCGGCAGTCACGAACGTGCGTGCAGAAGCGACTTGGCGTGCAAACGTGTGCGGTGTTGGAACGCAGCGGAAGGATTGCTGCGGGATGGCGCTGGCGGGGCCGTAGTCCAAGCAGTATTCGTAAACCGCTTCACCTTGGGTGGTGGGCGAAACGTCGACGTACCCGCCACCATGTTCAAGGCGGAATGGTTCCCGGATCGTCAGTGGTTGGGACGCGGCGGCTTGGATGACCAAGCCTGCTTCTTGCAGTGCCTCGACGTAAGGCAGGGAGCTTCCGTCCAGGCCAGGGAGTTCTTCTGAGGTGATTTCGACGCGGCAGTTGTCGATTTCGAGGCCTGCGAAGGCGGCCATCAAGTGCTCGACCATTTCAAATTTGGCCGGGCCGTTGGCGAGGTTCGTTCGGAATGAAACGCCCGTTGCAAACTGAGTGTTCGCAGGGCATTCCGGTTCGCCAGGCAGGTCGGATCGCACGAGTACGATTCCTGTTCCGGCTGGCGCGGGGCAGCAGGTGACGCGGACGTCCTTGCCGCTCCAGTAGCCGCGGCCGCTGATCGCACAGCTCGAGGCGATTGTGTGTTCGTTGCGAATCCCCATCACGCTGCGAGCCTCCTTGCACGCGAGCGAAGCCTGATTGTCATCAACGGAGTGACGATGTGCCCCATTGGTATCCTTGGAGAGCGTCACGAATCCTTGCGACGCTCGGTCGGTGGCTCAAGCGATGCTCGAGCCACCTTTTGAATTGTCAGTCAGGACGACTGGACTACTGACGGTTTGGCGTTCCGCCAGCCATCAGTTTCTTGTCGAGGTAGCTCATGACCGCACCGGTCATGTCCAGTTGCTCATCGTGGTAGACGATGTTTCGCATCACGCCACGAATGACCGACTCGCCATGTGCCAGGTCCATGTCTTCGCTGTTGTAACGCAAAACCAAGTTGATTTTGTGGTACTCGGCGATCGCTTGGACGCCCGAAGTGATGAGCTGGTAGTTGTCGTAGTAGATCTTGGCTTCGCGATCGGCGAGCTCTTTGCGTTTGCGGGCCATGTCCAAACGGAGTTTGGATTCCATGGACGCAACGCGTTCTTCTTGAGCGGTGTACTCAGGGGAGCTGGGTTGGAAGGTCTTCAGCTTTTCAGCCGCTGCCTTCAGCTCCTCTCGTTTCGCTGTCAGTTCGGTGTCGAAGGACTTCAAGTTGTCCTCCACCGCCTTGACTTGCTGTTTGATACCTTCGTTGTTTTTGAAGATGTACGCGACATCCACAACGGCGATGCGGTGGCCTGCGTCTTGGGCGGATGCCGAAGTCGGTGCCGATACGCTGACGGTGGTCATGGCCATGGCGATGGCCGAAAGAACGATGGTTCGCACGTCCGCTACTCCTTGCGTGGTGAATGCGATTGTCTGATTCATGCCCGCTTGACTGGCTCCGGTTTCCTCACCGAAATCAAGCATTGCTGCCGGTCATTGTGTCAATCCATTCCGACCGCTTCAAGGCGGATCGGGGCGGTTTGAACAGCAGTTTGGCAATTTTCTTGGCTTCTTATCTTGTTCATCTTGCCCGAAGTCGCACGTTCAATTCCATCTGTTCTTGATCACGCTGGATTGTCAGTCGCAGCGAGTCTCCGGGCGACTTCGGTCGAAGTTCTTCCCGTAGATCGTTGACGGTTTGAATGGTGCGGTCTCCGGCTTTGATCAACTGATCGCCCACTTGGATGCCACCTTCCTTGGCAGCACTGGGATCCATCACTTCGGCGACTTCGTTGGAATTGGGATCCATTTGGATGCCCAGAACCACCGTCATCTGATGCCGAATCTGAAAGTCTTTGTTGGTCTGCGTGTACGGAGGGCGCTCGTCCATCGTGGCGACACGATTGGCGGCCTGAGAAACGATATCGGTTATGCGGGTCATCCCATCCAGGTTAAGTTTCTCAAAATCATCACTTGGACGGTGATAATCACTGTGCAGGCCTGTGAAGAAGAACAGCACGGGGACCCCAGCTTCGTAAAACGAGGCGTGATCGCTGGGGCCGTACCCGGTTGGGACGAGATTGAGCTTGAACGGTCGCGATGTTTGCTGCATGTCCTTGTTCAGGTTCTGGACCAGTGTTTCGAATCCAGCGGAAGTTCCGGTTCCATAGACAGTCAGTTCGTTGTCGCGAAGTCGACCGACCATGTCCATGTTCAGCATCGCGACGGTGTTCGAGATCGGAAACCGAGGCTGGGAACAGTAGTGTTTGCTACCCAGCAAGCCACGTTCTTCGCCGGTGAAGGCGATGAATACGATTCGTCGGTGAGCGGTCGTCTGGTTCAGTTGTTCAACGACACGTTCGGCGACGGCCAACATGGTGGAAGTGCCTGAGGCGTTGTCATCGGCGCCGTTGTGGATCTCGATGGTTCCGGGGGCAAGCGACCCCATGCCGCCCATCCCAACGTGGTCATAGTGAGCCCCGATCACGACGGTTTCATCGGCCAGTTTGCCTTTTCCTTCCAGCACACCCAGCACATTGGGGCTGGTCGCGGTCGCTTGGGTCAGACCCACCTGGAGGCGGCCACGCAGTCCTGTGGATGCGATCCCTTTCGGTTTGTAGTCCGCGTCAATGGCTTGCTCGACCGTGGTCAAACCCTTCGCAAAGATCGCTCGGGAGTCGCCGTCCTTGTTCGCCGATGGCAGGGAAGCCATTTGTTTCAGCAAACGATCGGCGGCTTCACGCGAAATCGAGGCGACGGGGATGGCGGGACGTCGCGATGACTTGCCTGGCTGCGGGCCGGCGGACTTTTCGTTGCCCTTGAGGGGACGCATTCCGGCTTCGGCGACACCGAGCAATCCCCACTGGGCTTGCGCAACTTCCCGTTCACGATTGCCCAGCATCTCGTTGACTCGATCGAGTTGCTTGGTCAGTGCAGCCCGCAGATTGGTGGCTTCAGCAGGCAACGCGTTGAGCTGAGCTGTTAACGCTTGGAGGCGTTTTTCCTCGGCTCGATAGCGCTGGTGGATCGCTTGCACCAGGCGCTCAGTGCTCACCGGATCGTTGACAAGCAGCACGCCCACGGCGCCCTGGTCGATCGCGGTTGAAATTTTGGTATCAAAGAAGGCATGGCGGGTGTTCTTCACGCCATCGAAGGGGCTGTTTGGGTCCGCGAAACCAGGCTCTTTGCGAAGCATCATCACGATTTTGCCTTCGACAGAACCCTTCTTCTTGGTGTTTTGCTGGCCGCTGGCTTGTTCGAAAGCTGCGTAGTCGTCGTATCCCAGTTCGGCGGCGCGGATGCCGTATCCCACCCAAACGATGTCGGCTTCGACGTCACCTTGGGTGGTGCCGATCGCCAGGGGCATGAATTGGTTTTCCAGTTCGATTTCGGTCGATTCCGTGCCAGGGGAGGACCAGCGGAGGCGATTGTCATCGGGCGAAGTCGGTTGCGATCCCGTGGCCATTTCGACCGGTTGCATCGGGGAATCGCCATACAGGCGAGTTTCCAGTCCGATTTCGCGATATCGTTCGGCGATGTAATCCGCCGCTTTCAGGATCTCGGGGCCCACTGCGCTGCGCCCGGCCAGTTCTTCGCTGGTCAAGTACTTCAGGTCCTTGGCCAGTGACTCGGCTGACTCCGCCGGAGACCGCGTGGCGTTTGGATTGGCGGCTGATTTTGGAGTCAACTCTTCTGCGTTGAGGGAAGGAATCGCCATTCCGAGCGTGAGCAGAGCGATTCCCAAGCGGTGAAAAGCGAATGAGATTCGGTTCCCAAGCGTGCCAATCGTGTTCCTTCGCGTCATCATTTGCTTCCAGAAGTAGTGACTGAGATCGTTTCGCGAGCAGGTGTGGGGTGGACCTCGTTATACCTGTTGAAGTCGGCTGTTTGTTCGGTCGGTCCGGTCGAGTTGCGGGGCCAGATCGAAACTTAGTTCGAAGCGAACGTGCATTCTCGTTGCCAAAACCACTGTTCTCCAGATAGAATTTGCGTTCGGAAGAGGGAGATGCGGTGGCTGCATTGGCGCTCGTTCCCTCCCACCAGTCGCTCACCGGTGGCCGAGACAGCCTCTTGTTTCGGTCACCGGCGCGGGACTGAAGATTTGACACCCCTGTCGTTTCTTCCCCATCCCACTCTCTGAGGTCTCCCTGCGCGTGTCACCCTCGTCACCGAAATCTTCTCGTGATCCGTCACGAGAACCGCTCTCGCCATCGGCGTTGGAAACGAATCAGGCGAACTCCAACGAGTTCTCTGCCTCTTCGGATCAACTTGGAACGCAAGCCATTCGCTTGGTGGACGCGTCGGACGACGAACCGTACGCGGATGCATTTGCAAAGATTCAGCGTTGCCAGGAGATTCTGGGCTACGACTTTCAGGACCTCGATCTGCTGCGGTCGGCTTTGACGCACGCATCTGGGGCATCGAATCGATTGGCCAGCAATGAGCGACTGGAATTTCTTGGTGACTCGGTTCTTGGGCTGACCGTTTGCGAATGGTTGTTCAATGAATACCCGGAATACAGCGAAGGAGATCTGACGAAGATTAAATCCGCTGTCGTCAGTCGTCGTTCGTGTGGCAAAGCCGCCTGTAAACTTGGGCTGGATCAATGTTTGATCGTTGGCCGTGGCGTGACCCGAAATCGCAGCTACCCCAAATCACTGGTCAGCGACGTCTTCGAAGCTGTCATCGCGGCTTTGTACATTGACGGTGGCCCCGAAATCGTTCGCGATCGATTGAAAGAATGGTTGGCCGATGAGGTCAACTTAGCCGTCGACACGCAAGGGTCCGGGAATCACAAATCCGTGCTGCAGCAATACGCTCAGCGGGAACTGTCTGCGACGCCAGTCTACAAGCTGATTCGCGAGACAGGGCCGGACCATCGCAAGATGTTCTTGATGGGGGCGATGGTGGACGATCGCAGTTTCGCTCCTGCGTGGGGCAACAACAAAAAAGACGCCGAGCAGCGTGCCGCCGCCAATGCATTGGCGGAGTTGCACGGCAATTCGGTGCCTTACGACAGTGATCAACCACCGGTCTAGTGGGCCAATTTTAATGAAGCGGTCGGTTGGTCTCGCCTCGCCACGATTCAGATGAACCGAGGGCATGAGTTCCGTGTCAGAGGTGGGGACATGCTGACGGGTTGCGGCTTCTGGGCCGCGTTGGGACTCTGACGCCACACTGCCCGCCATTCGTTTGATTGAGCCGTTCCGTGACCACGGACACCACCGCTTCCGATTTCGCCTCTTCACCTGATTCGGTCCCCGTCCAATTTTCATGGGGAGTGACGCTGGCCATCGTGGGGACCTTTCTGTTCGCGTTGAAGTCAATTTTTATCAAGCTTGCCTTTGCCGCCGGCGCCGACGCAACCTTGTTGCTCGCGATTCGAATGGTGTTGGCTTTCCCGTTCTATGTTGTTGTCTTTGCCGTGCTCCTTCGGCGACGTCGATCGCACTCCGCTTGCACGGGTTCTGCTGCTTTCCCCATCCGAATTGTGGTCCGATCGTTGCTGCTCGGGTTCTTGGGGTACTACCTGGCGTCCTACTTGGACTTGTCAGGGCTGGAATACATCTCGGCCCAGCTCGAACGATTGACGTTGTTCACTTACCCAGCCATGGTTGCTGCATTGGCGTGGATGTTTCTCGGCGAGCAGGTCAATGCAAAGATTCTGATGGCGATTGGGCTGTCCTACGCCGGCGTGTGGTTGATGTACGGGCAAGAGCGATCGTTCACGCCCGACGGCAACACAGGTTGGGGCGTGTTCTTGGTGTTTGGTGCGGCACTCAGCTACTCACTGTACGTGTTGTTCGCCAAGCCGGTGATGCAGAAGATTGGCAGTCGCGAATTCACCAGCCTCGCGATGATCGGGTCGACGTTCTTCGTCGTGATTCATTTTCTCTGCACGCATTCGATCGGCGACTTTTTCGACGCCCAGCCAATTGTGTACGTGTATGGACTGGTGCTCGCGTTTGTTTGCACAGTGATCCCAAGCTTCATGATCAACGAAGCGATCTTGAAGATCGGAGCGACTCGGACGACCGTGATCGGCTCCGTTGGTCCTGTCTTGACCATGTTCCTCGCAGTCGCGGTTCTCGACGAGCCTTCGTCCTGGAAGCACTTGGCGGGCATGTCCATCGCGATTGTCGGCGTCAGCCTGGTCGCCAAAAAATGACCCTCCCATTTGGTGCCAGCCACTTTGTGGCATAAGGTGCCAGCCACCTTGTGGATTTGGACGAAGCCTTGGACCTGAGTTTCATATGGTGCCAGCCACTTTTCCGAGAGTGCAGGCGTCGCGAATGGAGAGTGAATCCCACGGGGGCATCGCGAATTTCAGGGAAGAATCGTGAGCTCAGTGGCTCCGCCTCTCAATTGAGGGCGTTGGAGCGCAGCAGAGTAGAACAGTTGTCCCCAACTGTTCCGTCGCCCCTTGCACCACTGCGAAGGATGACGCGTGCTTTGACCTTGCTGCTCAGGCAAAGCAGGCTGCGGCTTGGACCTGGCCGCGGTGGTGATGGCGGCCGGTTCGTTCTGCATCCGCTTTCAGCGATTCAGGGCGACCGATGCAGCTGGTTTTGCCAAAGTATTTCTGCCAGTCCCACACCAAGTCTCGCCACATCGAAGCGTCGATTCCGATTTCGGAAAGCGTTTGGGCGAGACGCTTGGGCAGTTCAGTCGCTCGGCAGGCAATCGGTTGCGCCGCGGTCCAGTCCAGCAACCGTTTGTAATCGCTCCAGCGGATGTTCAAGAATCCGCGATCGCTGCTGCGGAGCCCTTTCGTGTGGACTTGCGGTTCGGTGGACAGTTTGGTTTCGCTCAACGTCAGAGGGCTCAACCATTCGTCTCGCCGGATCCGTTTCCCGGTTGGATTGCGTCGCTTCGCCCTGCGTTTTTCCTGAAGAACTTCGACCGGCGTTTCTCGAATTTCTCGTCCGGCTTCTTCCGTCGGAATCGGTTTCAGATCAAAGGCGGCCGAAGGGATTCGTTCGCCCTTGCGAGCTTCGATCCGGTCGTAGGCACTGGTGTGCGGGCTGGTCTCGGGAGTCGCCGTCAGCGCTGCGCGGACCGGATTCAGATCGACGTACATGCTGCAGGCGAGCAAGCCTGCCTCGTCGACGATTTTCTGTGCTTTGAAGCGACCTTCCCAAAATCTGCCGGTGCACTCGTCCTGTTTGTTCGCCAGTCGGGCAATGGGTTCGGCCAGGGCTCTCATGTACCAAGAGATGTCTGACAAGCGGCGACGGATTTCAGTCAGCCGCTCCTTGTTGCGAACCAGCATTTGCACATCGTTTTCAGTCGGCTCGGCCAAGTGTTCTTCGAGGCGTCGACCGGGGAACACACGCAGCCAGCGAATCGCAACTTCCTCGTCGCTCCATTGAGCACAGACATCCGGTCGGTTGCGGAGAATCTGATGCATGTGATTGCTCAACACCGCGTACGAAAGCACATCGACCGCGAACACCGAAGCCAGAGCTTCCATCCGCCGGCGAATCCATTCCCTGCGGAACGAGAAGTCCTTGCCGGTCGCCTGGTCGACACCGGCAAGGAAGGCGCGTCGCACACATCGCTGGACCACGTGCACGATCCCCACTTCGCTGGGATCAAACTGTTCGCTTCGCTGAGGCCGCGGCATCGCTCTGCTCTCCAGTGGGATTGACAAGACAAAAGCATCGTATGCATCGCCGCAGCAAAGTCAAATCAAGGTGGCTGGCACCATATGGAGAACTTTAGTTTGCGTTGGTGTTGAGAGGTTTCTCAACCACGAACGCTCTTGGGAAATCAGCGGCGGTGTTTCCACCCTGCTCAGCCCAACGCTTGTTGTTGGAGCCCCCGCGAGGTTGATTCATGGGGATGTCCATGCCGCCTTCGTCTCCCAGCATTTCGTAGAGCTGGTTTTCCATCTCCTTGGCAACCGATTTGTAGTCCGGGTCGTGGATCAAGTTGTTCAGTTCATCCGGATCGGTTTGCAGGTCATAGAGTTCGTCGGTGTCCCACAATCCGTAGTAGGTGATGTACTTGAAGCGATCCCCACGCAAGGCAAATTGGGTTGGCGTTTGAGGGAAGTTCTTTTCCCAGTAGTACACGTACAAAAAGTACTTCCGCCAATCGGCGTCGCGATTGTTAGGCAGGTCAAGGAAGCTTTGTCCGTCCATGTAATCCGGTGTTTGCAACCCAGCAGCATGCAACACGGTCGGCCCGACGTCGATGTTTCCAATCACGTTTTCAATGGGCGTGCCGCCTTCAAATAAGTTGGGGCACTGCATCAACATCGGTACTCGAATGGATGCTTCGTAGGAAACCCGTTTGTCGATCAATCCGTGTTCGCCCCACATGAATCCGTTGTCGCCCATGTAAATGACCAGCGTGTCGTCGTGGATTCCCATGTCCTTGAGTTGCTGCAACACTCGGCCAACACTGTCATCCACAGCAAGCACTGATTCGCAATAGCGGCGATAGAGATAGTCGAGCCCTTTGTCGCTGTGGTACGAAAAGTCGATTCCGTGCCAACTGTTTTTCTGGTCCCTCACCCAACGCGGTGTGTTTCTGTCAGCGGAAAGCTCTTTTCCCGTCGGCAGGAAACTGAGGTCAGCATCGGCGTAGCGTCCTTGATGGCGCTCGGCGGGTGTGAAGTTCGAGTGAACGGCTTTGTGAGACAAGTAAAGAAAAAATGGTTTGTCGTCGTCTCGCTCTTTCAACCAATCGACGGCGTAGTCTGTCAATTCGTCGGTGATGTAACCCTTTTGCTTGACCCGTTCGCCGTTGACGTTCAGGGTGTACTTGGGACCTGGTGGCAAGTAGTTGCCCTGGCCTCGGAAGCTGACCCAATGATCAAATCCGGGACGTGGGTCATCGTGGTGCCCGCCCATGTGCCATTTGCCCACGAAGGCTGTGTCGTATCCCGCACGTTGCAAGTATTGAGGGAAGAACAACGTGCCCTCGGGGACCACTCGGTTGTTATCGATCACACGGTGCTTGTGGGTGTACAAGCCGGTCAAAATCGAGGCGCGGCTGGGCGAGCACAAACTGGTGGTGACAAACGCATTTTTGAGATGCGTTCCGTTGGCCGCGATCGAATCGAGGTGCGGTGTTTCGAGAAACGGATGGCCGGCGCAACCCATGGCGTCGAAACGATGGTCATCGGTCAGGATGAAAACCACGTTGCGAGGCTTGATCCCAGCACGCTCGGGAGTGGGTGGAAGCTGGTCGGCGGCCCGGGCAACGGTTCCGGTCAAGGCCACGCAGAGCAACGCAGCGAGAAACGGGTGGGCTTGTGAAAGTGCGGTGCGCATGTTCAACAATTCTGAGGGGCGGGATGTGGGGAAGGCCGCCATTGTAATCGAATCTCGGGGATCGCTTCGTGGTTGAACGGAGATGTTCTCCATGACTCGGCCTCGACGGCCCCCGGCACCGCCAAGTCTCAACTCCAAATCTGCGCGGTGCGTGGCAGTTTGGCCGGTTACTGGGGCTGGGCCGCGTCCCAGATCGCTTGGTCGGCTTCTTGGATGATCGGATCGAACTGCTCGATCTCGACCGCGTTGTTGCCTTGTTCGTGTTTTCGAAACAAGAACAAATAGGTTTCGTTTTGAGGGCGGTAGCGGTGGAAGAAAAACTCGTTCTTTCGAGCAATCGCTTCCAGCAACAACCGGCGTTCGGGCGCGTCGGCTAGGTTGGATCGCGTGGAGTCACGTGGTTCGGTGGATTCGCCCAGCAGGGTTCCTCCCAATTGCACGGCTAACTCGCGGTAACCCAGCTCGTTGGGCAACATGCGATCGTCTACCAATTGTTGATCCGTGGGATTCCAGTTCAGTTCCACCAACGCCAGTGATTGGGCTCGCGCGACGTCACGCAGCATTTGCTCAAAGGCGTCCAGGCCGGCTCGGTAGTGGGGGCGTCGGTCCCCAGGCATTGCGACGGGAGTCAGCAGGACCACGCGGATTTGTTGCTTCTTCAGTTGGGCGACCAAACTCAACAGGTCCGCTTGGTATCGAGCTGCATTTTCCTCGAACTGCCCCGCTTCCGATTGTCCGTACCAAATCAGTGCGACCGTCGGGTTGGCTGCCTCAATGTCCGCCAAACGTCTGGCGCGGCCCGCTTCGATGTTGTCAAAACGCTTGCGAGCGATGGCGGAGACGGTGTCGCCCGACCAACCGAGGTTGCGAAGGGAGAGCTTCCAGTCGGGACGCTGCGTCTGCAGTTCTGCTTCCAGTTGGTCTCGCGGTTGCATGCGTTCGACGAACGTGCCCCCAATGATGGCGATGCGATCGTTGGGACGCAGCAGCGAATCGACGTCCTCCGCCACAGCGGCACTCCCGCCAGCACCAAGGATGAACGCAAACAAAACAACGGCGGAAACCTTCTTGACCATGACACATTCCTCTCTGTCCGATTCGTCATCGCCTCGCACGAATCGGTACAACCATCCACCCGCGATCGCACCCACGATGGGCGCGGTCAAATACAACCAGAGCAGATTGTAATGGTTGGACATCACAGCGGGACCCAGGCTACGAGCCGGGTTCCTGTGAGCCCCCGATAAATCTCCGATCGAGTAGATCATCGTCATCACGATCAACCCCCAAACGGTGGCCACCCCCACATGAGTCAGCAGGCCAGTTTGATTGTCGACCACCATGGCCCCGCACCCAATCAACACCAAGCAGTATGTGCGGATGACTTCGCAGACTGATCGCCGGAGTAAGGAAAGCTGCATCGCGGGCAATCAAGCTCGGGTGGTGGGAAGGGGAATGACGTCTTCGATGTGATGGGCATCGACACGCAGCATTAGCAATCGGTCGACTCCGAGCGCCACGCCGCTGCATGGTGGCAAGCCCCGACGCATGGCTTGCAGCAACGTTGTTTCGACGGTCAGGGCTTGGCGTCCGTGGGCGACGCGAATTTGGTTGCTGAGTTCGTAGCGTTTTCGAAGCTCGTCTGCGTCCAGCAGTTCGTCGTAGCCATTGGCCAGCTCAACGCCTCGGTAGAACAGTTCAAAGCGTTCCGCGCACTGCGGGTCATCCTGGCAGGGTTTGGCGAGCGCGGCTTGTGTCACAGGGTACCGAGTCAGAATGGTCGGCGTGTCATTGGCGAGTTCGGGTTCGATCCGTTCGCTCAACAAAACGTCCAGCAAAGCGTCGCGATCCAGCCCAATGGAGCGGGCCAGCGTTGCGTCCATTTGAGCGACTTGGTCCTGCAGATCTCTGACTGCGATCTCAATCGGATCGAATCCGAGATGTTGTTGAAAAGCCTCGCGGTAGGTGATCGTTCGGTAGGGACGCGTGTTCAGTGTTTCGACCGCCAGGCAACCCAGCAGCTCGATCGCCGACGCCGCATCGCCGCCAACTTCGTACCATTCCAACATCGAGAACTCAACGTTGTGCCGTGATCCTGTTTCACCTTTTCGAAACACCGGTGTGATGGCGTAGATCGAAGGAGCACCCTCGGCCAGCATTCGTTTCATGGCCGATTCAGGTGACGTTTGCAGGTAAAACGTCGCGGGGGAATCCGATCCGCCAACCAGTCCGACTTGTGCCCCGTCCACCTCAATCGGATCCAAGAATGCGTCGACCACGCAGTCGCGACTCAAACACGGTGGCTGGACTTCGGCGAAGCCTCGGGCGTCGAAGAATCGGCGGAGGTCGCGAAGGAGATCGGATCTCTGCTGCAGGCGGTCCGCGAACGTGGGAATCAATGGCGGATCGGGCATCGAGGACAGCAGATGAGCAGGTTGGAGAGCGGTGAAAACAGAAAACAGGCTTTCGAGATTGCTCAAAATGAGTGTTCTTGCCCTCTCGATCGAGCTGTTTTCCTCAGAATACGGGCATCGAAAGAACAATTACATAACCGTTACACGCTTTTACATCAGGGGTGACGTCGAAACGGCTTTGCGTTGCTATTCTTCCGGCGGAAACGAGACGTTGGTCATTTTTAGGCTGCGTCTCACGACTTATTTAACGCACCACGAGACCAGGATCGTTCTCTGATGTCGACCGTTGTTGAACCAACCAAGAACCGGGCCCCTGCCAAGAGCAAGGGCAACGCTGAGCAAACCACCTCCCACGCACCCGAATCCACCACGCTGGAATCGCCTGAAACAGGCGGCAAGTTGCGTTTGGACCAACCTCGAGCCGAAGACGCCGACGGTTTCTCGTCGCTCGTCGCTCAAAAGGCCGCCAAAAAGCGAGATTTGGCGAAGCCGACGAAAGCCGACCGCGTTCGCGCTTCCAACATCAGTTGGTGGGCTGTCGGTTGGTTGGCCATGGCACATATTGTCTGTTTGGCCGCACCTTTCACTTTCACTTGGACCGCTTTGATCACCGCCTTGGTGCTTCACTGGGTTGCTGGCAGCCTTGGCATTTGTCTTGGTTACCACCGGTTGCTGACGCATACCGGCATGAAAACCTACAACTGGGTGCGTTACCTTTTCGCTGGGATCGGTTGTTTTGCAGGCGAAGGCTCGCCTTTGGATTGGGTTGCCGATCACCGCAAACACCACGCTCACAGTGACCTCGAAGGCGACCCACACTCGCCTCGCGATGGTGGCATCTGGAGTCACATTTTCTGGCTCGCATTCCACACCCACAACGGTGACCGTGACGCTTACCTGACTCGTTGGGTGCCGGATTTGTACAAAGACCCAGCCATGCGGGCGTTTGACCTGTTGTTCTTGCCCATCCACATTGTCGCTTCGTTTGCCCTGCTCGGTATCGGCTACGCGTTCGGTGGCTGGGATCTCGGGATCTCGATGTTGGTCTGGGGTATGTTTGTCCGCTTGGTCGCTGTGTTGCACGCGACTTGGATGGTCAACAGTGCTTCCCACATCTGGGGCTACAAGAACTACGAAACCACTGACGACAGCCGCAACAACTGGTTGGTCGCGATCGTGGCTTACGGCGAAGGCTGGCACAACAACCACCACGCTTACCCACGGATGGCCAAGCACGGTCACAAGTGGTGGGAATTCGACATCACTTGGCAAGCCATCAAACTGCTTCGCGCGGTGGGCTTGGTCTGGGATGTGGTCGATTATCGCACCGTTGCTGAAAAGAAAGCTCGCGACGCGAAGAAGGCTGCCGCAGCCTAACGCTCCTGCGTCCTCAGAGCCTCGGTCTGGTCTATTCGGGGCTTGATACAAAACGACAAGCAGCCGGTCTCTCGCGAGGCCGGCTGTTTTCATGCGCGGACGATGCCTTTGCCACAGAAAAACGGAAAGCCCGGAGCGGATCCCAATGTCGGGGCGGGCGACGTGGCACCCCGTCAACGGATTGGAGGCAGGTAGCACGCCAGTTTGTTGGTGGGGCCACCGCGCCCTGATCAGTCTTGGTGTTGGCTTGGATGTTTCGTCATCCATGGCCGAAAAAGCGAGCTGACCAAGGGGGCACGAGTCCCGTTCTGACCGCCCGCGACAGGACACAGCGTCTCGGAAGACGACCTAGCTGACGAAGCCTGATCCGAGGAGCCAAACCCAGGTTGTGAAATCGCCCAGACCCTCGTATCGTCCGGCAGTTTCTTTCCTTGGGGCTTCGGAGACCATGAACCCGATTCTCGTTCTCCTTTGTGTGATTGCGTTGGGCCTGCTGATTGGCCGAGTGTCGTTTCGCGGCATTTCGCTGGGCACGTCTGCGATTTTGTTTGTTGCGTTGCTCGCCGGGCATTTTGGCTGGAGCATTCCAACCGGCTTCGGCACCTTGGGATTGGCCCTCTTTGTGTATTGCGTCGGCATTTCCGCGGGACCGACCTTTTTTCGAGGGCTCGCGTCTCATGGCCGAGCCATGGCGATCACCGGATCCGTGATTGTGCTGACCGGAGTCGCAGTGACTTGGGTCTGCGCACGGTTGTTGGACCTCCCGGCGGAGCTGGCTGGCGGTTTGATGGCTGGTGCAATGACCAGCACCCCTGCCCTGGGTGCGATCACTCAATCATCCGAAGATCCGGCAGCTGTCGCGGTCGGTTTTGGTGTGGCGTATCCCATTGGCATCATCGCTGTGGTTCTGTTTGTGCAGATCGCGATCAAACTGTTCGCCAAGACAAATGACGAGGAAAACAGTTCCAATTCGGATTCTTCGGAACCTTCCACTGCTGAAATCGCTGAGTCGAGCAGCATTGGGCGACGTGTGGTGCGAATCGCGAATCCAGTGGTGGCGGGGAAACGTCCCAGCGATATCGCCGCGTTTGCGGATTCACCTTGCCAGATGTCGCGTGTTCAACGTGAAGGCCGATGGCGTCCCACGCCTCCCAATTACAAATTTGAAATTGGCGATGAAGTCATGTTGGTTGGCGGTTCGTTGGAGATCCGTCGGGTGTCGGAAACATTGGGTGAGCTGCAAGACACGGCGGATCCCGTGGTTGATGCGGATCGCGAACGCCGATATGTCGTTGTCACCTCACCGGAGATTTATGGTCGCACGCTGAAAGAGTTGCGTCTGCGATCGAAGTACGGCGTGACCATCGTTCGTGTCCAACGTCACGACGTTGAATTCGTTCCATCGTCACGAACTCGAATTGAGTTTGGGGATGGGTTGGTCGCCGTGGGAGAACCGGATGCACTGGCGAAAATCGCGACCGCTGTTGGGCATCGACCTCGAACGGTGAACGAAACCGATCTCTTGTCTTTGGTCGCCGGCATTGTGCTCGGGATTTTTGTCGGCAACTTGTCACTGCGAATCGGCGAGTTCTCGATGTCGTTGGGAATCGCTGGCGGTCCCTTGATGGTGGGACTGATTCTAGGACACTTCCGGCGACTCGGGCCCATTCGCGGTTCGTACCCTCCCGCCGCAATGTTGTTGATGACCGAAGGTGGTTTGGCGTTGTTCCTCGCGGATGCGGGATTGAACGCGGGAGCCAACGTGGTCGAAGTGCTGATGGAACGCGGCGTTTTGCTGTGTGTGGCTGCAGCGGCCATCGCCATCATCCCATTGCTGGTGGGCTTTGCCGGGTCCCGGTATTTTGGCGGGCGAACGCTTTGGCAATCGCTTGGTGCGACTTGTGGAGGCATGACATCCACGCCGGGATTGGCCGTGCTGACTGGGGCGACGGATTCCAGTCAACCGGCAACCAGCTACGTTGCGGCGTACCCCGTGGCCTTGGTTTTGATCACGGTCGCGGCACCTTGGTTGGTCGATCTGATCGGCTGATGAGGCGATCGTCCAATCAGCCTGGCTGTTTTGGGAGTGCGTTGTCTGGCCTCGTCTGAGCGAGTGCCCCATCAGGCGAGCAGGCACTCGCGAGCTGATCTGCCACTGTCGTGCCCACTAGGAACACGAGGAAAAGTGATGCGAAAGAACGCGTCAGGCCGTCTGACGGATCACTCCGTCTCAGCCATGTCACGTGCGTGGTAGCTGCTACGCACGAAGGGGCCGCTGGCGACCTTCTTGAATCCCATCGACTTCGCAATGTCGGCCAGTTCATCGAATTCTTCGGGCGGCACGTAGCGAACCACGGGCAGGTACTTGTCGCCCGGTTGCAGATACTGCCCCAGGGTCAAGAAGTCGACGTCGTGTTCGCGAAGATCGGACAGTGCGTCCAACAATTCGCCTCGTTCTTCGCCCAATCCCAACATCAAGCCACTTTTGGTTTTGACTTCGGCGTCGTAGCGTTTGACTTCCCGCATCATTTGCAGCGTCCACGCGTAGTCGCTCTTGGGTCCGCGAACACGACGATACAGGCGTGGCACGGTTTCCATGTTGTGATTGAACACGGTGGGCTTGGCTTCGATCACGCGAGCCAAGGCTTCTTTGCAATGCACAAAGTCAGGCGTCAAGACTTCCGTGGTCGCTCCGGTGCGTTCGCGAACAGCGATGACGCAGTTGTGGAAGTGGTCGGCACCGCCGTCGGGCAGGTCATCTCGGGTGACGCTGGTGATGACGACGTGTTTCAGTCCCAAACGCTCCGCTGCTTTCGCGATTCGTTCCGGTTCATCGACGGCGGGGGCCGCCGGTGGACGCCCTCGGCTGACGGCACAGAATCCACAGGGCCGTGTGCAGACATTGCCCAGCACCATGAATGTCGCCGTCTGCTGGCTGTAACATTCCATCCGGTTGGGGCACTTGGCGTTGTCGCAAACGGTTTCCAACCCGTACTCCTCCATCAGCGAATCGGTCAGGTGATTCGAGTTGGATTTTGGGATGGGACGTTTGAGCCAGCGAGGCAACCGTCCCGTCGAGCTGACGTCGGTGCCCGCAGGCATTTCTGGTTCGGCGACAACTGGCAATCGAAAAGCCATCGGCGTCTGTCCGGATGAAAGGCAAAAAATCAAAAATCAATGGTCGACGGGGGACCGAACCGTTCCGCGGAAGCGTCCGTAACCCAAGCCGACCCTGAATCAGTGTAGAGGCCTGTCATTGTAGTGGGCCGGGTGGAAATCGAAAATGGTCGCCCCATGCTGCTTTTGTGCGATCCCGATACAATCACGGCCATGTCAAAGAACAAAAGTAAAAAGCAGCCCACCTTGACCGAGGCTGGCGCAAAAAAAGCGGCCGGTAAGAAGTCAGGGAAGGGAAAAAGCAAAAACGCGAAAAAGAATCAACCGAACATCACACCGGTCGCTGAAAACCGCAAAGCGAAGTTCCGCTACGAGATTCTCGACAGCGTCGAGTGCGGCATGATGCTGATGGGCAGCGAAGTCAAATCCATGCGAGAAGGCAAACTTTCCCTCGATGAAGCGCACATTCGCGCCACCAACGGGGAACTCTGGTTGGTCGGTTCGGACATCGCTCATTACAACAACGCGGGAATGTGGAACCATGATCCCCGCCGTCCTCGCAAGTTGCTGGTGCACGCCAAAGAATTCGAGAAATTCGCGGGACGCGCGTTTGAACGAGGACTGACCCTGATCCCGCTGCGGGTGTATTTCAGCGAACGAGGCTTGGCCAAGTGTGTGATGGGATTGGTCAAAGGGAAGAAAATTCACGACAAACGCGAAACGATCAAGAAACGTGAGACCGACCGTGGGCTGCAAAGAGCCATGCGGCGTAAATAGTTTGAGCCATGCGGCGTAAATAGTCTGAGCCATGCGGCGTAAATAATCCGAGCCAAGTTGAATGAGCCGAACGGCGTTCACCGCGGCTCTTTTCAGAATCGTGCGCGGCTTGTGGCTCACGAAGCACCTATCCCCCAATCATTCCAGCGACATGCTAGCGATTGAAAATCTGATCAAACGATTCGATCAACCTGGTGGAGGCGAACTGACGGTGCTGGATGTGCCCCAGTTCAACATCGCGGTCGGCGAACAAGTCGCCTTGATCGGTCAAAGCGGTGGCGGCAAAACCACGTTGTTGCACCTCATTGCAGGGATGTTGTCAGCGACCTCCGGTTCCATCCGCATCAACAACTTGGAACTCACCCGACTGAGTGAGCAGGGCCGCGATCGGTTTCGAGCGGGAACGATTGGCTACGTCTTCCAAACGTTCAACCTGTTGCCTGCCTTCTCGGCACTGGAGAACGTCAAGTTGGGAATGTCGTTCGGAAGCGGAAGCGTTGATGCCGCCCGAGCGTCGGACTTGCTCGATCGAGTCGGCCTTTCTGATCGAGCGAACTATCGTCCGAATCAATTGTCGGTGGGGCAACAGCAGCGAGTCGCGATCGCTCGGGCTCTCGCTGGTCGTCCCAAACTGTTGTTGGCCGATGAGCCCACCGCGAATGTGGACCCGGCCAGTGCCGACACGGTGTTGAACTTGATCATCGATTCGTGTCGTGACGAGGAGATCTCATTGTTGATGGTCACGCACAGCATGGATGTGGCCCAGCGTTTTCAGCGCGTTGACAAACTGGAAGACATCAACCGAGCCTTTTCACCCTTGGGGGCCGGATCATGAGCCTGTTGTTCATCGCTTGGCGAAACTTTCGCTACCGTGCTTTGTCGAGTTTCTTGACCACCTTGTCGCTGACGTTGGGCGTCGGTTTGGTGGTTCTGGTGATGTCGGTTTACGGCATCATCAGTGAAGCGTTCGTACGCAACGCGTCAGTGGGATACAACCTGGTCGTTGGTCCCAAAGGCAGCACGCTGCAACTGACGCTCAATGCGGTCTACTACCTCAGTCAACCGATTGAGAACCTTCCCTACACCGAGTACATGGAGTTTTATCCGAAGGAGAAGCGAGCTGAGATGGTTCGCACTTTCGGGGGAGATCCGGCTCTGGGGGAACGTGACGGGGTGTACTCTGGGTTCATGACCGATGGCTATGCGATCCCGCTCGCGCTGGGAGATTACTTCGGTGAATTTCGAGTTGTTGGTACCACACCCGACTTCTTTGAGTTGTTGAAACACGGCCCTGATGCCGATCAGCCGTTCACCTTCGAAGAGGGACGCAACTTTGAATTTCGCAACGAAGAGAACAGCTACTTCGAATGCGTGTTGGGTTCCCGCGTTGCAGCACAAATGGGAATGCGTGTCGGCGATGTGATGAACCCTACGCACGGCGATCCGGAAGGCAAAGGCCATGGGCAAGGGTTCCTGATTGTCGGGGTGTTGGATCCCACTGGAACGCCGAATGACCGCGCCGCGTTTGTCAACTTGGAAGGCTTTTACTTGCTCGAAGGGCACGCGAAACCGATTCCGGATGATGCCGTGATCGTGCTTCCTGAATCAGCCGAGACGGCTGGGCCGGACGAACCGTTGTTGCTGACGATTCCTGAACGGGAGGTCACGTCGATCCTGGTTCGCAATGGCAACCTGATGATGGCTCCCATGCTTCAAAACCGAATCAAGGAAAGCGTGCGAGCGGAAGCTGCGACGCCAATCGGCGAAATCAACAAACTGATGACGATGATTGTTGGTCCGCTGATGCAAGCCTTGCTGGCCATCACGTTGATCACTTGCGTGGTCGCTGCCGTGGGAGTTTTGGTGGCGATTTACAATTCGATGAACGACCGCAAACGAGACATCGCGGTGATGCGTGCCCTGGGGGCTCGCCGCGGCAATGTGACGTGGATCATTTTGTTTGAGAGTTTGATCATTGCCCTCGTCGGTGGCATCGCCGGCTGGGTGCTGGCTCACCTGGGAATTCTCGCGGCCAGTCCGTTGATCGAGGCCCGCACCGGTGTCCAGGTTGGCTTTTTCTCGATGAGCACGTATGAGCTTTATCTGTTGCCGTTGGTGATTGGATTGAGTTTGTTGGCTGGCATTGTCCCGGCCGCGTCCGCCTACCGCACGGACGTGGGCACGAACCTGTCGGCCTAGCCCATTTGTTCGACGATCCTGAGCCTGTCTCCTACGCCGGAGTCGATGGGCGACAATCGGCTTGTTGGAGAATGCTAAACTGGCCGGTCCTACCTCCCACCTTGAGAATGGACCACCATGAATTGCCGTCCCCCCCGCCGAGTCACTTGCTCCCTGTTCTTCGCGTCGATCACGGCGTTTTCCGTTGGCACATTTGCGATGTTGCCGTTCGCCCTTGCTGCTGAACCGGTCGGGGATGGTGTTGCCGACGACACCGCTGCGATTCAGCAATGGATTGATGCCGAACGCGACGTGCAACTTCCGGTGGGAACGTACCGGATCACCCGTCCGCTTCGCGTCGATCTGAAGAGCACGGGTGCGATCGCATTCCAAGGCGAGGGACGCAGTCGGATCGTGATGGCGGGACCTGGCCCAGCGATCCAGGTCATGGGGACTCATGCTGGAACGGCGGACCCTTCGACTGTGACAGACGACATTTGGAATCAGCAGAATGCCGTGATCATTTCAGACTTGGAGATTGTCGGTGAGCATCCGCAAGCTGACGGCGTCGAACTGTCGGGAACGATGCAGCCCACGCTTCACAACCTGACGATTCGAAAGTCGCGACATGCGATTCATTTGGTGGATCGCAATCGCAACGTGATCGTCAGTGATTGCCATCTCTACGAGAACTCCGGCGTTGGACTGTTTCTGGATGCGGTCAACCTGCATCAAATCAACGTCACGGGAAGTCACATCAGCTACAATGCCGGTGGCGGAATTGCTTCGCATGATGGCAACGTTCGTAACTTGCACATCACTGGTTGCGACATCGAAGGCAACATGGGGTCCGCCGACGCCGCTTCTTCCGCCAATGTTTGGTTGACCAGTGGGTCGGGATCAATCGGAGAAGTGGCGATCACCGGTTGCACGATCCAGCACACCCATCAAGGCAAAGACTCTGCCAACATCCGGATCGATTTGCACAGCCAGCAGGTCAACGGCACGGAGGAACGTCGGCATGGCAACATCACGATCAGCGGCAACATCCTCTCTGACACTCAAGTCAACGTTCACCTGCGGCACCTGCGCAGTGCGACGGTCACCGGCAACACCATTTGGAAGGGATTCCAAAGCAACGTTGTGCTGGAAAATTGCGAAGCGGTGACGTTGGCGTCCAACGCCATGGACCGGAATCCTCGCTACCATCTGGGGCGAAACACCGTTGCCAAGCATGGTGTTCAGCTGACCGATTGCCGTGACTGCGTTCTTTCCGCCAATGTGATTCGAGGTGTCAACGATCGTCCCGCGGTGTTGGAGCTCACCCGGTGTCAGGGCATCCTCGTTCAAGGCGGGGTGTTTTCAGATGACTCGCTGCCCGCGATTTTGGCGGTGGAATGTGCGGATTGCGTGATCCGAAACAACATCGTCCGCGGCGGCGATTCCCCGATTCAGTTGCGAGACTGTGAAGGGATGCAAACGGACTGATTCGTCGCCGGACTTCTGGTGGGGCTCCGTCCGGGGCCTGTTTTCAGGACAAATTCTCCCCGAAACGATCTGTTTCGCAAAATTCGTCTGAATTTGCGGCAGGTTGCTCCAGTGACTCAAATAGGTAGTCATGTCCCCATCCCAAGTCCCGCCGCAACCGCTGACGGAGAGCGATTTCATGCGTCTCTTCGTCAAGCATGAACTTGCCTTGCGAGCGTTTGCGCGGTCGATGCTTCCCAATTGGAACGCGGTCGATGATGCGATCCAAGAAGCCAGTGTCACGATGTGGCAAAAGTTCTCTCAGTTGGATGGCGAGGACGGATTTCTTCCCTGGGCGAAGGTCATCTTGCGTTTTAAATGCCTCAGTGCTGTCACTGGATTGCGACGTGACGGACGGTTGCTCAGCGATGAGGTGTTGAAACAAATCGCGGACGAAGCGGAAGCCATCGAAACTGAGCGAGTGGTGGAGATTCGTTCGGCACTGCAAGAGTGCCTGACCAAGTTCCCTCCGCCACACCAGGAATTGTTGATGGCACCGTACCAAAGCGGCGGTCAAATCACGCAACTCGCGGAAAACGGCGGCAAAACCGTCAACGCGTTTTACAAGTTGCTGGGGCGACTCCGGCAAAAGCTTGCCGATTGCGTTCAGCAACGTTTGCAAATGGAGGCGAACTGACATGGACCCTTCTCTGTTGATACAGCAATACCTGTTGGGAACGCTTTCGGATTCACAAGTGGCTGATCTGGAACAGCTGCTCGCGAGCGACTCAAAATTGCGGAAAGAGTTTGCCATCGCCGCGGCCACGGATGCGGGACTGCGTGATCTGGCCATTCAGCGTTCGATGGAACCGCCGGTCGTTCGAGGTTCAACCACCAATCGAAACATTTGGTTGGTGGGTTGGTGTGCGATGGCTGCCTCGTTGTTGCTCGCCTTTTTGTTCACGACCGGTTCGCAATCGCCCTCTCCCATTGCCACGCTCAGCACCAGTGAAAACGCGGCATGGGAAAGTGCGTTGCCCACCACCGTCGGATCCAAGTTGGTTGCCGGAAACATGAAGTTGATGGCGGGCATTGCGACCGTTGAGTTTGAGTCGGGAGCCAGGATCACGTTCGAGGCCCCTGCCCACTTTGAATTGTTGGATGCCATGCGAGTCCGAATGGTTGATGGGGCGGCCGTGATTGATGTCCCCGAATCCGCGCATGGATTTGTCGTGGAAACACCCGGCGGATTTGCGATCGATCACGGAACTCAGTTCGCCGTTTCGGTGCAAGAGTCGTCGCAGACATCGGACTTTGAAGTGCTGCAAGGCGAGATCTCGGTTCATCATCCGGCCAGTGGAAAAGAAGTCCACTTGTTCGATGAGCAATTCGCTTCGCTTTCCGACAGCGCGTTGTCGACGCAATCGGCGACCTCGCCCGAACAAGAATACGACCAATCCAACGCTGATCGCCCACGTGTGATTCGGGTCGGTACGGAAGGGCAATCCGACTATGTCATTCGCAACAATCGCCGCGGCAAGTGGATCCATCCTGAGATGCTGATGGTCAAACGAGCGGACAGTCGCAAATGGGACATGCGAGCGATGTTTTCGATGAGCATCGATTCGGTTGACTTGAACTCGGTCTCAACTGCACGCCTGCGTCTGAACCAAGTTCCCAGTGGCAAGGGATTCGCCTCGCGATTGCCAAAACTCAACACCTTCGCGATCTATGGTGTGACCCATCGATCCAAGGAGACTTGGGGCGACGACCCGAGTTGGGAAGACGCTCCCGACATCACCGATGGCATTTTGCTTGGCAAATTTGACATTCCTCGCAGTCAACAAACGGGAACGTTTGGCATCCAGTCCGATGCGTTGCTGCAGTTCCTGCGAAACGACACGGACGGACGGGTGACCTTTGTTCTGGTGCGTGAATCGGGCTTGGTCGAAGGCACCGACCGCGGTTTGGTCCACGCGTTTGCCAACGATGCTCACCCCGAGGTCTCCGGCCCGCTTCTGGAGTTCACTTTGGACTGAGCGATTGAGATCTGCCTCCCCGCGTCCCCACCATCCTCTGGTGTCCCCTCCACCTTCACCGCCTGAGATTCATCCTCATGCTCTTTCATCGTCTGTCACTCGCTCTGCTTTTTTCCGTTGTTTGCCAAGCTGCATTCGCGGAGGAGCTTCCTGGCACCGAGATGCCAAATCGTCACGCGGAGCTTCTTGCAACCCACTGCTTGGATTGTCACGACAGTGCGACCAAGGAAGCCAACATTGATCTCGAATCGCTATCAATGAACGTGGCTGAGGACATGGCGACCGCGGAGTTGTGGTCGAAGGTGCTGGGGGCTCTGAATTCAGGCGAGATGCCACCGGAAGATTCGGAACCTCTTCGCGACGCGGACAAACTCGCGTTTTTGGAAGACTTGTCTGAGAAAATGGTCACCGCACGACAGCTGCTGAGCGATTCGGGGGGCGACATCATGATGCGTCGTCTCAATCGTCGCGAATATGCGAACACGGTGGAAGCATTGTTGGGCGTGCGTCCGGATGTGACGACGCTGCCGGACGACCAGGCCACGGCTGGGTTCGACACCGCAGGAGCCTCGTTGTTTCTATCGAGCGACCAAATCGAACAGTATCACTCGACTGCGATTGCGAATTTGCAGTTGATACTCTTGCCTCGAAAGAGTCCGGAGTCGAAAACGATTCGCATTGAACCCGAGGAGTACTACACGCCGCACTACACCGAGGCGGCCGAGCAAATGCGAGACATCGGCAAACGTGCCAATGCATTCTTGTCTCAAACAGAGAAGCCTGCGTCTGAGTTTGGGTTGTTGGATGCCTACCAAGCCAAGAAGCAGAAGGTCCAGGAGTGGTTGCCATTGATGGAAGACTACTTGGCTCGACCGGAGACCCAAACGGGGATCACGTTGATCATGACGATCAAACAGGGCGGGTACACGAAAGTCAAACTGCCGACGCAGCATCCCGACGCGGATGGCAAATACCACGTGCGAGTTCGTGCGGCGATGTACCCCGACGCCGATGAACGGCACCACTACTTGGAATTCAGCTCCGGCTTCGGAACCGGACGTCAATTGCTGGGGTGGCGCAAGGTGACTGCCCCAATGGACGACCCACAAACCATTGACTTTGAATTCACGCATGAACCGGGGGCCAGGCAACAAGTTTGGATTCACCAACGATCTCATCAAGATCGCGGCGACAAGAATCTCGCCACGCTGCACATGCGAGACAATGGAATCGGAACACCGCCTGGGATTTGGATTGATTGGGTCGAACTGAACGGTCCTTCGCCTTCGGATCAAACCAAGGCCATCCAGGCTGCTCGTGATTCGATTCTGTTTGAGCAACCAAGTGACATGGACGAATCCGAATACGCTCGCGAGGTGATTCGGCGTTTCGCCAGCCGAGCGTTTCGTGGGTCACCGCCTGCCGAAGACTACTTGCAGCGTTTGAGTCAGCACTATCAAACGGCCCGTGACCAAGGCCAATCCGTCACCGAGGCGTTGGTCTCACCGCTGTCGATTGTGATGGCTTCCCCGAGTTTTCTTTATCAGGTCGAGGAAACCGATTCTGAACAAGATCGCAATTTGTCGCCCAATGAGTTGGCGGTACGGTTGTCGTACTTTTTGTGGTCAGCTCCGCCAGACGAGGAACTGATGGCCCTGGCGAAATCCGGCGAACTGACTGATCCTTCGATTTTGGCAGCGGAAACGGAACGAATGCTTCGCGACTCTCGCTCCCAAGCTTTGATCGAAGGGTTTGTTCATCAGTGGTTGCAGATGGAACGATTGGACATGTTCCAATTTGACGGAGCGGACTTCCCCAACTTTGACAACGCCGTTCGTGAGAACGCTCGGCAGGAACTATTCGAAACGTTTGCCTACTTGCTGGAGAGTGAGCTGCCACTCGAAAAGTTATTGAAGGCCGACTTTGTTGTCGTCAACGATTTGTTGGCCGGATACTACGAGATCGAAGGCGTGGAGGGACACGAGTTTCGCAAGGTTGCGGTGCCGGACGATTCCTTGCGAGGTGGCTTGCTGGGCACTGCAGCAGTGCTGGCGATGGGGTCCGATGGTCAGCGATCATCGCCGGTCGAACGTGGTGCTTGGGTGCTGCGTCACTTGCTGCACGATCCTCCGCCGCCGGCACCACCCAACGTTCCTCAACTGAGTCGATTGGCGGGGGAAACTTTGCCTGCACGTGAATTGGCGCGGGCTCACCAGGAGCAACCTCAGTGTGCCAACTGTCATCACAAGATTGATCCGATCGGGTTTGGACTCGAGAACTTTGACGCGGCCGGTCAGTGGCGGGATCAAGAGGTGATTGGGATCGGCAGACGTCGCTATGGCCGTTGGGAAAAAGACGTCCGATTCGATATCGAACCCGCCGGGAAGGTTCCCAACGGACAACCGTTTTCGAACTTCTTTGAACTCCGCGACGCGGTCGCAGAATACGACGACGAATTCGCTCGCGGATTCACGGAGGCTTTGATCGCGTACGGTCTCGGTCGTCCTTTCGGATTCACCGATCAAGAGCTCGCCAGCCAGATCAGCTTGCAGGCAAAGCAACACAATCATTCCATTCGCCAGTTCATTCACGCATTGATTCAGTCACCTACGTTTCAAACTCGCTAAGCAGTGAAACAGGCTTCCAGCTCGTCCCTCGTTCCTTCGCAAAAATGGTAGGCAGGATGTCTGTCACATTTTCCGTCCCCATCAAGGCAACTCCCATGAGAACAATTCGTCCCTCCCGTCGTGGTTTTCTTCGTAGCAGCAGTGCCTTGGTTGCGTTGCCCATGCTGGAATCATTTGGTTTCAAACGATTCGCCAGCGCAGCAACGACCGCAGTTGCGCCAGCCAAACGCATGGTGTTTTTGGGGATGGGGTTTGGTGTCACCGCGGATCGTTGGTACCCCGACATCGACACGGTGGGCGAGAACTACGAATTGCCCAAGATCCTTCGGCCGCTGGCCAAGCACCAGAAGGACATCACGATCATTCAGAATTTGATGCACCAATACTCCGCGGACGGACACTCCGGCAGCACGTTTTGGTTGACCGGCGCGAACCGTTATGCGATTCCCGGGCAGAGTTTTCACAACACTGTTTCGGTCGATCAAGTTGCTGCCGAAGTCCTCGGTCAGCAAACTCGATTCACGTCGATTCAGCTTGCGGCGCAAGGTGCCTCCGCGGATGGTCATGGTCCCGGTGGATCACTGGCTTGGAATCGCTCAGGCAAACCGATCGCCGGGTTGGATACGCCGGTGGCTGCTTTCCACCGTTTGTTCTCCGTCGACAGAACGCCACTTGAAGTTCAACAGCAACGTTTGAAGGAACAACGTAGCGTGCTCGACACGGTGCTTTCGGACGCCAAGTCGATCAATCGGAAACTGAACGCATCTGACAATGCGAAACTGGATGAATACTTCCAGTCCATTCGAGAGATTGAGGTTCGATTGTCCAAAGAAGAGAAATGGTTGGGGGTCGAGAAGAAGCGGCCTCAAGAAGCGGTTCCCGAACCGGGGGAATCACTTGAGGGCGTGGAAGAGATTCGGATGATGTACGACATCATGGTCGCAGCCATGCAAGTCGATGCAACCCGGGTCTTCACCTACCGCATGCCGGTCAGTTCGATGATCGCCAGCCTCGGTGCGACGATGAGTGCGCACAGCATGAGCCACTACTCCGAGGGTGAACGTCGCACCGTTTCGCAGAATCGCGACACCGCTCACGCTCGTCTGTTGGCGGAGTTCATGGACAAGCTGAAAGCGAGCACGGAACCGGATGGATCCAGCCTCTTTGACAACGTCGCCATCTCGATGGGAACGAACCTCAGTTCGGTGCACACGTTGAAAAATTGCCCCACCTTGATTGCCGGTGGCGGAGCGGGATTCCGACATGGTCGTCACCTCGTGATGGACGATCCCAAAACACCATTGTGCAATCTCTGGCTCAGCACCTTGCGGGGCGCCGGGATTCAGTCGAATTCCTTCGGTGATTCGACGGGGATTATCGAGGATCTGTTTTGATGCTTGAGTCGGAGTGAATTCGAAAAGAGTTTCTGATTCGCTGCACTGTTTCCACTTCCTGCGCTGAAAGTACCTGGTCCTGCCATGATCTGTCCCACCCTGTTTTCATTGCCGACTGTTGTTCGCTTGTTGGCTGTCATGACACTGGGGCTGATGCCTGGGGGGACCCGCGGGGAAGCGGCGGAGCGTCCCAACATTGTCTTGATGATGTGTGACGACATGGGGTGGGGCGACACAGGGTTCAACGGGAACACGATCATTCAAACTCCCGAACTGGATGCTTTGGCCAGAGAGGGGACGGTGCTCGACCACTTCTACTCCGTCGGTCCCGTTTGCTCGCCCACGAGGGCTGCGTTCTTGACGGGACGGCACTACTATCGAATGGGAGTTTGGTCAGCCAATCAAGGGCACCTCCCAGAGCAGGAATTCACCTTGGCTAGGCTGTTGAAATCAAACGGCTACGTGACCGGGCACTTCGGCAAATGGCACCTTGGGACGCTCAGTCGAACAGTCTCTGCGAAAGGGAAGAGGCGGCGTCCGGATCGTCACTACGCACCGCCTTGGGAACGCGATTATCACGCTTCTTTTGTGACGGAGTCGGCTGTGTGCACCTGGGACCCAGGTGTGGGGAAGCGTGCACGCAACAACCCCTACTACGAAAACGGTGTGCCGACAAACGAGAATGTATTGGGGTGCGATTCCCGGGTGCTGATGGATCGGGCGGTGCCGTTCATCGAACAGGCGGTGGACCGTGAACAACCGTTTCTGAGTGTGATTTGGTTCCACGCCCCGCACGAAGACATCCAAGCTGGACCTGAGTATTTGGCCCGGTACGAAGGGCACGGCGAGGCGGCCCACTACTACGGATGCATCACCGCGGTGGACGACCAAATCGGCCGTCTGCGAAGGAAACTTGATCAGCTCGGTGTTGCCGACAACACACTGCTATTCTTCTGCAGCGACAATGGGCCGGAAGGTCAGACGCCCAAAGATCGATCCAAAACCCGACGTGCGGGCAGTGCCGGCGATTTCTCAGGACGCAAACGAAGCGTGCTCGATGGTGGCGTTCGAGTTCCCGCCTTGGTCCATTGGCCAGGCAACGTCCCTGCTGGCGTCCGACTCGATGTCCCACTGTCGGTCATGGATTTGCTTCCCACCGTGGCAGCAATCACGGGGACCAAGCCGCTCCCCGGTCGTTGGATCGATGGTGAAAATGTCCTTCCCATTTGGAAAGGCGAACAATCGAAGCGAGAGAAGTCGATTCCGTTTCGCTACGGAGAGTTCGCTTGCCTGGTCCGCGGCAAACACAAGCTGATCATCGAGTCAGCCAGCGACACTTCCCGAGACCGATTGTTTGATCTCAGCAACGATGTCACCGAATCAAACAACCTCGCGGAGCAGCATCCAGGTCTGGTCGGATCGATGCGGAAGGAACTGCTTGAGTTCTTGGAGTCTGCGAAATCCAGCCATGCGGGCGAGGACTACGAAGGGGGGCAGGCCAAACCGGTTGATCGATGGCGTTCGCTTTCGAAAGCCGAGACGTCTTCTTTGCAATCGCACTCGAACGTGGTGCGTTGAATCGGAACGCGTCCGAGGTCGAAAAAGCGGCTCCCGGTCCTTCGAGGGCTAGTCGAATCGCGGACCGGGAGCCTTGCCGGCATTGGAACGTCCTCCACCGACTGATGCGATGAGACCACCATGGTGAATGCAATCACTCCGGGGGCTCAGCATTAAGCAGTTCGGCAGGAGTCTTTCATCATTTGGAATGTTTTGGGTAGCGTCGTTGCTCCCACGTGCAACCGGGGCTAACGCCCAAACGGCTCACATCGTTGCACCCGATCATTCCTGCCGACCTGCTTATTTTTGACTCAGTCGTGGTCGTGGCCTTCGTGACCCTCTGCGTCGTGGTCGTGTCCGTCGTGATCATGGCCCTCATGATCGTGTCCCTCGTGATCATGATCGTGCGAGATCTTTCCGGTGTAGGACTTGCCGCTGATTTCCAACGTCACTGCACCTTCGGCACCTTGTTCCATCCACGCTGCCATCTCAGGGTTGGCAACGCTGAACGAGGACGACTTGCCCGCGGTGGTTTCCGCGGCGGGCAGCGAGAACGTTTTCACGGTGTCATCGTGCTTCAAACTGACAGTCAATTCGGTCGCCTCGATGGCAACCACTTCGGTTGCAGCACCGTTCAGCACATTCAGGGTGACGGTTTGATCGTCGTGAAGCATCTCCAAGTGGAACGCTTCTTTGCCGAGTTCAATCAGTTCTCCGCCGTTGGGGCCGTGTTCGGGGTGACCGTGTGCCTCAGGCGGCATCCCTTCCACCACCACGGTGTCGGTGCCGGGGGACGAGGTCGCACCCGAGGGCGACTTGGGGCCACAGCCAACGAGGAAAACACACGCCAATGCCACCAGATTCCATGCAAACTTCATTTCAACTCCGAGATTTGAGGGGGAGATCAATCACTTCTAGGTTTCTTTTCCATCGATTCAGTGTGTCGTCATCGATCGAAGCGTTCTTCCAATTCAATGGGTTCCGTTCACGAAAGGGTCGCTGGTTTCGGCGGTCGAGGCTTCTACCATTTGCTTCCCCGCTTCACGTCCAATGGCCCAGAACAACGCAGGCCGCACGAAAAACTCGGCCAGGGTGCTGCTGAACAATCCACCCACAATCACCGTCGCGATGGGGTACAGGATTTCTTTCCCGGGTTCGCCCGCGGCTAGTGCCAACGGCAGCAACCCAATGCCTGATGTCAGGGCGGTCATCAACACCGGTGCCATGCGTTCCTGTCCTGCACGGACCACCATCTGATGAGTCCATGATTCGCCTTCGTGACGAACCAAGTGCAAGTAGTGGTTGAGCAACAGGATGCCGTTTCGACTGGCGATGCCGCACAGTGATATGAAGCCCACCATCGCGGCAACGGTCAGGTTTTGGTCGGTCAGCACGAGTGCCGCCACTGCTCCGACAAATGCGGTCGGAAGTGCAACCAGGACTTGCATGGCAAAGTTGACGTTTCCGAACAACGTGTAGAGAACCAGGAACATTCCCAGCAAAGCCACGCCGGACAGAATCATCAATCGACGTGTTGCCGATTGTTGGCTCTCGAATTGGCCGCCGTATTCCAAGTAGTAACCCGGTTCGAGTTCCAGGTCTTCTAGACGGGATTGGATGTCGTTGACCACGTCCACGACGCCGCGGTCTGAAACGTTGGCTTGCAACACAATTCGGCGTCGAACCTTCTCTCGCTTGATCATGTTGGGGCCATCGCTGCGATAGATCTCTGCCAACTCATCCAGTGGAAGTGTGCCGCCATTGGGCAAGGGAACTGGCAGTCGCTTGATTTTCTCGATGTTCTCTCGGTAGGGTTCGTCCATGCGAAGCATCAGGTCAAACGTGCGTTGCCCCAGAACCACTTGGCTAACGACTTGCCCATTCATTGCCGTTTCAACCAGTTCCATCACATTGGCAGGCCGCAGCCCATTCTGTGTCAGAGCAGGTTGATTCACGTCGATCCGCAACTGGGGAATGTTCGTTTGTTGCTCGATCATCACGTCTGCTAAACCGGGCACACCTGCGATGCGTTGCTTCATTTCTTCGGCTTTGTTTCGCAACACATCCAAGTCATCGCCGTACAGTTTGATCCCAATCTGCGCCTTGACCCCAGAGATCATGTGACTGATCAGGTGGGCGAGTGGTTGTTCGGTACTCGAGACGACTCCCGGGAATTCTTCCATGGTTTCGCGAATGGTCTCGATGGTTTTTTCTCGATCCGCTCCGTCTGCGATCTCCAAGAACATCTCGGTGACGTTGACGCCTTCGGCGTGTTCGTCCAGTTCGGCACGTCCAGTGCGGCGAGCCACCGACTTCACGGAATCAAGCTTCATCAACTCCTCTTGAATCGTTTCGCCGATCTGGTTGCTGGTCGCTAGCGACGTCCCGGGTGCCAACAGAGCGTTGACCTGAACCGCACCTTCATTGAAAGGCGGCAAGAAATCTCGCTCCAGTCGCGACAAGGCGATGGCCGCGAAGACGACCAACACCGCGGTTGCGGCCAACACAGGGACGGCGAACTGAGTGCTGAAACGAATTGCCAAGCCCGCGATTCCTTTCAGTCCTTCCAATAGACGTCCCTCTTCGGCGTCCTCGCCACCCAGCATCCATTCAGAGACTTGGATCAAGATCCAAAACACGGGCGTCAACAAGAGCGTCCAGACAAGTTGGTTTCCGGGAAGTCGCCAATCTTCGACGAACCAATGTGAGAATCGAGGCAGAATCCAGGTGACGGTCAGCCCAGCGATTCCGAATGCCAACACGGGGACCACGATTTGCCAGTTCCGCTTTCCCACCATCAACAAGGACGCCAGCACGGGGGTGACGGTCAGTGAAACGCCCAACGACGCAATCAGAGAGACCACGTAACCCATTGCCAATGGCACAAACAGTTTGCCTTCCATTCCCTCAAGGGCGAACAAGGGGATGAAGACGAGCACCACAATCGCGGTGCCATAAACAACGCTGCTTCGCACCTCGACGCTCGCGTCGTAGACAACTCGCAGTACCGGACGAGGGTTCTCGGAATGACGGTTTTCCTTCAGCCGCCGAAAGATGTTTTCGACATCCACGATCGCGTCGTCGACCAACTCGCCAATCGCGACGGCCAATCCGCCCAACGTCATTGTGTTGATGGACAATCCAAACGCAGCGAACACGCAGGCGGTGGAAATGATGGACAACGGGATTGCAGTGAGCGTGATGAACGTGGTGCGAAAGTTCAAAAGGAACAGAAACAGAATCACCAGCACCAACACGCCACCATCCGCCAAGGCCTCGACCACATTGTCGATGGCTCGATCGATGAACGAGCGTTGGGAATAGACGTTTGCGATTCGGATGTCATCCGGAAGCGATACCCGGAGTTCCTCCAGTGCTTCCACGATCGCTTGATCGACCTTTCGAGTGTCGCTGCCGGGTTGTTTGTTGATTGTCAGCACGACGGCGGGACCACCTTCGACGTTGCCGTCTTCATCACGCACAAAGGCGGACGAATCGCCTCGCTTGACTTGAGTACCCTCGACCACACGAGCGACATCGGCCAAGGTCACTGGCCGTCCCGAACGCATCGTGATCGCGATCTGTTTCAGTTCCTCCAAGCTGGTGATGCGTCCCAGTCCTCGAACCAGCAACTCGTTGGCCCCTTGGTCGTCCAGGTAGCCTCCGGTTGCGTTCAGGTTGGATTCTTTGACCGCTGTGTGAACTTCTTCGATCGTCAGTCCAAACTGAATCAACTTGTCGGGATCGATCAGAACCTGATACTGCATCCGTCCGCCGCCCATGGTGAACACCTGCGAGACACCCGGCACAGTCAACAATCGCTGACGCACCACCCAATCGGCCAGAGTTCGCACTTCCATCGGTTCGGTTTCGCCACCTTCGCTCCACATCCCATACATCAGGATTTGGCCCATGATCGATGAAATGGGGGCCAGGGTTGGCTTCACGCCATCAGGCAATTGTTCCGACGCGAGTTGCAACCGCTCGTTGACGATCTGCCGGTCGTTGTAGATGTCGGTGTTCCAGTCGAACTCCACATAGATCACCGACAATCCAATGCCGCTGCTGCTGCGGACCGCTTCAACGCCACTGGCTCCATTGAAGGCGGTTTCCAATGGGAAGGTGATCAACGTTTCCACTTCCTCAGGGGCCATCCCGTGGGCCTCGGTGATCACCACCACGCGAGGGCGATTCAAATTGGGAAAGACATCGATTGGAAGTTGGGTGGCTTGCCAAGTCCCAATGCCCAGCATGATCGCCGCGACCACCAGGACCAGCAGGCGGTTCCGCAACGAGAATTGAATGATCTTGTCTAACATCGTGGTCACAAATGGAAATGAATGGGGTGGCTTGGTGGGCGGCAACCTACGAGTGCCATTGGCACTCTTTTTTGATTGGCCCCGGAAAGAAGCTCAGAGCGATCTTCGACGGATCGAGATCAGTGGTTGTGTCCGGCGTGTGGGTCAATTGCACCACCGCCACGATTCTTCATTTCCATTTGCAACTGGTGCGCACCACGCACAGCGATTTGTTGCCCTGGCCAGATTTGCCCATCGTTTCGGATGGCCACGTGAACGCTGTCGCGAGCCACGATCTCCACGGCAACCCGATCAAAGTGGTCTCCGTTTTCGACGAACACAAACCGGTTCAAACCTTCTTCCGCGACCGCATCTTTGGGAACCACAATGGAGTTTTCAATTCGCGAGACAGGAAGACGAAGCGTCAGTCTTTGTCCGGGTTTGAATCGCCAACTCACGTAACGTTTTTGATTTCGGACCTCGTCCCGCTCAATCTCGTTTTCGAGACCGACATAGAACGCCAAGGACCGTGACTCCGTCTCGATCTTGTTGCCGATGTAGATCACATTCAGGCCACCAATCATTTCCACGTCACCATCCGGCCCGCTCATCGTGGCCTGGACTTCAGCGTGTGTGTCCGCCGCTTGACGCAACAGTCTGGCATCTCGTTGATAGGCCAAGCCTTCAATCAGCAGTTGACCGAAGTCCGAAATCTGTGAGATCTGTTGGCCAGCGGTGACTGATTCACCCCGTCGCACATCGAGTTCGGAGACAACAAATTCCGCATCAATGTGCGTGTGCCCGTGATCGTCCAGTGGCGGTGGTTGCATCGAGGCCAGTCGGGCTTCGGGGGTGCCCGCCATCCGATTGGTCGCCTGGCTGAGTGCCTCGTGATGAAGCGAATTGTCTTCCTCGACCCATGGCGCCCGAACAACGACTTCGCGAATCAAGGTGCGGTCTCGTTCGATGGTGGCAATCTGTTGTTCCGTCAATCCGTGCAGCAGCATCGATTGCTTTGCCGCACGGAGTCCCGCCAGCAACTTCTCTCGCTCGTATTCGCGAGCCAATCGCGTCTTGCCGGAAACAGCCCCGGAACTGGTGATCGCCGACAGGCGTTGGATTTCGCGATCCTCGACATCCAGCTGTCCCAGCTGCAGCAGGAAGTCCTCTTGGGTCTCGACCAAGTCTTGGTGCGTCAACCGCAACCGAAACATAGGAGCGCCACTTGCAATCAACTCGCCTCGCGACACATGAATCGCGTTGATGACTCCCGTCAAAGGAGAGGTGATTGAGATGTGTGTCTTCCCTGGCCACGGTGTCACCATGCCAGGCACTTCCGCGTACTTGGTGTAGGGGCCAACCGTGACCGATTCGGTACGGAGTCGCAGGTTTGCTCGGGCCTGCGATGTCAGTTCCAGCGAGTTGGCTGCATCGTGCCCCGCATGGTCGTGACCGGCATGGTCATCGTGCCCGTCATCCACACTGGATTGCGACTGCGTTTGGGCGGTTGATGGGCCGGCGAAATCGGTGAGAAAATACAGTCCGATCGCGACGGCAACTGCGATAGCAAGCAGTGAAAGAATGGAGGTGCGCAGCGATGCGAGCCAAGAATTGGATGAAGTCATGACAGTGCACAGAATCAAGGTGGACGATCGGATCGTCCTCGCCAGCAGCGATGCACGCGGAAGCGAGAAGGCAAGTGTCTCAGTGCAATGGAGAGGTTGCGTGATGTGTCATCAATCGCCACTGGACGACGGAGCAGATCGAGCAAACACTCACCAACCGCAAACGAGAACTCGTTCCGATCGATAGTGAGAATTGGGAATGAAAAGAAGGCAAAAGGTTGATCGCAACTGGGGCTTATCCCAGCTCACGAAAGACCATTCGCGGGTTCCCAACTTCAGATCACCCAGGTGCACAACCAAGCACAGTGGGACCTGGAATTCATCGCTGTCCAGCCGACATCGTCGACTGTGACGCGGTTCCAAGCAGCCGAGGAACGATGGTTTGGATCCTCCGCTGGCATCTCCAGGTAAGCAATCCAAGGCAATTCGACGACGAATTGCACATCATTCGAGCCCACAAAACTGCAACCAACGCCCCCGTGGCAACCGGGGTGGTCGTGATCGCAAGGATCAGACTGGCAAAGGCATCCGTCGATGCAACGGGACTCGCTCGCATCGGATGCGTTCTCGTGTGCCCCCTGATGGTGCTGGCAGCAATCCTGTGATTTTGCCTCCGCATGATCGTGTCCAGCGTGGACACTTAGCGGGTCAGCCTCCAGGTGGTCGTGCAGACAACCTTCGTGATCGTGGCCACCACACGCAACGACGTGATGCATCGCACACCCGAAAAACAGGTGCAGCAGCAATGCCACGGCGGTGATGAGACGACAAAAGACGGACACGTTTTCTCTGCGGGTGAAAGGCTGCGAGTATTATCGGTTGTTCGGATCACAAAGGCCAGATCGAAGACCACTCAGGAAGTAAATTCGATCAGAATTTCAGAGGGGCTTGGGGTGGGATCTCGCGGATGCATTTCGACGCTGGGTTACTGAGCGTGATGGCCATCGATCAACCAAGCCAATTGAAAAGGGCTGGCTGGACAAGGGAGGCATGCATTTTCAACCGTCCAAGGTCACCAGCAATCCTTCGATCTCCGCGGCCGCTTGACGAGCCTGCGCGGCGGCTTCCAAGACGCTCAGACGCGTGTTGAACAAGGTGCGTTGGACGGTCAACAACTGCAGGTAGTCGGTCTCTCCTGCCTCAAACGCTCGTTGCGACAATTGGTAGGTTTCTTCGGAAATTGGCAACACGCTTGTGTTCAATCGGTGATAACGTTCGAGGGCCACTTGGTATCGTCCAGCCGCGTTGGCCAACCGACCTTCCAGGCTCCATTGCGTTCTCTCGATCGCGGCAGACGCCTCGGAAATGCTCGCCCGGGCACTGCGGATGTTGCCCTGGTTTCGATTCCATAGCGGCAACGGAACGCTGACTCCGATCCGAGCAAAGGTATCGTCCGACGCGGCGTCGACCCCGACACCGACGAGCCCCGTGATGTTGGGAGTGACTTGGGCGCACGCCAGACGCAGCGACCATCTCGCGCGTTCCAACGCTGATCCAGCCGCCGAAAGTTCGGGGCTGGTCGCCTTGATTTCAGACAGCAGCGAGTCCCATGGCGTTTCGCTCAGTCCCTCGGCGATGTCGCCCACCAAAGCACCTTCCGGCAAGGCTGGCAAGCCGGTCGCAGCGGCCAACGCTGTGCGGTTGGCTCGCAACTGAGTCGCAGCGTTCTCGGCGGTGATGCGTGCTTGTTCGGTCTCAACTCGAGCCTGCAGCCAGGCGACTCGTGAAACTTCTTCAGCGTCCAGCAAATCCTTGACGCTGTTCAGCGACTTCTCCGCCAAGTCGACGATCTGGGACGCGATTTCGGAACGACGCTGAGCCACCAGGGCACTCGCGAACGCGGTGCGAACGTTGGTCAGGACTTGCAGTTCTGCCATTCGTAATTCTGAGCGTCGCTTTTCAGCCTCGTGAGCCTGGACCTGTTGAGCGAGCTGAAGCTTGTTCGCGGTCACGAACTGCTGGGACAATTGCACCGAGTGCAATCCCGAGGACGCTTCGTTGCCAATCTCATCGGATTGATATTGTAGAACCGGGTTGAATGGCAGGCCCGCTTGGATGGCTTGCCCGTTTGAAAACGCGACCCTTGCTCGAGCTTCCGCGATCGCAGGGTGTGCCCCCAACGCCATCGATTCGAGGGACGACAGAGTCAACTGGCCGAGTGGATGGGAGCCCGCCACCTGGGATCCAGCAACGATTGGAGACGAGAGGCCCGTGGGCGAGATCGGCTGCGACGCCTCGACCTCATTCAACGAGGCATCCAATTCCATCGCATCACGCAACGTTTGCGGCTCGATGACCAGCGTGGAAACTTCGTCGCTGGTTGAGGGCGAGTCGGGCGGCGCCTGCAAGGCGACAGGCTCCGGGGCGGTTTCACGAGCGAACGCGAACTCATTCCAGCCAACCTGTTGAACGCTTTCTTGCGGCTCGAGTTTCCCTGCCGGCTGTGGTTGGACGGTCTCTTGCAACGCAGGTTGTGCCCCTGCAAACGAGCGATTAGGCGTCCTTTCGCTAACGGTTTGGCAACCACTCGCGATTCCCAAAGAGGCCAGCAACAACGCATGTTTCGCGTTTCGCATCCCGTTGCTGAGTTTTGAATGCATTTGCATCGCGACACCTTTCCCATGATTCGACACTAGCCCATTGCGTTCATCGGTTTGACACGACTGATGCATCACGCATGATCGCGATAACCCGAACGAATCCTCCCATCCGAGGATCAGGCTGTAGCGATTGTGCCGATCAAGGAAAGTGGCAGGGCACCGTCACGCTGGTTCAACAGGGGCCACCACCGATTCGCTGCGCAGTGAATTCACGGCAAAACAGTGACTCACCAGGACTGCCTCCGCAATTCAGAAACAAGCCCTCGGACGCTCTCGAGGATGCCGTCTGCAAAGACGGACGCCAGGCTTGCAGTTCCGGTCGGCAGTGTTGCCAAGTTTTCTTCAAAGGTGGATTGTTCTGCCGGAGTCATCCGCCGATGACGTTCCCGGAATCTCGAGGCGTCTCGTCCTCGTGCTGATGATTCATGCTGGATTTGCAGGAGGGCTTTCTGGTTCCTCGATGGGGTTGGCGAGCCAATGCTGCCATCAAAGTCAATGGACTTCGTTGCCATCGATCGCTTGCTGCCGCATGTCCCGTTTTCGAAAGAACGACGACGCGTGCCGTCTGGGTTTGGGGAAGAGTTTGTCTCAGAGCAATCAATACGGGGGTTCAGTGCAGCACTGGCGAATCGACCTGTCGATGAATCGTCGGACCGCACCTATCCTGTAGGAAAGACGGTGTCCATTCTGTGCCGTCCATGGACCATCCTCCCTGGCCGTTGTTCACCGTGCTTGGACGCATCGTTGTCGAGAACGACTTGGAGGAATTGGTTTGCTCGTTGTCAACCGATCCGACCGATCCTTTGTTTCACATCTTCCCGATTGCATCATGACTTTCCGTTGCCTCTTTGTTTTCCTGTTGTTGACGTCTTCCGTTGCTGCGGCCGAGATTCCAATGGTGCCGCTACCTACCAAGATGAAAATCCAACAGGGAGCGAAATTGGATTTCCCTCAAATCCTCACCGCAGAAACACCTGACGATCCAACGTGGGCGACGCACCTCGCGATCTTTGGGGAACGTCTGAAGTGGATGACGCGGGGAGAACATCAACTGCAATTCGCGGATGGCGAACACGCGTTGCTGACGTTCACCCATTCAGCAGAACTTCGGCCAGAAGCCTATTCGATCGCAGTCACGTCCAATCAAATTCAGGTGGCCGCTTCGACCGTCAAAGGGTTGGCTCATGCGACGGCAACGCTGCTTCAGTTGATCGGCAGCGACAATTCAAAATCGATCCCGCAACTGCAGATCGAAGATTCGCCCCAGCTCACCTATCGAAATCTGATGATCGACATGGGGCGAAATCCCCACAGCATCGAGCTATTGAAAGAAACGATCGATTTGCTTTGGTTCTATAAAGTCGACTCCGTTCAATTGCACCTCACCGATGATCAGCGAATCGCCTTTCCCTCGACCGCCTTCCCGAAACTTTGGGATGGAGTGATTTCTGTAGCAGAGTTCAAGGACCTGGAACGCTACGCGGTCGAGCGTGGCGTCACCATCATTCCTGAGTTAGAAGTTCCTGGTCACTCCGAACTGTTGCGCCGTGTCTACCCAGAGGTCTTTGGAAAGACAGCGACGGATTTGACCCAGTCCGAAACGGCGCTGAAGGGAATCAAGACGCTGTTGGATGAAATGATGGCTGTCTTTCCGTCGTCGCCGTACGTCCACATCGGTGGCGATGAGGCGTTCGGCGTGCCCGAGAATCTGCAGCGAGACTTGATCAACAAACTGCAAGCGTACCTGAAGAGCAAAGGCACAGAGACTTTGGTGTGGGAGGGACCGCGGGCGGGAACCGGTGACAATCGAGTCCATCCGGAAGTCATCCATCTGAACTGGCGAACGATCAACTACCCGGCCGACGAAATGGTTCAGAATGGACACCGGGTGGTCAATGCGGCATGGGATCCTTTGTATCTGGTCGATCACTATCCTCGCACCAACTTCACGATGACTTCGCCCCAGCACATTTATGAAACGCTGTCGCTGACAAGATTCAAACACGTGAATCCGGAGATTCGAACCTACGCCAATCCAATTGAGGTGGAGCCAACCGACAAACTCATTGGATTTTGCATGCCGTGGTGGGAAGGCCGTGAAGAGAATTTCTCGTCGCAGGCATTCCCTCGTTTGATTCCATTTGCCGAAGTCGCCTGGAATCCGAACGTTGAACGGAATTATGACGACTTCAAAAGTCGGTCTTCGTTGGCCGAGAAGGCAAGGTCAGCAGCGTTCTATCCCGTTTCAATCGACGCCACGAACTTGATTGTCCCAGCGGACGGCGTCTTTGAACACTCGACATTGGTCACGCTGAAGATGGCTGAAATCGCTGGTCGTTCGTCTTCGAGTTTCGAGATTCGTTACACCACGGATGGTTCCGAACCGTCGTTGGAATCAACCCGTTATGAGTCGCCATTTGAGTTGACCAGGAGTGCCACGGTCCGCGCCACGGCGTTTTCCGCCAAGCAGGCAATTGGCCATGGGAGCCGATGCAACCTGGTGAAAGTGAACGGTCAACCGAATCTCGCTCTGCACAAACCGGTCACCTCAAGTGCGACGTCTGGACCGCCGTTTTCCGTTCAGCGAATCACCGATGGGGGAACCGACAACCTCGGTTTCTACCTGGGGTACCCCGCAGATCCAGAACCAATCCACCTGACCATTGACTTGGGAAGCGTCCAGTCGGTGAAACAGATCAACGTGTTTGCCTACAGCATTGCGGGGTCATTCGAAAAGTACCGCGTGGAGACATCGACGAATGGAGTCGACTTCGAAGGAGTGACGGCCAGGATGGAGAAGCCCGCAGACCCAACGGTTCCCGCTGAGCACCACTTCTCACCACGCGAGGTGCGTTACGTCCGGCTTCTGTCCCATGGCAACAAGGGCTATGTGTTCAATTCGTTTTCGAAGATCATCGAAGTGCAAGTCTTCTGAGTGACTGAATGAAGAGCACTGCGTCAAAGAACCAACTGTTTTCATGCGGAAGCAGTTCGATGGCTGGGGCGCGGGCGAGCCACCAGCCCCAAGCGTTTGCAAATTCGACACCGCCTGTTGGAGGGCGGTCACACCATCAACGCTTCGCCTGGGGCATGATGTCGGCCAACTCATTCAGGTCATTCACGATCACATCAGGCTTCTGAACGTTGGGGTACAACGCGGTTCCAGGTCGTTTCACGAACGCGGTCTGCATTCCGACGCTTTTGGCTCCCGCTAGATCCCAGGCATGGGCAGCGACCATCAAGGCTTCATGAGGTTGGACCCCCAGGTCATCCAACACCATCTGATAAGGAGCTGGATGAGGCTTGTACTTTTTGAGTTGATCAACGCTGTAACGTTTCTCAAACAAGTCGGTGATTCCAGCGTTCTTCATTTGCGTCTGGACGCCCACTGAGGAGGAGTTTGTCAGACTCACCAAGCGAAAGCCCTGCTTTGCCAGTCGCTGCAGTCCTTCGCGAACGTCGGCGTGTGCTGGCAAGGATCTCAAGGGAGTGACAATCGCAGCCCGGGCGGATTCGCGGTCCAGTTCGATTCCTTCCCGCTCGGCGACCATCATCAAGGCGGCGGTACCGATTTCGCCAAAGTCGTGATACTCGCCCGCCAACGTTTCAACCAACGAGTAATGCAGCATCGTTGAGAACCACAATGGCAGCAGGTCTTCGCGTCCGTTCAAGGCTTTGCCAACCGAGGTTTTCAACGGAGCCAAGTCGAGCAACGTCTCGTTCACGTCGAACACAATCACTTTCGGAATGGTCGTATTGGAGTGGAGCATGGGGGGATCCGGTTGCAGTTGGTTGGCTTCTCTCGAAGGAGCAGCCTTGGATGGGACGCTTGCCGTTTCTTGAGCGGGCAAGTTCGTCATGCAAACAAGCATGAACAGGACGGAGAGAGCGAAACGATTCGAAAAGAATGGCATGGGCTGCGTGCAATGCGATTTCATTGAAAATGACGAACAGAGAAGGTCATGGGGAACAGGCTCGGTGCAATTCAATGATGTGTTCCCCGTCCCGATTCCCGCCAACCCGGAGTTCGTTTTCATTTGGCAAACCAGTTGAAAGTGCTTCCCAGGTGGACTCGTCCAATCGCAGCAACCCCTCTCAGAACGAGCTCGTAGGCGTCACCCGCCACCGAGGCGGGTGGTGCCCTTTGGGATCGCGGCGTAGAGGGGGCGCGTCGGGCCTCTTGCCGCCTGGGGATGTCCAAAGCATTGCCTGAACCATTTCTTTGCACGAAAGCGGTTTGCGTTTTTTCTTCGTAGCCGTGTTTGTGTTCCCGTTGTTGGGGTTTCGAGGGGCCGCGTTGGCCAACGGGACCACACAGCGACCTCTGTCTCGAAAATACATCCAGCGTTGTTCCGGAGTCATTCCGAGAATCGTTGTTCGCCGTGAAAATGGTAGGCAAACGGGCGCTGGCGAGCGATGAAAACGCCCGCAAAAAACAAAACAACTACTATCGTGATCAGTTGTTGAATTTTGAAAATGGCGAAGTCGAATGCAAAACGCTGGGGGAATTGCTACATCTCGGAATACGAGCTGAAAGGGGCAGACCGTGCTGAGCACGGAGAACGGTTGCTTGATGGACTGGCAGCAGAACTGACCGATCTGGGGGGCAGCTGTTGGCAAGAACGCCGCTCTTACGCCCCTTTGCGGTTCTCTTAGAGGTTTCCGGAGATTGTGCGGTCGCTGACTGCAGAATTCAAATACCTGCTGCCGCCGCTTTCGGTTCGGAGAACTGCCCGGCTGGCAAACGCTTTCGGTTCGGAGAACCGAGCGACATTCAGTCACGATCGCACACTCCGGCCCAACTTTCGCGGCATCAATGACAACAGAACACAATGCATCTTTATGACCGAGTACAAAACCATCGCCAAATCGAGCAACTAAGCAGTTCGGCAGGAGTCTTTCAGCATTTTGAATGTTTTGGGTAGCGTCGTTGCTCCCTCGTACAACCGGGGCTAACGCCCAAACGGCTCACATGGTTTTGCCCGATCATTCCTGCCGACCTGCTTACATCGATCCTGGAAAAATACAACTGGGAATGGATGGTTGCCGAAAGCGACCAGAGTGAGGGTGATCTCGAACGCGAACGGATTCAGAATATCTATTTGCTGAAACGGCGAGGCGTGGAGATTCGCGAAGCGTTCAACCAGGTACACCGCTACAGCAAGGAGAGCTTTAACAGCGAGAACTCACTGTTCAAATTCCCGCAGTTGTTCCTCATCTCAAACGGTACCGTTACTCGGTACTTTGGCACCGTCCCGCTGAAATTTGTCACGAGTTCAATGGACGTCCCGGAGGGACGGGGGGGAGTGAATCCGCTTGACCTCCGTTTTCTGGGGGCGATTCAAAGCGTTTTAAAATGTGTTGACAGCGAATCGGCCGTGGCTAGAATCGCCGGCGTTCGAGGTGACTGGTTTGGTTTCAGCCAAATCAGTGAACAGGGAACTCCGGTGAAATTCCGGGACGGTCCGGCCGCTGTGTGCCACCAGAGATCTTCGGAAGTCGATCTCATTGTTCACTTTTTCTATTCAGCCATTGTTCTCGTTTTCGCGTTGTGACGTGATTCGTGAGTGAGAAGGCGGTGAGGGAACAAAAGGGTGGTGAGTCAGAAGACCTACCTCGCGCAAGACGTTTGGGTGCCTTCTTGGATTGAGGCAAACGTTGCAACGTATGAAACCAATGTTGCCATGCTTTGATCGAGGTTGCGGCGGTTCATGGGTTGGGTTTCCGTCTTCAGCTATTGAATTGGGTTTCGTCGCAGGGTCTCCGTGGATTGAACTTCTCGCACTTGGCTCGTGATTTTGCGATCCAGCTGGAAGTCATCAGGGGGAATATGCGCCGGCAACAGAAAGTTCAAAGCAAATTGCACTTTGAATTGTCTCCATGTCTACTTCTCGCTCGAACCGCTTTTGTTTCGTCACTGTTTCCTCACGCGATCCGCTGCAAGACCATTCACTGGCATTGCCTTGGTGGGTGCTGCTGGCTTTCGTTTGTCTTTCGAGTTTGCGAGGCAGCGTCATCCAGGCCGATGTGGTGGTCGATTTTGAGGACCAACCCCTGGACGCATCGGGGGTGTTCAATGGTCCCGTCAACAATGCCTCCGTCGTACCGGGACCGTATGGAGGGAATGATCACATCGGAGTCTTTTCCGCTGATGGAGTGGAGTTCTCCAACCGCCACAACGATCTGTATGGCAGCTGGAGCGGGTTTGCCGTTTCCAATCACACCGACACCATCTCACCAGGTTACCCGAATGAATTCAGTGCTTACCCGGGGGAGGGATCAGACGGTTCCAGCAACTACGCAGTGGCCTTTGGCTATGCCAACTCGACTCCGACCAACATCAACACGTTGACGGCACTGCCAAGCATTTATTTGCCTGAGGGGGAGCAGGCGATCAGTTTGGATGTGAGCAACACAACGTACGCAGCACTTTCGATGCGTGACGGCGATTCCTTTGCGAAACCATTTGGTGGAGTGTCGGGAACAGACCCCGACTTTCTCAAACTGTCCATTTTCGGAATTGATGCGAACGACCAAATCCTGGACGCGACGATCGATGTGTTCCTAGCGGACTTTCGTTTCACTGACTCATTGGAGGACTACATCCTGGATGAGTGGCAGACAATCGATTTGGCATCGCTGTCAAACGCCACAAGCTTGCATTTCAATTTGTCTTCCAGCGACGTGGGACCCTACGGCATGAACACGCCGGGTTACTTTGCACTGGATAACTTTGCGACTGTTACCGCGGTTCCTGAACCGGGGTCGCTGGCGTGGATTGCTTGCGCGGGGTTGGGGGTGGCTTGGCAACGACGACGACGACGTCGCACTCAACACGGTGTCGGCGATCTTAAAACGTCGCAAAACGTTGGGACGAAGTCAGTTCGTTGACTTCAGCGTACCGGCTTCTCCAGCCACGATGGCTTCGTACTGCGCGACAAGCAGTTCGTCACCGAGACGCCGGAGGTTTTCTGCCAAAGCAACATTGTCAGCGATTCGAACGAATCGCTCGTACTTCACTTTGGTTTTGGCTTCATCGGATTCGCGGGTATCTGTCAGTTCGCGAAAACGCGGGTAGTCGGGATGGTTCTCGACCACGTCGATGAACTCTTCTTGGCGATTGGTCATCAGTTCGATGGCGATGGGATTGAGCACGTTTGCCAATTCCGGCCATTTGCGTTCCAGGTCGCGCGTGATCCGACGTCGCAGGCCATCCTCGGGGGAGGAGCGTCGTCGGCGTCGATTCGAGTTTCGGTCTCGATCAGATTGCGTTGTCTTCCAGGCTGCGTTGATGCGTTCGTCACCAGACAGATTCAATTGTTCGGACAATCCTTCCAGCATCGCGCGCTGGGAGGGAGTCGCCAGGTCCAGGATCAGCGCGTAGGACTCATCGTTTCGCAGCAGGTCCGGATTGTCTTCGTCGAAATGGCTGTGAATGCTCAGGAACTCGCCCGAACTCATCACTGGCAAGTCGATCGTGTCCGCGGTGATCACGGTGTACGCGTGAGCTTCATCGAACGAAACAACTCCGTTCCCGTCATAGTCCGGGCGTTCGATGAGGCGTCCTGATCGATTGCGACCGGAGAGTGCCGCCCAGAAGTAGGTGCTGTATTCCACGTAGCTGGCTTCATCGACTGCGGGCGTGCAGCCCGACGCGGGCCGATCATGCACGGTGGCGAAAAAGCCAATTCGGTTTTGTTGGGAAAGGCCTTGGTCAGGGTCACCGCCGTCGAAAATGAATCGTGCAAAACCGCCGGCATGGCACTGAACCATGATCGCAACAACATCCACGCCCTTGGGCAACCCGTCCAGCATTTCGACGAATTCTGTCATCCGGATCGAGCTGTTGTTCCAAGTTGCGATCGTGGTGTCATACGGTGACTGGCGGTCGCTGCTTCGACTCCCGTGGGCGGTGACGTAAACGTACAATCGATCTCCCGATTGCATCGTCACACCCACATCTCGAAACCAGCTGCGAATGTTTTCAGGTTCAGTGCTGCCCTTCACGTTGGGAACACTGTGATTGCGATAAGACAGGCCCAGCGAATCGCGACTGCCAAAGAATTCGGCCATCAAACGATTGGCTTTGGGAACCGAATTCGGATCCATCACTTGCAGATCTTTTCCGACCGCATCCCCGTCCGAAAAGTAGATGTCGTTGTGGTCGCCGAGCACCCCTTGTTCACTCAAGGCACGCTGTGAGAACAGCACATTGTTCTCAAGCGAGGCTTGGTTGCCCGAAGGCGAGTAGCCGCCCCCGATTGTGAGGAAGAAATCTTCGGCAGTTGCGAAGGAGCAACAACCGAGCAGCCAACAGCTGAGCAACCAGCGCAAAGATCGTCTCATCAGATACTCAATCGGATTCGCGGGAACGCGATGCTGATGCGTGGATGATCAGCAAAGACCGCAGTTTATCAGTTCATCCGAGAGTGGTTTGTATCTTCTTGGTGGCGGGCGTGCTTTTCGGTGAGAGCTAAAGTTGCCGCAGCCAAGTTTCCAGGACCAGCAAATTCCACAGCCGATAGCCATGATTTTGCTCGCCATTTTCGTGGGAACGGACCAACCCCGCGATGACCTCGGGGCGGAAGAATTGATTGATCCGCGCGTCTTGAGCCAACATCGTGTCGTGCACCAACGGTTTGAAGTCTTCCCGGAACCATTGCCCGATTGGGATCCCGAAGCCCATTTTGGGGCGAGTGAAGATCGACGAGGGGATGCGATCACCAAAGGCATCTTGAAGAATCAGCTTCCCACGTCGCCCCCGAAATTTGTGTTCAACGGGAAGGGATGCCGCCAACTCGACGAAACGATGATCCAGCATCGGTTGGCGAACTTCCAAACCGTGAGCCATCGACGCGATATCGACTTTGGTGCACAAGTCACACGGCAAGTAAGAAAGAATGTCCGAGGTGGAAGCACGCGTGACAACGTCTCGCCCTTCACTGCGAGCCCAAACGGATTCCAGGAAATCAACGGGGTCATTTCCGGGCAATCGTTCGATGAAGTCATCGTTGTACATCGACGCCCGCATCGATTCTGGAAAGATCTGCAACCAATTCAGATACCGCCGAACGACCGGTTGATCGATTGCCTCCAAGAACCGCTTGGCTCGCCGGATGATCGAACGACGGCGATTCGAATCGGGAAGTTTTTGAATCAGTCCAATCCCGGGGATTCGGTTCAGTGGGAAGAGGCGAGCAATTTTTTGGCTCATCCAAAGCGCTCGGTACCGTTCGTAGCCAGCGAACAGTTCATCGCCACCGTCACCCGACAACGCCACCTTGACGCTTTCGCGAGTGAGTTTCGACAAGTACCACGTTGGCACCGCAGATGAATCGCCATAGGGTTCGTCGTAGTGCCAAACCAGCTTTTCCAGGATTTCAATGCCGCTGGGTTGAACCTCAAACCGGGTGTGGTCGGTTTGCAAGTGTTCCGCCACTTGAGCTGCGTAACGCGTCTCGTCAAATTCCGCGACGGGAAATCCGATGCTGAACGTTCGCAGGGCGGTGTCGGTGTGATCGCCTGCCAAGGCGGTGATCAATGACGAGTCAATTCCGCCTGACAAGAACGATCCCAGCGGAACGTCGCTGCGCATTCGCAACCGCACCGAGTCGGAGAGCAAGTCACGAACCTTTTCAGTGGCCTCTTCCCGTCCGATCGGACGTTCCACCGATGGGTCAAAGTTCCAGTACCGTTCCACGCGCAGCCCGCGCTGGTCCAAGACTGCGAAATGGCCAGGCGATAATTTGTGAACGCCTTTGAAAATCGTTCCTGGATGGGGGATGTATTGATAAGTCAAAAACTCATCGATTGCGTTGGGATCCACTTCCTCGCAAACACCGGGCACCAGCCGCAGGGCCTTCAGTTCACTGGCAAAAACCAAACGCCCGTTTTTGTACGAATAGTAAAGCGGCTTTTGACCGATGCGATCTCGTGCTAGAACGATTCGGTTGCGTCTGGCATCCCAAATCGCGATGGCGAACATCCCGTTGAGGGACGAGAAACAGTCCGTCCCCACATCTTCGTAGAGGTGCAGGATCGATTCGCCGTCGCCTTGTGTTGCAAATTGGTGCCCGGCGCCCTGCAAGCGTTTTCGCAGCACTTCGTAGTTGTAGATCTCCCCGTTGAAGACCATCCGGACCTGGCCGTCTTCGTTGGCAAGTGGTTGGCGTGCGCCGTCCACGTCGATGATCGACAAGCGTCGGAATCCCAGGCCAACGCCCATGGGTTGGCCGGTCGCATCGCGATGTTCGGCGTCCATCCAGATTTGCGAATCATCGGGACCGCGGTGAGCGATTTCGCTTGTCATCCTGGACAGCAATTCGGCGCTGATCGCTTGGTCTTCGCGTTGCCAGAGACCGCCGGTGATACCGCACATAGATAACGAGAGGGCTGGAGTCAGGAAGGAAAGTAAAATCACATCATCGAACGCCGTCATCTCGATGACGTTTTAAGCAGTTACGCAGGTGTCATCGGGTAGGTGAGCCGTTTGGCGTTAGCCACGGTTCCCACGTAAAACCGGGGCTAACGCCCAAACGGCTCACAAGATGAAACCCAATCATTCCTGCGTACCTGCTTAGCCGACGCGTTGAGTTTCGCCGTTTGCACGACGAATCCGCATGCTTTCAATCTTGCGACTGGTGGCGTGCAACACTTCGATCTCCCAATGGCCGACGCGAATCAGATGCCCGGTGGTGGGGATCATTCCCGTGTGATGCAGCACCCAACCGGCCACGGTTTCATAGTCATCGCTTTCAGGCAGGTCCCAGTGAACCAAGTCGTTGACATCATCAATCATGACCCGTCCGTCGACGTCGATGGTGTCGTCGTCGATCACTCGCATTTCGATTTCTTCTTCTTCGTCTGATTCGTCAACGATTTCGCCAACGATCTCTTCCAAGGCATCTTCGATGGTCACCACACCGGCAGTTTGCTGAAACTCATCGAGAACAATCGCCATGTGCGAACGGCTGTGTAGAAATTCACGCAGCAACAGGTCGACGCTGCGATCTTTGGGCACGGACCAAGGGCGACGACAGAGATCAATCAACGGTTTGTTGGGCAAACCTTCGCCCGCCAAATAGGGCAGCAAGTCTTTGACGAACAAAATCCCCACCACATTGTCGATGGTGTCTTCGTAGACGGGATAACGAGTCCGTCCAGTTTCGATGATCGACTCGATCGCTTCTTCCCAGGTCGCTCTGATTTCGATGGCATTGACGTCGACTCGAGGCGTCATGATGTGCCCCACCGTGTCTTCGTGAAGCTCCATCACCCCTTGGATCATTTCGCGAACGCCGGGGGCAAAGAAACCTTCCCGGGTTCCCGCGGCCACAATCGTGCGGATTTCGTCTTCGAGTTGCTCTTCGTCCTCGTCTTCTGTTTCTTCCACGCCTGCCAAGCGACGAGAGATGATCTCGAGCAGTTCGCCGGGAGCGTGCAGCGGACGCATCACAAACGACATCGTTCGCCAAAACGGCCAGGTGTGATAAAGCAGTGGTGCGGAGGCGAACCGTGTCACCGCGTTGGGCAGCCAAGTGTGAGTCAGCATGGTCAGCCCGGCGGCCGCGATTCCCCATGCCAGCAACGTGTTGAGATCCACATCCACGCGATTGACGACGACAATCGTGCCGAACAGAACGAACATCACCGAACCGATGACGTGCAGGTAGGCACCCGCGCGAATCACGGTGTCTTGATGGTCCAGCACCGAACCAAAGCGGTCCCGGTTCTTCTTCACCCGGCAATAAATCTCCAGCGACCGACCGGCGAACCGATCCAGCAGTTCGCTCCCTAGGCCACCGATGCTGCCCAGGACAAAACCCAGGGCTGCCCACGGCAGGGCATGAAGTTCACTCAAGTTGCTCATGAAAAGTCTCCGCTCGACATACCGTCGTCCGACGAGTCATCATCCGGGGACGTCTCCAACGTGGAAGGGGGGCTCAGTGGCAATTCGATCCCGATCGCTTTCATCGCCACGATTTCCGCGCGACGCATGGCGGCACGAGGCTCCGGGGATTGATCGTCATGGCCGGCGATGTGCAAGGTTCCGTGAACGACGTACAGCAACAATTCTTCGCGGGGAGAAAGCGGGTTGCTGGGATCACTTGCGTTTTCGATGGCGGTTTCGAAGCTGGCGATCAGTTCGCCTTCAACCCGAGGTGGGGCCAGTTCATACGGGAAGCTGATCACATCGGTCGGGTAATCGTGCTGCAAGAATTCGCGGTTGATGGGATGGATGGCGGCATCGTCGCAGATCCGGACTCCGATCGAACCATGATCGCAACCTTCCACAGTGGCGGCGGCTATCGCAGCTTCTGCAAGTTGGGCGCGCGCGTTCGCCAGGGAACCAAACCACACCGATAAGTCAGGTTCTGCTTCCTCGTCGATGAGGACATCCGCGGTCAAGTTGGTCTCGAGTTGTCCCATCACGCCGATTGTTGTCCTGGATACTTCACGCGTGCGTGATAAATCGCAGTCAACGATTTCACGAGGCTTTGTCGCACACGATGCAACTGGGCAAACGTGATGCCGCAGTCATCGAACTGACCGTCCGCGACCTTCTTTTGGGCGATCGCGTCCACCAAGCCTTGAATCCGAGCGGGGGTTGGGTCGACCAGCGTCCGCGAAGCGCTCTCGACGGTGTCCGACAGCATCAACACGGCGGCCTCAAGTGTTTGCGGTTTGGGGCCTGGGTAGCGGAAGTCTTTGTCGCTGACCGCTTCACGATTGGGATCTTCTTCGCTGCGTTTGGCGGCTTCGCGGTAGAAGTATTCGACCAGCGTCGTGCCGTGGTGCTGCAGGATGAAATCGATGATCGGTTCAGGCAGGTGGTGATTGCGAGCCAGATCCGCGCCGTCTTTGACGTGCGCGATGATGACCAGCGTGCTCATGGCTGGTTGCAGGGAATCGTGCTGGTTGATTCCCGCCGATTGATTCTCGATGAAGTATTCCGGTTTGAACATCTTGCCGATGTCGTGGAAGTAAGCTCCCACGCGAACGAGCAAGCCATTGGCACCAATTGCATCGGCGGCGGCTTCCGCGATCGATGCCACGTTGATGGAGTGGTTGTATGTCCCCGGGGCTCGTTGTGCCAAGCGACGCAGCAGCGGGTGCGACGCATCGCCCAGTTCCAACAGGCTGAGGTCGGTTTGAACGCCGAATGCTTTTTCAACCAATGGCAACAAACCCGTCATCGCCAGAGACGAGAACAAGATGCAGACGCCTGCCCAACCCGCTTCGCCGATCAGGCCATTGACGACATGATTGAGCGATCCGCCACTGAGCATGCCTTCCAGGTTGCCACCCGGTGCGCCGGAGGAAAGTGTTTGTCCGGTGACGATCCCGACGCCAACGACAGTGAACATGGTGATCGTGGCGGAGATCAGGCCCACTGTGACCAGGTAAGTGCGAGAGCGAATGCGACCGGTCAACAAGGTGCAGGTGGTGCAGGCGGCTGTCACGGCAACCAAGTTCGGAATGTCCGCACCGAGCAACAGAATCACCGACAAGCAAACCGAAGCCATCAGTAGAATTGCCAATTCGCGACCGTAGATCACGGCGGCCGTGATCGATGCCAGCACCAGCGGAACCAGTTCGGCTCGCCAGGCATCGCGTGAGGCGTGGTAGGCCAACACGATGGTGATCACCATCAACGCGAGCAGTTTGGCAAGTTTGTTGCGATCCAGCAGCAGGGATCGGTCGTCAACAAACCAAATGTAGGAACCACACAGCAAGTAAAGTGCGGCGATCATCCCGGCGTAGGCGGCAACTCGAGCGACTCGATCAACCCAACGCATGGACTCAACCAATTTGGACCACTCGCTGCGGAGCAGTCCCAATTCGCGGCCTGTCAGCGGTTTCCCTGCATCGGCCAGTTTGGTTTGGCCAGCGTAGAAGGTCATCATCACGTCTTCGACCGCGGCGGCGGCTTGGTCGCGAACCTTCTGGCTGGCTTCGTCGTCGTATTTCAGCGTCTCAAATTCGGGCAGTCGCGTCCGCAGCCAATCGCCAATCATGTCGGCGGCGATCAAGCCTTCGTCACCGGGGAATCTGGAACGAAATTGGTCACGCAGTTCTTTGACGAGTTGGTTGCCGGCTTCCGCGATGATGACCTTGGACAGTTCGACGGGGACCGCTTCTTCGGTTTGATCGCCGGTGAAGACACGGATCATCCGCTGCGACCCTTTTTCGGGCGGGTGCTGCGGGGCCTGCAAGATGCCGTTCTTGTAGAGCTTCAGCATTGACGAATCGACGGCGGCTTCCAGCGTTGCCAGGTCCTTGTCCTTGCTGAAGACTCGCTTGAGCAAAGCAAAACGCTCGGCCGGCGATTCACCATCGGGGGCGGTCTCGCTGCCTTCGTAGAATTCCGTCAACGCGGATCGTTCTTCTTTGCCAAGTTGCTCGTAGTTGGCGGCACCCAGGACCAGAAACAGTCGGTTCTTGAGCGCGGCTCGCAATTGTTCCAGTCGCTGAGGCGAATTGCGGTACAGCGTCATCACTTCGCGGCGCCGGCGTTCCTTCAAATCACCGGTTGCAATCGCGTCCGCCACTTGAAAGTCAACGCGGGAGATCAAATCGCGAGCGGGGATGGCACCGCTGCGGTAACTGAAAGCGGGTTTCCAGGTGAAGCATAAAACCAGGATTGTGATCGCCGCGATCAGCGTCATTCCGACACGGAGCGACCATTCCGCCTTGTCTTTTCGAGACCACCAGGTCGCCCATTTGGACTTCGGGATCCCGAGCGACTCAATGCGTTCCTTGCCCGCACGTTGTTTGCCTTTGGTCGTCCCGCTTTTGCTCGCTCCGCTCATTCGCTCGCAGCACCCGGATCGTTTGAATTGGCTTCGTCGTCGCTGTTGAATTCCGTTGAGGAAGACACTTCATCGACGACGGTTTCACCGTCTTTCTGTTCGTAAGCAGCCACGATTTGTTGCACCAGGCGGTGACGCACGATGTCGGCGGCTCCCAAGCGAATCTGAGCGATGCCTTGGATGCTGCTGAACCGATAGACCGCGTCATGGAGTCCACTGCGCACTCCGCGAGGCAAATCCAGCTGGGTTGCATCTCCACTGACCACCATTTTGCTCCGTTCGCCCATCCGGGTCAGGAACATCTTCATTTGGGCCACGGTCGTGTTTTGAGCTTCGTCCAGAATGATGAACGCATCGTTGAGTGTGCGGCCTCGCATGTACGCCAAAGGAACAATTTCGATGACATCATGTTCCATCAATGCACGGGCTTGGTCAAAGTCAACCATTTCACCCAGGGCATCGAGCAGGGGCCGCAAATAGGGGTTCAGTTTGGCTCGCAAGTCACCCGGTAGGAAACCGAGGCTCTCGCCGGCTTCCACGGCCGGCCGCACCAACACAATTTTCTTGATCGATTCGTTGCGAAGCGCTTCGACGGCGGTGGCCACCGCCAAATAAGTTTTGCCGCAACCGGCGGGGCCCGTCGCGATTGTTAAATCGTGTTTTCGGATCGCTTCGACGTAGCGAGCTTGCCCCGGCGTTCGCGGGGCAATTTTGCGTCCCGCGTTCTGCAGGTTGATGGCTTCGCCACTGGGAGTCGGTGGGCGACCATTTTCGATTTCGGCACCCTCTTCGGCTGCCGCGGTTTCAATGTCGCCCAGACTGAGCGAGCCATTTTTGCGGCAGAGCAAACGCAGTTTTTCCAGCGTTCGAATCGCCGCCCCCACGCCGGTCTCTTCACCAGCGACGCGGATTTTCCCCGCTCGATGAGTGATGTCGACACCAAACAGCCGTCGCAGCTTTCGCACGTGTTGATCGCGAGGACCGAACAGCGTCAGGACTTCATTGGGACCCGCTGTCGACAGCGTGGCTTCGTTCATTGCAGATTGGACCGACATGCGTCAGAGCGTTTCATTAAGAGAGACTCATTCTAACCGTCCCACACGTGGTCCGACCATCGTGCGGCGTTGGATTGAGCAGAATTCACGGGAGGCCGAGAGGCCGTCATGCCGCTGCCGCTAAACACAGAAAAGCCGGCAAAATCGCAGCAATTAATGAATCCGTCACATCCCAGACTCCCCCCAAACCGGGAAGCCAATTTCCGGAATCTTTTGCTCCGCAATCGCGTTTGAACATCGATTCCGCCAAATCACCAACCATTCCGGTGATCGCCAGAGCTGGGCCCAAAATCAACGCCCAACCGATCGAGGGAAGCGAAGCGGGAGCAACTGAACCGGCAACCATCGCTGGGAACAACCACTGGAAACAAGCCATCGCGACCAGCGTCGACATGAGCACGCCGCCGATCGCACCTTCCCAAGTCTTGCCAGGACTCAGACGCGGAATCAGTTTGTGCCGTCCCAATGCCTTGCCAGCAAAGTAAGCCCCTGCGTCGGCTGACTTCGTTGTTGCGATCATGGTCAGTAGCGCTGCCAGCCCCCAGGAGGTGCTGATGTCGCTGCCCAAACCGCGAATCGAGAAAAGCAGACTCATTGGCAACCCGATGTACAGGGAGACAAACGCGGCCCGCATGGTTCGGTCGATGCTGCTGGTTCGGTCAAGGTTGGTGGCACTTGGTTCGGACGCCGAGTCGCTGGTCGCCAACGAGGTATCCAGATCGTTCGTCGCTGAGACGCCATAAGTTCGCATTTCGCGAATCAACAGCGCGAACAGAGAAGCGATGGCCATGGTCATCGCCCACCCCAATGGCCCGATGGGACAATTCTCAGGATACGCCCCCATGGCACCCTCACTGAACTGGGACGCTGCGTTGACCAAGGTCGGGATGGCCGAGCCCAAGCTGATCGCACCCACCGCGATCATGCACCCGGTTCGCCACACGTTGCGGCCAGATGCCAGCAACAGCGACGTGACGTCCCAAGTGGTGCCCAGGGCGAAAAAGAGCAGCAGCGGAATCAGAAGGAGGCCTTCTGTTCCGGGGGTGCTGAATCTCGCATCGGCGAACAGGCACCCCATCGAGATCGCTATCAACACCGCTGCGCTGCGAAGCCGGTCGATCAACAATGAAGGGAGTCCTTGGAAAAAATCGAATTGAGAAATTGAAATCGGAACACGAGGTGTGACTCAGAAATCAGGAGTGGCCGACTGGAAACGATTCCCAGCTCGCCGACGTTGTCGACGGAGGAAATCGTTCTCAGGGCCTTCGTTTCACTCAGCCAATCAAGTCAATCAGCCAACCAGATCTTTGAGAGCCTGCAGGGCTCCTTCGTAGTTCGGTTCTTCGGTGACTTCTGCCACGATCTGCTTGTAGACCACTTTGCCTTCCGCGTCCAAGACGATGACAGCACGGCTGAGCAATTTCAGTTCTTCGATTTCGACGCCGTAGTCTTCACCAAACGCGTGCGTTTGGTAATCGCTGGCCGTTCGCATCGAAACGTTTTCGGCTCCGCAGAAACGAGCTTGTGCAAAGGGCAAATCTCGGCTGACCGTGACCGCGTTGATCTTGTCACCCAGTTCGCCCAGTTGCTCATTGAATTTCTTCGTTTGGATCGCACAGGTGGGCGTGTCCAAGCTGGGGACGATGCTGATCATCGAAGGTTTGCCCTTCAAATCCGCCAACTTCAGTTCTTTCAAACCTTCGTGGGCGTAGTGCAAGCTGAAATCGGGAGCTGTTTGGCCGATTGCCAATTCGCTACCAGCGAGAGTCATCGGATTGCCTTTGAATGTGATCACACCACTTTGACTCATCGAAATTCACTTTGATTGAGAGAACAGGTTGGACGGGAACCCGGCAGTATGCGCATCGCCGTTCCGGCCGTGAACCCCGGGGTGATTCCTGGGTTTCCCGGCGGGAGAGGTCTTCCACGGGAGCGTCCCCGCAAGAGTGTCCCAGTCAAATCCGATTGGAATCAGGATTGATGAGCCGACTGCGGGCAGATCCAACGCAGAGCGGGAAAATTTAGGTTGCAAACATCGCCATGGAATGTGCAAATAGGTCGTTTCGGTTGCACGCAGCTTTCCCTGACCGGCCCAGTAGTTAGACTACGAAACGTCGTGGTAGAATTCACTTCGCAGGGCAGTTTGGCTGTGTGCTCGAATGGAACACATCGCCGGGCAAGGCTTGCAGAGACACGAATTCGCAGCGGCGAATTGCATCCGGACGGGGTGCGCAGGAGTAATGGGATTTGCATGTAACGGCTGCGTATTTCAAGGTTCCTCGCACTCCCTCCGGGCGCAACTCGCTGCTTGGGCGCCACGCTCGAGATGCCCAAACAATCCAGCGTTCCGCCTTTCGGGGTGTCGCTGTCATTGGATGAGGCGAGCAGGAGGCGTTCGCACCGCTGCTCACGGTTGGTTTGGCGGCAGCGATCGCTGCTGTGACGCTGAACCAATGAACAATCTTGGGTCGGACCCCATCACACTTCATCGATGATCAATCAATCCACCACCGCGATTGTTCTGCGAACGGTGGAATTCAGCGAAACCAGCCTGATCGTCACCTTGCTGACGAAGGATCTCGGGCGGATCTCAGCCCTCGCCAAAGGGGCTCGGCGTTTGAAAGGTCCTTTTGAGGGATCGTTGGACCTGTTGTCAGTGTGTGCCATCACTTTGATTGGCAAACCAGGCGATACACTGGATTTGTTGACTGAATCCAAACTCCGCCGTCGTTTTCGTGGTGCCCAGCGATCGTTGGACCGACTGCACGCCGGGTATTACATCGCGGAAATGCTGCGGTTGCTGGTCGACGACGACGACCCACACGGCGAATTGTTCGACATGACCTTGTCGGCCATGGGGATGATCGATGGGGATGGTCCGGTGGCGGAAACGTTGTTGGCGTTTGATGCCCAGTGTTTGAGATTGTTGGGGCATTCCCCGGCAACCGATCGTTGCACGGTGTGCGGGAAGGACGTGGAGCGAAGCCGAAGACGAGCTTCGTTTTCATTGGTCGGGGGCGGCGTGGTGTGTGAAACCTGCCGTCCGGCGCAAAGTCATCTGATGACGGTCAGCTGGGATGCCTTGGGGGCTCTGCGTGAACTCGCTCGCGATCCTGGTGGTGACGGGGACGGTGCGGCGAATCCAGCGACCCAAAGTGGTGAACATGGGATCTCAGAAGGCACGCTTTCGGTGAATCCGAGCCCCGAGGATCCGGCTCCGCTGCCCTCGGCCGCGTTCCCGATTGGCCGCCTGTTTCCCTCGCTGACCCCGGCAATCTACCGTGACCTGCGCGGGTTGCTGAATCACACGCTGGAGGCACTGATCGGGAAAACGCCGCGAATGCAAGCATTCCTGCCCAGCAAGCTCGATTCGCACTAGCGACGTGGCGAGCGAGTTGAGTATCTCCAACGAGTCATTTCGAACTTGACTGAAGGAAGCTGCTCGTGACGTTTCGCCGTTCGCTGTTACTCGCATTCGCTGTTTTTGCTGCTCCATTGTCGGGCGTGAATTCTCTTCAGGCCCAAGATGGGTTTTGGGATTCGACAAAAAATACCACTGATCGTGCCCTGCGGTTTCTCACCATGCGTGAGCAACCCGATGCGGAGCGAGCCCGAGAGCTCTATCAAGAAGCCGACCAGTTGTTCCGTGCTGCTGCCGCTCGCACCAAACAAACGGAACTCGATGGCGAAGCGGAGGGCACGGAAAAGAAGGACTTTGCCCGCGCCGCCAAATTGTTCGCTCGGGCTGCTGACGCGCAGCCGGGCACTGCGTTGGCGCAAGATGCGATGTTCATGCAAGCCGAGAGCCTGTTCTTTTCGGATCAACTCCCTGACGCGACGGACGTTTACGAACGTCTGAACAAAGAGTTCCCCAACAACCGTCATGTCGACCAAGCCGCCGCCCGCGCGTTCGCAATTTCTCAGTACTGGATCGATACCGAACGGGCGACCGAAGACGATTGGTTCAAATTCAATCTGTTCGATCCCAGTCGCCCGCGTTTGGACACCGAAGGCCACGCGGTTCGTGTCCTGGACCAGATCCGATACGACAATCCAACCGGACGCTTGGCCGATGATGCAACGATGGCCGCAGCGGTCGAGTACATGCGTCAGGGCGATTTCGAAACCGCCGACGAGTTCTTGACGGACCTCCGCGAAACATTTCCCGAGAGCGAGCACTTTTTCAACGCACACCTGATGGGCATTCGTTGCAAGCTCGAAGTTTTTGCGGGGCCCAAGTACAGCGGGCTGATGTTGGAAGAAGCTGACAAGTTGGTCCGGCAAACCCGTGAGCGTTTCCCGGATCGCCTGCAGGATCCTGAAACCTCTGGAATGGTCGCTCGCGCCGCCGCTGAAGTCGCCTTCCGCCGGGCAGAGAAGCTGAACGACCGAGCGATCTTTCGTGAGAAGCGATCGGAGTACGGTGCGGCACGTTTGCACTACCAGATGATTCTGCGTGATTATCCCAGCACTCCCTTTGCAGATCGAGCCCGCGAGCGACTGGAAGCCATTTCGGGGTACCCCGCCGTTCCCGCGGAGCGAGTCACTGCGATGGTGCTCAAGCGAGTCTTCCCAGACAGTCGCCGATCGCCACCTTTGGAAACCAAGTTCAACTCATCCACCGGTGACCGCAACGAGTCGATCTACCGATGAGCCAACGCACACGACGACAGAATTCGGTGACGGTGTTTGGGATCCTTGCGACAGTGATCGTGGGGTGCCTCTCGGGTTGCGCGCCCTATCAATTCGGCAATGCCTCGTTGTTCCCGCAGAACATTCGAACCGTGCACGTGCCAGTCATTCGCAATGCGACGTTTCGAGAGGACCTTGGCGTTCGTCTGACCGAAGCGCTCAACAAAGAGATTGAGCTGCGAACTCCATACAAGGTCACGGCGGATCCGCTCGCCGACACGGTGCTGCGTTGCGAGGTTGTCGACGAAACCAAACGGGTTCTGACCGAAAACGATGCCGACTACGTGCGTGCTCTGGATGCAGCGGTTCAGGTCCGGGCCTCTTGGTCAGATCGGCAAGGTCGACTGCTGATGAAGAATTCCATCGTCCCAACGGATGACCTCACGATCCTCTTCAGTCAGGACGAGCGGTTTGTTCCCGAAGCTGGGCAATCGATCGACACGGCCACGCAAAAGGCCATTGAAGATCTGGCAAACCGAATCGTCAGCCAAATGGAAGCTCGTTGGTGAGCCGGTTTGGTCGAAGCGGTTGATCCAACCCCTCGCGAATCAGACGCCCAGCCACCAAGCACCGATGGCCATCCAGACCGGAATCAACACGATCCCGAGCAGCGAAGTTGACAGCACGACTCGCAGGGCCGTTGCCGTGTCACCTTCATAGAGCCTGGTCAAGACGATTGGGAACACCGCCGATGGCATGGCGGCCTCCAGCAGCAGCACTTGCTTCAAGTCCGTGCCGGTCACCGTCACCGCGGCAATGCCGAGCATCACGACCGGCATGAACAGTTGGCGGAAACCAACTGCCAATCCAATCACCGGTGCGGATCCGGTCCAGTCCGCTGCTCGTAGGAAGTCGACCAGGATCGCTCCGCTGAGCAGTAACCCGAGCGGGATTGAACTGGAGGCCAGCAGTCCCACTGAACGCATCACGGAGGTTGGGATCAAGGTTTCTGCGCCGGTGGCCCGAAGGGAGAGGGCAACGATCACCGCGATCAGCGGGGCGCTTGTGGCGACGGGACTGATTCGTTCCCAGTTTCGCCGCCAAACGCTTGTCTGTTCTTGGGGGGGCTTCTTTCCGCTGCTGCCCGTCACGATCGCGACGCCCACGCTCCAGAGCGCGATGTCGACGCCGACGTTGTGCAGAATCATCTCGACCTCTGCATTGGGGTAAGTGATCTGGGCCAGCGGCAAGGGGATGTAGCCGTAGTTGCAGATCCCTGCGCACAGCGCGAACGCTCGTTGCTGGGCGTCGGTTTTCAAGCCCACCCAGGGCCCAATTGTTTTGGCGACGTACCATGCCGCGAGAAAGCCGAACGTGGTGATCGAAAAACCGAGCAGCGGCGGCAGCCACGCGGAGGCCAGGGAATCCAGGGTCGAATCGCCGAGGATCCGGTCCAGAAACAAGCAGGGCAGCAGGACTTTCGCCGTCAGTTTGGCGAGCGAAACATCGGCCTGGTGAGTCAACCAGTGCTGGATCCGGCACACCGCACCGACGCCCATGACCAGGAAAACACCGAGGACACTGCTGGTGATGATGGCAAAGGCTTCCGGGTCCATCAGCATGAGCAGGTTACCTGGCTTGGGCGGGGACGGGTTTCACTTGCGAGGTTTCGACTTGCTGCACAGGCACTGAATTTCGTATTGGTCGTGCAATGGAAATCGTGTCGATCCAAGCGAAACATTATTGGACGTGCCTGTGGCCGGGGATGTCGGAGTTGTGGTGGCGCGGACGGTTGTCAGCTCTGCCTGCGTCCGTCGCGTTTGCCGCGGTGGTCAACGCATTGCTGATCGCCAAGTTCATTTATCCCGGATGGATGTCCGGGGCGTTGGTCATGCTGGCCTGTTGGATCGTGGCCGCCGCCTGGGGTGTGCTGACGGTTCGTTCGATTCGCGAGTTGCCGTTGCTGTTGTCGCCCCGCCAAGTCAGCGACCAACCGGACCGCTTTGCCGAAGCACAAGTCGCCTATTTAACGGGCAACTACGCGTTGGCAGAAGAGGCGTTGACAGCCGGGCTGTCAATTGAGCCCCGTGATCCGCCCGCACTGTTGTTGCTAGCCGCCGTGCTGCGGCACACCGGACGATTGAACGCCGCAGACGCCTTGTTGACGGAAATTCCAAAATTGGAAGCCGCCGCCGCTTGGAACTTGGAGTGGGAAAGCGAGCGAGCACGGCTGGAGCGTGACCTCGATTCGCGCGGTGAACTGCAAGACGACGCGGAGTCCGCCGCAGAAGAATCGGACGAACCAGAATCCGCAAGCATCGACGAAGCAGAGGCGGGTGCCGCCGCATTCGCATCGCACGATCGTGCCGGTGAAGAGGATTTGTCGCCCGACGAGTTGCCCCCCAGCGGATCGAGAGAGCCGGACGGCCAGCCATCGACCCTGTCCCTCGACACGGCGCTGGAGTCGTTTGCAGCGGAAGACGTCCAGGAGCAGTCGGGCGATCAGCACGATGGCCAGCGGGACGACGATCAGAAATTCAACGATTTTTCGGAAGCTGCCTGACCTGGATTCAGCGATCTTCGCGAAGACGCCTTGGCTCGATAAAATACGGGCATGAATGCTGCTACCCATCGCCGACTTGTTCGTTTTGACACCTCACACACTCGGAAACGCCGCGCGGACCAGCTGCCGCGACCTGGCGTTTCCTTGGTGGAAGTGATCGTTGTCGCACTGATCGTGTTGATCTTGCTGTCGCTTTCGATCCCGTTCCTGCGGAACATGCGAGAACTGACGCGGCGCAGCAACTGCGATCAAAACCTGGTCCGACTCTCGCTTGCCATGCAGTCCTACTCGACTGATCAGGGGCATTTGCCGACGGGCACGGCCTCTTTCAATGCCACGTTTCGGCTCTGGCCGGAAGTGCCTTCGCCCGGGGATCCGGTCGCAGATGTCGCGGAAACGGAGCTTGCCATCACCAGCGTTGCCGAAGGTTATCACCACAATTGGGTACCGGCATTGCTTCCCTACGTCGATCAAACCGGGCTGTTCCAGTCCATTGATTTCACAGCCAGTGTGTACGCGGATTCCAATCGCTTGAGTCGCGAAACGATGGTTCCGGTATTTCGTTGCCCTGCCGATGATTCCGCGCCCACCAACTCGAGCTACGCAGGGTTGCATCATTCCGTTGCCAGCCCCATCGGGACGTCCAACGATGGGCTGCTGTTTCTCAATGCCTGGGTTCGCTCGGAAGAAGTTCCTGACGGGATGTCTGCCACGATCCTGCTGGGAGAAAAGCTCTCGTTTCCAGGCGACCTGGGTTGGTTGAGCGGCACGCGAGCGACGCTCCGCAACTCAGGCCACCCAATCAACTCGTCCCCAGAAGAAGAGCAGCTTGAGGATCTGAGGTTCGTGGGAGGGTTGGGCAGTCGGCATTTTGGCGGCGCCAGCGTCCTCAAGGGCGATGGTGCGGTGACGTTTCTATCCGAGACCATTGACCAACCGCTGTTTCAATCCATGGTCAATCGGAATGACCGAGCGGCCGACGGATCTAGCGAAGCGGATGCCGACTGAAATGCATCGACGCAGTGGGTCAGGAATGATCGGAATCGCCTCCTGTGCTATTGGGCGTTGGGTCCGGTTGCAGGTGCGAACCGTGACGGCGGTTCAGGCGAAGTCTTTTTCCCACTGGCGACCCTGTTCGTCGTCGTTGAACTTCAACGTCGCGAACTGTTCTTTCAGCTTCACTGCGTTGCAGTCGATCGTGGTTTCAACGGTGAAGATTTGTCGATTGGAAAGTGACTGAACGATCGAGGCGACCAAGAATTGTTCGTGCGTGGACAGTTCGCGTTCGGCCATCGAGGTCGCAAACCCTTTCTTGGGCTTGGGGGCCGGGTAACCATTGAGTTCCACCGGATGCATCAGCCGCAATGACAGGATCGAGCGGGCTCCATCCATGACTTGCCCTTCGGGATCGCCCACCCACAGATCCATCGCAGCGAGCGGTTCGTTGGTTTGGTGGTCCATCAAGACATTGCGTTCCATGTCGAAGTGGCTCATCGCGACCGCGGTGCGATGATTCAGCGGCAGCATCGGCAATCGGTCGATTCGAGTGGAGCGACGCAGTTGCAAAAACTCTCGATTGACCGGCGGACGATACGTCGATGTGTTGGCGACCAAACGCAGCAAACTGCGAGCGACACGAAAACCATGTCGCGACAACAGGGAGGCCACGCGCGCGTCCGAGACAGGGACCCCCATCCCGTGCCCGATGGGAGGCAATCCGCCGTATCCATTTCTTGCATCGCGAACCGGACCGACGCACATCCGTTTGACGCCCGCGTCCGCGGCACGTTGCATGGTTTCGATCAGCAATGAATCGCAGACCGCCAGCCCAGCTTCGCCGGCAAAGCAAATCGCGGCGACCAGCGATGTCGGCACCGCATCGACTTCGGGAACTTCGTTGAGGGCAACCTGCGAGTCGCCTGCTAGCAATTCCGGTGGTGGTGATTGCCAGTCGTCTGAAAACTGATGGCACCATGCCACCACTTCGCCATCCACTTCCGCCACCAGCAGGCTGGCGGGGGAAAAGAACGTGCGTGAAAGCACGGCTCGTTCGAGAATCGAAACGCTGACCGGAGGAATTTGTCCGGCGGCCTCCCAGTGACGCATCCAAACGTCAAACAGGCCCGGGAGATCAGAGTTGCGAAACGGTCGGATGTTCGCCATGACGGTAAAACACGATGCAGTGAAAACGAAGCAGGTCGACGCGTTATCCTACCGCGCAACCACTTGGATGTGTCCCACTTATCGACCCGTCTGGCTTCCCAAGCGACCTTCTTTTCGAAAGTGCCTCATCACTTCTGAAGTTGTTCCATCACTCGGCGAGCGATCACTTGGATGGCTTCCAGCGGCATCTCCGATGTGGCAGACATCTTGGCTTGTGTGGAATGAACCATCGCGCTGATGTCGCGTTCGGCATCTGCGATCAGGGCTTGTTGCTTGTCCGACAGTGGCAAGCGACTGCGGCCGAGGTCCCAGCCACGGGCACGGGCTCCTGCTCGGAAGCCTTCTGGGAATTCGCCCAAACCGATCATGGCGTCGAACAGTGGCAGCAACAAATACTGCAGTTCCATGGCCAGCTTGTGATCGCCTTCCGCACATGCCCGGTGAATGGCCCGAGTCAGTTCCGGCAACACGCCGCTGGTTGCGTTGGTGCCGCCGTCCGCTCCGGCGATCAGCATCGGGGCCAGCGACGCGTCCCAGCCGGTCAAGAACGAAAAGTCGTCTCGCATCGGCCGAATCGCGGCCATCATCCGCATCAAGTTGGGGAGATCGCCTGAGCTGTCCTTCAGGCCGATGATCCGGGGGTACTCTTCGGCCAACCGGATGACCACATCGGCCTCAATCGGTGACGCAAACAGCGGGATGTTGTAGAGGGTCACGTCGACTCGCACGTCGCGCGCGATCCGGGCGTAGTAAGCGTGCACGCCTTCGCTGCTGATCGGGTAATAGAACGGCGCCACAATCGCCACTGCTCGAACTCCCATGTCACCGTAAGCGTTGCAGGCTTCGATGGTTTCATCGACGTTTGCTTCCGCGGCGCCCGCCAGCACGGGGACGCGACCGGCGGCTTGGTCCACCACGATGCGAACGATCCGGCGGCGTTCCTCCGCCGTGAATCGAACGAATTCGCCCGTGCTGCCATTGGGGTACAAGCCATCCACACCGTGGTCGATCAACCAGTCGACGTACCCTCGCAGCTGGTCTTCGTCGACACGTCCCCGGTCATCCACCGGCGTGATGTTAGGAGTCAAAATGCCGGAGATGCGTCGATTCATAGTGGGGTCAGTTCGGAGGGGAAGGGGCCAGGCCCAACAGTTCGTGGAAACGGTCAGGTGGTTGATAGCCTACTCGGTGAGCGATCACTTTGCCGCGCGGAATGGCCAGCAATGTGGTTGGGTACGTTGTCACAGGGATTCGCGACAGAATCTCTGGGTTGGTGTCCGGTCGAAGGATAATCGGCACAAAACCATTCGCCAGTCGAGATTGAATTCCCGCGTCGCTCAACGTGTTTTGTTTCATCGCGTCACAGAACCGGCAGTGCTCCGACGTGATGAAGATCAGCATCGGTCGCCCTGAACGGCGAGCCGCGGCCCAGCCCGATTCAAAGTTGTCGTGCCACTGTGGCGTCTCTGGTGAAAAGACTTCCTTGACTCGCGGGCGATTCGAGTTTGCCGACGAGAGAGCCGAAGCGACTTTGCCAATGATTGGCAACTCGGCTTGGACTGTGGTGGTGAACAGGCCAAAGAGTGTGGCCAGAGCAATGATCCGGCAAGGCTTGGCAGGCCGGATCGGAAAGAAAACACGCTGTGAAAAGCGTGGCGTCACCGAGTGGCGATCTTCGCCGGTTCCGCAAAAACGGCTGCGTCCCGCAACCATTGACTGAGCCATGAGATTCCCCTTCTTAAGGCAGCAACCTGTCCCTCACAGCCCGAAGATGGGCGTTGAGAGGACCTTGGACCGGGCAAACCTAAGCGTCCCAAATTGGAATCACAAGTGTTCAACGTTGAGGCTTAGGCAATTTGCGTAGTTTTTTTGACGACACTCGCCGAAACGCTCTTTCCTCGCCCCTCGGGTTTGGGTGCCTGTCCCTGCCGGTGAAGGGGGGGCGTCCAGGATGTCTGGACAGACGGCCACTGACGCAGAAGATTGGCGCCGGCTGATTTGCCTCGCTGCTTTGCCTCGCTGCTTTGAACTGGTCAATTCGACCTGGTTACTTCGACCGCTGATAGATTGCGGTGAGCAGTGACTCGGTGTCTTTGAACTTTTTGCCGGTCGCCAGGGTTTCATCGATCAGCTTGCGAGCATCCGCTTCGCTGTGGCCCAGCATCACGAGTGCCTCGTAGGTGTCCGTCACAATGGGCGACTCGGATTGCATTGCATCGGCGACTTCGCCACCGGCCACCATCAACGCGAATCGTGGCATCTTGCGACGCAGTTTGGCGATCACCTTTTCGCTGGTCGCCGGTCCAATGCCGGGAAGTGCCGACAGAGTTTTCGCGTCTTGTTCTTCGATCAACACTGCCAGCTCTTTGACAGGGCGAACCATTGCCCGCAGAGCCTTTTTCACACCCACCCCGTCGACGCTGCAGAACAGGTCAAAGAATTGGCGTTCAGGAAGGGTTGAGAATCCGATCAAGCGTGGCGTCAGACGTCCGCCTTGAGCGTTGCCTTCGATGTAGTCCAGCGTGTGCAGCCGAACTTCATTGCCGATTTGGTTCTGCAATTGTCGGCGGGTGAAATCGCCCACGTAGACCTCGTAATCAAACGGGGCCGCCTGGATGATGACACTGATCTCGCCCACTTGGATCAGTTTACCTGCGATCGAAACGATCATGAGGAAATGGATTCAGGGCTGGAGTGATACTTGAACAACCGATCCAACACACCGTTGATAAACCGCGGGCTGTTCTCGCCGCCGTAGCGTTTCGCCAGTGTCAGAGCCTCTGAAATCGCCACTTGCCCAGGCGTTCCACTGTAGAGAATCTCGTAGGCACCCAAACGCAACACGTTGCGATCGGTCACCGGCATGCGGTGCAATGCCCAGTTGGTGGAAAGCTTGGCGAGCTTGGCATCAATGTCATCCCGCCGAGCCATCGTGCCATCGAGCAGGTCAGAGGCAAAGTCGGTGAGGACTTTGCGACCTTGCAAACGAGAGCGGATGAACTTGCGTGATGTGGCGGCATCACGCCAATCATTGAGATCGGCTTCGTAGAGAAGCTGCAGGACTATTTCGCGGGCGCGTCGACGTGTGGACATGCGAGCGATCATCCCGCAGGAACCTCAGAAGTGTCAACTAGGCCAAGGCAAAGTTGTCGGAGGGATTTTGGTGAAGTGCCCGGTTGATACCCACGGGCGGGGGCAAACGGAGACGACAAGGCGTTCGCAACGACAGGTTCAACTCTGCGATACCTGCATGGCACTTCCCTTGGCCTCCCTCTGGGCGGAGGAAATCCCAAAGGCAAGGGGTGTGGACCATCCCCGTGGGCAGCGTGCCCGAGGTCCGCCGCCAAGAATCATTCGCGCAGCAAAAAAACAAAAGCCGGCTGCTTCAGAGAAGCGAGCCGACTTTCGGTGATTCATATTCCGTTCGAGCGAGCTCGATCAGGCTTGGAACGAGCTTCCGCAACCGCAGCTTTTCACAGCGTTGGGGTTGTTGAAAGTGAAGCCTTGCTTTTCGAGGCTGTCGTACCAGTCGACTTCGGTTCCATCGAGGTACAGCGAGCTCTTTTTGTCGACGACGACGCTGACGCCGTGACAGTCGTATTTCGAGTCGGCTTTCATGTCAAAGCTGTCGTCGAAGTTCAGCGTGTAGTTGAATCCGCTGCAACCACCACCAGCGACACCAATCCTCAACAGCATCGAATCGTCGAAGTTGTGTTCCTTGCGAAAACGCATGACTTCTTCGGCCGCGCGTTCAGTCAATTTGATTGCCATCGTTCGGATGATCCTCGTGAATGGATGGACAGTTGTTTGAAGTTAGGTCCGAGAAAGGCTCGCCAATGCGAAAACCCGGCATCTTGGCAGTTTTGGCACCAATCGGTCCACTACTTTGTGATCGGAAATTGTACCCGCAGGCCAACCAGATCAACAACCTCTTTTCGCAGCGAAGGAGTGTCCGGTTCACTTGGAAATCAAAAGCGAGCCCCTTGGAAACTCGGGGGACAGCGGCGAAATGCTAGCATTTCACTCGGCTTTTGCCGCCATTTCAGGGGTGAACACGCAGTTGGAACGGGTTGGGACCGGGCAACAATCGGGTGAAATTTGACCCCCGAAATTTGAAAATTGGTCCACGAGCTGCTTGACCGGTAGAATGCTCCCGTCAGGCGGAGACTCGCTGAGAACGATCGCAGCGAGGTCGTTCGCTTGTCCTTTTCTCTTCTTTGCACCGTCAGGTGATCGCAATGACCGATTCTTTGGCCAGCCGGGGTGGACGCTGCGCGTCCGCCGACCGTCGCTCTTTTCTGAAACGTTCGACGCTCGCTGCAGCGTCCGTGATGGTTGTCTCCCCCCATGTTTTGGGTGGTCCCGGCAAGACACCTCCCAGCGATCAATTTCGATTTGCCCAGATCGGTGTGGGTGGGCAGGGGGCCCGCGACGTTCGCCGAATGATCCATGCCGGTGGAACCCCCGTGGCGCTCTGCGATGTGGATGTGCAAAGAGCTGGCAAAACGTTCTGTCAGCACCCTGATGTCGAACGGTTCACGGACTATCGAGTCATGCTCGAAGAGTTCGACAAAGAATTCGATGCGGTCGTCATCAGCACGCCGGACCACACGCATGCGGCCATCGGTTTGGCAGCGATGCGGCATGGCAAGCACGTCTACTTGCAATGTCCGATGGCTCGCACGTTTGATGAAGTCCGAAGGTTGCAAGCTGCCGCCAAGGATTCCGGATTGGCAGTTCAAGTTGGTAACCAGGGTCACTCCAGCCTTCATATGCGAGCCTTCGAGGATTTCATTCAGCGCGGTGTGCTGGGTGAGATCCAGTCGGTTCACTGTTGGACAGACCGCCCCGAATGGCCGCAAGGAATGGCGACGACTCCGGTTTCGACTGCGCCCCCCATTTCGCTGGACTGGGACCTGTGGCTCGGCCCGGTCGCGGATCGTCCGTTCTGCAAAGGCTACCTGCCCGTGGCCTGGCGCGGCTGGTGGGACTTCGGCACCGGTGCGCTCGGCGACATGGGGTGCCATTTGCTCGATCCCGCCTTCACGGCTCTGCGGCTGAAATTGCCGCGAACAGTCACGGCCGATTGTGAAACGGCGGCGTCGATTTCTTATCCGGTTTGGTCCCAAATCCAAATGGAATTTGAGGCCACCGAAGTCTGCCCCAAAGGATTGAAGTTGACCTGGGACGACGGAGGCAAACAGCCCGAGACGCCGACCATCATCGCCGATGAAGCCAGTGGCGAGCCAGGTTACTCGGCCGGCGGCAGCGGCTGCATGATTGTGGGTGACAAGATGACGCTCGTCGGATCGACGCTGGCGAATGAGCCCGATCAAATGCCACAGATCATCGCCGTCGCCAGCGAAGACGACAACGAACTCGCCGACGCACGGCAAGCTGCCCGGGCACGAGTGGAGCAACTGTCTGCCGAAGGCAGCGAGACATCGAGGTCTCACTATGAACGCTGGATCCAAGCCGCCCGCGAAGGCAAGTCGGATTCATTGGCCAGCGATCTGCAAACGGCCGGCACCATGACACAGGCGTCCCTGCTGGGCTGCATCGCGACCCGTTTTCCTGGTCAGGCACTCCGTTGGGATGAAGCCAAGCAGCAATTCGCTGGCTCCGGCGAGGCCAATTCATTCCTGAGCTTCGAACCTCGCGAAGGCCATTCCTACGAAGCCTGACGTGGGTTCGGTGTCCAGCCCGCGAAGTCGAAGGCAGCCTGGCTCGGTGGGGACCACCGAGCGAGACAGGATCAGCGGTCATCCCGGACCGACAGGTCGGTCTGAACATTGTTCGACTCACGTCTCAGTGTTGCACCCCTGAGCGATGGGGGTGGCAGCACGCGTTTTTGATGCGTCGACCTGGTTGGCACGTGAGGAGCCGTTACGACTTCTTTTTCAGCCCCATCAGATACTCGACCATATCCACCAGCCCCTGTTGGTCGGTGGTGTGGTGCAAGTTCTCGGGCATGATCGACTTCTCGCTCTTTTTAACGTCAGCGATTTCGTCTTGGTTCAATTCCAAGTCGATGGCTTCCGCGGTTCGCAACACAAGTGTGTCGTCGGTCTCCGAGACCAGCACGCCGTTGACGACGCGGCCATCCTCGGTCAACGCGATCATGTTCTCGTAGTTGTGACTGATGCCAGCACTGGGGGCCAGAATCGATGTGAACATGGCTTCGCGAGAAAGCTTGGACCCGATCTCGGACAGGTCTGGGCCGACCTGTTTCCCAAACCCATCGACCAGGTGACAGTTCGCACAGGTCGCGACGCCACGGAAGATGGTCTGTCCTCTTTTTGCATCGCCGCTGAGACGCACCAGTTCATCCAGTGGAGGAAGCGGAGCGTTGTCTGCTGCGGCGGGTTGAGGCAGCAACTTCTTGGCTCGTTTGGCAATCGCCTGGTTGGCGTTGCGGCCAAGCAGTCCGCCCGCCAGCAAATGCGTGTCCGCCGGAAGGTGATTCTGCTGAGCCATCTTCAGCAACTCTGTTGCGCCTCCGTTGGACTTTGCCATTGCACGGACCGCGGCGCTTCGCAAACCGTAATCCATCTCCTCGTCACCGGCGGTCTGGGCCAGCAATCCGATTGCGCGTCCGTTGCCCAGTGAGCCGAGCAGCGAAAGGATTCGGCCTCGTTGGCCGGGATCGTACTTCGAATCCTTCGCCAAGATGCCGACGAAACGGTTCCAGCCGTCCTGGCGTTTCAACAGCAAACGCAAGGCGGAAAGCGACAGGTTGTCATCGCCGTCTCGGAGCATCGCGGCAATCAGATCTTCATCCATGTCCATGATCTGAAACTGCTCAACCAGTTCGACAAAGTCGGGCTTGTCGGCGCGACTGCGAATGTAATCTGTGATCGCTGCTTGGGTCTTGGGGAACTTCGCCGGATCGAAATCGGGCATTCGCGTGACCGTGCGGACGAGGACTTGAGGGGCAACGACAAGCTCACTGTTTTCATCGGGCAACAACTGACGCAGCACCACTCCACGCACGGCATCGGAGTGGTATTCCAGTGACCGGAAGTAACGTTTGGCTTCGTCGCTTGGTATGCCACTGGCTAGCAGTTCAACCATGTTGGCCGCCGCTTCATCCGTACGCAGACGCCAGACAAGGTCGCGTCCCGCGGGCGTGTTCCAGTTGCCGTGGTTGGCTTTCATCCAAGCCGCGTAGCAATCGCCCGCTCGCAAGTCGCTGGCGATCCCCAACGCCTCCAGCATCCAACGGTCGCTGCCGTCGTACTGGATCGCAAGCTTCGCCCAAACCGCTGGCATCGCGTCGGACTCATCGAATCGCAAGGCAACGGCCAGTTCACGGCGGACCGCGGGCGAGGGATCGTTGGCAGCATCGCCACAAATTTCTGCGGTTGAAAGACCGAGTTGTTTGCACAGCCGAATCGCCGTGCATCGGATGTCAGAGTTGTCGTCGGCCAAGGCTTGCTCGACGTAGAATTGCCCGCGACCTTCGATCTTGCCGAGCAACCACAAAGCACGAGCCCGGTAGCGAGGGTTTTCATTTTCGTACAGCGAATGCAAAGCGGGCTCGGCGGCTTTGCCCATCGCGTGCAGGGTTTGCCAGGCGAGGTAGCGAGCCGAGCGGTTGGGGCTTTGGAGTGCTTCGATGGCACCTTCGACGGTCGTCCAGTCAAACTTCGGCACGGAGTATTTCACGCCAGGCGGGGCCACGCGAAACAGGCGTCCGCGGTCGCTGTCCTTTTGGTGGTGGCCGCCGACACCGGGGTCGTACCAATCCGTCACGAAAAGCGATCCATCGGGAGCCACACAAACATCCGCGGGACGAAACCAATTGTCCGTCGTGCCGGTGATCAAGGGTTCGATCGTCGCTGAGTATCCCGCGCCATCGGCCATCATCGGATAGGCTCGCACCACGTTGGGGCCCGGGTCGCAGTGGATGACCTCGTCCCAGAAACGTTCTGGCAACAAGCGTCCTTCGTACAGGCAGATTCCGCTGGGAGAGCCCGCTCCGGTTTGCAACACGTTGGGAACCACGCCGGGGTCATTCAGGTGCCAGTGTTGAAGCGGGATTTCATCTTCCAACGTGATCCGGTCAGCTCGCCAAGAGGCCCCGGTTTGTTCGTCTTTGTAACCGTAGTTGCCTTGCTCCATCACGAAGTTGATTCGTGTGCCGCGGTTGCCATCGTCATCGTTGTCGCTCTGCCACAAGGCACCGAAGGAGTCGACTGTGGTTTCCCAGTTGTTACGAAAGTTATGAGCCAGGACTTCGAAATGGGAACCATCCAGGTCACATCGAAATGGCATCCCCCCGTACAGCGGCTTGCCGTTGTCGACGACCGCCCGGCCGTGGATGTCGATCACCGTTTCGCCATCGGCATCTTTGACCTGCGTCCCGGTGTTGCCGAAGTTCCAGTACAGTTTGCCGTCGTCGCCGAAGAGAAACGAGTGGGCCGAGTGGTCGTGTTGAGGTTGGCCCGTTTCGGTGAACATCGCGACCTTGGAATCGGGGATGTCGTCGCCGTCGGTGTCGGTGAACTTCCACACGGTTGGCGAAGCCGACACGATGACCTCGTTGCCGAGCACGCAGATCCCCATCGCCGAGTCGATGTCACGGCCTTGGTAGTAGGTGTGAACGCGGTCGAGTTTTCCGTCGCCGGTGGTGTCTTCCAAGATCAAGATCCGATCGCCTTCGGGACGCGAGCCTTGGTTGCGGCGGTAGTTCATGACATCGCATACCCAAACCCGTCCGCGATGATCGATGTCGAGGTTGGTCAGGCTGGAGAGGTCCGGCTCGCTGCCCATCAGCGTGACTTCCAAGCCCTCGGCGACTTCCAGTCCCGCCACGGCGTGTTCCGGCGAACGTTGGTCCTCCGCTGCTTTGCCGTCAACTTCATTGAGATTCTTCGGCGGCGATCCAGCGTAAACAGCAAACCGGACGCTGGTGTGGTTGCCGCCCTGCTGGTTGGTGCCGCCACTTTCCAGAGCGCCCGTCACGGTCAGGCGGTCGTAACCAGGTGGGACATCCAATTCGATGATGCTGGGAGCGTGCGTTCCAATCGCGGCCTTTCCCGCGAGCTGATTTTCAACCAACACCGGGCCACCCGAGCAATTCGCATTCTTCCGGACGTTGCCGTAACCGGCTCGCGCAGTCACCCAACCGTGTTCGACTAAATCCAGTGTTCCCTTGGCACCATGCAGCGTCGGTGCCAACCAAGCCACATGGTCACACGAGTAGTCGTCGTTGCCTTCGCTGACCACCAAGAACAGTTTTTGACGCGCGACTTCATCGACCTCGGTCAGGTCCACTTCGATCGCCACTCGATGTCCTTCCGTCGCGGTGGTCACCAACGGGCTGGCGAACAACCACTCAGCGGGCACCGCTGACGTCGAACCGTTCAGCGCTTTTTTTTTGCGTCGTCCTTGGACGTCTCGCCGCTGACCGGAATGTCGAACTTTTTCGCGATCGACTCCAGGTCGAAGTCCTTGGGCGGTTCATAGTCTTGGTCAGCCAACAGTTGTTCTGCTGAGATCGGTTGAAGCGAGTTGGCTTCCTGGGTTGGATCGTCACCCGCGGTCCAACGAATCGCGTTGGTCACCAAGCGACGCAATGGAACATGGGACCAATTCCAGTGATGGTGCCCGCCGGTGAAGCCAAAGCTACGGCCGCCGAATTCAGGTTCATAGGCCCAGGCAACGGTCTGCGGTTCGCCAGCCGCGACTGATTTTCGAACGTGAGGGTTGCCGCTGTGAGCGCCATCTTCGCGCCGCATGGTCGACTCTGGTGCGACGGATTGCAAAATGGGGGTCAGCTTGCCTTGTTCCGAAAATCGCAAGTGGAAGTACCACTCGTCATTGGTTGCAAAGGGTTCGACCTTGTGAGTGATCGGGTGCTCAGGCAGCGAATCAAACTTCGCGATCCAGTGCGGGTTGACGCTGTAATGGATTTCAAAGTGCCCACCCAACAGTTCGACCATGTCATCTCCGGATTCGCCCGGCTTCATTTCAGTGGCGTAGTGCAAGCACACCAATCCGCCGCCACGCTTCAAGAGAGTTCGCAATTCATCGCGATGATCAAACGCGACATGGCGATCTTGCCCGTCGCTGTACAGGACCACGCTGTCGGCGGATTCCACCTTGGAAGCGTCCTTGGGCCAACCACGCACGACTTCGGTTTGAAGGTTTGGATTGGCTTCCTGCAACGACTGTTCGAGAACTTTCAGCCCAGCGTAGTGCTCGTGATCACCGTAGCCGTGGCTGGGGGCACCAGCGATGAGCAAGATTTTTTTCTCGGCGCCGTCCGCGGATCTTGCTGTGGCAGCCAAGGAGTTCCAACCAATAACGACGCACGCGAGAGCGGCGATCCATGACCACGAGGGGGCCGAGAAGACATCATTTTTCATGGAAGAGGGAGAACCAAGGTTCCAGGCGGGAGGATTCAGGCGGGGTGAGGCAATCGTCGACGCTCACGGACATGCCTCCCGATTGTAACCCAAGCTGAAGCCCATGGAGTTCTCCTGCCATCGATTCGTATCGGCCGGTCCCAACGCAGGGAGACTCGGCCCCAGAGTAGAACCGTTGTCCTCAACGGTTCCGTCAGAAATCGTGCCAACGCCAAGCCACGTGGTCTGCCAACCAACCCGCAAAACATCCGCGTGCCGCGTCTCGGCAGTTCAATCCAAACACGCAAACACTTGAGACAAATGTTCGACTCTGCCCGATTCCGTCGAGCGGTGTCAAAAAGGCGACAATTGGCGGGCGCGAATCAGCTCAGCTGTAGAAGCACAGGTAGGCGGTGGGTTCGAGCACGCGAACCTGGAACTTTTGGTTGGCGTCGATTCTGAATTCGGAGCCGGCTGGGTAAGCCCGGTAGCCAGGTTCACTGGGCAGCTTCGCTTCGAGTTTGCCGGAAACGATTTTCATCAATTCCTTTTCGCTGGTTCCAAATTCATATTCCCCCGCCAACATCACGCCCGATGTCGCTCGGCCTTCGCCATTTTCAAACGCGATGGAAGTGACATTGCCGTCGAAGTATTCGTTGACTTGCATGTTGATCTCAGAGAGAAGGGGATTCGGTGAAAATGGCTCGGCGAGAGCACGCGATTGTCCAGCTCGCCCGCCGCTCTCGGGGGCGGAAACCTGGGAACGCGGAGAAGATAATTCAAGCCGCTTGCATCCGCGAGATCTTCCTGGGCCGACTCAACGCATTTCAATCAAACACTTGCGAATTCGTTCGGTGACGTCGGGGGCCAGCAGCGCGCGGTGGTCGATGACCAGCAACGCGTCGCTCAATTGTTGTGCGTTTTTCAGCGGCACAGGTTTGTCGCTCCGGCGGTCACTGGTCCGATGCATCGCACGAAATCCCTCGCCACAGGGCACCTGAATGGAACGCAGAGCGTGCAGCACGTTCGCTCGTGTCGGAGCGTCTCGAGCCAAGACGGGAAACTTGTATGGAGCTCGAACGACGGTGGGATCGTTGTTCCAGATCGCGGTGCAGCCGACCGATGCCCAGTCCAGTTCGCTCAAACTCGCCGCGTTTTCGCAGCGGATTTGGTTCATCCGAGTCAGCCAACTCAATTGCGGCAGGAGGGCGGCGCATTGCAGTGGGGACAGAGGGAACGCATCGCTTGGTCGATCCACCATCCCTTTTAGCTTTTGAAATTTGCCTTCGAATTCAGTCGCCAAAGCGCCTCCGTTCCCGCACGTCAGTGGCTTGCTGCCGCCAAAGCTGTAAGTGGTCCAGTCGGCCAGCGTCCCGACGGGCACAAACACCATTTGTCCGGTCGCGTTCAGTTGAGTTCGTCCTGCTCCAATCGCTTGGCACGCGTCCTCGATCAACAACCACCGGCGCTGGCGGCACAGATCTGCCAGGGCAAGCGAGTCCACCAACTGGCCGTGCAGGTGCGAGACCAGCACAACGGACTCTGGCGGGGCCTCAATGCGCTCGATTGACGTCAAGCATGGAGAGATACCGGCAGGGGAGCAGCTGGCTCGCGTTGCCTGGGGGGGCTCCGTGTCGCATAGCACTGGCCGGGCCCCAAGCAATTCGACCGTCCGGAAATTGCCGGGGTAATCGTAGGCCGACAAAATCACTTTCGTTGCAGCCTTCTGCTTGCCCCCCGCTGGTCCGGCCCCCAACGTTCGCAAGGCAAGTTCGATCGCCGAGGACCCCGAGGGGCACAAACGGACCTGGGGGGGGACGCCGAACAAGTCGACTCCTGGGGGGGCTGCCCACTGGGTCGCCGCCTCGGCCACCGAGGATCGGCATCGTTCGTAAACCCCCGGAGAGCCACCCTTGCCCGCGGTTGTCTCTGGATAAGTGCCCCATTGGCCATCGTGGAGAGCTTCCGTCACCGAGCGTTCGATCTGGCTGGTCAATTGGGGGGTTTGGGGCGGCCAAGCCGGCCACCCATCGGAGGAGGCCTCGAACGATTCTTCGGCGGGGAAATCCAATTGATTCTCAGTGCTACGCAAAGGAGGATGGCGAGGCAAGTTAGGGCTGGGCTTGTGGCGATTTTTTTGCTTCCATATCATGCCGCATTGCGAATGACGCAGGCAACCACCAGCCAGGACGGCTGGGGCCGCGTCGAGCTAGTGTCATCTTCCCCGGAATCCCTGTCTTGTTGCCTTCTTTCGATCTGTTCTTAACTGATCTGACGCGGCAGGCAACCTTGCTCGCATTTCAGTTGCTGGCACAGGATGCACCGCCTGCTGGAGAATCTTCGATTCTGCAGCGAATTCTCGAAAACCCGTTGATTTTGCCTGTTGGCGTGGTGGCAATCTTCTACGTCACCTACTTCGGACCTGAACGCCGCCGGCGAGCCGAAGAAGCCAAGATGATGTCAGCGCTGGGCAAAAACGATCGCGTGGTCACGATTGGTGGCATCCACGGCACGATCGTTTCCGCAGCACCTGACAGTGACACGGTGACTCTGAAAATTGACGAGAGTGGTTCGACACGCATCAAAGTCAATCGGTCAGCCATCGTCAAAATCGTCGGCGAACCGAAGAACAAACCCGACAACGATTCGTCGGACTGACCTCTTCCCAAACCATCCTTCCCACAGCGACTGGTTTTGGTCGCAGCGGACACATCGCACCCGTACTTAGAAACCACGATGGATCTTTCGACTCTTCCCGATATTTGCCAAACGATTTCGGCTCAGTGGCTCGCGCAAACCGACGCTGCCGTTGCCAACGAAGTCTCCAAGGGCATCAGCATCGAACAGTTTCTGACTCTGCTCAGCGCTGCGGCCGTTCTGATTCTGCCGTTCATTGTTGGCAACTTCTTGGCGAAATCCTTGAAGATGCCAACCTATGGCTCTCGCTTCGGTTTCATCTTGCTCGCCATCACGGCCAGTGCCGTGACGCTGACAAACAAGTTCCCCAGCCTCGGTATCGACCTCTCGGGCGGTACCATTCTGGTTTACGAACTGGACCCTGAAAAGCAAGCCGCTGTGATCGAGGGCGGAGGTCAACGAATCACCAGTGAAGACTTGGTGGCACCGTTGACTCGCCGTATCAACCCGGCGGGCACGCAAGAAATCGTGATTCGCCCCTACGGCGAACAGCAAATCGAAATCATCATCCCGCAAAAAGATCCGGACGCGGTCAAACGCATCAAGGATTTGGTGGAAGAAGCCGGTCAGTTGCGTTTTGCGATTTTGGCCAACCAGTTTGACCACCAGACCCTGATCAACGAAGCGATTGAGCAAGCCGAATCGCCGCAACCGGGTGTCGCTACCAAAGACATGGTCGGATCGCCTGAGGATTCGCTTTACGGCTTTTGGGCTCGCATTGGTTTCGAAGAAACTGAAACCGATGGCGTGCGTCCTCTGTTGGTGCCTGTCACCGGTGCCTTGGCTCGCAACCCACGCACCGGCGCGATCCTGAACGTTCCACCCGAAGCACGCATCGGTGATGAGTCGGTTTCCGTCGCCAAGTGGTTGAAAACTCAAGATTTCGACAACATCGAAGTCCTGATGGTGGTCAACCCGAAGCTCGATATTCTCGGGGAAGACCTCGCCTACGCCGCCAGCACGTTTGATGAAACCGGTGCTCCTGCCGTGGCGTTCACCCTGACCGACATGGGCTCGGGACGTTTCCGTGCTCTGACAACCAACAACGCTCCCGATGGTTCGCGAACGCGACAATTGGGCATCGTGTTGGATGACGAACTGCTCTCGGCTCCTTCGATCCAAGAGCCGATGAACAAGAACGGTCGCATCACCGGTAACTTCACTCGTGATCAAGTCGACTCGTTGGTCCAGATCTTGAAAGCGGGGCAGTTGCCAGCAACGGTGACCAAGCAGCCCATCGCAGAAAACGAAGTGGGAGCAACGCTTGGTGCTGACACTCGGACCAAGGGTTTGTACTCGATCGGCGTTTCGCTGGGTTTGGTGCTTGTTTTCATCCTGTTCTACTACCGCTTCGCTGGCATGGTCGCGTGCATCGCGTTGATCATGAACATGGCGATGATTTTGGCCACGATGGTGTTCATCAGCCAGCCACTGACCTTGCCTGGTCTGGCCGGTTTGGTTTTGACCGTCGGGATGTCGGTTGACGCAAACGTGTTGATCTTTGAACGGATCCGCGAAGAGCTGGGCAAAGGTGCCAAGGCTCGAATGGCGATTCGCAACGGTTTCGCTCGTGCGACGACAACGATCATCGATGCCAACCTGACAACGCTGATCACCGCCATCGTCCTTTACGCGATCGGAACGGACCAGATTCGTGGCTTCGCCGTCACGTTGATCTTGGGCATCCTGTATTCCATGTTCACCGCGATTTACGTTTCGCGAACGATCTTTGACTTGGCTGAGCGTCGCGGATTCCTGTCGCTGGGAATGTCCGATGGCGTCAACAGCATCCGCTCGGCATTCGCCGGTGGCGGGCAGTTCAACTTCATCAGCAAAGGCAAGATGACACTGACGATGTCAGCCATCTTGGTCGTCTGCGGTTTGGGTGCCTTGTTCGCTCGCGGTCAAAGCATTCTCGACATCGATTTCGCCGGTGGTTCTTCGGTTCAATTCCGTGTCGATCAACCGACCGACGCGGATGAAGTTCGGCAGATCATGAACGACGCCGTGGCATCATCCGGAATGGAATCCGTTCAGTTCACCGTCAACGGTGTCTCGATCGATGGCACGGAAGAAGGCACTGTCTTCAAGGTGGACTCCTCCGTTGACCGAGTCGACGATTTGAAAAAGGTCATCCAGGAAGGTTTCGCCGCCTCCGAATCCGTTGGGTTGGTGACTTACACCGTCGACATCACTCCCGCTGATCTGCCAGGTGCTTCGCAAGAAGCGGCTGAGCCAGCTGCTGAAGCAACGAGTTCCTCCGATCCTGCCGGGCCTTCGGAAACCACGACCAGCCAATGGCAGTCGTCCGACAATGGCGTGATGTTGGTGGTTGCTCAAGCTGATGACGAAGAAGCAGTCACCGAAGAAGTGGCGGTGGAAGAAACCACGGAAGCTGATGAAGTCGTGGCCGAAGAAGCTGAAGCCGAAACCAAGTCCGTCGAACTGCCTGGCTTGGCATTCAGCACCTCGGACATTTCGCTGGGCATCAAAGGTGGCGATGGAGTCGCAGTCAAAAATGAAGAAGGCCTGATCGATTCGATCGTTTCGGCGGCAGAAGCCGCCAACGTGCCAATCAATGCCGAAGGGATTGTGGTTCAGCCACTCGGTGACGATATCGACGCTTGGTCGCCCGGTTCGACCTTGGCATTCTCGAAGTGGCGAGTTCAGTTGCCTCTCGGTGGCGACAACGCCATCAAGGTGATGACCGAAATGGAGCGTCAGCTCGACAGCGATCCTGTTTGGATCAGCAGCAGTGCCGTGGGGGCACGTGTTGCTGGCGACATGATCAGCCGTGCATTCGGTGCCTTGTTCGCCTCGCTGCTCTGCATCATTGGCTACATCTGGTTCCGATTCCAACGCGTCATCTACGGCTTGGCCGCTGTGGTCGCTTTGCTTCACGACGTTGCCATCACATTGGGTGCGATCGCAGTCAGTTACTGGGTGGCTGACGCCCTTGGATTCCTGCTGATCGATCCGTTCAAGATCTCGCTGACCGTGGTTGCCGCGTTGCTGACGATCATTGGTTACTCGCTCAACGATACGATTGTGGTCTTTGACCGCATTCGTGAAACGAAGGGCAAAGCACCACGCCTGACCGGCGAGATGATCAACAGCAGCATCAACCAAACGCTCAGCCGAACGTTGCTGACATCGATCACGACGTTGATCGTGGTCGTGTTGCTCTACGCTTTCGGCGGAGAAGGCATTCACGCGTTCGCGTTCGCCTTGGTGGTCGGCGTGATCGTCGGTACTTACAGCAGCGTGTTTGTGGCCAGTCCCGTGTTGCTGTGGTTGGTCGAGCGAGCTGAAAAGAAAGCCGCCAACGCCTGATCGATTGACGGGAAGTTGCGATCAAGAGGCTGCTTCCCGTGATTGCGTGAAGCGACGATTCTGCTAAACAACGAAACTCCCTTTCGAATCATCGGAAGGGAGTTTTTCGTGCGCGGTCCTCAACCGCACCAACTCAATGGATTATCATTCGAAGTCCCACCCTCCAATTCCCCACCCATTGGAAATCACTGTGACACTTCGAGTGCCCCCGTTCGCCCTGGCGATCGCGATGATCGCCTGCTGCCTCGCTTCGCAAGCTCGCGCTGACCAGCCCAACATCCTGTTGATTTTCATTGATGATCTGGGGTGGAAGGACATCGGGTGCTACGGCAACGATTTCGTTGAGACGCCCCACATCGACCAACTTGCCGCCGCAGGAATGAGGTTCACCAACTTCTATGCTTCCGGCGCGGTTTGTTCCCCGACACGGTGTGCCGTTCAATCCGGGCAGAATCAAGCTCGGATCGGAATCACCGCTCACATCCCCGGGCACTGGCGTCCGTTCGAACGAGTCATCACGCCGCAGACCACCATGGCGTTGCCGCTGGACACGGTCACAGTCGGGGAATCCATGAAGGCGGCGGGTTACACGACGGGATACGTCGGCAAGTGGCACCTGGGCAACGGCCCCGAGTTCCAGCCCGATCGCCAGGGTTATGACTTCAGCGCCGTCATCGGCGGGCCTCATCTTCCCGGTCGCTACCGAGTCCAGGGACGCTCGGATTTGAAACCCAAACCAAATCAGTATCGCACCGATTTCGAAGCCGATGTGTGCATCGATTTCATGAAGCAAAACAAAGACCAGCCATTCTTCCTGATGCTGTCGCCGTTTGCGGTGCATATCCCGCTGGGCGCAATGTCAGAGAAGGTTCAGAAGTACGAAGCGAAGGCGAAGCAAAGCGGCCAGTCGCTGCCTCATCCGGTTTACGCCGCCATGATCGAGCACTGCGACGACATGGTCGGGCGTTTGGTTGAGTCGCTCGATGAACTGGGCCTCTCGGATGACACCATGGTTGTGTTCACCTCCGACAACGGCGGTCTCTACCAACGATACGACTACCGAGAAGCGGCCGACGATCTGGTCAGCACGCAGGCTCCCCTGAAAGGTGAGAAGGGCTCGCTTCACGAAGGCGGCATTCGAGTCCCCTTGATCATCTGTCATCCAGCGACCGTGAAATCAGCTGGCGTGTGCAGTGAGCCCACGATCAGTCATGACTTTTATCCCACGTTCGTTGAATTGGCCGGAGGCGAATTGCCAGCCAACCAAACGATCGACGGTCACAGCTTATTGCCGCTGCTTTCCGATCCAGCCAGTCGCCTCGATCGGAAAGCATTGCATTGGCACTACCCGCACTATCACCATGACCGACCCGCCAGTGCCATTCGGGAACGAGAGTGGAAGCTGATTGAGTACTTGGACGGCACCGGGGACCTCGAACTTTACAACCTGGCAAACGACCTGGGCGAAACGAAGAACCTGGCCTCCGAAAAGAAGGGCCGAGCGAGCGACCTCAAACGTAAATTGACGCAGTGGAGAAGCAGCGTGATCGCCCGCACTCCGATTCCAAACCCCAACCATGACCCCGAGCGTGCTCACGAATGGTGGAACCTCAAAAGCGGCACACCTGTCCCCAGCGATGAGCGCAAACGGTTCCCAGCCACTGAAAAAGACTGAGTGGCCTGGACTTGTCTTGGGCAGCGATATCGATGGTGCTGACGCAATTGGTTTTGTTGGCCAACGGCCTTCGACATCGTAGCCTGGGGCATCGCCCCAGGGATCGAGAATGAATGGGAATTGGTTGGCCAACGGCCAATATCAACCCAAGCGTTTTGAAATGAATTTGGCCGTTGGCCAAAATGGGGCCGTGTTTTTCTGCTCCAGGGGCGATGCCCCTGGCTATGTTGAAAGAGGCCGTTGGCCATTAGAGGAAAAAGCGCAACTTCAAAACACGTGAGCGAGGGACTCCCCCCGATCCGGCGAATGGTCCCTCGCTCACGCGTCGGGTTGTGATTTTCGCCACGAAAGTGAATGAGCAGGGGAGCGGGAAACGCTTCCTCGCGTTGCCATCCGTGCATGCGGACTACAGCGTGATGCCTGCGAAACCACCGGTGGTGGCCACAAACGTGCCGAGCATGCACAGCCAAACCACGTCCAAGAAGTGCCAGTACTGAGCCGCGAAATCGACGGGCCAGTGGCGTTCGTGGTCGTACTTCCCCAGGATCGATCGCACGGACACGATCCCGAGTGCAATCACTCCGCCGGCCACATGCAGGGCGTGCAGGAATGCCAGCACCACGACCATCCCTGCGACACCTTTCCCGGTCCCGCCTTGCATCGCGGGGCCGCCCAGCAACTCCAGCATGGCGATGTACTGGATTGCCATGAACACCACCGCGGCAATGGCACTGACCGCCAACAACGAGCCCGTCATGATGCGTTTCGAACGCCGCACCGTTCGTGTGCCCCAGTGCACCAATCCGCTGATCACGAGCAAGCACGCCGTGCTGGTGAGGAATGCATCGGGCAAGGGCGCCGACGATTGCAAATCGCCCAGCCGACTGCTCGCGTAAATGCCGTAAAGCAGCAGACTGCTGAGGAAGAACACCAGCAGTGTTCCCAGGAACAGCCAGCCGCCTTGTTGATAGCGTCGGTCGGTCGGAAGGACACTGGTGGGCATGAGCAACTTCAATTGGCTGGCGAAAGCGGCGGGCGTCGATTCTTTGAACCGTCACGGGCTGCCAAGTTTAACCGCTTCGCACAAAAGCCATAGTCAGTGACCACGTCGATCTGCCAATTCAGGCAGCGCGGCGTTGAACCAGGTTGTCTTGCAGTGCGATGATGGCCGCGTCGAGCGAACCCAGTGAGGCAACCAGTTGCTGGATCCCACGTGCAAACTCCGGCCGAGGGTCAAATCCCATGTCGCCAAGCAGTTCTTGGACTTCTTCGACTTCCATCTGAAGGATCAATTCTTCAGCCGTCAGTTCGTTGGCGGGCGGACGCGGGGAAGGTGAATTGGACGACATGTGCAGCAGCCAAGATCGATGGGAGGAAACGAGACACGGTCACCTCTGCCATCGGCAATCAACCCAGTCGGCCTTCATGGAAAAGTCCGCCCAACCGGAATAAAATCCCGCATCGGCTTTCGTCGCCCCGTTGCGGAGCGATGAGCGGCGACGTTCAGGCGGCTTCCTTTTCTGTTCGGCCTCTGAATGGCATTCCCAATCGGCGGGACGGTTGCATGTCTTCCGTGCCCAGTCACACAATTCGATCAGATCGCTGAATTCGGCCAAGCCACGCGGTTCAATAGTGCGGCGGTCGTTCGTCTTCCAAATCGCCACCACGTTCGTTGGACTTGTTTTTAAGGTCCTTCAATTGATCGGCGAGTCGCTTGATTTCGCGTTCGCGGCGTTGAGCGTCGAGCGACAACTCGGTCACGATTTCGTTGAGTTGCTCGCAAACCCGTTGAGTGTGAACGAGCTGGATTTCAAGTTCCGTGATTCGATCTTCCATCGACATGCTCAAGATCCAATTTCATTGGCTTGTGAACCGTAGGGACGCGTGCTGATCACGCCTTCCTGCGGGCTGCTGGCGGTTCCATAGAGACGTCTCGGAATGCGTCCGGCGAGGGCTGCGTGGCGTCCGGCGTCGACTGCCATTCTCATGGCGTGGGCCATTCGAACGGGTTCCCGGGCGTGAGCGATGGCGGTGTTGAGCAGCACGCCGTCCGCTCCCAGTTCCATCGCCACGGACACATCGCTGGCCGTTCCAACACCGGCATCAATGATCACCGGATAGTCCTCGTCGTCTTCCTTCAGGTATTCCAGGATGATTTGTAGGTTGTTGGGGTTCAGGATCCCCGCTCCGCTGCCAATCGGGCTGCCCGCGGGCATGACCGCTGCGGCACCCACCTTTTTCAGTCGTTGGGCAGTGACCGGGCAGTCGCTGGTGTAGCAGAGCACCGAAAAGCCATCGGCAGCCAATTGCTCGCACGCCGCCACGGTTTCCACCGGATCGGGGAGCAGCGTTTTGCTGTCGCCGAGGACTTCCAATTTGACCCAGTCCGAACCGGGGTTGCCAAGCGTTCGCAAGATTTCTCGGCCAAGCTTGGCCGCACGCACGGCATCGGCAGCGGTGTAGCAACCGGCCGTGTTGGGAAGCAGGATGTAGCGATCCGAGTCGATGAAATCCAGGATGTTCTGGCCCGTTCGGTCGTACAATCGCTCGCGACGAACCGCCACCGTGACACATTCTGTGCCGGATGCGTCCAGGGAATCACGCATCTGTTCCATCGTGTCGTAACGCCCGGTGCCAACCAGCAATCGGCTGTTCAGCGTGTGCGATCCGATCTTGAGCGGTGAATCGGAAAGAGCGTCGGTGGTCATAAAAAACAGATGGGGTGGAAAGGGAAGGAAGCGTCGCAGCGATCATGTTCGGAATGCGAAGGACCGGTGAATCCGCCCTGATCAGACAACCGATCGATCGCAGCAACAATCCCCGGTCCTTTCTCTGGCCAGCAAACCGCCAAGCAGATTCGGTCCCAGCAGATCCGGCCTGCGCGCTCGACGAGCCAGGCGTGGTCGGGCAGTCAACCTGGCACCGGCCACTGATCGGGCCGTTCAGCCGCCACCGACCAAGGTCACCACCTCGACGCGATCACCTTCGCCAACGATTGTCGCGGCGTAGTTCTCTCGCGGGACGACGTCTTCGTTGACTTCGACCGCAAGGTAATTCTTCGGGACTTCGACCGTGACCAGCAGTTCGTCGATCGGCATGGGCCGATCGATCTGTGTGGGGCGGCCGTTGACTGTGATGTCGATCATGCGACTCAGGCGTTCTCGTCGTCAAAGGCCGCATCAAAAGCACGGTTGCTGGGCGAGAAGTCCAGCTTCTTGGTGAACTCGCAGGCTTCCCGTGCACCGAATGTGCGTTCCATGCCACTGTCTTCCCATTCGATCGACAGCGGGCCTTGGTAATCGATTTCATTGAGAGCACGGATGATCTCTTCGAAGTTCACGCCACCGCGTCCAGGACTTCGGAAGTCCCAACCGCGTCGTGAGTCACCAAAGTTCAGGTGGCTGGCGTTGATTCCCGTGCGACCATCCAAAGTCACAATCGCATCTTTGATGTGCACGTGGTAAATGCGATCGGGGAACATGCGAATGAACTGGACCGGATCGATGCCCTGCCAGATCAAGTGGCTGGGGTCAAAGTTGAATCCGAACTCAGGCCGGTTGTCGAGTGCTTCCAGGGCCCGTTGAGCGGTGTAGATGTCGAACGCGATTTCAGTGGGGTGAACTTCCAACGCGAAACGCACGCCGCATTCACCAAACACGTCCAAGATCGGATTGAAGCGTTCCGCCAACAGGTCGAATCCCGCGTCAATCATGGCGGGGGAAACGGGTGGGAACGAATACAGCAAGTGCCAGATGCTGCTGCCGGTGAAGCCGTTGACAACATCGACACCGAACTTCTGGGCCGCACGAGCGGTGTTCTTCAGCTCTTCGATTGCACGTTGGTTGACCGCTTCTGGATCGCCATCGCCCCAGATGTATTCGGGCAGAATGGATTTGTGCCGCTCATCAATTTTGTCCAGCACAGCTTGGCCGACCAAGTGAGCGCTGATGGCGTGGCATTGCAGGTTGTGCTTGGCAAGCAACGCGTGCTTTTTTTCGCAGTAATCGTCTTCGGCGAGAGCTTTGTCGACTTCGAAGTGATCGCCCCAGCAAGCCAATTCGATCCCGTCGTATCCGAAGTCGGCGGTCATGGCTGCCATCTCTTCGATCGGCAAATCGGCCCACTGACCAGTGAAAATCGTAACGGGACGTGGCATGGAGGTCTCCAGGAAAACAGGGAACAGGATCCATTCAAAACGGATCGTAACACGAGAGCAAACGCCCTCGTGGCGACGGGCCGGCATTATCGCCGAACACTGTTCGCCGGGCAATTCCCCTGCAACCCATGAATCCAATTCCCAACGGAATCCAGTTCGCAGTCGCCCCTCCCCTTCATTCGCCGGCGAGACCGAACCGCCACGGGGCGCTCTCGTCTACCGAGGTCGTGCGGCTTCTTGATGTCGTTTTCTAGCGTGTTTCCACAAGGCGCACCGCTCACGAAACGAAGTTGTGGGGGAGGTCGCGCGACGCCGTTCGGGCGAACACAGCACTTCGAAACTGCACGACCTCTACCACGGTGGGGGCCGAAACGTATCGTGCCTGCGTCAGACACGGCGTTCTTCGGAGGAGAAAATCGCACTGAGATACAAACCGGTGTGTGTGTGCGGTTTGGTTGGCGTTTGCATGTGGCTGCGAACAGCACGCATCACGTCTCGCCGGGAAATTTGCCCGCGTAGCCTGCTCTCGCTGTCCAGCACTGGCAGCCGACGACACGCGGCGTTCAAGAACGTTTGTGCGATGGTCAACAAATCAGTCTCTTCACTGATCGTCGGTGGGTTTTTGTCCGTCAGGTCACCGACCGGGATGCTGGGGAGATTTTCGTAGGCCATCCCCACGACAAACTTCATGCAGGACTTCTCTGAAAAGACACCGACGAAATGGCCGTTGTCATCCACCACCGGGGCACCGGAGATGCGTTGCCGCAGCAGCACGTCGAGTGCTTCCAGGGAATCCATTTCGGGTGACAACGTGATGAGGTTGCGAACCATCATCTCGCGAGCCGTCACATGCGGCATGGTTCCAGGGCTGGGGGTGGGAAGCGTCGCGGTTCCAATGGTTTTCGTCATGACGAGAGTCCTCATTTGACAAGGCAGGATCTGTAGAAAGAGTCTTCACCTGAGATCACTTTGAGGCCTCCAGGGAGACTCCGTCAAGAAAATTCCCGTCCGCAAATCCAAGCCGAGCTTTCAACTCCAGGCTCACTTCCTGCGTACTTGGCGGGCGGCTTTGCCGTTGGGGTCGCAATTCACGGTGAAATGCGTCACAAAGGCAAGTCGCGTGCCCCAGTTGTCGAAACAGAAAATGGGGTTTGTGAAAGTTGTCACGCAGTGCACCAGGAGAGTGGAATGTTGGGTCGTTGGGTCGAATTCGAATTTGATTGTTTGCCGCTTCGCACCGTTTCTCGGTTGGACGTTCCGTTGGATGCTTCGCCGAACTACGAAGCGTTTGTGCTGCGAGTCAAAGCGGCGCTGGCCAAACATGGCACCCACAACACGTATTACCTGCACCGCGCTCGCTGTGCCTTTCATCTGACCAACGACCCGGATCGCGGTCGCGTTGAGTTTCACGTCGAGGGCGTCGTGATGACCGGTGAAAAGGACTTGAAAACGAAGGCGGTCGATTTGTTGGTGACGCTTAGCGAAGAGACCTGCGATTGGCTGAACGAGCCGGCCGTGGAGTTCTTGGCCGAGTCGGTCAAGCATTCCATTGCGGTGGAGTTTGACCGTTACATTCAGGCGGGCGATCTGACCCAAACCGAAAAACGTTTGGAAAAAATTCAGCGGCAAATCGAAGACGGCGACGGCTTCCAGGCGATGTACCTGTGATTTTTGCGGTCGCGGATCTCTTGACACCACCGAGCTGAAATCCCTAGTTAAACAGGTCGCCCGATGTGTTCTTCGCATGGGCTGCTTGTATGACGGCCACCCGACTCACGGCCGCCTGTATCAATTGGACTGGATTTTCCGATTTGGCTTCATTGAACGATTGAATCGGTCGATTCAACGCACTGGAACCATTTCGACAACACCCAATCCGCCTCCGACGGAAGGACGCGACGATGACGACACGATCAACTCAAACTCGAAACGCCGCGCGAACCCTGGTCGCCCACGCCGCAATCGGTTTTTGTGTGACCGCCAGCATCGCTGCCACGGGTTGCCGCAGCGGACGTCCAAGCCTGAACCTGTTCGGCATGCGAGGGGAACCCTCCGCTGAAACATTGGCCGGCACTGGCCCCTCGCTGACTTACCCCCAGCCGCCTTCGTCCAAAGCCACGCCGAACGCGATTGCTTCGATCGCCGGTGGAACCGCACCAGCCACCACGCCGAGCGGAATGCCAGGTGGCTCGTCGCCCAACATGTACGCCGCAACCAGCACGGCTGGTCTGCCAACCGTCAACAGCACACCAGGTGTACCCAGCACGCCACCGGCTTCCGCGACCACTCCTTACGGCGCAGTCGCTTCGCAGTCCAACGGCTCTCTGCCGCCGGCGTCGTATGCATTGCCAGGAAGCCAGACTCCATCGCAACCTGCCAGTTACGCGGCCGCATCGGCCAACGGCTACGCGATGGGAACGCAGCCATCTGCTTCGACCCAAACCGCGACACCACGTCCGACCGCGATGCCGCCGATCAGTGTGCCTTCGACTTCGACCCCGGCGGGCGCCGAGGCAATCGCAGCTCAGTCAGGCACTCCGGCAAGTAAGTCCAACGGATTCACTTTGCCAGGACCGGAAATGGATGCGATTGTGGCGCAGCAGCCATCCAGTTCATCAAAGACAGGCTCGGCTTTTTCGCTGCCTAGCGATTTGATGCCCGGTCCGAGCGCCTCGACCACGGCGTCCAGCGAAACCAAGTCGTCACCCGCCGTCTCGGCGATCGGGTTGCCCGACAACTTGGGTGAATCAATTTCCGCGACGAAAGACCGCGTCGCCTCGGCTGCATCCGGAGCCACCAAGGCAACTGCCGACGCAGCCGCCAAGGCCGCGGCTGCTGTGACGGAAGCCCCGGCTTACCAAACCGCAACCGGTTCGGTTTCCGGCAGTTCCAACTCGGTGCGACCAGCCGGCTACATGCCTGGCAGCACGGGAGCGGCATCGGGCTACCCCAGCGACTCCGTGATTCGCTGAGTGAACCACGGTTCGCTCGGTCATTCGCTCGCTTCGCTGATGCAGTAGACCTTCGTCAGCGTGCGGATCAGCAGCTTGCCATCGCTCACGCTCGGCGTGGCGATGCACAGCTCGTCCAGCGGGTTGGTTTGCAGGACGCGGAAGTCCGGCCCGGCTTGGATGACATAGGTCAGCCCTTGCTCGCTGAGGCAGAACACCTTTCCGTCATAGGCCCATGGTGAGGATGTGAAGGATCCCTTCGGCGAAAATCGCTGCTTGCCGTAGACCTCCTCGCCAGTCAGTGCGTTGTGGCAGGTCATGAAGCCTTGGTCGTAGACCGTGTACAGGTAGTCGCCCGCAACGATCTGGGTCGTGTTGTAGGGTGACGCTCGCGGCTGGTACCACTCGATGAATTCGCTGCTTGAGAAGCCATCGGAGGTGTCGATTTCGCCCGCCGCGCCCGGGCGAATCGCAAAGGTGGGCCGGTGGGAATCACCGACATAGCCGGAGGACAGGTAGCACATCCCATGTGCCGCAAACGGCGAGGGAATGACCAGGATCGACATGTCTCCATCGAAGCTCCACAGTTCCTTTCCATCCAGAGAGTAGCTTCGGTTTGCGTTTTTGCCGGGGACCACGATTTCGGTGCGAAGCTCATTTTCCCAGACCAGTGGGGTGGCCCAGGACATCGTTTCGTCGCGTGCGGTTCGCCAGCGCTGTTCGCCGGTTTGGGTGTCGAAGGCGGCGATCCAAGACGCTTCCTTGTTGTCGTAAATCACGAACACTTGGTCGCCATGCACAACCGGTGAGGCCGCGGCGCCGTAGTCCATGTTCGTCTTCTTTGGCTCGATTGGTTGTGACCACAGCAGTTCACCTTCAAGGCTGTAGCAATACAGTCCCAGGTCACCAAACAAGACAAACAACCGCTCGCCATCGGTCGTGGGTGTTTCCGCCGCGTAAGAGCTCTTGGGGTGTCGCGGAACGACGGGGCGGCCGGTGTGTGCCTCTCGCTTCCAGAGTTCCTGGCCGCTGCCCAGGTCAAAGCAGGTCACCATCCAGTGGTGGATTCCCTCGGCTGGGTCGCGGACGCCTTCGCCCAGGTACAAGCCTCCCTGCGGCGGCGTGTTCACTTCTTCTGCCACGACGGCCGAGACGAACACTCGGTCACCGACAATGATCGGGCTGCCCCAGCCTTGTCCGGGCACATCGGCGACCCAGGCGACATTGGTTTCTGTGTCCCACTGGGTCGGCAATTCAGGGTGGTCCGCCGCGACGCCCGTCGCGTCCCCGCCGCGGAAACGCGTGAAGTCATTGCCAATTGCATCGTTTGTCATGCTCAACAGGATCGCCAGGAAGGCGACTGAGCCACTCAGACATTTCACCACGCACATATCAACTCTCGCCAAGGAAGCAGGGACCATTTGTCCCCGAACATAACCGGAATGCAGGTGGTTGGCTTGCAGTTCGCAATCGCCTGCTCTGTGAATTCTTGGGGCCTCAAAGAGAATTCTTGGGGTCTCAAAATTGGGCTGGACCCGAAATCGCCAACGCGAGCAATCGGTCAAACCTCTTAGAACGGATTTTTGATCACAGCATGGAGGCCTTCGGCAGTGATGCTGGTTCCCTCGCATTCGATGTGCTGTAGGAATGGCAAGTCGCTCAGGTGCAAGATTCCCTCGTCGGTGATGCTGGTCCGGTCCAGCCCGATGCCGGTGAGCAACCTCAGCTCTGCCAGCTTGGACAGGTCCTCGTCCTGAACGCTCGTCCCAGCGAGCTGGATTTGCATCAGGTTGGGCAGGCGCGCCACGTGCTTCAGCAGTGAGGGATCAAAGTTCCCTTCTGTGAATTCGATTGCAAAAATTGGTTGATCCTCGGCGCGACGAACCATCCGCACGCCAGCCTTCTGGAGCTCGAATCTGGAACGCCGGCTGTCGATTCCAACTCCGCTGATTTCCAGTGGTGCCGGGGTCGGAGAGCCCTTCGGGGCATCGTCATGAATCGGGTTGAGTCGTTCGAGGCTGTCCACTGGAATCCCGGCAAAGAACTCATCGCGACCCATCGCCTTGGCGCGGCCCTGTGAATCCAGCATGTAGAAAGCGTCGTCCAGCCAGGGCCGAGGGTCCGCGAGATGCAATTTGTCGCCCGGCTCAGCAACTTGTTCAAAGTAGAGGCGGATTGTTCGGCGCTCTTTTGGAAATGGAACGCGCAGGTCGCCCCAGCCTTCGATCGGATGAGTGCCGGTCCGCGAGGTGATCAGCCCTTGCGGAATCGAACCCGAGTAGAGCACCCCAGAAAATCCATGATCGACGTACCCGCCGTAAAATCCAACGGGAGCGACCAAGGCGACCGCGCAAACCACCTTTTCCCAAGCCGCGGCCGGCCACCAAGACTTGGTGGTCAGCATCACCCAGGAGCCGATCACCGCGACCGACAGGTTCCACGGGAGCACGCTTTCGTTCCAGTTCAAGACCAATGGCGAAATCGTCAGTGCGATTCCCAGGTGCATGGCCAAGCAGGCGGGCGCCGCCCAGCGGGGCCGGAAAATCGCCAGCACCCCAACGGCGAGCTCGACGACCGCCACCGCCAAGGCGAACCCCAGGTAGGTCGAGTCCGCGTCGAGCCCGCTGCGCGCGACCAGCCAATGCGATGCGTAGCCAAACCAGTCTGGCGACAGGAGCTTGTGCAGCCCCGCCCAAACCCAGGTCGATACCAATGCCCAGCGGGCGATTCGGTGGCCGGCGTCCAGCACGCATGCTGTCATCAACAACGCGATTGAAAAGAACTGCGGCTGCAAGCGAAACTGATCAAAGACAGCTGCGACAATCAGGGTGCCCCAGTGCACTGCCAGTCCCGATCTCGGACGGATCACAGTCCAGGCAAGGGACGCGATGAGGAGCCAGCCAAATGAAAGCGAAGGCAGGTCAAACGTTGGCAGGTGCGGTGGCATTTCCCGCGTTTGCCAGAGCGGCCAGGTGATCGCAAGCGTGACGCACTGGCAGGCAATGCCAAACATCAAGAGCCCGTAGCGCTGCCACCCAAGCCGCTTCGCCTCGCGGCCGACGGCATCCATCCATGTCAGTTGGCATTCATCTCCTCGGAGAACGCCAGCAGGTGGCGTTGGCAGACCGTTCGGTGAATCACTCAAAGGTCAAACCGACTTCCTTCAGAGGAAAAGAACGCACTGCGGAAGTTGGTTTCAACATGGGGGTTCACATTGATAGGTGATCGATTTCTCAGGTAGGCCGGATCAAGCCGCTCCGGCGCCGCTTCGGCAGTTGAGCGGGCCTGTTCAGGCAACTCCTTGCCGGATGAGTGTTGCATAGCCACCTCCACTGGGCCGACGTAGGCTAGCAAACTCCAGTCTTCTCAACCATCTCGCTCCTTTGGGAGACTGTCGCAGTCATCGCGATCAGTCCACGCCGGAGGCCGGCGTTGGGCTTCAGGCCAGCGCCTGGTCGATCGGGTTGTTGGCCAAGTAGTGCCCGCACAAGCAGATTGCCATCGCGTCGGCGACGTCATCGGGCTCGGGGACTGATTGCAGGTTCAGTTGCATCTTCACCGCCAATTGCATTTGGCTTTTGGGGGCTCGGCCGTTGCCGGTCATCACCTTCTTCACGCGAGTTGGTTCGTAGTGCTCAACCGGCACACCAGCCATGGCGGCTGCCAGGCAGATCACGCCGCGAGCGTGCCCCATCAGGATCGCCGTGCGAGGGCGATCGTAATGCGAGAACAATTGCTCCACTGCCATCAGTTCCACGGGATGGGCCGCGAAAACTTCCGACAGTCCAACATGGATTTCTTGTAGGCGTTCCGGGAGCGTGTCGGAGCGGCGTGACTTGATCACCCCCGCTTCACGCAAGCACAGACGCGATCCCTCTCGCGAGATCACCGCGTAACCGGTGGTGTTGAGCCCCGGGTCGATTCCTAAAATGCAGGATGCCGATCCGGGCCGAGCTGTTACGACTTGCGTTCCCAAGAGGTGCCTTCTTTCTTGTCGAGCAAGGCGACGCCAAGATCAGCCAATCGATCTCGGATTGCATCGCCGGTGGCGTAATCCTTTCGCTCGCGAGCTTCCTTGCGAAGGTTGATCAACAAATGCACCACCGAATCAAGGAGTTCTGCATCCGCTTCGTCGCCACCGGAGGTGGCCGGAGGTTTGGCAAACAAACCCAGCACACGTGACAATTCTGCGATGACAGAGGTGGCTTTGACCAGCGATTCCACGGCAGGCGATTTGACATCGGCACCGGCGGCCAGTTGGTTGGCGTCGACGTGCCGGTTGAGGGTCCGCAGCGCGTCGAACAGCACGCTGATTGCAGCGCCCGTGTTGAAGTCGTCGTCCATTGCGGCCAAGAATTTTTCTCGGATCGCGTGGATCTCGGTCAGCAACGCGTCGCCGGCTGGATCGAAGTCGCCTTCGGCACGCCGCGTCGCCGCGGTCAGGTCGTAAAACGAGTGGCCAGTGATCTCTTCGAAGCGATCGAAGTAACGGTAGAACGCTTCCAGTGAGGTGCCGGCTTCGGCCAAGGTTTCTTCGTTGTAAACGATCGTGCTGCGATATTGAGTTCGCAACAAGAAGAACCGGATGCGTTCACCGGTCTGGCTGCGAATCAAATCGGCCAAGCCGCCGGCGCCTTTGCTGCGGCTGATTTTTCCCGAGGCTTGTTCTTCCACGCTGGCTGCTTCGGCCGCCGCGTTTTCGCGATCGCTCTTGCCTCCAACCTTGCCTTTCTCGCCGGCTCGCATCAAGCCGTTGTGCATCCAGTACTTCACCATCGGTGCGCCGTGGCAGCACGTGCTTTGCGCTCGCTCGTTTTCATGGTGCGGGAACATCAGGTCCAACCCGCCGCCGTGGATATCGAAGGTCTCGCCCAGGATTTCATGGCTCATCGCAGAACACTCGATGTGCCATCCTGGTCGACCATCGCCCCAAGGGCTTTCCCAGTACGGTTCGCCTGGGCGGGCGGATTTCCACAATGCAAAGTCGCCAGGGTTGCGTTTCTTCGCTGCCGCGCCACCGCCTTCGCCCTGTTGGTCTTCGACCGAGCGATTGGACAGTTGCCCGTAACCAGGGTCCTTGGTCACGTCGAAGAACACGTCGCCGTCAATCGCGTAGGCAAAGCCTTTCGATTCCAGCGATCCAATGAACGCGATGATCTGTGGCATGTGGTCGGTTGCACGCGGCAGATGGTCGATCTGGTTGACGCCCAGTTCCCGGAGGTTGGCCAGGTAGTCCGCGGTCATCTCCACCGCGATTTGGCTCATCGGGATGCCCCGTTCTTTGGATTTCTTGATCAGTTTGTCGTCGACATCGGTGATGTTGACCACCCACGTCACTTCGAACCCGCTGTAAGTCAGGTAGCGTTTGATCGTGTCAAAGATGACCGGGCCAACCATGTGCCCGATGTGAGACTCGGCGTAAACCGTCGGCCCGCACAGATACATGCCCACACGCGGAGCACGCAGCGGCAAAAACGGCTCCTTGGTTTTGCTCAGTGTGTTGTAAACACGAATGGCGGGTTGGGAGGAAGAAGGGGAGGCGACCGATGAGGTCGGGTCAGCGGCGGTCATGCTCATCAGCGTGCGTGCGATTGGAAAGAAGCAAAGGCGAGGCGTCCTCGCGAATTGGAAGAGCCAGGGAGTATAGGGAATCAGTCCGGCTTGGATCGAGCCCGCTTTCCAAGCCGGTTCGCTGGTTGCCAGATCTGCCCGTGTCAAATGTCTCTGAAATGATTCGTGGTGCTGAGTTGCAGCTTGGAATGAGGGGGATGATTTGAGCCGTTTGGGCGATGGCCCCGGTTCTGTGGTGGTGGAACCCAGGCGATTGCCTGAACGGCTCCGTGAATCCGCAGGCCGCCAACGACCCAGCGGCTAAACAGACCAACAAGCTGTGGCGCAGCGATCGGGGCGTCCCAGGGGGCTCAGATGCTAAATGAATTGTCTCTGGAGTGGTGGTGTAGGGGGAATGGGGGCGATGGTGAAGTTTTGCTTTGGCGTCCCCGGCAGCCGCGTTGGAATGCATTTTGGTTTGTGGCATTCAAAAAGTGGGTGAACGCTAGGGCTTCAAGGTGCGTAGCAAACCACCGCTGATCGCCTTCTGCGACAACCTTGTTTCGCGAAGCGGCTCTGTTGCCGGCACGCTCTCGCGACTTTGTTTTTCAGCGTTTCCATTGCCCCCACCTCGGAAAGCGGCCCCAATGACCAAGATCACCTTTCTCGTTTTGCTCTCGTTGGCCCTGGTGGCCGCCCCTGGTTGCCAACCCTCCAGCACCACGGATTCGGCTGCCACGTCAGCGTCAGAATCCGGTGGTGATGATCACGGCCATGACGACCACGGAGATCACGAGGGGCATGACCACGATGCAGATGGGCATGAGGGCCATGATCACGGTGACCACGAAGTCATTGACGCCGACGCGGCCGGATTGAGCAGCGACGCTCTGGTTCATCTGGAAAAGCCCGCAGCACCCAAGTCGTTTGCTGCTGCGGTTGAGAAGTTGGCGAAAATGAAGACGACCATCGCGGGCGGTTTCGCGGATGACGATGTCGATTCGATTCACAACGAATTGCACGACATTGGAACGCTGTTGGAGCAGACAGAAGCCCTGGCAAAAAGCAGCGATCTGAACGAAGAGCAAAAGAAGCAGGCTCTTGCAGCAGTGGATGCTTTGTTCGATGCGTTTGGATCGGTGGATGCCAAGCTGCATGGTGAAAACGGAGCTGAATACAGCGAAGTCAGTGGCGACATTGACGATTCGATCAAGGTCCTGGGAGGCCTCCAATGACTCGCCGTTTTCATTCCCTGGCGTTGATCGCCGGTTGCTTGGTCTTGGCTGTTGGTTGTGAACCGGCTGGCAGCGAGACGGCGTCTTCGGACGCGGACCCAGCGGTGCTCCTCCGTGAGATGCCTGCGGACGCGCTCTCGCTGACCGAAGTCAAGGAGCAGTTCGGGGACGAGGCCACCCCGGCACCCAGCGAGGTCACTTTGGTCGGCAGGATCGACGCGGGTGAGTTTGATGCGTTCGAGCCTGGTTCAGCGACGTTCATGCTGAGTGAATTGCCCGATGAAGATCACACAGGCGGCGATCCTGAGCACGCCGACAACTGCCCGTTCTGCAAGCGTCGCTTGGCCAACGCGCCCAAAGCCGTTGTGCAGTTGGTCGATGAGTCCGGGGCGGTTCGCAAGACTCGAGCCGATAATCTCGCGGGCCTAGCCAAGGGAGATGTTGTCACCGTCTCTGGCAGCGTGAGCTACGACGAGGGGGTGAATCTGATCACGATCCAGGCTCAAAAGATCCATGTCCGGTGACGGGTTTGCGGGTGGCCGCAGGCTGATTCCGGCAGGAAAGCAGCCGAAAAACACCAAATTTGACTTTTTCCATGAAATCTGAGCAGCAGCATCTCACCACAGGCATCTGGAATCTGTTATAGTCCCTCTGGTGGTGGTATCGCTCGCGCACTCGGTGCGAGAAACATCACAGTTTACACGAAGGAATTAGAAGAATGGCAGAAGGTACAATCAAACGGCTCACCGACAAAGGCTTCGGTTTTATCGACACTGGAGGGCCGAAAGACTTGTTCTTCCACTGCACGAATGTCGAAGGCGCGAGTTACGACGAACTGCAAGAAGGTCAAAAAGTCACTTACACTGAAGGTCGTGGTCCCAAAGGACCTTGTGCCGAAAACGTGACTCCTGCCTGAACGGCTTGATCTCGTAGATAAAATTGACACCGCCATTGATTCATTTGATGGTGGTTTTTTTATGCGCTGAAAGCACCCAGCCCCACCGCTCTTTCTGGCAACCCGATGCGTCATGGGCGGTCGATTCAATGCGTTTCGCAGTTCTCAAGATCAACCGATGATCGAACAACCGCGGAGCGGTGACAGTTGCCAGCCTCGGGTTTCAACCCGAGGTCTCGGGCGTGACCCCTTCCTCGACAAGCCGCGGAGCGGCGACAGGTGGCGAGCGACGCGACGGGGGGCGACTGAAAAAGTGAAGTTGTAAATTGTAAATTGAAAAATCCGGGCGGCGATGACGGGGGCGGGAACCGGGCGGGCGTTCGACGATAGCGCGGCAAGCAACTGTCGTCGCTCCGCGACTTGGGAGTGGTATGTCACAGACGCGTGACCTTGGGTTGAAAACCCAAGGCTTTCGGCTTCCGTCGCTCCGCGACTGGTTGAGTGAGTCCGGATGATCGAACAACCGCGGAGCGGTGGCAGTTGCCAGCCTCGGGTTTCAACCCGAGGTCTCGGGCGTCACCCCCTTCCTCGACAAGCCGCGGAGCGGCGACAGGTGGCGAGCGACACGACGGGGGGCGACTGAAAAAGTGAAGTTGTAGATTGTAAATTGAAAAATCCGGGCGGCGATGACGGGGACGGGAACCGGGCGGGCGTTCGACGATAGCGCGGCAAGCAACTGTCGTCGCTCCGCGACTTGGGAGTCGTATGTCACAGGCGCGTGACCTTGGGTTGAAAACCCAAGGCTTTCGGCTTCCGTCGCTCCGCGACTGGTTGAGTGAGTCCGGATGATCGAACAACCGCGGAGCGGTGACAGTTGCCAGCCTCGGGTTTCAACCCGAGGTCTCGGGCGTCACCCCCTTCCTCGGCAAGCCGCGGAGCGGCGACAGGTGGCGAGCGACGCGACGGGGGGCGATTGAAAAAGTGAAGTTGTAAATTGTAAATTGAAAAATCCGGGCGGCGATGACGGGGACGGGAACCGGGCGGGCGTTCGACGATAGCGCGGCAAGCAACTGTCGTCGCTCCGCGACTTGGGAGTCGTATGTCACAGGCGTGTGACCTTGGGTTGAAAACCCAAGGCTTTCGGCTTCCGTCGCTCCGCGACTGGTTGAGTGAGTCCGGATGATCGAACAACCGCGGAGCGGTGACAGTTGCCAGCCTCGGGTTTCAACCCGAGGTCTCGGGCGTCACCCCTTCCTCGACAAGCCGCGGAGCGGCGACAGGTGGCGAGCGACGCGACGGGGGGCGACTGAAAAAGTGAAGTTGTAAATTGTAAATTGAAAAACCCGGGCGGCGATGACGGGGACGCGAACCGGGGCATCGCTCGACAGTGAGTCTCGCCCCGGACGGGGCCGACTTCCTTAGCTCGGGGTGGAAGCCCCGAGACCGAGCACGAAAAACAATAGACCGCCCCGGACGGGGCCGGCGTCGGGCATGCCGCATGGGCCTCGCTCACGCGTCGGGTTTTCAAGAGAACTCAGCTTCCAAACTACTGCGACAGGTCCAGAGTGCTTCCCCCCGACGACGCCCCGCGGTTCGTTTGGTCGTAGCCCTTGGCAGCTCGTTTAGCCCCGTCATTTTGCTGCAGCTGCGACGCAACGTCGTCGCGGTTGTCGCTTAGCATTTTTTCGCTGGCCTGCTCACGCGCCATCAGTTCGCGATGCATTTCATCGCACTTCGCGTTTCGTTGCCGGTGTTCGTCTGACACTGGTGGCGAGTCGCCGCGTTCGGTCCGCTCATTTTTGAGTTGCTCGGACGCCTGCACGAGTTGCTCCACGGCACGCTGCTTTTGGCTCAGCACTCGCATCAGCTCATTCATGTGGCCTTCGGAGATGGCCGCTTCCTGCTGAACGGTCAGCTCCAACAGCAATTCCAACAATGCAAACCGACGATCGATGGTGGCTTCCATGTCTTCGTTCCATTCCCTTGGTGAATCGATTGTCGAGCGGGAGTTCCCCGTGATTCGAAATCGATGAAAGATTTCGTGTGTGCCGGTCTCATCACAATCCGACTGGCTCGGTGCGTCAAGGTGACTTTTAGGGGGCTGATTGGTTGGTCAACTGAGCGCCTTGGTCGAGTCGTTCAACCATCCACGCCAGGTAGCGTTCCCAGCCCGCTCGGTCGTAACGCGTGACCTGGTCGAATTCGTCGTCCCACTGGGCACCAATTCGGCTGAGAACCACATCCGCTTGGCGAATCAACAGGTCCGCTTCGCGAACTCGCCCAATCTTTCGCATCATTTGTGACTGCCCCAGGAAGGCTTCCAGCGACGCCGGTTCGTTCATGTATCGAAGTGCCATGTCGCGGTAGGCGTCGGCTGCCTCGGCGAACCGGTTCATGTCCCGCAGTGTGTCTGCTTGGCCAATCAGTGCATTGCGAAGCAGGGCCCGTTGCTTGTCGCTCAGGTCGCTGTCTCGCTGCTGGTTCTGCAGGTAGTTCGCCAGCATCGCAAACTGGTCGAGCGCCGCTTGTCGGCGAGAGTTCGCCTTTTGGCTCAGCCCCCGCCTGGCGGTGTCTTGAAGCTCCGTTGATGTCAGTTCAATCTCCGGCAGTTCTGTTGCGAGCAAGTGCCCGCGGGCGAGTGAGTAGGCGGCCGTTTGGGTTCGTGGTTCGGGCCAGTATCGTTGGACCGCTTCGTCCAGTCGCCGCATCGCCTGTTCCAGTGTGGGGCGAGTCTCTCGCAGTGCTTCGATCCGTTTGTCCCGGTCCAGTTCACGAGCTTTCAGTGTTTGTGACAGGCTTTCTGCGAATAGCATTTCGCCGAGCGTCAACAAGGAATCTCGCCAGGCCGGGCTTTGTGGCGTCAGCTGCCCATCGTTGAGGTTCGCTTCCAGCCATTCTCTTGCTCGTTGTCGGTCACCCAGGTCCGCGGCAGCTTGAGCGGCCAGCAGCCGAGCGTCGTACCGCATCGGGTCGCGTTCGTATTCGATGATGCAGGTCTGCAGCGATGCGATTGCGGCTTTGGGATTGCCGTCCGCCAGGAGCGCACGTCCGTGGGCGACCAGGGCGCGTGGGATTCGTCCACGGTCTTCGTATCGCAAGTAGTCTTCGAGCAACGCGGCGCTGCGTGAAAAGTGCCGGCCCTTCTGGTAGGACTCGATTGCCAGCCACAGGGTCGAGACGTATTCGTCGGTGTCAAATTGTTCCTTCGCGGCAGCGGCGTAGGCGTCTCCCGCGCTGCGAAAACGTTCGCGAGCCAGTTCCGATGCCTCTCGAGAAAGTTCTCCGCCCGGTCCCATGCCGGCTTCCAGTGTGGCTTCGCCCCAATCCCGGTAGGCCATCCCGGCTTGGCTGTAGGAACTTGCCAGTCCCAGCACCGGAGCGGTGACGGTCGCGGTGTCGGCCGCTGGTGAGTATTGGCCTGCACCTCTCAGCATCGCGATGGCATCAATGATTCGTTGGGTGACGCTTTCCCTCGCTATCTCAGGGAAGTCCAGGTATTGGCTCTGGCCGATTTCTCGCACCAGGTACCGCGCGGTTTGCACCACGTCATCGCCCATCGCGCGACTGGCTAGCAATTCCATCTCTGAGATGCCGCCCTCCAGGCCGCGGGCGTCGAAGGGGCGTTGCTGCCGAGTTTGAGTGAGTCGTGCGAGTGCCAGATCGGGATCGTTGAGCAGCAGGTAGGATTGTGCCACCAACAGGCGTGCGCTGCCGGCGACCTTGGGGTCGGCTTCGCGTTGCAGTTGATCCAACACGCGAATCACGTCTTTGAGCTCGGCTTGGGAATCTTCCGGCAGGGCTCGGTCAGCCACGATTGGAATTCCCGCGATGATTTTCGCGGAGATTGAGTTCGGGAGGGTGTCGATGATCCGGCCGACTCGAGCCACTCCACGTTGCAGGCTCAGTTGATCCTGCAATTGCATCGCCCACGGCTTTTGCAATGCAAGGTCTTCTGCGATGTCTTCTTCCACGCGAGCGATCACGGGGAGTGCGTCGTCGTGTCGTCTGAGTTGATTGAGGAGTTCAATCCGTAGGATCTCGGCTTCGCTTCGGCGGCGATTGTCCAGCCCGGATTCATTCAGGTGAGCGACAATGGTCCGCAAGGCTTCGTCGGGTTTGGCTGAGATGGAGGACGCCAGTGAACGGGCGAGCAAGGGCAGCAGTTCCCCACGCAAGGTCAGGTCAATGTCAACGGCTTGCTTCAAGTGCTTGGCAGCTTGCTCATGACGCCCGATCGCGTTCAGGGTTCCGCCCAGCATTTGGTGTCCCTCGGCGTCTCGCCCTTCGGGGAAGCCCAGGGAATGGGCTCGCTGCAAGTAGGGCAGTGCCTTCTCCATTTGTTCTTGGCGATCCCGAAGCGAAACCGCTTGGTTGGCTCGCGCGTAGGTTCCCGCGCCGATCAGAAATTGCTGCATCGGGTACAGCTTTCTTTCGTCTTCGTTCTTTTCGTTCAACTTGGCACGCGCCGCCAGATCGCCGGCCACGATGACATTTCCGGCGACGTATTGGGCGGATGCGAGGTTCAGCGTTTGCGGGGCATCGATCTCTCGCCCGCCCGCCACAATTGAGAACATGTAGGCGAAGCCGACCATCGTGAACATCGTCACGAACGCCAGCGAGGCAACCGTGGTCTTGGACCGGCTGCTTGGCGGATTCGCGTCTTGTGTATCGGTTTCGTCAGGTTTAGCCACAATGTCACCTCGATCGGGAACCTTTCGCGATACCAAAATCGACGGCTTCGTCGCAACCTCGGCGTCCGCGTGCCGCTTGTTTCACGGTCGGCTCTGGGCAGCTTGGAGCGGATTGCCAAATCAGGTGGCGGGAATCACGCGTTTCGCCCTCGACCTGTCAGCCGTTCGGTCACGTTCCCACGCGATGGGAGAGTCGAATAGGCGAATGAGGGGGCCTTGCGGCGGGTTCAGAATGAGCGGCCAGGGCGACGCAGAAAAATAGTTGGTGAAAAGATGGCTGCCAGCTGTCTTAGAACGGATGTCGCATCGACATCATTGCGAACAGCCTGCCGCTGACTCTCATTCATCATCGACAGGGCGAGAGCTACCGGCGTCCCCACCAAAGGAATGTTCAGATATCACCTGATTGAAATGGACGCTGAAAACTCAGCGGGGCGGATCGTTCCTTTGCAGACAATCTAAAGGTCCACTGTTTCGCTCGGATCCGTGAGAAGGACAGTTGAGTGCTCTGACATCATGGGGATGCGGCTTGGCGCACTCAAGGGTGCGGAACTGTCGATTGGAGGCGTTGGATTGGGCGCCTGGTCTCCCTTCACTCGATGGCTTGTCGCATATCTCTTCTATGGCGTCGCAATCTCTCGGGGCAATCTTCTCTTCAATCATTAATCTCCGACTGTTTTCTTTTCTTATCTTGTCTTGTCTTGAATCGATTGGAGTTGTGATGCGAATTGCGTCTCGGAAGATCCACCCTGGTTTCACCTTGGTAGAGTTGTTGGTTGTCATCGCCATCATTGGTGTTCTTGTTGGGCTGCTCTTGCCCGCCGTTCAGGCTGCTCGGGAAGCAGCCCGGCGAATGAGTTGCAGCAATAACTTCAAGCAAATCGGCTTGGCGATGCACAACTACCACTCGGCTTACAAGCAACTTCCCGAACATCAAGGTGGAACCCACGGCACAGGGACGAACGCCTGGTCGGCAGCAACCGGGAACAACCGCTTGGACCTGTCTTGCTTGGTCGGTTTGACACCCTTCTTCGAACAACAAGGTTTGTGGGAACAGATCAGCAACCCATACCAAGTGACTGAAGGCACCTCGGGCATTGGCAACATCTACGCCCCGATGGGACCTTGGCCTGGCCGTCCACTCAACGCGGCAACCAATGCAGCGGGTGGCTTTTATGGGCCATGGATGACCAGCCTTCCGATGCTTCGTTGCCCCAGCGATCCCGGCGTCGGATTGCCTGGACAAGGGCGGACAAACTACGGTCCCAGCCTCGGTGATTCCACCGACACGACTTGGGGCGGTTACCGCAACCGAACCAACGGCGTTGCAACGACCAACTCGTCTTACCAGTCTCGCGTCCGCGCTTCACAGCGTGGGTTCTTCCGCAACCAACAAAAGAGCGCCTTTCGCGATATCTTGGATGGTCTCTCAAACACCATTGCCTTTGGTGAAATCGTGACCGACTTGGGTGACAACGACACACGAACCAAAGCGGTTGATGCGGCGGTCAATCTGCTCAACATCGGCGGCAACACTTCGTGCGAGCAATTTGTTGATCCTGAACGCCCCCAGTTTTGGCTCAGTTCCGCACCCAAGGTTGGTAGCAGCGAGCAAACACGGGGGATGAAGTGGGCCTATGGCAGTCCTGTTAGCCAGCAAGTCTTCACGATCCTGACGCCCAACTCACCGTTGTGCATCAACAACACCAACATTGTTTCGATCGCGACATGCCCCATGGGAAGTCGCCACCAAGGTGGATGCCACGTGTTGATGGGAGACGGTGCTGTCAAATTCATCACGGACTCAATCGATGCTGGCAACGCGAACCGCGGTCAAGTCGGCGCACACGCCCAGCACAATGATCCAGAATCCGTTCCCGGAGCGGAAAGCCCCTACGGTTTGTGGGGTGCACTCGGCACTCGCAGTTCCAAAGAAATCATCTCAGGAGAATTTTGATCCCATGCGACTCAATCTGAAAAACGCGTTCGCTCTGACCTTCCTCGCTGTCCTCGCAACCACGGTCGGTTGTGGTGAAGCAGAGTCCGGTCCTTCCGCTGATCCGGACCAAATCCAGGAGTACTTGAACAACAATCCGGAAGCAGCCAACGCGGACATGAACCCGCCTGCAGATCCGCAGATGTAGATCCATTGCATTGCCTGACGCCGGCAGCACGCTGCCGGCGCCAGGTGTGCTTGTTTTTCGTCGCCCTGTGAGGCGACAAAGCTTCTCAGTTTTCCATTTTCAGTTCTGGAAGTGGTTCGCCGGCGGGCCAGAACAGGTATCGGTCACCTTTTGCTGATTCCAACTGGATCGTGTTTGGCTTGGAAAGCTTGTCCTCAGTGAGCTCCTTCGCTGGCAGTTCGTTCTTGCACCACTGATAGTTGCCTGCAGGCAGGGCAACGTCAACGTTTCCATCATGGGTCGATTCGATCAGGACCCAGCGACCGTTGCCGTCTTCCATGCGTCCGCTGACCAGGTAGCCCCCCTCGCTTCGCAAGTGCCCGATCTGAACGTTGGGCCAAGCGGATGGCACAGCAGGGAAGATTGCCAGGCGTCCGTGGTGACTCTGCAGCATCATCTCCTGAATCGCAGTCGCTCCGTGAAGCGGGGTTTCCATCACCGGCAAACCAATTTCAGAATAGAACGTGTTCGGCCGAAGGTACGGCCGCAGCTGTTCCAAGAATTTCAGTGCGGAATCGCCGTCGCCGAGAAGCGATGCCATGCACGAACTGGCGGTGTAAGAGTACCCCGCGATGCCGCGCCCAAACGAGCGCCAGTGTCGGAGGCTGCGTTCGATCAGTGCCCGATCTTCCTTTGATTCGGGTGTGATCGTCCGCAACGGATAGATCGCCATCAAATGGGACCAATGGCGGTGACCATTTGTCAGCCAGACGTCGCGACCAATGGCTCGGCCGGTTTCGTTGGTCTGCACCTGGACCAAGTTGTCTGCGAGGTCACGCCAAACGGGGAGCAACGGTTCCTGGGCCGCTGACAAACCTTTCTCGTCGGCGAGTTCCAACAAACGGTGGATCCCCCAACGCAAGAAATCCAAGTCATAAGTGCAATCCTCCGCCAACCGGTATTCGGGGCTGTACGTCTTGGGAAGATGCCATGTGCCACTGTCATCACGTTTCAAGAAATGCCGGTAGTAATTGACCGCTCGCTTGAGCAGCGGGTACAGCGTCTGGTCGCGAATCGATTCGTCGACCCAGTACCGGTATTCCAGGTCAACATTGTGCAGCGCCCACAGCAAATTCGCGCACTCAGCACCTATTTGGGGATCCATCTTGGGACGCCCACCGGGCTGTCCGACATGCCCCACCAAATCCCATCCGGAGGAGGCTCGGCCCATTGCAGACGAGTCGTGTCGGTAGGGTTCGGCCACATTTTGAATCAGGTGTTCTTGGTTGTCGTGCAGCTTTTGGCGAAGCGCTGACACCGTGCCTCGACGGTTGGCCGTGTAGCCTCCCTGGTGAGAGAGTTGGGCGTTCAGATTCCACCAAGTCGCATTCCAAGCGGTGGGCTGCAACCAAGGTCCTTGGTTGTCGATGATCCAGCCCTGGTCACGTGTGGCACTGGCCAGTTTGTATTGCTGGATCCAATAAAAGGAATTCCAGAACGCGGATCCCGTGCTGAGAAAGCTCTGCGGGTAATCATTGTGCCACCAAGTTCGGTGCTGGTTGATCCAGGTTTCGTGATCAGCGGCAACGGCGGTCCGCACGGCATCGACCACTCGTTGGGCAGCATCTCCAGTGGGGAACGAATGCTGAACACTCAACCACAGCCGCGTCCGACCGGCCTCATGTCGAGTGGTCCAGGCGACCGCTGTTTGGCCACCCGCTACCAGGTTTTGGATCACAAGCTCGATCCCGTCATCCGTTTTTGAGATCACAGGATCAGGATGTGGCACAGCGCGTTCTGCTTTGGCTCGAACGGCTCGCGGATTCTTTGGCGGTCGAGCCACGTAAACGAATTCGGAATCCGCCAGTTCACCCTCCGCCTGCAATTCGCAATGGATCACCGGTGCGATGGCATGCGTGATGGCGGTCCATCTCGCGTTCCCATTCACGGAACGAATCGTCCCGGTTGCTTGAGCGTTCCACAACTCGACGCGGGTCGTGCCGCTGGCGATATCGGCCGGCAGTCGAAGTTCCAGATGCCCGATGAAGTGTCGCCCGCGATTGAGGACCTCCACATGCTTTTCAGACAAGTCGTCTGCTTCCCAAGGCCGGTGATCGTGCGCGGCAGAGCAGCCGACATCAAATCGAATCGTGCGGTCGTCGAGTTGATAAACCAGCGTGCCCTGTTCCCCGTTGCCAGTGAACGGCGCTTCGTCCCAAGCACGCGGCATCGTGTCCCGACGCAAGTCACATGTGTCCAGGAATGCCGGCCAATCAACTTGTTCTGCCAGGGCGAAGGCGGGAATCGAATTGGAATTCGAGACCTGCCCACCAGTCTCTAACTGAACCGGTTGAGCCAGCACGGCTTGGCTGCCCCCCAGACAAACCAGATAAACCAGGCCGGCCAGTCCCCATCGCGCAAGAGTGGTGAGCAGAGTTGGACGGCGACAAACGGTGCATGAAGTCATCGATGGCGACTGCGACTGGGGTGAGAAACGAGAGACCATGACTCTAAGCAATGGTGGGCTCCGAGTCACGATCCGGCTCGCTCGTCCTTCTCATCGCAAAATCACAGAAAGGAGGTGCGATCGCTTGCCTGGTCGACGCAAATCGTTCTTGCAATCTCAGTCCTCTTTGTCGGCGAAGCGATCCAGCAAGTAGGATTCCACTGAGGTGTGAGGCACATCGGCTCCCTTGTGGAACAGTTCGCACTCGACGCCCGCTGCTTCCAGTCGCTCCTGCAACTGGATGCCAAAGTTGGATGTGTGCGTCGGGTCGCCTTGCTTCTCACCCAGTTTGGGCACGTCGCTGTAAAACATGTAGATCGGAGGATCATCGGGCGAGACATGTTCGATCGGAGAGTAGGCTTTGATCCACGGGAGGATCTCTTCTCTGGCGGCCAGGAACTTCGCGAACTGAGCGGGCTTTTTGTCACCCGTTTTCGCGAAACGGCCAAACGCATGACCGCCGTACCAACTGTTGGGCGTCCACTCCCGCATCTGCTTTGGATCGAGGGTGGTTTGAGGGCGGATCACTGCGGCCCCATCAACCGTGTCGACTGTTGTGCAATCGGATCCTCACTGCTGGGATCTTTCATGTCGTCATGCAGGGCCAACCACAGCGACGTGCAGGCACCCGCGGATCCTCCCACGGCGATCATTCGGTCCGGATCGATGCCAAAGCGTTTCGAGTGATGGCGAACATATTGCAATGCTCGAGCGCAGTCGGACATCGGTGCCTTGACAGGTGGTTCGACTCGCTCTGCCAATGCGTCTTGGATGTATCGATACTGCACGGAAATCACGGTGATCCCCGAGTCCAATAACTGCGGCAGCATGCCCATCAAATTCGCGTCGGTCTGCGATCCGCCGCGCCATCCTCCCCCGTGAATGTAAAACACACACGGGCTGGGCCGATCCGATGCCTCGGTGGGCGTCCAATACATCAGTCGCTGCTTGCGATGGTCTCCGTACGAGATCCCTGATTCGGTGGGTTCAGGTGAGACGACTTCCTTCGGGGGTTGCGCGGCAGCAAGTCCCGTCAGGCAGATTGCGAAGCAACCCGTTCGAAGGATCATTTGAGCGGAATGCATTTTTGTTTGCGGTTGATTGGGGCAGTGCGGTTGCTGGAGAGGGGGGGGCTTTGTTGTAGCGAAACCAACCTTTCGATGCATTGGGTTCTGTGTGAACGGAGCGTTTCACGCCAACTCAACGTTCACGGTTTGACCACGGGCGATAAAGAAAGATTGCGATACGACACATTGGTGTGGTCGCCCTGCAAGTAAATTGGTCCGGGCTCATCCGGGTTCGTGTGGATCGCACCCGCGGTCGGTCGAGAAATCGGTTGATTGTCGATGACCTTCTCACCGTTCAGCACCACGGTCACGTGACGGTCCACCAAAGTGATGTCGTACGTTTGCCACTCGCCTCCAGCTCGCCCCGCGTTCTTCGAAGGTGGGATCTCACCGAAGATCGCGCCGACACCCTGGATCCCTTGCATCCGACTGTCACGGTCCACCACTTGAGCCTCGTACATGCCTCGCAAGTAGACCCCGCTGTTGCGTTGTGGCCCAACGAGAAATTCAAGGTGCAACCAGAAGTCCTCAAACGATGCTTCTGTCTTCAAATTGGCGTGGTCACCGGTCGCACTGAAATCGGTCTTCGGCGTGTTGTTCTGCAGCACACCATCGACCACCGACCAACCATTCTTCTTGTCCGGCTCATGAGTCTTCCAACCGGACAGGTCCTTTCCATTGAACAAGCTGATCGGGTGCGCGAACTGAACCTCGGAAAGGTCCGGACGCTCCGCAGGCATGGCAGAGATCTTCGTTCCCGTAAAGTTCACGCGTTCTGGTTCCCGATTGGCACGTGTTCTCACCATCACACCATCCAACTCACCGTTCACCAATCCGACGTTCACACGGGTCGTGCTCACGCGTTTGCCTTTTGACTTCTTGACCATCTCAAATTGGACACGTCCGTCGATCACTTCGACATTGCGGTATGGCCCCGCCGAGCCAACATAAATCCGCAACGACACAACCGGCTTGCCAGCCTGCTCTTCCACTCTCATCCAAGCCGGTTCCCCGGTGGACAGGTCCAGCGACCAATCACCAAGCAACCCCGATGAAACCGATTCGCCGTGAACCGCCCCCACGAGGAATGTCGCGAGGCCAAAGAACACGACCACGCCGGTCAAACGAGCACCAGAAAGAAGCTTCATCACGGTCTTGCAGAGTAAACGAGAGGAAAAGGAGAACGAGGGAGACGGAGGGCGATCGTCGTCGCGGCGAAACGCCGAACCGCGATCAAGGCGAAGGCAATGATAAGCAAAACCGGTCACCGGTATCGCCGAGAATCCGGTGCTTGAACAGATTTGCTCCAAGCCCCCGTGTTCAGTTCAAAGCGTCCGATTCCCCGATTCTCTTTTCTCGCGAGCGAAACAAGGGGGGCCTTTTCGTTGGCTCACGTCGAGCAGTGGAACGTTGGTGATCTTGGACGGGTGGATGTGCCGGCGCCTGCGGTGCGTCTCTGGAGCTGTTTGTCGTGGGCGAGGAACTGTGGGGCGGACTCGGCATGCGTCGGTCATGAGCGTTGACAAACGGCTGTTTATCTGTAGAGTGCAGGTAAATGGTTCGGTTGGTCTTTTTGTCGGCTTGTTTTCCAGGCAGACGGACGAGCTTGCATTCTCAAGTCGCGTGTTCCCGTTGGAGTCCTTTTCATGAATCAACGCAGTGTTCGACTTCCGCGTCTCGCGTTGGTGACGCGGTTGCTGTTCGCAATCTTCCTGTTTGGGACGGGGATCATGACGATGGGCTTTGGTCTCAACGGGTACCCGGTCAGCGATCCACCGGATGATCTTGGCCGGTTCATGCTCGCGTTGGAGGAGACGGGCTATCTGATTTTTTGGGTCGGCTTTTTCAAAACGGTCGTGGGCGGCTTGATGTTCTTTCGCCGGACGGCCGCGCTGGCGATTCTGATGGCGCTACCCTACGCATTCAATATCCTGCTTTACGTGTCGTTCTTTGCTCATCAATACCTGTTGATTGGTCTGTTGGATTTCGGAGCGTGTGCGTTGCTCCTTCACTGCCACTTCGATTGGTATCGACCGATCTTCGCTGGTCCAACCATCGCCGCGAGTCTCGATTCGCAAGGTAACAGCGATGAGGTTTGATGGGTGACCGTGGTCACTCCATGAATCGGTTGGCGGAAAGACGGCTGGAAGGGCGATTTCAATCGCATTCGCTCATCCAAGAAACCACTTTCTCGTTCCCTCAAAAAACAATGAAACAACGATTGCTACTCGGCACCTCCCAGCAAGTGTCATTGGGTCTGCTCGCTCTACGCGTTGCGTTCGGCTGCTTCATGCTGGTTCACGGCCTGCAAAAAGTCATGGGCTTCTCAACGATCTCGGAAGGATTCCCCGACCCGCTCGGCATGGGACATCAACTGAGCCTCGTATGCGCCATCGCCACCGAAGTCGGGTGCTCCATCCTCTTGATCCTTGGGCTCGGAACACGCGTCGCGGTTGCGGGCCTCGCGTTCACGATGTTTGTTGCCTTGTTCTTGGTGCATGGCGGTGACCCGTGGAAGGTCAAAGAGCTGGCCGCGGTCTACTTGGCGACATACGCCGTGATCTTTCTCACGGGCCCCGGCGCAATCTCGCTGGATCAAAAATTGTTCGGGAAGAGTGGGAGCGAAGAGAGCTAACTCTGTGCTGTCGCACTTCCGGTCCCAGGCAACCGAAGGTCCCGCTGGAGGTTGGCTGCCGTGGGCTTGGCGTCCAGTCCGTGTATCCCCATCCACCTCATGGAAGAACCAAGGGGGCAGGTTTGATCGGCGTCGAACCCATGTTGCCATGTCGGCCGGACCAAGCGAAACGCTGTTCCGGCAGTTGACAGGGGGATGCCGGAGCGGCGTCACTTCGTTCCTTGATCCGGCCTACTTGGCGAGTCGATGCCGACGATGATTGTTTCATCGACGCAGATTGGAAAGCCCTGATTGTCGCTGATCGCACGCTCCTCTGTTCGTTTCGTTTGCTGCCCGTCACCTTGGTTGGCGTGGAATGCCTGGCTGCGCTCTGTCTCGCTACAATGGACGTCTGTGTTGAAGTGAAAATGCATTGGCGTGGTTCGCCGAATGGCTTCTTTCAGCTGCTCGCACCTCGCTTTTTGTTTCTTGGCGGGATTCACTGCGAGGACACTCGATTCCCTGATTTGACGCGTTATTCTCACGGTGCGTCACTGTCTGACTGAAACACCGTCCCACCGGAGCCATCGACATTCATGCCTGAACAAAGCCCCCCAGGCAGCATCGCCCTGCTGATTGATGCTGACAACGCGCCCGCCGCAAAAATCGATTTCATCATTTCCGAGCTCGCCACCTACGGCGTCGTCAACATTCGCAAGGCTTACGGGAATTGGACGAAGCGAGGGCTGGAAGGCTGGGTCAAGGTGCTGCATGAATACGCGATTGCACCGACTCAGTGCTTCGACTTGATCAAGGGCAAGAACGCGACCGACATGGCGTTGCTGATTGATGCGATGGATATCCTGTACACGAAACAGGTCAAGACATTTGGTTTGGTCTCGTCCGATTGTGACTTCACGCCGCTTGTCCGCCGCTTGCGTGAAGATGGCAAGCAAGTCATCGGATTTGGGCGGCAGAACTCGCCCGAACCGTTCGTCATGGCATGCAGTCATTTCATCTACTTGGACGAAGACGACAATGGCAAGACGCCGCAGAATCAGAAGCGGCAAAGCTCGGTGTCGTCGCTCACACAGAACACCCAGCTCATGAACACGCTTCGAACCGCTGTGAAGGAAGCTGCCGATGAAGACGGGTGGGCGGCACTCGGGCCGGTCGGTGCTCATATTTCCAACCAAAGCCCTTTCAGTCATCGCACCTACGGATTCAAGAAACTCAGCGACTTGTTTGATGCGATCGATTTGTTTGAAGTCAAGAAGAGTAAACAGGTCGGGCAAGCTTCTGTTCGTGTCCGGCTGAAAAAATGATTTTCGGTGGAGGAAGCGTGCAGTCGCCGCGTCACCTTCTCCATTCCTTTGTGCACGACATCTCTGATTGCCCAATTTATGATTCATTACAGCAGTGCGACCCAGGAACAACTGGAATCCAATGACGGATCCGCCCGTTGGCTGCTGGGCATTTTGATCGCGGTGGGCGTGTTCCTCTTGGTGGCGTTGATCGCTGGCGTCGCATCGCTGTTGACGTTGCAACGCACTGTGGCGGGAACCCAGTTGGTGTACTCAATCCAGCGTTTGGATTCGCAATCCGCCATCGTTGCCAGCGAACAAATGGAAGTCCCGCTGCGACGTCGCATGGGCGAGTTGTTCGGCATCGGACTGGAAGTCAATGCCGTCGATGATGAGCAAATCGAGATCATTCTGCCGACGCGTGATCCGACCCAAATCAAGATTGCGAAGGACTTGCTGGAGTCCGCTGGCGTGTTGCGATTCCTTCCGATTGCAGACCGAACCCGTCAGGCGTCTCTTTGGGAATTGGTCCAGCGAACATCGGATGCCCCGTCGACCCAGCGTGATGTACAGGATCAAAACGGAGACGTTGTTGGGCGATGGGTCACCGTTTGCGTGGAAGCCGAAGCGGCGCTTGCCGATCAAGTCGCTCCGCTGAAGGTGGAGTTGAAATCACCCATCGCGCGGAACTCCCGCACCGGGGAACTGATTTCGCTGCCCGAGTCGCAGCTGGGGAACGGCAGCCCAGTGAAAATGGCTCGGTGGTTGGACAGCCAAGGCATCGAGTCCATTGATGTGTTGGCAGTGAATAAAAAGACGCAAGCAATAGGCGATCAAGACTTGGCATACGCCGCGGCCACGTTCGATGAAAACGGCTTGCCTTCCCTCGCAATTCATTTCACGGAAGCGGGGAGCCAGAAGATGTTGGCTCTGTCCCAGGCCAACGCTCCTGCGGGAACTGCCCTCACGCAACTGGGCATCATTTTGGATGATCAATTGCTAACCGCTCCGAACATCCACGGTCCGATCCAGGGCGAGGCACGAATCACCGGCGATTTCACTCAGATGGAAGTGGACTTCATCGTGCAGCTTCTCAGAGCGGGGCAATTGCCAGCGAAACTCAGCCCGCAGCCCGTTTCCGAATTGCAGGTGAACACGTCCTACTCGTTCTTTGATTCAATCTTGCAGTGAGTCGAGGTCTGCTCGAAGAAAGCTCCGGCGGCTTGTTGGGGGAGGCAAGGGCATTGGCTTTGCCACCGAGAGCACGGAGTGATTGGCTGGTGATGGATGATCGATTGTTTTTGATCTCACATGGGCGCATATCGCGCGGGGGCTGCGGGTTTGGTTGCGGAGGAACGCGTCTTTGATTGACTCCACGTTCTTCTCTTCTTTTGATTGAGCCAATCCCATGGAATACCTTCCTCTTATTATCCAACTGATCACCGGTGCAGGGGGTGGCAATGCAGCCGCGAAACTGGTCAAGAAGCTTGATCTTGGAATCGTCGGGAATTCGATCGCCGGAATCATCGGCGGCGGACTCGGTGGTCAGCTGCTGGGCATGCTCGGGATGACAGCGGGACCGAGCGGAGCGATGGATTTATCGGCCATTCTTGGAAGCGTCGCATCGGGCGGCGTCGGGGGTGGCGCGCTGCTAGCGATTGTGGGTGTGATCAAGAATGCATTGGCAAACGGAAAAACGCAATCGTCGGGAACCTGATGCAGATGTTCACCTTGTTTCAAACCTCACGCCAGTGAATGATGGTTTGTACTCCGGCGGGCGATGATTCGCTTTGCTGGTCGCAAACCATCGCTGCCAACACTCAAAGGGGCAATGAGTGTTGGCAGTTTTCGTTTTCGCGTGACTCTTTGAAGGCTCCTCCCGGCCGGTGTTGCCGGGCTTCTTGGCGGCCTCCCGGCGGTGCTTCTCGGCAACGCACTCGGACGAGCCAACCACTTGCCGAGGTCGGCTCCGCGCGATAGGCGGTGGTCCGCTATAACCTCCGCTCACGACACGTGACCGCAAGCTCCGCCGTATCGCCGCGTCACCTCGCCGCGCACTCTCCGGCCAAACCGAAAGGAAGCACCATGCCTCTGCACAGCAAAGATGAAATTCGCGAATTCATCGACGACGAAGTCTATGCCTCGTCGGATCTCTCCAAGGCAATGCCGAAGTTCAAATTCCCGCGTCATGAGCAGGCGTCCCAGCACGTCTACTCCGCCGTTCGGGACGAGTTGATGCTGGACGGCAACTCCCGTCAGAACTTGGCCACGTTTTGCCAGACCTGGGCGGAACCTGAGGTGCGGCAGTTGATGGACGACTGCATGGACAAAAACATGGTCGACAAGGATGAGTACCCTCAGACAGCGGAGATCGAGGGACGCTGCGTCCACATGCTGGCGGATCTTTGGAACTCTCCCGCGTCAGCGAATACGATCGGATGCTCCACGACGGGTTCCAGTGAAGCCGCGATGCTAGGCGGGATGGCGATGAAGCGAGCTTGGGAAAAACGTCGCAAGGAGGCGGGCAAGCCCATCGATCGCCCCAACCTGGTGACGGGACCGGTTCAAGTCTGCTGGCACAAATTCGCTCGCTACTGGGACATCGAACTGCGCGAGATTCCGATGGAGCAGGATCGTCTGATCATGACGCCAGAAGAAGTCGTCCAGCGTTGTGACGAGAACACGATCGGGGTGGTGCCAACGTTGGGGGTGACTTTCACATGCCAGTACGAACCCGTCCAAGCCGTCTCAGAAGCCCTGGATCGATTCGAAGAAGAAACCGGCATCGATATCCGGATGCACGTTGATGGAGCCAGCGGCGGATTTCTGGCCCCGTTCTGCGCCCCAGAACTGGTCTGGGACTTTCGACTCCCGCGGGTGAAATCGATCAACACGTCGGGACACAAATTTGGTCTGTCGCCACTGGGAGTGGGATGGGTGATCTGGCGAGAGGAAGCCGATTTGCCAGAGGAAGAAATCTTCTGGGTGAATTACCTGGGCGGAAACATGCGTGACATCGCGCTCAATTTCTCCCGGCCGGGCGGCCAAGTCGCTTGCCAATACTACAACTTTTTACGATTGGGACGGGAAGGCTATCGCCGCACCCACACCGCCTGTTACGAAACGGCGAAGTACCTGGCCGGAGAGATCGAAAAGCTGGGGCCGTTCGAGGTCATCTACGATGGGGACATGGCTTCCGGGATCCCAGCGATGTGCTGGAAGATGAAAGCGGGAGAAGATCCAGGATTCACGCTGTACGATTTTGCTGACCGGTTGCGGACGAGAGGATGGCAAGTGCCCGCCTACGCGCTTCCTGCCAACCGAGAAGACTTGGTGATTCAGCGAGTCTTGGTTCGGCACGGTGTCAGTCGTGACCTGAGTTCGATCCTGGTCGAAGACATGAAACGAGCCATCGAGCACTTTGAAAAGCATCCTGTTCACACCGCGATGACAGCCACCGAAGCCTCGGGATTCACTCACTAAGCAGGTCGGCAGGAATGATCGGGTGCAACGAAGTGAGCCGTTTGGGCGTTAGCCCCGGTTGTACGTGGGAGCAACGACGCTACCTAAAAAAAGTCCCAAATGCTGAAAGACTCCTGCCGAACTGCTTCGATCGGCACCCGAGTTGTGATGCGTGCTGAAATGAATCAAACGGAGTCCTCCATGCCCTTGACCAGCGACCATCCCGAGGACCTGCCGCCGGTGATCGAAGCCTCCGGGGCGTGGCCGTTTGTGTCGCGAAGCGTTCGGCTCATAGAGGGAACACGGCAGGTCTGGAATTCTCGGCCGCATCGCAAGGGAACCATTCCGCGGGCCTTTCCACGTGTCGCCGGGATCTTCTCGGCGGAATACTTGAACGCTTGGATTGGGACTGTCTTCGCAGTCGGGGCGGCTTGCTTTGTGGTCGCCAGCTGTGGGAGCTTGTTTCCTTGGATGATGGAAGGCACCGTTTCGGGGGATCATCTCAACGCAATTTACTTTGCCGGTTCGATTCCTTTCACGACCGCAGCAGGGTTGCAGTTGTTTCAGGCCGCCACCGCCAGTGCTCGACTGGACGACGGTGGACTGGACCGACCGGTCGGATTCGGTTGGTACCCGCGGGACATCGGCTGGTTGAGCAGTGCGTTGCAATTCGTCGGGACGGTGCTGTTCAACTTCAATACGTTTGACGCGATGTCCCCGTCGCTGAATTGGCTGCAGCAAGACTTGGTCGTGTGGGGACCCGACTTGGTGGGATCCATTTTGTTCTTGGCATCGGGCTACTTGGCATTTATCGAAACATGTCATGCCCACTGGGCGTTTCAGCCACGCAGTCTGACGTGGTGGATTGTTTGGATCAATTTGTTAGGCTGCGTTGGGTTCATGATCTCGGCCTGCTTCGCCTTCGTGCTTCCTGGAGGTATGAGCGAGCGTGCCATCACGGTTTCCACGGCGTGGACGTTGCAGGGCGCGGTTTGCTTCCTGATCGGCGCTTTGTTGACGTTGTTTGAGTCGCCCGGTTCAGGCGAGGAACCCCAAGAAGCCGCAAGTGAACTTGTTGAAGTCCCCCTTCCCTTCTCCGCCCCATGCGAACATGAGTGAACTTTATCTTTACCAGAGAAAACATCGACAGACCGCAAAGACACTATTGCTGAACATGGGGGTGTTGCTCCTGATGGCTTGGGCGGCTCATCAGTTCATCGAACCATCCGAGGCGAAGGACCAGTTGTTCGACTGGGTGAAAATCGTTTTGCCATTGGTGGAGCTTGGTCTGCTGTCCGCCGCCCTTTTCTTTTGGATCCGCAACGGAACGTTTCGGATGGCCGTGAACGCGGACCGCTTTGAAGTGGTCGATCCTTTGTCTGCAAATGGGTCGTTTTCAGTGCCGGTGAGTGAGATCGTTGAAATCAAGCAGACTCATCAGCAACAATCCGACTTCAGCTCGATCAGGATGCACATGAAATCCGGCGAGCGGATCCGAATCACGCAAAACCACCACTACAATCGAGCGAAACTTTACGCGGCGTTGGCCAAGGCCAACCCGGAGATCGAGTTGCCGGAAAGTGCTTGGCGATTCAAGCAAGTCTGACCAACACTCAGGTCTTCGCCAACCAAACCGGCACGATGTGCCGGAGAAAGCAAATGAGTGCGAGTGGTTGCTGATCGGGAGCACACGCACACGCGTCTCCCGATCACTCCGCTTCGCGAAGGGATTGATGGCATCGGACACAACTGGTGGTCAATTGGTGATAGGCCAACGTGACGCCGTCGATGTTTTTCTTCTTGGCTTGATGAATGACTTCGTTGGTGACTCGCTCAAACGTGCGGACATGATTGCGGTAGTCGGGATTGCGACTGCGAGCGAAGCCTTCGACTTTGTTCAGCAACCGCATGTGGTTCGCATTGGCTTCGATTTGGTCGAAGTCCCCCATCGACAGCCCACGCAGAATTCCGGTGGAGTAGTCCAGCTTTTTCTGCATCCAAAAATCGAGGGAGCGTTCACCGGTTTCCTTCGGAATCGTGTCGTCGGATGCAGCCTTGGTGCCCGCTTCAGTGCTGGGCGTTTGGGCCATTCCGGTGGTGAGCCAGAGAGCGGTGAGAGCGAGCATGATGAGAAGACGCATGAACTTGGTTCCGTTGTGGAAGGGGAAGCGTTGAAAGTGAGAGAGATAGAATCGAGCAGCAAACGTGACGGGACATCCAACGGGGCAAAGCCTATGCCGGTGCCAGATTTTGTGCTCGCAGCCCAAATCGGTGCGTTCTCGATCACAACGTGCAAATGAGCACATGAAAACTGGCACTCGGTAAGCAGGTACGCAGGTGTCATCGGGTATGTGAGCCGCTGGCGTTAGCCACGGTGTTCACGCACAACCGGGGCTAACGCCCAAACGGCTCACAGGGTTGTGCTTGATCACTCCTGCCGACCTGCTCAGCATCGTCAGGGCTGGACGTTTCTGTCCCTCACTCGTTTACACCACGGCATTGGTTGGGGGAAAGAGTGCCTGGGCGTCCTCGTGAGCCACTCGAATCCAGCCATCGTGCGGCGATGCACGTCGCCACGGTCAACTCAGCGAATTTCGCAAACGGATCAGGAATTGCAAGGAAGAGAACTGTTCCATTCCTTTCCCTGGGATCGAGCGGTCAGTGATCGTCGTCCTTCGCACTTGAAGAGCAGCGTTTGTTCTGCGTGGATAGCGAAAATGGCGACTGCCCTTTGCCGCGAGGTTCGAATCCGAGAAAACCATGCCCCAATCCACGACAGAACTGCTGGGCCCCGCTGGCCCTCATTTGCTTGAGCACCATTGTGAAACGATCGACCAAAGTCGGCTGCATCTTCCTGGGCCCGATTTCTTAGAACGCGTGGTGTGCGGAACCGACCGCAACCAACGGGTCATCAACCAATTGGCGCGTCTCTTTGACCATGGCCGCCTTGGCGGGACGGGGTATGTGTCAATTCTTCCTGTTGACCAAGGCATTGAGCACTCCGCCGGGGCATCCTTTGCGCCCAACCCGGACTACTTTGATCCAGAGAACATTGTGCGACTGGCGATGGAGGGAGGCTGCAATGCGGTCGCGTCCACTCTGGGTGTCCTGGGGGCTGTGTCACGCAAATACGCCCATCGAATTCCGTTTGTCGTGAAGATCAATCACAACGAACTGCTCAGCTATCCCAATTCCTACGACCAAGTGATGTTTGGCAGTGTCGAACGGGCGTTCGACATGGGGGCCGTCGCGGTCGGAGCGACGATTTACTTTGGTTCCCAAGAATCGCGTCGTCAGCTGGTTGAGGTAGCGGAGGCGTTCGAACACGCTCACGAATTGGGAATGGCGACCGTCTTGTGGTGCTACCTTCGCAACCCAGCCTTCAAAACGGACCAGGACTACCACACGTCCGCGGATCTGACCGGGCAAGCGAATCATTTGGGCGTCACGTTGCAAGCCGATATTATCAAGCAGAAACTGCCAACCAACAACGGTGGTTTCAACGCGATCCAATTTGGCAAAACCTCCCCCTTGGTCTACGACGAATTGACCACCGATCACCCGATCGATCTGTGTCGTTACCAAGTGGCCAACTGCTACATGGGCCGTGCGGGATTGATCAACTCTGGCGGGGCGTCCTCGGGCGCTTCGGATCTCGCTGAGGCAGTGAAAACAGCGGTGATCAACAAGCGAGCCGGGGGAACCGGTTTGATCTCCGGTCGGAAAGCGTTCCAGCGTCCGATGAAGGAGGGAGTCGAACTGCTGCATCGGATTCAGGACGTCTACCTCGACAAGGCGATTTCGATCGCTTGATTGCCCTGGCACCGCAGAGCGTTGGCCCCGCAGACGATGGGACGCTGGTGGCCCTCGGTATCACGTCGCTGGATGGCCCCAGCGGTCCGCGTGCAGGTTCGGGGGCGGGAGGTGTGTGTCGCTGCTGTGAAGGTGCGCTGTCAATGCCGCGATGTAGGCGGTTCTGTCTTCATCGCTGGTGAATTCGAGCGGGCGGCGTGTTTGCAGCTCTCTCATCGATTGCATCTGATGTCGTTCCATGAATTCCGTCAGACCGTCCAGCATGAACCGGATCACATCTGGGCCTTCCCGGTAGATCGCCGACGTCACCATGGCCACGTCCGCTCCCGCCAGCAGCACCTTGATCAAGTGATCGGCATGACCAATCCCGCCGTTGGCCGCCAATGGCATCGCGGGGCAATAGCCGTGGACCTGCATCAGCGTGTCCAGCGATTCCATTTCATCGCTCTCATGGGTGAGTCGCCAGCGACTGGCCAGTTTCAGCGTGTCCAGGCAAATGTCCGTTTTGGGGGCTCGTCCGTGAAGCACCATCCCTTGGGCACCCGACAGCAATTGACGAGCGAGGTGCGGCAAGCTCGTGAAGTTTCGGCCGAGTTTGACAAACAAGGGAATGGTGATCGATGCGTCGACTTCCCGAATGGCTTCGAGAATGGTCGCTTCAATTTCCGCCGAACTGGTAAAGTCGCTGGGGCGTGAATGATGAACGTTCAGTTCGATGGCGGCCGCACCGGCCTCCTGCAATTCACCTGCAAAGTCCATCCAGCCACCGGCAGTGAACCCGTTCAGGCTGGCGATGATGGGGATGTCTTGCAGAGAACTGGCTCGGTTGACGAGTGCCAAGTAGGAATCCGCGTCGGGGCAAACCCAGTGGTGCTGGGTTCGATCGGAGCGTTCCAGAAGGCTTCTTTCTCGAGCCGTGATCTTGCGTCCCGCGTTCCAGCTCCAATCGATCACTTGTTCTTCGAACAACGACGGCAACACGATCGCGCCAGCCCCAGCCTGTTGCATGGCCAAACGCGTGTGTTCATTCATGGACATCGGGGAGGCACCGACGATCACAGGGGAAGCCAACGCGAGCCCACCAAAATGAGTGTTGAGATGAAAAGTCATTGCTTCAAATCCTTGGCGAGAGAAAAGAACGGTTCAAAGCGATTCGGCCACTTGAGCCAAGTCAGGAATCTCAACCACCAACGTTCGCTCGGCGTCCGTCAGTGGTTCACGATGGGCCAGTTGTCGGTCCAGGACATCGAGGTCAGCATCCGAGGCGTCATGCCGATGTGCCATCCGATCGGCAACGCGTTGACGCAGGGTTTGAAGATCGCTGTGGCAATCCAGGATGGCGATGGGGACGCCAGCTTGTTCGGCGAGCTCGTAAAACCGTTGGCGGTCAGCGCGTCGTAGAAAGGTGGCGTCAACGATCACGCTGTGACCGGACGCGAGAATCCGGCGAGCAAGTTGCGAAAGACGCTGGTAGGTTTGTTCATTGGCCTCGGGCGAGTACAGCGTCTCCCTGTTCGGGGTGGCAGTGTCCTGGGAAGCAGGATTGGGAGGTCCTGTGTGCGGAGGCCCCGTATCAGGTTGCCCTGGATCGGGTTGCCCTGTGCTCTCGAAGCCCAGGTTGTCAGCATTCAAACGCTGCCTCGCCGACTGCCCAAACATTCGCTTTCGTTCAACATCGCTGCGCAATCGGAACGCGTTGTGGCGTTGCACGACCGCCTCACTGAGCGTTGTCTTTCCACTGCCACTGACGCCGTGCGTGATCCACAATCGGGGTGTCTCACGCAACGTGAACCGATAGGCCAAGTCGACATGATGGCGAGCGTCCTCCGCATCCTTCCGCATCGATGCGGCCAAGGCCCGCACAAGGGCTCGGTAAACCAAGAACAACCTCAGCAATTCCAACGATTGGTAGTCGCCAGTGCATTCCAAGTAGGCGTTGAGGAAGGTGCGTGAAAGATCGAGATGATCCCGCGCTGCCAAATCCATCGCCAGAAACGCGGCGTCACTGAGAACATCAATCCATCTCAGGTGGTCGTTGAACTCAATGCCGTCGAAGGGAACCAACTGGCCTTGCCAACACACCACGTTGGCTGAGTGCAGATCACCGTGACATTCACGGATGAAGCCGGCCGCAATCCGATCGGCCAGCAAGCGTTGATGCTGTGCCTGGAACTCGGTTGTCCAGTCACGCAACACTTCGCAGGTCGCCGCGGTCGAGGCATCCGCGGTTGTCAGAACCTGTTCGATCGTCTGAGGGATGTTCGCCTGCAAGAATTCAGGCCACTGTTCAGCGATGCGATCGCGGCAAACCGCCGCGTCATGGTGGAATCCCGCGATGGTGGATGCCAGTTGGACGACTTCCTTGGTGGTCAGTTGTCCTGCTTGAACCCGTTCACTGAGCAGGGCACTGGAAGAAAAACGGTGCATCTTGACCGCATACTCGATCACATCGCCTTTCCCTTCGATGGTCGGTCGATCCCCGGAGAGAGTGATCGGCACGACTCCGATGTACAGACCTTTGGCAAAGCGACGATCTAAACGCAGCTCTTCTTCGCAGAAATGTCGCCGCAGGGCGAGCGTGCTGTAGTCAAGGAAGTCCGTCTGAATGGGCTTCTTGATCTTGTACGCAAACTCACCAGCCAAGAGCACAACCGAGAGGTGCGTCTCGTGAACGAGAACCGGGGATTCGATCGAATGCGGGTACGCCTGGGGGTGTTTCAAACCAGCGATCAAGCCATCCAGGGTTGGCTGGATGTCTGTTGTGGTGTTCATCACATTTAGATCCCCCAAAAAAGCGTTTGGCCAATCAACTATTCACGAGGTAACTCAATCAATTCGTCTCGATGCTTTCGCATGTAGGAGTGACATTCCACACAATGAACCGTCATGGCGACGTACCCCATCGTGGCCCGATGGATGTCCTTTTCCTCTGCGGCTTCGGCAATCAAATCGGTTGCACGTTGAAAGTCGCGACTTTGCTCGGCGTACTCTCGTGTTTGAATCACATTCCACCCGGACTCCGTGCTCAGCAATTTCAGCGATCGAGCGTTGGACGCGATCTTGTCAAAGTCTTCGAGCGTCAACCCTTCCAAGATTGCTTTGGACCTTTCCAGCTTCAACCGCATCAGCGGGGTGAGTTTGGTTGTCCGGCTCAATGGGACGTTGTCGGATGGCGGGTCCGCTTGCAAAGTCAACGCCACCACGGACGTCAACAACAACACAAAACCGGCAAGCATGATTGAGAAAGTGCTTTTCATGACGTTCAGCTAAATCAGAGGAAGTGGTTCATCATCTTCGATCAACGAGGTCTGCGACATTTCGACGGGCGAGAGAAATCCTTTGGGTTTGAGCGCCAGCAACGAACAGGTGATGTCGGGAATGACTGTTTCTGCGGTGTTGCCAATCAGGATTCCTGCGATGCCGGAACGACAAACGGTTCCCATCACCATCAAATCCGCTTCGACTTCGTCCGCCACGCTGCGAATCACTTCGGCGGGGGCTCCCTGTCGCAGGTGCAAGTGCACGTCAGCGGCGTCTGCGTAAGGGGCTTGCAGAAGTTCGTCGAGCGCTTGGTGGACCTTCCTTTCGTGATCCTTGCGTGCCAGGTCCACCGCGTCATCGCCCGCGTGCCGACGGATTGAATCTTCCATCCACATTTGCCAAGCGGCGACGACATGCAATTGAGCTTTGTCACGCTGGGCGATGGAATACGCTCGCTCCAGAATCTGACGGTTCAAGTCACGGTGTTGTTGGTTCGCGGCTTCCACGTCGATCGCCGCGACCACTTGGTCGAATTCCCCGTGAATGTCCGGCTTGAGCAACCACACGGGGCAAGGGCACAATCTCAGAAGCGATTTCGCGATGCTTCCGAAGAAGCGTTCGGCCGCAGTGAATCCGTCGGCCGTCTTGACGACGAGATCATGTTCTTCCTGGAGCACCCGGCGAGTGATCTCGGTGGCTGGGTCGCCGATGGCAACCGCGACGTCCAGGGTCAAGCCGGTGTCAGAGTAGTCCGCTGCGAGATCCAGCAAACGACGACGGCGATCTGCCGCCACCAGCTTTTCCAATTCCTCTGGTTTCGCCACATCGGTCATCATGCCCAGCGCCTTGGGGATCGGCTTGACGACATCCATGAGCGTCAGTTTTGCATTGTTTTCGAGCGCCAGATCTGTCGCCCGCGAAACTGCAGTCTGTGGTTGTTCGGTACCAGCGTACACGAGAATGTTGGTGAAGTTTTGCATGGGATTGGTAGCCGAGGTTTGGCAAGGCAAGGGATTGGGAGTTCACAGATCGAGAGGGCCGTGGCAATTCATTGAGACACAATCAGGTTGCCGTGGAATGTTGAAGGACTGCATCTATGGGAGCACCCGGCAGCGATCGATTGCGTGCGATCCAGACACTTGAGGGAGCATGTCGAAGCACAAATCGCGTGGTGCTGCCCAACAGAACTCGTCCCAGGTCGCTTCGGGGCGTTTCCCCCACCACCACCAGATCGACTTGATTGGTTTCGATGTAGTCGACCAAGCCATCACCAATGTGGTCGCAGTGAATCAGATGTCCTTGAGTGGTGGAGGCGACGTCATTCAGACGTTCCACCACACTCTCAATGACTTCGGTTGCGGGAGCATCGTTGGGTTGTTCGTTGTCATCCATGTTGTCTGTCACCGACAACACACGCACTTCGCTGTTGCTGGCCCAGCCAAACTCGGCGAATTCTTCCACGGCATTCTCGGAAGGCTGGCTCGATTCGCAGCCAATCGCGACCCGCAGGCGATGACGTCCGCTGAACTGTGAATTGGGCCGCACCACCAGAACACTGCAGGGGACGTGGGTTGCCACGTAATCACTGACGCTGCCCTGCAGGAGGCGAGCAACGGTTGAGTAGCCCTGCGATCCAATCACCACCAAATCGGGTTGAGTTTCCTTGACAACCGCGACAATGGTTTCGCCCGGCTGGCCTTGGCGGATGACCTGACGCCAATCGATGTCGGCATCCTGAAAGTACTCCTGGACTTTGCTGAACGACTGCTTGGCCTGATCGTGCTTTCTCGCGATCCAACTTTCGCTCCATCCATCCGCCAGAAATGTTCTTCGCGAAGGGGTCTCCGTGATCGCCGTGACGACGGTCAATTCCATCGATTCCGCGTGTGGCAAGCGAGCCAGGAAACGAGCGGCGTCGAGCGAAGCGTCGGAACCGTCAATGGTCAGCAAAATCTTTTTCATCGAACTCTCTTAGGGGTTGCTGGGAGAGCTGACGCACGCGGGGTGCCAAAGAGAACTTTCCGCAAAATCGCTCTGCTTTCCCAAGGCAACGCGTGCGTGGGTGCACATCTGAGCGGGGTGGATCGGCTGGAGAGCGATGTGGGCCGCCTTTTTTCGCGGTATTGCACATGGTCCCGGCTTTGCTAACTCAACTGATACCGTCCAGTTCCACACCACAGGATTTCGATTGACATGTCGAACTTGAAAGCCGACCCCACCAAGCAACGGGCCATCGAATTGAAGCACTACTTTTCGAACCTGGAACAAGCGATTGTTCGCAAACTGCACGACGAAGCCGGTAGTGATTTCGGTCGTCAAGAATTGATTCGTAGCACCGGGATCCATGATCCCCAGCTCATCGAAGAATTAGGAAAGTTGGGTGTGACGGCCGACGGCTTGATGGCACTTCGATTGTTCCCGCTGGTGCTGGTCGCGTGGGCAGAAAAAAACGTCGATCAAAAGGAACGCGAAGCAGTCATCGAGGAAGCACAACGAATTGGAATCCAGGAAGATTCCACTGCCGGAATTCTGCTCGATGAGTGGCTGCAGGTGCGTCCGCCCGGATTGTGCGTGGACGCGTGGAAGCGATACATGCACGAACGATTCCGAGGCATGTCGAGTGTCGCTCAGCAGCGGTTGATTCTGTTGACGGAAAAACAAATGACCAGCGTCGCGAAGGCTTCGGGCGGGCACTTGGGGTTTGGAAAGGTCTCGGCCAAAGAAAAGGCCATCATTCATCAAGTGATCACGGCGATGCGGCAACAGACGCAAACGAATTGAGGATTCGGCGCGATTCGTTCCGTGTCACTTCCCATTGGCATGCTGGTCAAACGTCAGCCGTGAATGCCTGTTCGGCCTGCGTCCTCTTCCCACTGGGTCGGTAGTTCGGGGTAACGAGTCTGACCGGCTTTGGGTTGGTGGTAGGCGTTGTGTTGTCGGTAGTAGGCAACGCAGTCCTGTTCCCGCCCGAGGACAATTCGAAATCCGCTCAGTTCACCAAACCGAGCCGTGATGATCGTCCACCGTCCATGGGCGTTCGCATCGTCTCGAAACACAATGACCCAGTCCTGCGTTGCGTGTTGCTGCTGTGCTCGAGCGGTGTTGGAAAACATCGCCGTGTAGTGACGCCCTGCTTGCTCGGTGTGCCACACAGGAATCGCGGAACTGGAGCTTTGGCCTGCCAGATGGATTTGAGTCAGGGTGCCCTCTGCGACCCGTTTGCGATACTCGCCGTCAATGTGGAGGAGTTCGTCGACCGTGACATGACTCTCAGAACGCGGAACGGAGTCGGGTTGCTGCGCGACGCCGCGATGGGTCAGGCTGGCCAGAATCGCTTCTCTCCGTTTGCGGCCGATTCCTGGGACGTGTTCCAGTCGGCCGTCCTTGGCAGCAAGCAGCAATTCCGAAAGGGTTTCGATGTGCAAATGGTCGTAAATGCGATGAGACAATTCTGGCCCGAGCCCTGGAAGCGTCGCAAAAAAGTGCTCGGCATTGGAGTGACCACGCAAGCGATCCAGAAGCGGAATCCGGCCGACTTGAATCGCTGATTCGAGCAGGCCCGCAATGGAATGACCGATGGTGGGAAGGTTGACCAGGCCCATGATTCCATCGCGTTCCAAGATTTCTCGGACCGGGCAATGCAGGCCGGCGATGGTTTCGGCCGCGGCGTGGTAGGCGCGGACACGAAACTCATTGGCGTGCTGCTCTTGAAGCAAATCGCCGATTTCCGAGAGTTGTTTCGCGAACGTCTTGTTTTCGCGAATTCCCTCGATCTGCTCCGCCGCTTGCAACGGGGCGTTGGAATCAATGACAACCATGGCACTGGCTCACTAGTTGGGGTGACCGTAGGAATCGCCTGATTGTTGCGAAACCACGGGGGTGGGATCGAAGTAGGTGTCGCTTCGAGTCAACGGATCGACGTACTCCAGACGCACGGATTTCTCGTCACCCACATGGTCTGTCGGGCAAGCGTCGCGGAATGCTTGCAGCGTTCGATACTGGTTTTCTTCCAGGTGCCGCACGATCCCATCCACAATGTCTCGAATCACATCCGGTCCTTCGCGATAGACAGCCGAGGTGATCATGACCACATCCGCGCCAGCGATCATGGATTTGAGCGAGTCTTCCGCGTTCGAGATCCCGCCACTGGCAGCGATCGAAATCGTTGGGTCACCGGCGCGAGCACGCACGATGCCCTCGAGAATGCCACCCAGTGTGTTGATTGGCGACAATTCCCAGTGGATCGTCCAGTGCATGCGGTCTGTGCTGACATCCCACTGTGGCAAGTGAGTGAACAAGACCAGCCCGGACACGCCGACGTTTTGCAGTTGAAAGGTCATCGACGAAAGGTTGGTGTACCGCTGACTGATTTTGGCAGCCACTGGAATGGAAACCAGTTCGCGAACCTGTCGCACCAACTCACACATTCGTGTCTCGACATCGTTGGACGTTTCCAACGGATCGAACACGGCTTGCTGCAAGTTGAACTCCAGTGCATCCGCCCCGGCAGATTCAATGTCTTTTGCGTATTGCAGCCATTGTCCCGGTGAAGACCCGTTCAAACTGCCAATGACTGGCACGTTGCAGATCTCCTTCAGACGCTCGATGGTCTGCAGGTAGACTTCCGTCCCACCGTTGTACCGGTCTTGCTGAGGTTGGTAGCCACTGCGTTGGATCGCATTTGCCGGGTCGGTGGACTTCATCTGTTGATGAACGACCTGCTCTTGAAGCATCGAAGGCAAAACAATTGCACCGGCACCCGCGCCGACGAGTTGCCGCACCGTTTCCGGTTGTGTGTTCAAAGGACAGGCACCGACCACAACGGGTGAGACCAATTCCAGCCCGAGGTATTTGGTCGTCAGTTCACAGGTCATGGCTTGGGCACCCCGCAGGAAAGAGAAGATTCAAGGACAAGGAAGCTCAACGCAAACGTTGTTCCATCTCGAATCTTCTCCTCTCTGCTCCCTCGGGCGCGCTAGTGTGACGCTACGGAGCAGACCACCGAGCAAGTTTGGAGCAGAGTGGTGTGCGGAAAGGCTGTTTTGGGAACGGCACAGTCATTGCCTTGGAACCCAACCACAGCGGCCGGCAATCGACTTCGCCACGCCGCGTCTCACATTTTCAAAGGATGAATTCCATGCCTGCCTCTGCCCGCCGATTGATCTCCAACATGATTGGTGACCTCAAAGAAGAACGAGACGAGCTGGCTCTGCAGATTCACCTTGGCAAGGAAGAAGCCAAGAGCGAGCTGGCACGACTCGACAAGAAACTCGAAGAATTGAACCAGCAATACCAGCCACTCAAGAACGCGGTGGATGAAACCAGTGACGATGTTTGGGCTGCGTTTCAGCTCGTTGGAGAAGAAATCAAAAACGGATTTTACCGGATCCGAAAGTCCTTTTGATTTTCAAGGTCGCCCCAGCTTCGCGATTTCGTTGAGCGGACTCGGGTGGACTGTTCGGCACCTGAGAAAAGCCGCTGTCGTCGACAAGCTCTTTCAAAGAACCACGTGCGCAGGTGTCATCGGGTTTGATCAGCCGCTGAGCGCTAGCTCACGGTTCACGAGTACCGGGCGCCAACACGCTCCGGCTGAGCCGGTTCGCCGTATGACTTCTTCCTAAGCTCAAAAGACAGGTTCGCCAGCGAATTCGTCGCCGTCGGTGTCGGTGTTGCTTGATGGGGCACCATTGAATCGGTCCAGCAAACGATAGAGCTTTCGACGGTGGATTCCCAGTTTGCGAGCCGCCCCGGCTTTGTTTCCGTTTTGGTCTTCCAAGACTTTCAAGACATGGACTCTTGCGATCTCGTCCAGTTGGTAGCGGGAGTCGCCCAGCATCTCACTGGGGTGCGGTGAAGCCGTTGATTCCTGACCTGCGTCCACGTTCGGCGTTGCTGCCGTTGGGGACCTCACCAGTGGTTTGGCGGACGGATGACCGAAGTCAACCACTTCGGACGGGAGGTCGTCCAAGGTGATGTCGAATTCGTCGGCCAAGATCGTCGCTCGATCGATCACATTGATCAGCTGTCGAATGTTGCCCGGCCAAGGGTAGCGGTTCATGGCATCCCGCGCCGCATCGTCCATGTGGTAGGACCGTGGCAGGAAATGGTCGATCAATCGATCAATGTCACCTTCTCGGTCACGCAGCGGAGGGAGCGTTATCGACAGGACGTTGATCCGGTAGAACAAATCTTCCCGGAAGTTGCCGCGATTGACTTCGGTTTGCAGGTCCCGATTGGTCGCGGCAATGATGCGGACCTTGACGTTGCGTTGGCGGTGGCAACCCACGCGACGCAGTGACCCGTCTTCGAGCACTCGCAGCAACTTGGGCTGCAAAGAAAGTGGCAGTTCCCCAATTTCATCGATGAACAGGGTTCCACCGTCCGCGATTTCAAACAGCCCTGGCTTCTCGGCCGTTGCCCCCGTGAAGGCTCCCTTTTGATGGCCGAACAGTTCGCTCTCCACCAGATTCTCTGGCAGCGCGGCACAGTTGACGGTGACAAACGGCTTGTCAGCGACGTGACTGGATTGCTGGATTGCCTTGGCGACGACTTCTTTGCCCGTGCCGCTTTCGCCTTGAATCAAAACGGGCTTTGTCGTGCGTGCGACCTTTTCAATCAGTCTCGAAACCTCTTGCAACGATTTCGATTGCCCAATCAGTTTGGCGGCCGGTTGCGAACGCGAGATGACGGCTTTGAGCTGCTTGTTTTCCTTCTTCAGTTGGTGGCGTTCACGGGCTCGAAAGCAATGGTGTTCCAAATCACCCAGTGCACATGGTTTGCTCAGAAAGTCGCAGGCTCCCATCTTCATCGCCGACACCGCCGTTTCCACGGTGCCCTGCCCGGTCAGCATGATGACCTCGATGTCGATGTTTTCCTGATGAATTCGTTGCAGCAGTTCCAACCCGGACATGCCAGGCATGTTCATGTCGAAAACACCCACATCAAATGATTCGCGTTCGAGCAGCCCGAGGGCTTCGGCAGCGTTGGATACATCGGTCACGGTGTGTCCCTTTCGCGTCATCCATTTTGCCGACGATCGACGAGAGTCCTCTTCGTCGTCGACCAGCAGCAGCTTGATGGGCGATTCCGTCATCGTGATTCCTTGTGCAAAGTGGATGGAGGGGGCAAGAACGTTGAACCGGTGTTTGAATCCGGCCAGCTGAACTCAGCCAGTGTCAATCGTGAGCCTCAGGCACGCCGGATCGGATCAACCGGACCGGCAGGCGTTCTTCCTGCTATCGTCATCCGCTTGGAGAGAACGATCAAGAGTGGGGCCGGCCGGAAGTGCTTCTGCCGACAGATCTTAGCGACGTAGCATAGCATCGAGTGGTCCGGAGAGTCGGCCTTCTTCCCGCGGCAGCTGGGGGCGGGGCCGTGATCGAGTCGCTGTTGGAGGCAATCGCTCGCGGCAACTGTGCCGGGGGGAACAGCAGCGTGCGGATGGGGGCACCACGCGACAGGTGTGGGCTCCATCGCGGGGATCTTGGCGACGGAATGAAACGTGCATCGCCGGGAGTTGTGTTTCAAATCATTTCCTTCTCAGAGACAGCATCATGCCAGAAGCACTGGAAGACACACTGCGGCAACTTCATGACCAATTGGCCGAACTTGACACGTTGAGTTCTTCGGAACGACAGCAGCTCACGAACGCGGTCGAGGAGATTCAAGACAGCTTGGAGCGGTTCGACATTCAATCAGCCGAATTGGCCAAGCGGTTTCATCGATCGACCCAAGACGTCACTTGCAAACACCCGCAGTTGACTCAAACAGCCGGTCAATTTGCCGACATGCTTTCGCAAATGGGAATCTGATTGGGGCTCATCCTTCTGCGGTCTTTTCGAGCGGCATTTCGACGTTGAGTTTCAGGGGCGGAAGTGGCGATTCGGATGAGTTCGGGTGAAGTGCACGGATTGCCCGAGTCGCATCGGGTTCAGGGTACCTGGGACGCTGGAGTCCAGCCGTGAATCGCCGTGTCGACCGATGAGAAGCCGTTGTAAAACGACTTCCGGACTGCAGAGGGTGGTCGGAGGGGGACCTCTGCGGTGACACGGGGGACGGTTTGTGCTGCTTGGCTAAGCCGAAATCACTGTGAAATCACTGCGGAAGGGTGCGCAAGGTTCGTTAACGGTCCTTTGGGGCATCCATCGCGGTGCGGGAGGTACCAGGGGAAAAGCTCGTCCTGTATCCTGTTGATGACAGCTTGCGACAAATTGGACGCAATCAAATTGTTTTCATGCCGGATTCTGGGATATGGACGACGAGTTGACGATCTTGCTCGTTGAAGACGATCCGGATTCTTTAGCGAACATGATCGACATCCTGGAGATGGATGGGCATGAAATTCGAGTCGCCGGCAGCTTCGCCGAGGTCCTGAATGCTGGCGTCGATCCCGCGATTGAACTGGCGATCTTGGACCGTCGATTGCCCGATGGGCAAGTCGAAGACCATCTGGCTGGTTTGACGGAGCGATTGCCCAACGCTGAGTTCATCATCGTGACCGGGTTTGCGAACATGGAAGGCACGATCGCGTCTTTCAAGCAAGGTGTGACGGACTACCTCCTCAAACCCGTGCATCCGGATGTTATCCGGCAAAGCGTTGCCAGGATCGCGAAACACAAACGGGTCGAAGCGGAATTGCAGCGTGAGCAGCGATTCGCGAATCAAATCTTGGAGACAACCGAGGCGTTGATCGTTGTCCTCGATCTGGACGGACGTGTCGTCCACGTCAACAAGCATTTCTCAGTCGTGACCGGTTGGGAACTCGAGCAGTTGGTCAATCAGGACTATCTCCTGCACTGCATTCCGGCGGCGGATCGGAAACGGGCCAGCGAAGTTTTTCGTGAGTCGGTCTGCGGCAGGCAGGTGTCCGGTTTCCGCAGCGGTGTTTTGACCAAAGGCGGTCGCGTGCGGCAGATTCGTTGGTCGGACACGGCGTTGAAGGACGCCAACGGTGAGATCGAATCCGTGCTGGCGATTGGGATCGATGTGACGGAAATGGTCGAAGCTCAGGAGGCATCCGCGAGAGATCACCGGCTCGCCGCGATTGGGCAGACCGTGGCCGGGTTGGCACACGAAAGCCGAAACGCGCTGCACAGGATCAACGCCAGCGTCGAACTTTTGCGTCTCGATGTGCCTCTTCAGACGGACATGCGTGAGGAGATCGAGACCATCGCCCGAGCATCCAATGAACTGGGGACGACGCTGGAAGAGGTTCGTGAGTTTGCGGCCCCGATTCGTCTGCACCTTGAAACGGCCTTGCTGCCCGAAATTTGGCGACGGGTGTGGAGCTACCTGGCGAAATCGCGGGTCAGTCGCGACGTCGAATTGAGCGAGACGCTGTGCGATTGCGGATGCCCCGTCGTCGTGGATGTGCTGCGGATGGAACAAGTTTTTCGCAATCTATTTGAGAACTCGCTGGCGGCTTGTCAGGATCCCGTTCGCATTCGCCTGCAATGCCGGTGCGATGGCGGCGGCAATGTGTTCCTGGATTTCGAGGACAATGGCCCCGGACTCTCGCCCGAGCAACAACAAATGGTTTTTGAACCGTTCTTCACCACCAAAGTCAAAGGAACCGGACTGGGCATGTCGATCGTTCAGCGCATCGTCCATGCCCATGGTGGGATGATCCGAATCGCCCAGCCGACGCAGTGCGGGGCACGGTTCCTCATCCGTCTCGGAAAGCACGAATTGACACTGGAAGATGACTGCACCGGATCACGGGAATCAAGCAATGCATGATGTCGAACAACTGGCCGTCCTGGCCTCGGTGTTACGAACAGCGGTCGATGCGATCATCATCATTGACCAGCGGGGCAGGATCGAGTCCGTCAATCTTGCGACGGAGCGGATGTTCGGATTTCGTTCGGGGGAAATGCTCGGTCAGAATGTGAAGATGTTGATGCCATCGCCCTATCATGAACAGCACGATGGCTACCTCGGTCGTTATCAGGAAACTGGCGAACGACACATCATCGGCATCGGCCGTGAAGTGACCGGTCAGCGAAAAGACGGCAGTCTGTTCCCGTTGCATCTGGCGGTGAGCGAAGTGGAAGCCAAAGAGCGAAAACTCTTCTGTGGGATTTTGCGTGACATCAGCGATTTGAAAGCGGTGGAAGCGGAACTGAAGCAACTCAACGCGACACTCGATCAACGCGTCCAAGACCAAGCCGCCGAGCTACAGAAGGCTCAATCCGAGTTGGTCGAAAAGGAGAAGTTTGCCACGCTCGGCCGGATTTCAGGGGGGATCGCTCACGAGATTCGCAACCCACTCAACGCGATCAAAACGTCCGCTTACTATTTGCTCAACGCGAAAACGCCGTCACCAGCGAAGACCGAGGAGCATCTGAATCGAATCGATCGGCAAGTCTCGAGCATCAACAACGCGGTCACGGCGTTGTCGGACCTGGCTCGTTTGCCCGATCCACAATCGAGACCGCTGGATGTCGCCGAAATGCTGGTGGCAATCCTGCGGGATTGCAAATTGCCGCGAAACATCATTGTCACGCAAGACGTTCCGGCGGACTTGCCGAACGTGTGGGCGGATGAAAAACAGTTGCCCATCGTGTTCAAGAATCTGATTCGCAACGCTCGGGACGCGATGAACGAGGGCGGCGCACTCAAGTTGTCGGCCCGCCTCTTGGAATCACAAGTGGTCGTCACTGTGCAAGACGATGGCCTGGGAATGTCGCCGGAGGTGGTGCATCGAATCGCAGAACCGTTCTTTTCGACCAAGGCTCGCGGGATGGGCCTGGGCATGGCCATCACCACCGCCATCCTCGAAAAGAACCGTTGCACGATGGAATTGGAATCGGAACCCAACCAGGGAACCACGTTTCAAATCTCCATCCCGATCGCGGAGCAGAACCAGTGACAGCGAAACGAGTGTTGATCGTGGACGATGACGAGGACATCTGCGCGAACATCAAGGACATTCTCGACGATCTGGGGTACCAGACCGACGTCGCGCACGATGGACCCTCGGCGTTGCAGTTGGTTGAGTCCAATCCCTACGACGTGGCCTTGCTGGATTACTCGATGCCTGGCATGGACGGAGCCACACTGCATCACCAGATGGTTCAGCTTCGCCCGGAAATTGCCGCGATCATGGTGACCGCTTACGCTCACGGCGATGGTGCTCAGCGAGCCCGTGACAGCGGGATTCAACAGGTGCTTCGCAAGCCCGTTGATCTGAAGGAATTGCTTCCGTTGGTCGAGCAAATCTCGAATTCACCGATTGTGCTGGTCGTTGACGATGACCCCGAGTTTTGTCAAACGATGTGGCACATTTTGCGTGAGCGATCGTACCGAGTTTGTTTAGCGCACAACAAAGAAGATGGCGTCCAGAAAGCGATGGGAGCTGACTACCAGATCGCGGTGGTCGACCTCAGCCTGTGCAACGGACAGACCGATGGTTGTGAGGTCCTGCAGCGAGTCCTGGAGGTCAATCCGAACATTCAAACGATCCTGATCACGGGGCACCGCGATGCAGCCGACGGTATCCTCGACGGCTTGAAGGCTCGCGGGTTGGACGAGGTCTGTTTCAAGCCCTTGGACATGGATGTCTTGATGAGCAAGATCGACAACCGCAGCTCATAAAAGCTCATTCTTCGGTTTTCAACGCCTCGCCTGATTCACTCGAAATCGTGTGGCGGGGATTCCAGGGGGATGCGTTTTGCGATGGGCAAGCGATTCCTAGCGAGCGGTTTCTTTCCGGTCACATCGATCTGGTTGCGGATGCGCAAGCTTCGTGACAACGGCCGAACGGCCTCCTGAGCGAGTTGTTTGAGATAGAACGACGAGACACGTCCCTGCAACACAACCCCTTGGTCGCTGACGTCGACCCGAATGTCCCGCAACTCGCCGTGACCGACGCGCCGCATTTCAGCGTTGAACTTTTCGGCCTCATCCCGGATGGCGATGGATGTTGGACGAACCGCTGGTGAATCTGAAGAGAACGACGTTTCGTCAATCGATGGAATCGCCTGCATTGGAACTTTCCGTGTGTGCACAGTTGAGGGGTTCGGGAGCTGAAAAGGCTCCGTGAGGTCGATGAGCGAACCTCGTGCCGAGAATTCGTGAACAATGCAGCCGAGGTCAGTCACCCGATGGCACTCCGTCTGCATTGCACTTCCTCCGGCCGAGTACCAACTTTTGGGCGGAAACAGAAATGCACATGAAAATCGATCCATTGCGGCACAATCACTTAGCTAGGGTGATGATGGAGGCGTCCACTGCCGCCATCATCTTGTCAAATACGCGTGGAATCATCGAAGCAATCAACCACGTGGCCGAGTCGTGGTTTGGGTACAAAGAAAAAGAATTGGTCAGTCAAAAAATTGATTTGATTCTGGAGATGGAAATCACCAGTGACGATGCGTCACACACTTCGTGCCGCTTGGCACAATCGAGCGATTCGGAACGTCGTCAGCCAATCCTCGGTCGAGGCCGCCGCCGCGATGGTTCCAGTTTTCTTGCCCAAACCACCCAGTACCCACTGACCTCCGATTGGGGTGAAACTCGCTGGCTCAACTTGGTCGATGTCTATCGCGATCCCACCGGTGAGGAGGGTGCCGAGGGAGGTCCCTCCGGGGTGGATCACTTGATCGAGGGCGAGCGACTGGCGGCCGTGTTGCAGATGGCCACTGGACTGGCGCACGAATCCAGCAATGCGTTGCAACGCGCCCAATCGTGCTTGGATCTGTTGCGTCTGGATCTCACGCATCAAGGCGAACTGCTGGAGTTGACCGATCAGATCAAAACCGCCCTGAATGACTTGCACCGGAACCATGAAGAAGTCAAGCGTTACGCGGCACCCATTGTCCTCAAACGGTCGCGGGTGAATCCTGTCTTGCTTTGCCAAGCCAAATTTGACGAGCTGGTGCCGTCCATTTCGGATGAACGGTCCCCCGTGAGGCTTGCGGTCGATGTCCGGCACGGCCGATGTCTGGAGTCGAGCGAGGACTGCGAATGGGACTCGGATTGTTCGGTCCAGTTGGACGCCAATCGTATCGGCGAGGTCCTGCGTCGCGTCCTTGAGAACGCGATCCATGCCAGTCCACCCGGCGGACAAATCGACTTCCGATGCGATTGCTCACCTCCAGCCGAAACGCTCTCGGCGGATTGGAAGTCGAGCGAGACGTCTCCGATTCTGTTGCGTGTCCGCGATCATGGCAGTGGCCTCACCGAAGAAGTTCAGCATCGGATGTTCGAACCCTTCTTCACAACCAAGCAACGAGGCGCGGGGCTGGGACTTTCTGTCTGCCGACGAATCGTCAAAGCTCATGGAGGAACGATGGAGGCTGCCAACCATCCCGATGGCGGGACCGTCGTTCAAATCATCTTGCCAAGGTGAGGGACGGATGCTGGGCGAGGAAGCAGTCCATCCCACGCGTGGTGGTGCCCGACGAGCGTGAGGCCCGCCATGAGTGAACATGGAGGGCAGGCAACGCTTTCCAAACGGAGCCGGCCGGCTGCCAATGACGCCTAGAGTCGGCGGCCAGGAATCCAAGTCAATCCAAAGTGGGCGCGGTCGTTTCGCCCCGCCCCCTCAATCTCTTCGATTCCAAAACCGTAGTCGAATCGCGCGATGAGGCGATCGCTGACTTGGAACCGCATCCCCACGCCGGTGCTCAACGCGAACGTGTAGGCGTCTTCTCCAGCCATCGGATGGTCGACATAGCCATTCCCCATGTCGACGAAGCCGTAGCCACGCAGGGTCTTGGGGGATTCGGTCGTGCCGCAACGATAGGTCTTGGGGCCAAATTCGAAGTTCGCGATCCAGCCGTGATCCGCGTTGTACGCTCGGCTGTCGACGCCACGAATGGTGTCGTAGCCACCCAAACCCAGCGTCTCACTGAACAGCAGTCGCTCGGAAGATGCCTGCCCGGTCAGTCGCGACGTCAACATCCAGTCGTCACGCACAACATCGCTGCGTTCGTATCGCATCCTTCCATACACATAGTCCGGTGAGGCACCGGGGCGAATCGTATTGAAGGCAGCTGCAGAGTGACTTCCAGTCATACCACCTCCCGGACCGATGAACACATCGGCCCGAAACAATCGGTATTGATCCAAGTCAATTCGCTCGAAGCTGTCGTAACCAAATCGCAGTTGGAACAGATCGGCGACAGAATCACTGACTTGGGTGCCAGCAAATTCCAAGTTGTTGTTCGTTGACTTGAAGTCGAATCCCGCACTGAGGTTTCGACTGTGGAAGCGATCTCGGCTGAGATGCTGAATCAGTTGCCCGCCGAATTGATAGCTCTCGCCATCCTGAGCGAAGCCTCCTCCCATTGTCGGCGTCACACCTGCCCAACTGCCGTACGTTTGCAGGGAATGGTCTCGGCTGAGCGGTTGATCCAGGCTGACGGAGTGAGCACGCAGCAGTGTGAACTCCTCGTCGGTCGTGAATTGATAGCCGAGAATGCCACCGCGGCCCAGGAAGTTGCCGTATTGGAAACCAGCGAAGAACCGACCGTAATTCAGCGTCGATACACCGCTGTCATCCACGCCCATGTAACCACGCAGGGGACACATGTCTTCGATTTCATAGAGCACATCGGTGGTTCCAGCGGACGTTCCCTTCTCGAAGTCCACGCTGACCCGGCGGAACGGGTTTTGGTTCAGCCAGAACAGGTCGTTTTCAATGTGCGGCTCATACAGTCGATTGCCGCGACGCGTTTGGGCGATCCATCGTGAAGTCGGTTGGCAGTCAAAGTGTTGACCGCCGCGAACCATCACGCGACCAATCCGAGTTTCGGTCACGACCAGATACAGTGTTCCTCCCGTGATGCGTTGCTCGGGGATCACCACGTCCACAATCGGTTGTTTGCAACGCTGGTAGTGCTTGATGATGTCACGGGACAGTTCGTTGATTCGTCGCAGCGTGATCGGTTTTCCAATCGCTTGCTGAACGATTTCCCGGATCGCTTGCTTGTAAACAAGTGAATCGGACTCGTCGAAGTCGTAATGGATTCCGGTCAGCGAGTCGATCGCCGAGGACTGATCGAGTTTATCGTCGTGGTCGACGAGCACCACCGCTTCCAGCTCTCGCACCAACACACGGTCATCTTCGACCGGGGCGGGCAAGTCAGCCTTGGCGTCGACCTTGGGGATTGCGCCGGGCCGCAGGGGCAGTTCGAGCGGTTTGTAAGCCTCGTAGTTTTGTGCTTGGAGCGTGCTCTCACTCCACATGCACATCAAACCGACCACGCCGATCGCAATCGCGACCCGCACCATTGTACGTTTCATCACACCATCCCTGAATTGCCCCGCAGAAGACATCCCTTGAAGCACGATCCTTCGTGCCAAAGTCCTCCGCATTCATCAAACACGATCGACAGCCGTTCCAGGTGAACTCTTGTGCGGTGTGAGAGGGATTCAAAACCACGGTGCCCAGGTGGGTAACGTGACGATTGTAGTGGATCGGTCCATTCCAACGGCAGCCGCTTCACTCAAGAAATTCGTGGTGGAGGCCCTTCATCGTTACGAGCGGCACAGACCGGGGATCGATCCGGCTTTCCTTAACAAGAATAGAGTCCCTCACTGACAAACATGAAACATCGGTAAGAGTTGCGAGGAGATTCTCGGGGCAAGAGAGTCTCGGGGCACCAAATCTCAAGGCTAGAAGATGACTCTTTCCCGTTCTGCGACGACACGGTTTTTCGCGTCAAGCGTTTTGGTCACTCGGACAGCCAAGAGAAAGCGAGCAACGCTCTTTGCCGCGATTTGCTCGGTTGGGGTCACCGCGGGTACCGCTTCGGCCCAACTGCCAACCGGGGCCGATGTCGTCGCCGGGCAAGCCGCGATCTCGCAGGCCGCCGGCGTGATGAACGTCAACGCGACATCCAACCACGCGATTGTGAATTGGGATTCGTTCAACATCGGTGCGGGCAACACGGCCAATTTTAATCTGCCCGATGCCAGTTCATCGATCCTGAATCGCGTCACGACGCCCAGTATGCCATCGACGATTGCCGGAGCACTGAACTCCAACGGCAACGTCTTCCTGGTCAACCCATCAGGAATTGTCGTGTCGGGGTCCGGCATGGTGAACACCAACGGATTCACTGCATCGACGTTTGATGTTACCAACCAAGACTTCATGAACGGCGGGGCCCTGGCGTTTGCACCAGGCGAAGCCGCCGGCAGCATCGTCAACCACGGATCGATCGTCACCGGCAGCGGCGGTGCCCACCTGATTGCTGGCGACATCGCCAATCACGGCACCATCCAAAGCAATGGCGGCAACATCACGTTGACCTCGGGCGGCAGTGTCACGCTCGATAACGGTGTCACCTATGTGCAGCCATCGATGGCGACGCTGGAAAGCGGGATCAGTCCCACGGCCGGATTGATTCAAAACACGGGCACGATCCGAGCGACCGGTGCGGCCACCAGCGGCGGCGAGGTCTACCTCGTCAATCCGAATGGCAAGATTTTGCACGATGGTACGATCGCGGCGCAACGTAGCGGAACTCGTCAAGAGTATCGAACTGCGGACGATTCGGAAAACGAAAGTCTTGACGACTTCCGCTACGGAACCACGGTTGGCGGGCGCGTTCAACTCGAAGCGGATGACATCAAGCTAACGACGAACTCGTCAATCGATGCAACCGGAACGCACGGCGGCGGTGATGTCTTGGTCGGCGGCGACTGGCAGGGATCCGGCCCGATGACGCAGGCCACCACTGTCACGATGGATGCCGGCGCGACGATTGACGCATCAGCCACCGAGACCGGCGACGGCGGAACGATCGTGCTGTGGTCGGACATTTTCAACTCCGATTCCATCACCAGCGTGGCCGGAACGCTGCTGGCTCAAGCAGGCGATCTGCTGGGCAACGGCGGACAGATCGAAACGTCGGGGCATGACCTGAATATCGAAAGCACCGTGACGGTGGACGCGGGGGGCGGCGGACACTGGCTGCTGGATCCTTACAACATTGTGATCAGTGCACTCGGTGGCGATGTCACCGGAACGTCGATCGAAGCGTCCCTGAACGCTGGAACGTCCGTCACGCTGGACACCAGCACGCAAACGGTCGGTGCCGAAGCAGGCGACATTTTCGTTCAGGATGAAATTGATTCCACGGGAACCGGTTCGCTGACGTTGAAGGCAGATCGCGACATCTTCGTTGGCGAACACATGGTTCGGCTGACGGGCGATGGTGCCAATCTGAGCCTGCTTGCGAAGCGAAACATTCACGACGAAACAACCGCAGGCAACATTCATCTGGAAACCGGAACTGGCAATCTGTTGCTGGCCTCCGACACCGATGGCTCGGGCGGCGGCACGATCGACCTCCGAACAAGCGGAACCATTGACCTGCTGACCGGCGGTGGCGACATCACGCTGGGCGGTGGCAATGAACTGGGGACCGGCTACGCGCAAGGGTACGATGCGTCCACCAGCGAAGCGTTGATATTGGATGCTGGCGTTGGCACAACCCTTCATTCCAACGGCGGCGACATCAGCCTTAAAGGTCGCTCGGCGACGGCGACCGCAGCCAACGGCCATGGTGCGGAAGGGATTGCCATCCGTGGTGGCACAACGATCGACAGCGGCACCGGTGGAATTCATATCGAAGGCATTGGCCAGCAGTCAGGGACCAGCGACAGCAACGGCCAGGGCGTGTACTTCTACGGTGGTGGCGAGACCACGATCACGTCCGCAAAGGTGGCCTCGGATGCCATCGTGATCGTGGGCGACGCGAGTGCATCGGATTCGACGAAAAGCTTCGGGATCGACTTCGCTTCCAACATGTCGATTCATGCAACCGGTGATGGCGGTGGCATTCTGCTTGACGCCCATGCGGGTGCCGAGGCGACCGACATGATGTTCCGCACTGGAACACACGACGTTCTGGCCAGCAGCGGCCCCATCACACTGCAAGGCAACAAGGCCACAGGTTACTTGGAACTGGAAGCCAATACGGATCTCACGTTGGGATCCAAATCTGGCACCCCCGTCCCGACCAGCGCCGCGGACCTCACGATTCAGTTTGACCAGTACTGGTTCAACGACAATCGCCCCGATATCGCCACCAGCGGAAGCGTGACCTGGCAATCGTTCGGCACCGCGTTCGGGCAAAACGTTGACACCGACTGGTTCAGCTGGAACACGGACGCGGCCCAGAAGATCGGCGGCTTGACGATCGGTAAATCAACGAACACTCGCAATGTGACTTTCAATAGCGGTGACCTCGGCTCGTTGGCCAGTGGGCTGACGGTGGGCGGCGGAGTGACGGCTTACGGTGGAATCATCACAGTGGCCAACGATTTAACCAGCACCGGTACGGGCGACATTTTCTTGCAGGCTTTGGCGACGACGAACCCTGCCATCAACATTGCGGCGAATATCAGCAAGACGGGAGGCGACGTATCGACGTTCACCGCAAAGTCAGCTTCGCGAATTCAGCTAAGCAGCGGCATTATCGCCACGAACCCGGGCGGCATGAATGTCGTGTTGTGGTCGGACTATGACGGTGGCGATCAGGGCGGGGTCTCGATCGGTGGGAACGTCAACACGGGTGGCGGCCATTTCTGGGCTGGCGGAAGTGATGTCGTTGCAGGAAGTGCCACTTGGAATGGGCTGACCGTCGGCAATGGCCCCTCGGTCGGGCAGTTAAATTACAACCACAATGCGATGGATTTGTATGCTGACATTTCCACCAGCGGCGGTGACGTGTTGTTATGGGGTGGCGATGGCTACAGCTCCGGCATCGATGGAATTGGAGTGATCGGGGATCGGATCATCAGCAGTGGTGCGGGAGCCATCACACTCATCGGCGACGACATCAATACGGGGACGATTACCGTCAACTCAACTGGCCACTTCACCTACCAGCCCAACGGGAACGCTTGGAGCAGCTATGGCGGACAGTTCGACTACACCGGCACGATCAGCGGCAATACGTTCACGGGTGCCGGTGATGCTGACTGGCTGAAGATCAACGACTACAACACGCTCGGTGGCCTGACGCTGGGTAAGATCGGCAACACGACTGGCATTCAGGTCTATCAAGCGGTTGATGTGAACGGGCCGATCAATCTGTACGGTGGTTTTATCAACGTCAACGGCAACCTGACCAGTTCGCTGGCGGGAGCTGGCATTCTGCTCCGAAGCACCGGCAATATCAGCACCGACCCTAGCCGCACGTTGCAGACCAACGGCGGCGACATCACGTTGTGGAGCGACAGCGATAGCAGCGGGCAAGGCTACATCCTCGTCGGCCAGGACTCGACGTTGGATAGTCGCACGGCGGCCGATCGAACTGCTGGTACACATACGATCGGCGGCGGCAAAATCACCCTCGGCGGCGGTGCGGATGACGGCAGCGGCTCGCCGTCGGGATATGCAATTGCCGTCGGTGCTGACACCACTCGTGCTGGAATCAACTTGGGCAGCACAGCCAATTCAGCGAACACCACCAACATCTACAGTGGTGGCGGCGACGTGTCGATGAAGGGGCAATCCGACAGTAACACGATGGGCGTCATGTGGCTCGACGGCGGCACATTGGACGCTGGCAACACCGGTCGGGTCAACATCGAAGGCGTGAATACAAGCACTGGTCACGGCGTCGAGATTGGAGCCTACAACCAAGGATCATCGCCGATCATTCGTGCTTCCGGCGGAAGCGAAAGTGTTGCGGCGGTGAAGATCACTGGCTCGACTGCTACCACCGGCGGGAACCTGGGCGTACAGCTGCAGAAATTGACGGTGCAATCACTCGGTAGCGGCAGGATCGACATCACCGGAAGTACAAGCGGTTCTGGTTACGGCGTAGGCTTGTACACAGCGAACCTACTGTCCGCCAATGGCAGCATCAACGTTGGCGGCGGAACTGCTGGTATCACCTTAGACAACACGACCATCGGGCAGAAAGCAGCAACACCCGTCACGACCAGCAGCAGCGATATCAACCTCACTGGTGATCGGCTGATTGTAAGCGGCACCAACGTGGTCGATACTTCCGGCGTGCTGACCGTCCAGCCTTTCAGCACTAGCTTTTCATCGACGCTGAATTGGCCGATCTCGGGTCTTGGCACCACCAGCCAACTGGGCGGATTGACGCTCGGCAAGTCCGGCAACACGGCGGATATCTCGATCAACAGTGCTCAAAACGTCGATGGAGCGATTCAAGTTTACGGCGGAACGCTCGCGATCAATGACGACTTGATCAGCGCCGCCACTTCCGGCACCGGCGTGCTGCTCCACGGTTCACAAATCGTGCAAAATGCCGGAGTCACCGTCAGCACCGATGGCGCGAACATCGAATATGTGGCAGCGGGGGCCCCTGTCACCGCTGGCCATGACTACGCGGTTAGCTTCGTGGGAGCGTCTGGTTCAAAGGCAACCGTTGACGCCGCCGGTGGCGATATCAGTATCAACGGAAGCTATGGCACCACAGGTGTCTCGGGCGGTAGCGACCGTGCGATCCGAATATCAGAAGCAGAACTCAAGACGTCGGGCAGCGGAACCATTTCGATGGTCGGCGACGCCACGAATAACGCAAGCACGATCAATGTGTGGGGATTTCAAGGAAGTGACTCGGTGATTCAAACGGAATCGGGCGCGATCAACCTCACGATGACCGGCGGCAAGGCGTCGGCGAATTCACGCGGGATGGCCATCGAAAATTCCGGGTTCAAGATTCTCTCCGAATCGGGAGCCATCACACTTCGAGATCTAGCACCTGTGGGGCTGACCGGAACTTACAACGGTTTGTATCTGAGGCCGAGCTCCAGCACTGACATCACGATCGGTGCTGATGGTTCGACCGTGGCAACCAGCAGCTCCGATATTTTGATCCAATCCGATCGAGTTTTCTTCGACATCAACGGTTCTTTTGGCAACACGATCAACACGTCGGGCAATCTCGTCATCGAATCGACCGCGGACAGTTTCGCAGGTAGTCCCAGTCTGGCCGGGCTGAACATTTCCGGTACACCGGCGAGCCTGCGAATCGGAAAAGCGGGTAACGTGACTGGCTTCACTTTACCCAAAAACATCACCACCGCGGGAGATCAAACTTACAATGGCCCGGTGACTCTGTCAGGCGATAGTTCCTTCGCCAGCAGCAATAGTATCATTGAATTCGCGAACACGGTTGACAGTGACAGCACTGCCCGCAGTCTATCCGTCAACGCAGGATCCACGGGCGAGTTGACTTTCAACGGCGGTGTTGGTGGCGGCAACGCTCTGGCTTCGCTAAACATCACAGCTGGAGGCGGCATTCAACTTAGCAACGCACGATCAATTAGTGTCGGAGATACTGGGCGTATCTGATAGACTGCTGTGAGTTCAATTCGATCCCCACATGGCGGAGCCACGGATGGCCATCAGTTTACGCGAAGCCGATTCACAGACCGAGCAACGCTTGCGTGATTTTGCAGGAACTTTATCGGAGAAGGATCGCAGGCGATTTGCAGCCATCGAAGCGACACAGCGTGGGCATGGCGGGATCACTTACATCGCCGGTGTGCTTAGGATTTCGACCCGAACGATTGAACGGGGCATCGCGGAACTTGATCACCTGAAGGATGACCCGGCGGCTGGACGCGTACGTCGGCCCGGTGCCGGTCGAAAAAAAAGATCGATTCCGAAACGCCGGAAGAAGCCAACCTGATCGAGTGCCTCGAGTTCCGTACCGCCGGAGACCCCGACGAAGAGGACATCATTTACACCGACTTGTCGCCGCAGGATCTGTCGGAGCGTCTGGCGAAGATGGGAACCCCCGTGGGCAAAGACGCGATCGCTCAGTGGCTCGATGACGCGGGAATCCGTCGACGGCAAATTCGCAAAGACATCCCTGGCGGCGAACATCCCGACCGAGACTGCCAGTTTGAACGCATCGCCGAACTGGTCTCGCAATACGAAACAGCCGGCGAGCCCTGGTTCTCGATCGACACCAAAGCGAAGGAGCATTTGGGGCTTCTGTATCGTAAGGGGCGAGTTCGCGGCAACCGTTCGTTCGAAGCGTTTGATCATGACTTTCCTTCCTGGGCCGATGGCGCTTTGATCCCACACGGGATCTTTGACCCGAAGGCCAATTTGGGGCATATCAACCTGGGACTGTCCCGCGACACAAGCGAATTTGCCTGTGAGTCGTTCAGGCGTTTTTGGAACAAGTTCGGCCACCGACGTTATCCGGACGCGACGTCGATTCTGCTGACTTGTGACGGGGGCGGCAGCAATTCAGCGAGCAAGTACATCTTCAAATACGACCTGGAGCGACTGAGTGATGCGATCGGTTTGCCGATTCGCATTGCTCACTATCCACCGTACTGTTCGAAGTACAACCAGATCGAGCGCCGCTTCTTTCCGCACATCGGACGGGCGTGCAGTGGAATGCTGTTTGATTGTCTCGACACGGCCGTGTCGCTGATGCGCGGGGCGAAGACGAGAACTGGACTGCGAACGACCGTCGCTGTCATCAAACGCGTCTTTGAAACCGGAAGGACTGCCACCCAAGATATGAAAGACAACCTAACAATCGTCTACGATGATCTTCTGCCAAAGTGGAACTATGTCGCAAATCCCAGAACATGACAGTTATTCACCGTGCGTTGCTTAACGGTGGAGTCGTCAACTCGCTGGGATCGCAACTCTACAACAGTCCGGTTCTGCTGGGCGCGGACACCCATGTTTCGACCATCCAAAGTAACATCATCTTTGGTTCCACCGTTGATTCAAATAGTGCATCAACACCTTGGAATCTGACAGCAACGATCACACCTGGAAACACCTATTACTGGGTTGATTGGATCGACTGGAATCCAACTAACAAAACGGTAACCGGAACGATCTCGGTTGGTTCGGACGTGATCACGGTGACCTACCACAATCCCCAGGGAATATTCGGTGCTCAAACGAACGGCGGAACCAATTACTGGACAGGTTACAATGGCGCAGCATTCGCTGGAGCATCGCCGTATGTAAGTTCCAAGGTGGCCAATGGGCCAACAGGTTCAGACATCATTCAACTGGAGCACGCCGGGCAGCAGACGCTTTCGTTCAGCCAATCCGTCGAGAATCTTGCCTTTAGCATTGTCAGTATGAATGGCAACGGCTACGGCTTTGACCAGGATTTCACGATTGAATCCTACTCAGGTTTCAATGGAGCAGGACCGGGCTATTTCGGCTCGGGGGACCTTGTCAAAACAAACGTCGGCAACACGTTCCAATTGAATGATGGTGGCGCCAATGGTTCAAGTCAAAGCGGATATAGCGAGCCGCACGGAACCGTCCGCTTCGGCAATGCTTTTTCGACGCTCACCTGGAACAGCCTGAGTGACGAAACTTGGAACGCCTTCACCGTCGGTATTAGTGGAACGAGCAACACAGCCGGTAGCGTCCAATTCAATGGAGCAGTTGGAGCTGCGACAGGTTTGGGGGCAATCAATGTCAACGGTGCTTTGCAGACGACCGCCGCAATCGCCAACGCTGCTTCGCTGAACGTGACCGGCCTGGCAAATCTCGGCGAAGACATCACGACCTCGGGAAACCAGAGTTTCGGCAGTGCGATCACGATTGGTAGCGATCTCGCCTTGACGATCACCGACAACGGTAGCATTCAAGCTGGCAGCACGATCGACGGAAATCATCACTTGACAGTGGAAACCGACTCGGCGGGCAACGTCACGCTCAAGGGTGCCGTTGGTAGCAAGGATGCACTGTCTGAAATTGACATCACGACGAATGAACTGGCAGCAGGCGACTTGACTTTGGCTGCCAACGGTGCACTGGAGGTTGACGTCAGTGGAGATAGTACGATTGGTGGCACGATAGCAGGCTCCGACGTCACGTTGGCCAAAGCCGGATCAGGCACGCTGACACTGCCGGGAACGAACACTTACACGGGCGTGACGAAGATCAACGCTGGGACACTGAACTTCCTGAACGACGCGCCGATGACGACGTCGAGCGGCTTTCAGGGGCTGGGTTCTCTGACAATCCAATCGGTCGCTGATTCGTTTAGTTCCGCATTCAACACCTCCGACTTTGCTTCCTCGACTGGCACATCGCTGGGTGGCCTAACGATCGGCAAGTCAACCAACACGGCGGACGTCACAATCGGTAGTGCGTTAATCGTCGACGGTGATATCAACATCAATGGTGGCAACGTTGCGATCAATTCCGCATTGACGTCTCAAAACTCCAACACCGTCAGCATCCACGCCACCGGCACCGTTGTCGATGGGGCTTCGGGCTACCTCAGCACTGACAAACTGCTTGTCAAAGCAAGCGGTGCCACGACGCTCGATAGCACCGGCAACGCGATCGGAACATTTGCCTTTGACGGCACCTCGTTGAAATTGGTTGAGAGTAACGGGTTCACGATCGGCAGCGTGGGAAGCACCGACGGCGTGACAGCCACAGGGACGATTGACATCGCCACGCTGGCTGGTGATTTGACGATTCTCCAAAAAGTGGCCACGACCGATGCGACGGCGACCGCCATCGTGATCAATGCGGGCCAGACGGCGGCGGCGAAAACGGCAACCGGCGGCAATCTGATCGTCAGCGGTTCGCCGACGATCACGGTTGGCAGCGGCGGAATGGCGACGCTGATGACGGGCAGCGTCGCGGGCAGTACCGGTTTGACTGACCTGATCGGTTCGGGCTCGGACCGTTTCCGCTACGGCAGCGACGAAGCTGCCACAAACTTCGTGAAAGCACTCGTCGCGGGCGTCAATGCGATCTACCGCGAACAACCGACCATCGGTGGCTCGATTGGCGACAAGTCACAGACCTACGGCGACTCGCTGGCGACCTTGACGGGTTCGCTGACTGGCATTGTCAACGGCGACACGCTGGATCAGGTATTCGACGGGGGTGTCACTGTCACCGGCACGGAATCGACCAGTGGTCACCACGTGGTGGGGACGCATTCGATCAACGTCGGCGCCGAGCAACTGGGGTACTCTTCAGGCACGATCACGGGCGGCACGCTGACGGTGACTGCGAAAGCCATCACGACTCCGTTGGTGGTTGATAACAAAACCTATGACGGCACCACCGACGCCTCCTTTACCGCGTCGGCGAACGGCGTGGAGACGGGCGACCTGGTTTCCATCGGCGGAACTGCAACCTTCGCTGACAAAAATGTAGCCGTTGGGAAAACGGTGAGTGTTTCTGGCCTGAGTATTTCCGGCACCGATGCAGCCAACTACTCGCTGGGCAGCACCAGCGGCACCTCGACCGCCGATATCACCGCGAAATCGATCACCGTCAGCGGCATCGCTGGCGTCGAAAAGGTTTACGACGGCAGCACCGCAATCACGCTCGACGCCAGCGGCACAGTCTTCACCGGCATGGTTCATGGCGACAACTTGAACGTCACCTCCGCCACCGGCACCCTCGATGACAAGCACGCTGGTGCGGCCAAATCCGTCACCATCGCGACGACCAACTACGGCGGCTCCGACGTCGGCAACTACGCGATCACTGACCAAACCGCGACGACTGCCAACGTCACTGCCAAGTCGATCTCCGTCAGCGGCATCGCGGCAAACGACAAGACCTACGACGGCAACCGAGACGCCATCGTTGGCTTGAACGGCGTGACCTTCGACGGCATGATTTCCGGCGACGACCTCACCGCCGCGGGCACCATCGGCGCGTTCGCTGACAAGAACGCAGGCAGCAACAAGACCGTCAACCTGACCGGTACCACTTACGGCGGCAGCGATGCGGGCAACTACGTCATCACCGATCAAGCCACCGCCACAGCGTCCATCGCCCAGAAATCGCTGATTGTCAGCGGCATCACTGCCGCCGACAAAACCTACGACGCCACCACAACCGCAACCGTCAACGGCAACTCTGTGGACTTCGGTGGGCTCGTTTTCGGCGACACGCTGTCGATTGACACGCTGACCGGCACCTTCGCCGACAAGAACGCCGCGGCCGGCAAGACAGTCAACTTGGCCACGACCTACACCGGCGCCGACGTCGGCAACTACGCCATCACCAATCAAGCAACCACCACTGCTGCGATTACGCCGTCGTCCGTCTCTGTTTCCGGCCTGACCGCTAACAATAAGGTCTACGACGCCACGACAGCATCCACGCTCAGCGGAACGGCAACGGTCACTGCGATTGCTGCTGACGACTTGCAAGTCACCGGATCCGCGATCGCTAACTTTGACAACAAGAACGTGGGCACGTCCAAGGCGATCATCGTCAATGGGCTGACGCTTTCGGGTGACGATGCGAACAACTACAGCATCAACCAACCCGCTGGGCTGACCGCCGACATCACCCCTGCACCACTGACGGTCACGGCCAACAATGATGCCAAGTTCGTCACCAAGACGGACGCGGCCGGGTACGCTGGAGCCAGCTACAGCGGCTTTGTCGCGGGCGAAGGCACGTCCGACCTCACCGGTTCGCTGGCGATCACGCGAAGCGGAATGGGAGCCGACGAATCCGCCGACACCTACGCCAACGCGTTGGCCGCCGGTGGTTGGAGTTCGGACAACTACGACATCACGTTTGCCACCGGCGACTACACCATCGTTCCCGCCGATCATTTGCTGGTGCGATTCGACAACAGCACCTCCACGTACGGCCACCTGCTTGGGCTGCAACTTCTGTCAGCCAAATACATGGACTCAGGCAATACCGTTCACACACTCGCCGCCCCGTCTGTCGTCGACGGTCGCTATGTCTTTGATGACGGTTCCGGTGGTTCGGCAGCCTTCGATGTCGTACTGGATGGATCTTCACTCAGCACATCCAATCACACGAACGTCGGTGCGTTCTCGCTCGGTATGGAGAACGTCGACATCACCAGCGGCAACTTCTCAAACAGTGTTGAGATCGTCGGGAACCACGCCGTTACTCGAACCGCGATCGACGTCGGTGCCTCCGGCGTTAGCAAAACGTACGATGGCAACAAGTCGATGGTCAACCTCACCCTGGATCAAACCGGTGACATCACGGGCGACTCGTTCACCTTGAACGGCCAAGGCAGCTACGCCGATCGTCACGCCGGCACGAGCCTGAACTACACCGTCGGTAACCTCGAACTCACTGGCACCGACGCCGACAATTACTACCTGTCCGGCGGCAGCACCTTCACAGCCAACGACGGCGTGATCACGCCCAAGAACGTGACCATCACCGCGCCAACGGTCGCCAAGGTTTACGACGGCAACACCAATATCGTTGCCACAGCGCCTCAATTGCAGGCGATCACCGACGCTCTCGGCATTGCTGGCGACAGCGTGGCCTCGATCACCCTGACGTACGACGACAAGAATGTCGGCACCGACAAAACGCTTGCTGCATCGAACATTTCGATCAACGATGGCAACGGCGGCGGCAACTACAACATCACCTTCGCGGACGATACTAGCAGCAGTATCACGCGTCTGGGCACCGTCACCTGGATCGGTGGCACGACTGGCAACTGGAACGATCCCGCCAACTGGGCCGGCGGTGCGGTTCCGGATCTTGCCAACGTGGCCAATGTCGTCATCCCACAAGGAGTCACACCGACGTTCGACAACACCGTCAACGGCCCCGTGGAAATCGACTCACTGCTGGGCGGTAGCCTGCAAGTCGACAGCGGCACGCTGAACGTCGACGGCAGCTTGGATGTGGACACCTTCACGCAAGACGGCGGCACCGTGACCGCTGGCACATTCAACGCCGACGACTTTGCCCAGAACGACGGCACGCTCGAAGTGGATGACACGTTCACCGTCAACAACAACTTCGCGCAGAGCACCACTGGAACGATCCACGTCAACGGCGACGTCGACATCACCCAAACCACCGGCGACTTGACGGTCAACCAACTCTCCGGCGACAACGTCAAACTGGACAGCAAAACCGGCGATGTCAATCTGGAAGACCTTGCCACCCACGGTAACCTCGACATCGATGCCGCAGGAGACGTCACACAGATTTCCACCGGGACCATCCTCGTTGGCGAAACGACCACCATCAACGCCGGTGACAACATCGAATTGGGGGGATTCAACAACAACTTCGTCGGCCCCGTCAACGCGACGGGTCACAATATCCGTCTCTTTGACGCCCATGATGGTTTAACGCTCGGCAATATCGATGCCAGCGGCAACTTGAACACCGCGTCAGCCGGCGGTGACCTTACTCAATCCGAAGGAACCACGATCCAAGTCGACGGGGACACCACCGTCGCGGCAATCGGCGACGTGATCTTGGACAACCCTGGCAATGTGTTCACGGGAATCGTCTACATGCTCGCCGACAACGGCACCATCCGACAATCGGTCGGAGACCTGTTGTTGGGCCACGCCGAAACGATCGGCGATCTGACTGTCACGGTTGAAAACGGCAGTCTCGGACAAACGCCCACATCAACGATCGAGGTCGGTGGTAACAGCAGCTTCACCGCCCGTACCGAAATCGATTTGACGAACTCAGGAAACAAGCTCGGCGAACAAACCACCGTCGACGCACCGCTCTTCGAGCTCAATTCACTCGATCCACTGAACATCGTCCGCACCGGAGCCGCCCTCGCTGATTCCGCGCTCAGTGAATCGATATCCCAAACCACCAACGACACCTTCACCCGCCCCGCCTCGGCAACCGAAACGGATTCCCAGTCCCAGGCAAACGCGGGGCAATCGCCCAACGGCTGGTTTGAACGGTTCAAGAGCTTTATCACCAGCCTCACCGCCCGCGGTTCCGCCAATCCGATGTTCAGCGAACCAGCTCCCCTCAACGCCGAGCAAACCGGCGATGAAACCTACCTCCGCCCCCAAGGCCCGTCGTAACAGCACTGCAACCTGGCGTTGGCCGGAGGCTGGGGGTCCCCCATCGGCCTCTGGTTTGGTGGAGATTCGATTCGCAAGGCGTTCCCTTTTTCTGGTCTCATGCAACCGGACATGGTGACTCGGTGGTGAGCTGAGCGTCGACTGCTCGCAGGCAATCGAAGATTGCTTCTCGACGGGGATGCGGTATGCGACCAGCCGGGCAATCGCACGTTCATCACGTGCAGCATGGAATGACTTCACCACGAGGCCGCCCAGCATCGACCGTGGCCGACACACCTGCACCGTGCGGCGTCAAACGCATTGACCAACATGTGCTCATCACAGGATGATTCTTTGAAACGTTCTTTCACTCCAGCCGGAAATTCACCGATGGGCACCGACGAATCCCCCCTGCCGATTGTTCGCAAAGTTGAGGAACTCTCCAATCCCGACGAGCATGGATCCAGTCTCGCACCGGTTCAAAAACGCGAAGTCGTGTTGCGATTGGAGGCGGAATCACTGGACAACATGAGGAAGCGGGCAACGGTTCGAGTCGATCAGCCTCAAGGCAGCACGTTCGAAATCATTTGTGACGAAGGCCCGTACTTGGGCGGCGACGATTCCGCGCCACCGCCACTGGCGTACTACAGCGCCAGCATCGCGTTTTGTCTGCTGACTCAGCTCTCTCGCTACGTCTCCATCAAGAAACTCAAAGTCTCCAGTTTGAAACTCTCGCAGGAAACCCGGTTCTCGATGGAAGGATCGGTTCTCAAAGGCACTCTGACTGGCCGGGGCGTCGAAGTGATCACTCACTTGGAGATCGAATCGGACGAGTCGGAAGAAACGATTCGCAAGATGATCGAAGTCGGCGAGAACAGTTGCTTCATTCACCAGTCAATCATGCATCCCGTGCCATCGACGATTCAAACCAAGTTCAATGGCCAGAACCTCGGCCCTGCCTGAACTTTGCAAGTTTGATATGAGATTGTCACTGCTTCGGCAGAGTGACGCGCGTTGCCAGCAACTTTCGCGATGACAGAAGCGTCCCGTTGAAGCAGGCCTGCAGGAGTCTTCGCGTGTGTGAGCCGTTTGGCATTCGCCACGGTTCCCACGCCCAATCGGCTCACATGCTTGCACCCAATCATTCCGGCTATCCCGTTTGGTTGTGTGCCCGACTGGAGAGTGATATGACTTAGCTTCCAAAAGATTCGGCTATCCGAGTCCAATTGCGGTTGTTTCACAATTCAGGTGGGTTGCTTCAATGATGTTCGAACATGGAAAGTCACATGCAATCAAGAACACGCTGCACGGCATGTTCTTGGTTGGACTCGTCCTCCTAACAAATCCGCTCGCGGCACAGGAGACTGACCGAGAGGTGCCAGTCAACCGACGTGTGCTGCCCATCGCGGCTCCTTGGCAACCACCGATCAAAACGTTGGACGCCCGCGATGCCACAGCTCCGCCAGTGTTCAAGGTCGAAGCGCCCAAGGATGCGCCCAATGTGGTGATCATCATGATTGATGACCTTGGTTTTGGTGGCACCAGCGCGTTCGGCGGCGTCACCCCAACGCCCACCTTCGATCGACTCGCGAAAAATGGTTTGCGGTACAACCATTTTCATTCGACCGCGTTGTGCTCTCCCACACGTCAAGCTTTGTTGACCGGTCGGAATCACCACAGCGTGAACATGGGGTCGATCACGGAAATCGCGACCTCCTTCCCAGGCCAAACTGGCAAGCTGCCGGAAAGTTGCGCCAAATTGCCTGAGATTCTGAGACTCAACGGTTACAGCACGGCCCATTTCGGCAAGTGTCACGAAGTGGCCGTTTGGGAGATCAGTCCCAGCGGTCCGCTGACACGTTGGCCGACGCTCTCGGGTTTCGACAAGTTCTACGGTTTCTTAGGTGGTGAAACGAATCAGTGGTCGCCTGCGATCTACGACGGCATCACCCCGGTGGACAATCCGGCGAAGGGTGACCCCGACTATCACTTCATGAACGACATGACGACGCAGGCCATCAATTGGATTCGAGCCCAACAGTCGCTCACGCCGGACAAGCCATTCTTCACCTACTTTGTGCCAGGTGCAACGCATGCTCCGCACCATGTTCCCGAGTCGTTCATCAAAAAGCACGAAGGCAAGTTTGACGCTGGTTGGGATGTCATGCGGGAACAGATTTTCGACAATCAAAAACGCTTGGGAGTCATTCCGAAAAACGCGGAGCTGGCTGAAAAGCCTGAGGACATCAAAGACTGGGACGATCTTTCCCCGAAAGAGAAAAAGCTGTTTTCGCGACAAGCGGAGGTCTTCGCGGCTTTCCTGGACATGGCGGACTTTGAGATCGGTCGGCTGGTCGATGCGATTGACGAGCTGGGTGAACTCGACAACACCATGATTGTCTTCATTGCCGGCGACAACGGCACCAGTGCCGAAGGCGGCATGAACGGCATGTACAACGAAATGACGTACTTCAATGGAGTCGAAGAAACGGTCGATGACATGCTCCAGCACTACGACGAATGGGGCAGCGCCAGCACCTACCCTCACATGGCAGCCGGCTGGGCCGTGTGTTTTGATTCGCCCTTCACCTGGACAAAACAAGTCGCGTCCAACTATGGCGGAACACGCCAGGGAACCGTGATCCATTGGCCGGCAGGGATCAAAGCGAAAAACGGTCTACGCCAGCAATGGCATCATGTGATCGACATCGCCCCCACGGTCTTGGAAGCCGCTGGCTTGCCCCAGCCTCGGATCGTTAACGGCGTCGGCCAGCGTCCGATGGAAGGCGTCAGCATGCTGTACTCCTTCGATGACGCCCAAGCCGCTGACCGGCACTTGGTGCAGTATTTCGAGATCATGGGAAACCGTGGTGTCTACTACGATGGTTGGTTCGCTGGCACGGTCCACATGTATCCCTGGGCTCCACCGCGGAACAAACTTCTTGACGATGTCTGGGAGCTGTACCATGTGGCGGAAGATTTCAGCATGGCGAACAATCTCGCAGCCAAGCACCCCGAAAAGCTGAAGGAGCTGCAAGAAGTGTTTTTGTCCGAAGCGGTCAAATACAAGGTGTTGCCGATCGACGATCGACGCCAACTTCGACTCAACGCCAAACTGGCCGGACGCCCGACGCTGATGGGGGACCGCACTTCGCTGACCGTTTATGAAGGACTGGGCTTCCTGCCGGAAAACGATTTCATCGACACCAAGAACCGCTCCTTTGAAATCGTTGCGGAGATCGAAACGCAGGGGAAAGAAACGAACGGGGTGATCGTCAGCCAGGGCGGGCGGTTCGGTGGATGGAGTTTGTATTTGAAAGAAGGCAAGCCGGTTTACACGTACAACTACCTCGGCTTGGAAAGTTACTCGGTGACCTCAAAGGATGTTTTGCCCGTCGGCAAATCAACGCTCCAACTCGACTTCGCGTATGACGGCAAATCGGCCGACGGCCAGCCCAAGCTTGGTGCGGGAGGCACGGCCACGTTGAAGGTCAACGGGCAACCGGTTGGTTCGGGCAACGTCGAAAAGACCCAGTTCGCGATTTGGTCAGCGGATGAAACCGCCAACGTCGGCCTCGACCGCGAGACCTCCGTGTCTCCTGACTACACCGAGGAATCAAGCAAATTCACCGGCAAGATTGACAAGGTCACCTTGACGGTGAAGTAATTGCCAAGCCCACGCCAGAAAGTGACACAGACTTCCAGTCTGTGCTTGATCTCCGACGCGAACTCAGTGGAACATCATGACTGACATTTCCATCGCCGATGCCTTTTCCACCGGCGCACGTGGTTTCAAGCGTCGTCAGTTCCTTGAGTTCGCGGGACTGGCGACCGCGTCCGCTTGTCTGCCGCAGATCGCAGTCGCAACCGATGCCGCTGGGGAAATCCCCGCTGATGAGATGGCGGTGGATGTCGTCATCGTCGGCGGTGGTCTTGGTGGCTGTGCTGCGGCGTTGGCGGCAACCCGGATGGGCAAACGAGTTTTGATGACGGAGCCCACCGATTGGATTGGCGGGCAACTCAGTCAACAAGGCGTGCCGCCCGACGAACACAGTCACATTGAAACGCATGGCTGCACGGCCAGCTACCGAACATTTCGCGAGAACGTTCGCGACCACTACCGAAGAAACTACCCGCTCACCAAGGCTGCTCAACAAAACGCTCGGTTGAACCCGGGCAACGGCAGTGTCTCGCGACTTTGCCACGAACCCCGCGTTGCTGTTGCTGTCTTGGACGCCATGCTGGCTCCCGCCGTGAGGGCAGGCCGACTGACGGTGCTGCTTCATACCGAGCCGATCCAAGCCGATGTCGATGGCGATCGGATTCGCTCGCTCACCTTCCGCACCGAACAGGGAACGACGGTGACAGTGACGGCACCGTTCTTTATCGACGCCAGCGAGCAGGGCGATGTGTTGCCACTGACCAACACCGAATATGTCACTGGCTTCGAATCTCGAAACCAAACCGGGGAACCACACGCTCCCGACCAAGCGGCCCCCGAAAACATTCAGTCGTTCACGTGGTGCTTTGCGATTGATCACCTGGATGGCGAAGATCACATCATCGATCGCCCTGAGCAGTACGCATTCTGGAAACAGCACACTCCCGACTTAACGCCGCCTTGGTCGGGCAAGTTGCTGTCGCTTCAGTACTCCAAACCGAACACGCACACTCCCCATGACCTCGCGTTTGTCCCGCCGAGCCACGGACGGCCACCTGAGAAAACCCGAGCCTTGAACTTGTGGCTTTATCGTCGCATCTTGGACCCCGCTAACTTTGTCCCCGGCACTTATCAAAGTGGCGTGACCATCGTCAATTGGCCGCAAAACGATTACATGCTCGGCAACTTGATCACCGGCGATGAACAAGAAATCACCAAGCACCTGGAAGGCTCGCGGCAACTGAGTTTATCGCTTCTGTATTGGTTGCAAACCGAGGCGCCGCGCCCGGACGGTGGGACCGGATGGAAGGGGCTTCGATTGCGGAAGGACATCATGGGTACCGAGGATGGCTTGGCCAAGTATCCCTACATCCGAGAGTCGCGAAGAATTGAAGCTGAGTTCACCATCCTCGAACAACACATTTCGCGTGCCGAGCGAGAGTCACTTGTGAACCAAGCAACCGACAAAGTCCGAGCAGAATCCTTTCGCGATTCGGTCGGCATCGGCTATTACCATCTCGATCTGCATCCCAGCAGCGGTGGCGACAACTACATCGACTTCGCCAGTGTTCCGTTCCAAATCCCACTGGGCGCCCTGATCCCCAAGCGAATGGAAAACCTGATCGCGGGATGCAAGAACATTGGCACCACCCATCTCAGCAACGGTTGCTATCGCCTGCACCCGGTCGAATGGAGCATCGGAGAAGCCGCTGGTGCCTTGGCCGCTCATTGCCTTGACCGGCACAATCGACCGAGCGGAGTCCGGAACGATCCCCAGTCACTGGCCGATTTCCAAAGCCTGCTGAAACGGCAGGGATTCGAACTGACGTGGCCTTCCTGACATCCCATCCCGACGAGCAATTGCGAGAACACAGGCGACTCCGATTGATTGCCGCTTCACGCCTGTCGTGTGCGAGCCCAATGCATCTCTGTGTGGCGTGACACGTTCAGATTCGGGTTGGAGGTTGGGCGTCAAAGTCCTGCCATACGGCGCTTGACCAGGCCAACACAAAAGCCACGATGCGGCTCCTCGAAACGGACGCCGATAGTTTCACGGGATGGACCTTGATTGAAGAGGGAACCGTCCCCCAAAGACTTGCTGCCGGCGATGAAGACGAACCGCATTCGCTGGGAACAACTCACCCGCTGAGAGACGACCGGAACGCCGAACAATCAACGCTGGCAATTCAAACATTGCGTTGGCGACGCAAGTAAACAGGAATGTTTGGCTGTGACCTCCTGAACCGTTTGCCCGTTCGACCTGGTTGGACGTGGGAACTCTGGCTCACACTGGGACGCCAAAAACTTGTTGTTGGCTGACGATGTGCTTGCGTCGATTTTATCCTTCAGGGATTGTTAGAAATTGGCCGGTGCTTTGGGCGAAGCAAACACCACCAGAAACTGGTTGATCAACAACATGTTGATCCTGAACCGGGCATTGATGCTGCGTCCGTTCCAGGGGCGGTGGCTCGTCCTTTGATTCCCCGGGGGAGTTGCTAAGCAACCCCTCGGCGAATCTCTTCCATCCCTTTTTGTCTCTTGCACCTCGCCGTGAAGAAATCAGATCCCGAAAGAGCAGCCGGTGGGTTGCTTATGGCAATACGAGGTCCTATCGTACGCGGACCAAGTCAGAGACTTTGGTTACGTTCTCTTCGATCTTCCTGATTGTGGCATCAACTGACACTCACTGCAGTGGTTGCAACAACGTCATGGCAAGTTGCGTTCACAGCAACTGAATACCCTTCCTCCTGGGGCCACAATTGATTTCATGCCGACACATTTCATGCGCAGTGCTTTTCTTTCTAATCTGCGTACCAGTTCGCGGGTTCACAAATTTGGTAACCAACCCTGGATTTGAGAGTAACCTTGGGGTCCCCAGCAATCTTGGGCAACTCAGCTTGGTCACTGGCTGGAACTCCAAGAGCATCGCTTCGCCTGACTACTTTCACGCCCTCGCCACTTTCCGTCACCCCAGAACCCCCTCGAATTACTACGGGATCCAGACACCCAAAGAGGGTCAAGCATATATGGGCATGGCCATCGGCGAGTTTCTCCAATCCTCGCTCACTTCACCGCTCACAAGGGGACAGCAGTACGAAGTCTCCTTCTACGCTTCCCTTGCTGATACTTCGCGGTACTCAAGAGATGATCTCGGTGTGTATCTTTCCGTCGGACAAGTCTCTCCGTCCAGTGTTTCACCCTCCCCTTCCATGACGCCGCAGATTCGAACTCCGAGTGGCAATGTGTTGACAGACAGGTTGAATTGGACGCGTATCAGTGGCGTGTATACTGCAAATGGTGGCGAGGACCACATCTTGATCGGCGGGTTTGACTCCCCGCCGTCCTACATTGACATGGGATCTGGTTTTAGCTTGTCCAACGCATACTTTTATATCGATGACGTGAGTGTTGTCGCCGTGCCGGAGCCACAAACCAGTGCGTGTTTCATTGCCGCCTGCACACTGGCCGTCAGATTCCGGCGTCGCGTTTGGTGCCGGCCTTGATGAAATCGAGACACTTGGTTCAGTGGCAATTCAACGATCGAAAGAAAAGAGCGGGCAGGCGATCGCAGAGCGAGAGACTTCTTTCGCCCAACCGGCAAGAGAAATGGCGCGTCTGCGATATTCTCACGCGGTCTGCCTTGCGGCCCAATCGCAGTGAATGAGTTCCTGGCGAGCATCCATGACGTCTCAGCGGTGAATCGAACTGCGTGTCGACTACGCCCGCGACCCGTGTTTGCCACCAGCCAGTTCCGTCGTTGGGTTGCATTGAGCGAATGCGTTGATCGAACCCTACTTTGCTGTCTTCGAAAGATCTTCGATGACTTCCTCGCCTCGCATGGAAATTGTCTGGATGCTGTTGGCATCAAAGTCGATCTGGCGAAGGTCCACCATCCGGATCTGGCTGTTTTCATAGGTCCGAAAATAGTGGCGCAGGTTCTTTAGATCAGCGGCACTGGTCCACAGGGTGTAGTCCGCCACTTCCTCGCCATTTTCGGTGCTCGTCGCCGCCCCTTTGGGAATGTCAAACTGGTTCAAAAGATGGAACGCCTGCAACACTCCTTGTTCAGCGGTTTCGACCGGCAAAGCCGATTGAGTGTAGGCGACCGCCCGCACGAACCGTGACGGCGGAGTGAAATCCCCCGGCAGCCCGAGCATTCCGCTGCCTTGCCCGAGTGCCTCGATTTTGTTTCCCGCCAAATCCAATCCTTGGGAATTTTGAGGCGTGAGATTGATGTAGTTTCGAAGGTTGGTCAGGTGCCAGTCGAACTGCGGAGAATTCGTCACCACACCGAGCGGGTTCGCATGGACGTTCAGTTTGCCGTCGACGTATTCAAACACCATTGACTGACCGCTGGAGTCGGTAGCAATCAAATGAAGCGGTGGCACAAATCCCATCTTCTGCATCACCACTTCGCCGACGAGAACATGGTTGGCGGCTTCCACCGCCTCGTCCACGCTGCCGCACGTGCCGAGCAAATAGGAGCATAGTTCCCAGGGGGCGAGCGTTCGCTCAGCGTCCGTGGACTTCACCTCTTGATACTTCGCAAAGCCGGGGAAGTAAAACAGGCCGACATGAAGCCCTTTTTCATTCAGGCCGTCTGCGATGAGCGGCTCATCAAACGCGTTGGTGCCAACGATGCCAAACTTTGATGTCCACTGCATGCCTGGTTTTCCACCGGGGGCAGTGCCTTCGAATGAATGACCTCGAGGAACGATGATCACGTTCGATTGCAGATCGATCCCAAACTCCATGGTCCTCGCGAAAACAACGGAACCGTCAGCGGGCCGGATCGTGATCCCTGTGCATGCCGAGGCAGAGGTGCCCCAGAGAGTCAAAAGACCGGTCAACGCGATTGTCTGGCAAAGACGAAAACTTCGGAGCATGAAAAAATCTTCGTAACGGATGGAGATTTGACAGGAAGAATGCAAAGCATGGGGGTCGTTTCGGAAACCCAACGCCCGTCTTCAAACGAAATGATAGGACACAGAACCAGCCTGGGGCTCCGCCCGCTCAAAATCGTTTCGTTGCGCTGGGGCCGAGCGAAGTCAACTCGCTGGTTGGGGCGACTTTGGCGGTGCCGTCAAACGTTGCATCAAGCGGATGGAAAGCGAACGTTCCTCCATCCCGAAATCCGAGTTGGATCCTATGCGATAGGGCGCCGAAGCTGGTTGCAGAATGTATGCTGGGCTGTTTTGCCCCCGGATGCCCCTCCCATGAACGTGAACCAATCAATCTACGCTGGGATTCTTGTTGCCTGCCTGTTTGATGGTCTGTCGGTGAACGCGCAGACCGTGGCAGTGAACAAGATTGCGATCGAGAAATACGCGCCGCAAAGCGGTTCCTTTCCGGCGTGCACGCACATCGACCGCAGTGGAAAGATCGAGATCGTGACCAGTGGCGACCGACTGTTCTATCGAACGGATTCGACGTCATCGTTTCGCCAATCGCCGATCAGCGTCTTGGTTGACGCCCACTCGGTCGCCTTCAACCCTCTTGAGAAACGCTTTTACGCAACCGACACCGGGAACCATCGGTTGATCACCTTTGCGGATCCGGCGAACGACCAATGGGAGAACTTTGCGACATCACTGGCTGATATCAAGCTGCAGCGTCCACATGACATCTTGTTTGATGCGGAAACGGGATGGATGTACACGCTGAATCCCGACAGCAGCCAGGTGTTTCGGTTCAAAGGAGCCGACGGCAAGGTTGGAGTTTTGGATCTTTCCCAACCGTTGGGGTACTCACGTGCGCTCACCATTGCCGATGGGACATTGTACGTTGTCGGTTCCAGTCATGGCGTGGTGGTCGAAGTCACGGACTTCGAAAAGCAAGAGTTCAAGATCCACCGCAGCTTCGGAAAGAAGAGAAACGCCCCCGCAGGCAGCTGGCAGGGCACCGGCTTGGTCCTCAACGATGTCGATTTCCACGACGGTCACTGGTATGCGACCAGCTATTTTTGCCCCTCGTATGCAGGCGAACATAACTGCGATGAATACAAATTCATCCGCTTCCAGACTTGGCAGGATTTCGAGGAGGGGACTTGGGAAGACCTCAGTCACTTGCTGCCCAGCAAAGTGGTCCCGTACTTTCTCACGCCACATGAACAGGGCCTGGACATCGGCGTCTTCAATCACGAAACACGTGGCGATTCCGCGTGCGTCTATCGCCTGATCACTGGCCCTGCCGCGTCGTGAGGCGATCGTGATCCGATAACAGCAGTGCGGGACGTGGTGCGACCATTGCTCGCCCCTCTTGCCAGGAGGGTGGCGGGATTGCTGGAATGAAGCTTGGATTGGTCCAGCCTTCGGGGCCGCTGGGGTCAGGGTTCCCAGTGCACACTCGGTTCCGGAGATGGGTTGCTGCTGAGTGGCGTCGCAGTCGTACACAGGCACAAACGGGGGCGCTTACGTTCGCATCGGCCCGGCTTACCGGCGCGTGACTTGGACTTCGTAGACAATTTCGGAACGGCCTTCGCCGATGTAGCAGCCTTCCGTCGGAGCTGCCCATTCCGGTTCAGGTCCGGCCGCCACCGGGATGTGGGCGTCCGCGACGGCGATCCCCAGCGTTGGATCGTAACCACGCCATCCGCCGCCGGGCAAATAAACCTCGGCCCAGGCATGGAGCTCCGATCCGTGAGTTCGGTTGGGCTCATAGACATAGCCGCTGACAAACCGGGCAGCCAAGCCTTGTGTGCGACACGCGTCCATGAACAACGCCGCCAAGTCTCGGCAAGCACCACTTTTCTCCGCGAATGTTTGGCTGGGCGAAAAGGTGGCGCCTTCGTACCGGGTTTCCGCGGTGTATTCGCGGTGGATGATCTCACACAGCTTCAACAAAAAGGGTTGTGTTTGCCAATCAACGCTCCCTGAAATCTCGCCTGCCCAATGACCGATGGTTCGGTCCATCACCTGCCGGTGCAGGTTGGGAGACAGTGCTTGAGCAATCCGTAGGTCATAGTAAGCAGGCAAATTGGTGACTCGCGAGTCGAGCGACAAGTAGTCGAACGGATTGGTCCGCGAGGCTTCGACCTCGAAATTCACGTCCAGGGTGAGTTCGCGATGACTGCCCTCGAATGAAACCTGCTGCGCGACATTGCCGAACACATCCAAAATCGAGTTGGACGCCGATGGATCGGGGCTGAGCTGACAATTCCAATGCAGCACACGTTGCGCCCCGTCACTGCGGGGCCGCAGTCGGATCGTAAGCGGTTGGATGACGACCGGCTGGTCGTATCGAAAATGAATCCGATGAGATACCTGAAAGATCACGAGCTTTCGACACCACCGCTAGTCGCCCAAATTGGCTGGATAGCGAAACAGGGAAAGGAAAGTGCGGCAACGGTTGACTGGATCGATTCTTGGGAGAGATCCAAGTGCTGATCGGGCCCGTCCATCGCGCTGGTTCTCAATTAGCGTAACGTCAGCTCAGGCTGAACGGGGCCACGGTGTTTCAATCGAGTGTCAACGCCCGGTTGGGAGAAGCTAGTCGAACGTCAAGGATCGCCATTCGACCGTTAGCCAACAATGCAACGGGAGAGTCGATTCAGTGGGGCTGGTCAAATTGCCTCGCTCAACCAAGCATGACTGTTCTGGAATCCACATGTCCGAACACGAGACTTGACCCGGCGGCTGACCAACCCGACGCAGCCAACCCATTCGCATTTGTCTTTCACGCCAGCGAGGGAACTTCCGGTGTGCTGATCATGCAGGTGCCGGGGGGCCTCGAATACTCAGTCACCAAACAATGACGGGCATTGGAGTGGGCCTGCCTTGCTGACCAGGCACGCATTCGACGGATGGACCGCCAGGTTGGGATTTCGCATTCACGACAACGGTGTCTTGGCCAGTGCCGGATGGCGTGCATCCCATCCAGGGACTGCGCGTTGCGTCTCAGCCGTGCTCGTGCCTTGCTGCAAGCACAATGGGTTCTGATAAACTGTTGCTGTCCCGGTGACGAGTGCCTCGTCCGCCTGACAAATGCATCGCCTTTCGGGGTGATCTTTGACTTGGAGGCAGCCCGTCTGGGGCTTCTTTGATTTCTCTCTCCATTCGAACATGGTGCCCCTTCCATGACTTCCTCTCGTTCACTGAGTGTTTTGCTGCTTGCGATCTGTTGGTTGACTCCTTGTGTCCAAGCTGACGAAGGAGTGAGCCACTCAACGCCGGGAGTCTGGCCAATTGATCGGCTGAAGTCAGAAGTGCCGTCCTACCGAATCGAAGATCCCAACGCGAAGATCCAGTCGTTGATTTACGAAGGCGAGATGGTTGACGGCCAAGCGACGGAAGTTTTCTCATTCTACGCCTCGCCCAAAACGCTGGGCATTGGCAGGGAGGGCGAGCAGTATCCAGGCATTGTGCTGATTCATGGTGGCGGTGGGACCGCCTTCGCCGATTGGGTTTGGATGTGGGCGAACCGTGGTTATGCCGCGATCGCAATGGACCTCGGAGGACGCCGCGCTCCCAATCCTGAATTCGATGCGTCAGGGAAGTTGAAACCCTACGCGGGTCACAAACGAGAAACTCGCGTTCGACTTGCCCAAGGCGGCCCCGGGGACGGACACCCCGAAAAGTTTGACTGCATCGGGGGAGGAATCGATGATGATTGGCCGTACCACGCGGCGGCCAATGTGATGCGGGCTCATACCCTGATCCGCAGTTTCCCTGAGGTCGATGCCGACCGCACCGCTGTGACGGGGATCAGCTGGGGCGGCTACACGACTTGCTTGGCCGCTTCGCTGGATGATCGATTCAAAGCCGCTGTGCCTGTTTACGGCTGTGGATTCCTGCACGAAGGCGAATCGGTCCAAAAGCCTTCCATCGATCGTCTTGGCAACCGCCGTGACGCCTGGGTTGCTGCTTACGACCCCGGAAGTCACCTCCAGAAATGCACGGTCCCCACACTATGGGTCAACGGCACGCACGACGTCCACTACGTGCTCGACAGCTATGCCAAGTCCTACGCCAAAGTGCAGGGGCCACGCACGATGCGGATCGAGCCGCGAATGCCGCACGGCCATCAAGCGGGCTGGAACCCGCCGGAAATCCAGATTTTCGTGGACTCGATTTTGAAGCACACGACCCCTCTGCCCTCCGTTGGCCCGTTGCATGTCAGCGACAGCGGCACCGTCACCGTGCCGTTCCAGTCCGACACCAAGATCGTTCAATCCGCATTGCATTTCACGACCGAAGCGGGGCTGCGATCCAAGCGAAAATGGCAATCCGTCGACTGCGTGATTGCGGATGGAAAAGTCCAAGCAGAGGGACTTCCGCCGGAAGCCAACACTTGGTTGGTGACATTCACCGATCAGCGAGGTGCCTTGGTGTCGACCGAAGTTGGATTCCGTTGATCGGCTTAGCGTTGGTAGCTCGACTTGAGGCGAGAGATGCTAGAAAGGCTTTCGGTGGGAACCGGAATGCGATAGACCCGTTCCGTGGTGGTGTCGGTGACATAGGGAATCACCCCGCTGCCGTGGTTCGAAGAGCGACGGCGGTGCAGCCACACCAACGTGATGCTCAAGAGCTTCTGATCTGGCTGATCCACGAACGCGATTTTTCGTCGGTGATGATTCGTCGTCATTCGAATGGAATGGCCGGCAAAGCAAAAGCGATCCTCTAAGAACAAGGCCCCGATGCGATCGCGGCTGACGATCACCAGGTTCGGAATCAGCAGCAGGCACCAACCAATCAAGACAGTGCCTCCGACAACCAGCACCGTTGCGATCAGCCGGCCGCCGGAAGTCGCCCAAGCTTCCACGCCTTGGTACCAGAAGTACAGCATCGTCGAGGTGGCGGCGATCATGGCGATCGCGATCGGTATCCCCACGACACGTGTGATCCGCTGAAATAAATCGCGGTAAAACCATCGTCGGCAGAGCTGGCTTTCTTTGACGTTCATATGCCAGACTGCCAATCGTTGACCATTCTCGGCTGCCCGGTACAACGACGCTTCCGTGCGGCCTCGCCATCCAAAAAAAATGGCAAGCACCAACGGGATCCCAAAACCGAATGAAGCAGCAGCGATCTTGCCGTCATCCATCGGGCCGTCTGTGAACATCGCAATGGCTGGCAGGCAAGTCGACAATGCCAAGCACCAACGTGCGGCAATGTAGCCACGCACCGGAAACATCCAACGAGGAATTGCGCTGTCGCCAAATTTGGGATCGAAATCATCCGCCATCGCTCTGCCGAGCATCAGTGAAAGCACCCGTCGAGCCGATCGCACTGGCCAATTGGCAACGCCGATCAAAACAGCTCCGGTCACAACCAGCCCAACGATGTTCATCCAAAATGGGACGTCCGTCAAAACGAAATCGGGGTCAAGGCCCACGTTGTCGCCAAACAAACCGACCAGGAACATCCCCAGCGGTGCTCCGATCGCGAACGCAATTGCAAACGTCATCCGCGTTTTCAATGACTCGTTCATTTCGAGGGCAATTCCTTCATTTGATTGATTGATTTTTTGGCTCGCGATCTTCTGGTCCTTTTTTACTCGACAGAAAGATGAGCTTAACGCTCCCCCATCCATCGCAGTTTTTCTCACAATAGTCAGCCTTCCAATCAGAACGGTTCCGTCGTCCTCGGCAACTTACGAGAAGCAAGCGATTGCATTGGCACCGGATGGGGATCCAACCAACGTTCCAGCGGCTTCGCACCGATCGCATTGGTCACCGTTCCGGACTTCGACGCCTTCCGTGAGTCCTGGAAACTCCTTCACAGCGTTGAACGTACCGCCGACAGGAACGTGCTGAACAGCAGCGGGGCATCGGAGCCATGAACCACACGAAGCTGCGCGACCTCACTTGTGTTTGGGGCTCGCGTTGGGCCGCTTTCCGGTTGAATCGTCGCGTTGGTGAACGGAGCGTCAGTCCGATTCGTCTTGGCGGACAATCAGCAACAGTTCGTCGAGGTCAGCGATCAGTTCCCGCATCGATTGATATCGACTCGCAGTTTGTTTGGCGATCGCTTTGAAAACGATCCGGTCGGCTTCCAGGGGGATGTGCTGCTTCGGAGAGCGTTCGCTTGGTGGCGTTGGCTGACGCATGCAAATGTTGTCGAACGTTTCATCACGGCTCTTGCCCCGAAAAGGTTCGGCGATTGCCATGGCTTCGTACAAACAGACGCCGGCTGAGAACACGTCGCTGCGTTCATCCACTTCGCGATTGGAGACCTGTTCTGGCGACATGTACGTTGGTGTGCCAATCAGTTGATTGGCAGGCGTCAACGTCGGTAGCTCGTAGGTCTTCTCTTCGTGCTTGACGTGCATCGATGACTCGGCCGGCTCACTGTGTGGAGCGTGGCTATGACGGACGGGGGAGGTGGGGTAGCGACCATCGTCCAGCGTCGGCTCGCCCCAAACTTTGGCGGCGCCCCAGTCCAATAGCGTGACTTCACCGAAGTTTCCCACCCAAATGTTCTCGGGTTTGACGTCGCGGTGAATCACCCCCGCCGCGTGTGCAAAGACCAGGGTTTGGCAGGTGTCCCGAACGATCTCGATCCGTCGGTGCAGCGGGAATGCTGCGGCCACGTTTTCGTCGCCCTTTGCCAATTGACGAAGCACGGAGAAGAAATTCTCCCCCGAGATGCGTTTCATCGCGTAGTAGATCCCGAATTCGTCATCCTCACCGATCTCATGCACCGGAACGGTTCCAGGGTGCTCCAGTTGTGCCGTCACGCGTGCTTCACGGAGCAGGCGCCGCCGGAACCCGCGGTCCAACCGATGCTCTGGTAACAGCATCTTCAGCACCACAGTGCGACCGACGATTTGATCGAAAGCAGAATACAACACCCCATTGCCGCCACGAGCCATCTCCGTCAGATCGCGGTACTTGGCAAGGCCGTGCGGCCGGGGAGAGGGAAGCTGGATATCAGTGCTGGAGAGTGAAAGCATCATTCAGAGGAATGGCCGCTTGTTGGAGTGAACAAAAACGTCAAGTTGCCTGACACAGTCTTCAACTTACCCGCTTGGGCGTTTCATTTGTGAGCGGCAAAGTGCTTGGCGCTCATTTCGGATTGGTCGTTCAAGATTCATCATCGTAGCCGGCTTGCAGGTACCGTTGGGCGGCTTCCCGATAGGGCGGGTCCCAGCCGAGTTCTTGTAGCAGATCGCGTCGCTTCTTGAGGTACCATTTCGGTTCAATTGAATGTCGGTTGGCCTCCAGCAATTCGAGTGCTCGCCCCTTCTGGCCCGATCGCCGAAACATCCGGTCTTGCAACAGGATGAACTCGCGACGGTCACCCTTCGTTTGTTCGGTCAAACGCTGAACGGCAGCGACCAATTGTGCTTGATACTGCCCCGGATCGGCAATTGGCCATCGCTCGCGGACCTCAGGCAATTCGCGATACGCGAGCGCCCGCCCCAGTCGGTAACGGGTGAACGCGAGAGCCCAGGACGTCGGCGTCGACAGCGATTGCGAATCAGTGGGGAGCTTGGCGGCCAGGGTCGCTTCCAGTTGGCTGGCCAGCTCAATCGTTTTTCGCAAGTTGGCTTTGCGGTCGTCGTCGGTGTCGGACGCGAGCAACCGATCCTGCAAATCAATCATCGCTTGCCAAGCATCGGCGTCCACGGGTTCGGGACGCTCTAAATCCTGCAGCCGAGGCTCCTCCACCAGTCCCGTTTGATCCGGTGCGTCAGCGGGAGCCGAAGGCATCTGCCCCGGTTTCCATCGACTCAGCCACGACTGCCTGGCTGAATATTCCAGGCGTGCATCGTCCGACTTGGCTTCCTGGATCCTCATCGCGATGGAGGCTAGCTTTTGGTGCTGCCAATGCTCTGCCTCCACCTTGCTGGGAGCTTCTGCAAGGGAACTGGTCGGCAATCGCAATTGCACCAAACCAAACGCCAGCAGCGGCACGATCAGCCCAGTCCAACAGCGGCAGCCAGCGTGATCTGTGAGTGGTGGTTTCAGGGCGTGTCCAGCCATGCTGTGATCAGGTGGGGTACATTGGTAGTTGTTCTTATCGCACCCCCGTGACCATACCGATTTCTTATGCAGCGTTCCACACTCAGTCAGGTATTCTTTTACTTTGTGGTGTTCGTTTCGACAGGGAGCCTTTCGGCCATGGGGGAGCCGTCCGATTGGGCGGAAGGCACGACGCAGCACAACGATGGAGCCAATCGCGAACATTACAACCAGGCCGCGTCCTTGCCATGGAAACACTTCATGGGCGATTGGTGCGACGCCGAGGGAACCGAACAAGGAGAGGTCGCCTACGCGGTCGTCGAGGTGCTCGACGACGACACTCGCAAACCCGTTCGCTGGGATGTGACGAATCTGGTGAAGGAGTGGGGCGATGGAACGCACCCGAATCAAGGTATGTTTCTACGCGTCACCGATGGAAGTGGCCGGATTGCATTCGGTAGCCGCGAGAGTGCAGACACGACTCTGCATCCCAAGCTCGAATTGACCGGCGAATGGGGGACCGTCAGTCTCAACGCGGTCGCTGACACGTTTCTGCCCAAGTCGACTTACCGTTGCCAGGGCCAAGCGGACGAACTGCGTGTTTCGGACAAGTCGGAGAATCTCTTGATTCGATTCGACATGAACCAAGCGAACAAAGTCGAAGCGATCACGAACGCCACGTTGGTGTTGCAGTCGACCCAGCAATTTGGTTCCGCCAGTGTTGGAGTTTTTCGCTGCAATCAGGGGGAACGCGACTTGCCCTCCTCGCCTGTTTTGGGCATCGCGGCGAAATACGCAAATGATCACGGCATCGCGGACGATCCGGACGTGATCTTCACCACCGGGTTCGAACAATCCAACTGGGAACGTGAATGGACTCAGGCCGGACCCGACGGCAAGGTGGACACGGTGGATGCTGACACTGGGTTTGAAAGCTTCCTTCCCCTGCAGGGCAAGGCATTGCGTTCTCGAATCGGCAAAGGAGAATTCACCGCCCTGAACACGCTGTACAAGTTCGATGAGCAGATCGGCAGTGAGCCCGAGGAGGTCTACTTCCGCTACTACTTGCGACTGGCTGATGATTGGAATCAAACCGTCCAAGGCGGGAAGCTACCGGGGATCAGTGGGACTTATGGTCGAGCTGGCTGGGGGGGGCGGAAAAGCAACGGCAAAGATGGTTGGTCGGCTCGCGGGTTGTTTCAAAAGACAATTCCGGAAGGCAATCCTTTGGCCGGACGAACCCCCATTGGGTTCTATTGCTACCACGCTGATATGGAAGGAACCTATGGAGCGAATTGGGTTTGGAGCCAAGCCTACCGTGGGTACCTGGCAACCAATCGCTGGTACGCGATCGAGCAACAGTGCCGACTCAACACTCCCGGGGAGAAGGATGGAATCTTGCGAGCCTGGGTTGATGGGCATCTGGCGTTTGAGAAGACAGACGTGCGGTTTCGATTGACGGATGAACTTCGAATCGAACAAATCTGGCTGAACCTCTACCATGGCGGGAAGATCGCCTCGCCTCATGATCAGCACATTTTTCTGGACAATGTGGTGATCGCCAAGAAGTACATCGGTCCCATGGTCAAGCAGCCATGAGACGCAGAGTGGTTCAGTGGGGGGATGGTTCAGTGACGGTGGAGCGATGGAGTCAACTTGCCGTTTCGCCGCGGCCTATTTCTCGATTCGGGTGAGTTGGACGCTCGATTTGCTTCCGACCGACGTCGCGTGTTTTCCATCGGGATGAAGCATGATTTCTTCTGACGAACCATCTGCAAAATTGCGAAGAAACGCGACAAGGTACTGCTTGTTGCCCACCTTGGCCCAAAGTCCGATGGGCTTGCCGCGGAGAACGACGAGACCATCTGGGGTGTAGTCGCAAACGTTTCCGTTGCCGTAGTCCCAGCGTCCCACCACTGGGTCCGGCGGTTCTGGAGTTTTTTGTTTTGCTTTCAACTCGGCAATTTGTTCCTTCAAGTTGGCAATCAGCTGCTTGTCTTCGTCGGGAGCATCTTCTGCCTGGGAGCGTGTTTTTGTTCGCCGCTCGACGAACGAATCCAACTTGCGATCCAGGAGAGCCGAGATGCGATTTGCTTCTGCAAAGTCTTTCTCGTCGACGACCGTGGAAAGAGCTGCCTCAAGATCGCTTCGCAAGGTCACTTGAGCAAGTGATATCTGCTCTTTGAGTTTCCGGTCCAGAAATTGCAACCGTTCGTCAAACTTGGCAATCGCAGTTTTCGCGACGTCTGATTCAAACGCATTCGCTTCAAACGCATCTTGCGAAGTTCCGGGGCGTGTCGAGCAGGCCAGGACGGCAAGAATTAGCAGGGTGCGTTTCATGAAAGGTGGCTTGCGGATTCAGTGTGATGTGCCAGTCGAATCGGACGATGTCTCCCCAATTTGGAATGGAAGTGCGTCGTATTCCGTTCGCCTGGACAACAGTGGAAGTGGTGCTCGCATGTACTTTGGATCATGCATTGATTCGCCCAACCCAGATGCTCGGCGAAGGCGAAACTCATTCCGGTCCAGCAGCGACACCGCCAAGATACCCTCCCACTACCGAAACCGCAAGAAAATAGAAAGTCGTTGTTGAGACAACCAGGGATTGGGTCAGCAAGCGTTCGTTCCAAAACATGCTTGCCCAAATGAAGGCACTCCCGAAGATGAAATAGGGAACAATCGCGACGAATGACCAGAACGACGAAGACAACACCCCCATCAACAACGCCCACCTCGTCGGCGTTTTATGAAACGCGACGAATGGACCAAGGGTCAACGGGAATGCCAATGGCAACCACAATGGTTGGTGTCGCGACAATGCAATCAGTGCCGCGCAGATTCCAGCGAGAACGAGCAAGCTTGCGACAGAGAATTGCCTTTCGTTTGATCGCATTGAGAGACTCTGGGATTCAGTCCGAAGGCTTCTGACCGAGCAGGACTTGGGTTGTTCCTTTGGGCAAGTCAAAGCAAGCGACGAGAGTCTTGCCATCGGAGATCCATGTTCCTGCATTCAGTGTCGACCGGTCGGTTGCTTCTTTCAGCACGGTTCGCTCGCTTCCTTGTTGGATGCTGACTGGTCCCGATGCGCCGTCGACTTGCAAGGTGAACTTCTCCGTTGCGAAGGGGGCCCGGAGGGTGAGTTGGTCGCCAACGGATTCAATCTCGGTCAGTTGCTTGGCAGCCCAGTAACGAGCCATCTCACTGACCTTCATCCAAATCGTATCGTCGTTGAATTGTGACGCCAGCGACTGCACGACTCGCTGGAAGGAGCGGAAGCCTTCTTGGCTACCATTGCTGAACATTCCCTGCCAATGACAGAGCATGACCGCAGGTTGCCTTCGTTGAATCAGTTCGACCATCCGGCCGCTGGTCGCAGCGGCATTGCAGTAACGATCAGGTTCCGAGAGAGAGTCGCCTTGCCATCCGCCAAACCAATCGCCTGTTCCTGCGGGCACGTTCACTGTCAGTTGCACGTCGTCGGTTCCGATTCCCCGCACATTTTCCAGTTGGGGTTCCGTGCTCTCGTCGCCTGAAATGACGTATTTGAAGTAGTGAGGCAACTCGACTCCGTAGACATCACGAACCGCTTGGTCGACCGCGAGGGGCAATTCGCTTTTCACCGCATTTCCAAATCCGCCGGGAGTGGTGACACCTTCGCAGGGGAGGTCACAGTTTTTGAGAATCCGAAGTGCATAGGCTAGGTAGGCGGCCAATTCGTCCACGCTTTTCTTTTCCTGCGGGTACGAATTTTCCATGGTTGCGGCGTTGATCTTTTCCATCGGCTTGCCGGTCTTCAGATCGATCACGCGAGTGTGTGTGATCATCTCCGGATGGACGTCCCAGTTGGGGAGCATCAACTCACGGACCAGTTTCAAGCTGGACTGCAATTCGGATCGCGACCACCCCGGCAGTTCACGATCGAGCCAGCCGACGCAGGCCGGATTCGGAACGATGCTGTACTTGCCTTTCACCCCGTGTTCTGCACACCACTCTCCGAACTGACGGACGAAGGCATCGGGGATCTCACGCGGCCATGACTTCCATGGTTTTTGATACTCCGTGCGATTGGGCCAAGCGGCCGCGAATTGGGGATTGCAAAAATGGCCCATGTTCACCAGGCACGTCGAATCATCGATGATGAACGACAACGGCACCCGATCGCGTGGCATCAGCACGTGGACGTTCGCTGGTCGGGTTGGCAAGGGAACGGCCGCATTGCTCCCCTGTGTTTCGGCGGATGCAACGCGGGGCATTCCCATGCCGGCAACGGTTGTCGCGACGGCGCCCCAAGCCGAAGCGTGAAGGAACTGACGTCGATCCTGATCGATGGAAGCTTGGTTCTGATTCACGTCGAAGACTCCGGGGGACCCTGTGTTCGCTCACGGCAGGCACAACACGGCTTGCCGTCACGTCTGATTCTATCACGCCCCGAAACGCTTCACGTCAGCCGCTCCTCCCCTGAACGGTGCCACCCACCAACCGAAACGCGATAGTCTCCGCTGAAATCAATTTCCGTCGCTCAAATTGGAGTGTGCATCTCTCGGTGATTGGCCTGCGGGTCTCGTGCAGGGAATGGCTATCCATTGAAGCCGCAGATTGATATCCTTTTCGGCGGCAGAGAGAGCGATGTGCATCCGTGACCACGGCTTACGCGAAGTGAAACCGGGGACTGTGTTACGAGCATCTTTGTTGGTGCTCCGTTGCCATCACTCGGTGGATCCAGGATTTGTCTGTTACTTCTGCGAATTCTCTTTGCAGTTCATCTCACGCTTGCGACAGAAGTTTTGAGTCGCAGGCCTTTCAGCTCGGTGATTCATGAAGAAACACGAATGGTACGAGACCACTGACGAAGGCGAGAGGCGTCTGGTCACTGTGACGCGACATGCCGGGAAATGGCAACTTCGGTCTCGACTCAAGTCGGAAACCGAGTGGACCACGTTTCCCGCCATTCCGCTGGATGATCTTGAGACCCTGCACGAAATCATCAGCAACAAATATCGGCGGAATCGCCTACCGCATTCGCATGTTTTGGAAATTGATGCCCTGATTGAAGCCGCAAAACGCAGGGATTAGAGGGGGATTCTTTTCCAAGCGGCTTTGCTCTTCCCGTAAGGTGCCAGCCACCTTCCCGATTTGGATGACCTGAAACCTTGGCTTGTTCCGGGGCTGATTGAGGGCGACTTCCGCTGTCTTGATGTCATTTTGCGAGCTTGATTGACTTCTCGGAGACGCCGGCCTCGTGAGTGCGATCGATTGAGCGCAGCAGAGTAGAGCAGTTGTCCCCAACTGTTCCGTCGCCCCTTGCACCACTGCGAAGGATGACGCGTGCTTTGACCTTGCTGCTCAGGCAAAGCAGGCTGCGGCTTGGACCTGGCCGCGGTGGTGATGGCGGCCCGTTCGTTCTGCGTCCGCTTTCAGCGATTCAGGGCGACCGATGCAGCTGGTTTTGCCAAAGTATTTCTGCCAGTCCCACACCAAGTCTCGCCACATCGAAGCGTCGATTCCGACTTCCGAGAGCGTTTGGGCGAGACGCTTGGGCAGTTCAGCCGCTCGGCAGGCAATCGGTTGCGCCGCGGTCCAGTCCAGCAACCGTTTGTAATCGCTCCAGCGGATGTTCAAGAATCCGCGATCGCTGCTGCGGAGGCCTTTCGTGTGGACTTGCGGTTCGGTGGACAGTTTGGTTTCGCTCAACGTCAGAGGACTCAGCCATTCATCTCGCCGGATCCGTTTCCCGGTTGGATTGCGTCGCTTCGCCCTGCGTTTTTCCTGAAGAACTTCGACCGGCGTTTCTCGAATTTCTCGTCCGGCTTCTTCCGTCGGAATTGGTTTCAGATCAAAGGCGGCCGAAGGGATTCGTTCGCCCTTGCGAGCTTCGATCCGGTCGTAGGCACTGGTGTGCGGGCTGGTCTCGGGAGTCGCCGTCAGCGCTGCGCGGACCGGATTCAGATCGACGTACATGCTGCAGGCGAGCAAGCCTGCCTCGTCGACGATTTTCTGTGCTTTGAAGCGACCTTCCCAGAATCTGCCGGTGCACTCGTCCTGTTTGTTTGCCAGTCGGGCAATGGGTTCGGCCAAGGCTCTCATGTACCAAGAGATGTCTGACAAGCGGCGACGGATTTCAGTCAGCCGCTCTTTGTTGCGAACCAGCATTTGCACATCGTTTTCAGTCGGCTCGGCCAAGTGTTCTTCGAGGCGTCGACCGGGGAACACACGCAGCCAGCGAATCGCAACTTCCTCGTCGCTCCATTGAGCACAGACATCCGGCCGGTTGCGGAGAATCTGATGCATGTGATTGCTCAACACCGCGTACGAAAGCACATCGACCGCGAACACCGAAGCCAGAGCTTCCATCCGCCGGCGAATCCATTCCCTGCGGAACGAGAAATCCTTGCCGGTCGCCTGGTCGACACCTGCAAGAAAGGCGCGTCGCACACATCGCTGGACCACGTGCACGATCCCCACTTCGCTGGGATCAAACTGTTCGCTTCGCTGAGGCCGCGGCATCGCTCTGCTCTCCAGTGGGATTGGCAAGACAAAAGCATCGTATGCATCGCATCAGGAAAGTCAAATTAGGGTGGCTGGCACCAATTGGAGGGGCGAATCAGTTGGTCGCAGGTTCAATCTCGATGGGCTTGTGCTGGAGAACACGATCGATGATGGAATAAGATTTCATTCGCATGTCTTTCGGAAAATCGTGCTCGCAGTCTGGAGTCAACAGGATCAACTCTTCGCGGGAGTCAAACAAAGAATAGATTTGGGCAGCCACCGGGATCGCCTTGCGTACGCCGCGAATGTCGAAATTTGCGTCGTGAGTGGGGGAGACCGATACAAAGGTTCGTGGTGCCAGCGCGGCGACTAGTTCATAGAAATCAAACGGAACGTTGTCAGGGGCCAACTGAAACTTGTCTCTCAGGCGGGGCATGTACCGTTCACTGGCCCAGCCCCCGATTTGCCCGCCATAGTAGTCCTGAAATGGACACCAGCCACAACTGGAGACCATCACCTTGACTCGTTGGTCAAACACTCCCATGAAAATGGCGTTGTGACCCCCAAGTGAATGGCCTATCGCTCCGATGCGTTCGGAATCAACGAACGGCAGGTCAGCAAGGTAGTCGACGCATCGCCGATGATTGACGATGGCTTTCATGGTGCCCGATGCAAAATTGTCGCGTTTGAAGTCATAGTCGGCGTATTCGCCAAAGGACGGGTAGTCTGGCGCAATGACCACATAGCCACGCTGTGCAAGCTCGATTCCATATTGTCGACCCGGTCGACCACCCTGGCCGGCAACGATCCGTTTCCCAGCCGCCCCCGTGGGATGCAGGGCGACAACGGCTGCCAGTTTGGGTGAATGAATGGCGTTCGTTAACGCGTTTACGTTAACGAGCTGTGCAACTGAGCTGGGTAGATACAGATCCAATGGCAGGCGATCTGAGTCGTCGACAGCCATCGTCATTGTCAATCGACGCACTTTCCCCATCCAAACGTCTTCTGTGATTCGAGTGTCAAACGCAGGCATAGCTTCGGTTTGCGGCAACGGTCCCATTGCCAATTCAGCCCCCGCGATGATTTGCTGGCGACGGAGCATCCAGTCGGCAATCGACTGGATCGGTTTGAGTTTGCCGTCGGCGGTTCGGTACAGGGACAGGTCCGAGTGTTGTAATTGCGTTTGGTCAGCCGATTGGTCATCGGCACTCACATTGCCAGTCGCAACAACCAACACACTGGCCCAAGCAAGAGCACCAAGCCAAAAGTATTTCGCGTGCATTGCAATCTCCAAGTGGTAAACCGGCTCTGTCGCTCGCCGATCGCGGCTGAATCGAATCGCTCGATTTTGGTGGGTGGCACCATCCGGAAGAGGTGCTAGGCGAGGATGTCGTGGAGGACGTTTCCGTGGACGTCGGTGAGGCGGAAGTCTCGGCCGGAGTAGCGGTAGGTCAGTTTTTCATGGTCGAGACCGAGGGCGTACAACATCGTCGCGTGCAGGTCGTGCACACTGGTTGGATTCTCTTCGGCCTTGAAACCGAATTCGTCGGTCGACCCGTAGACCGTTCCGCCCTTGATGCCGCCTCCAGCCATCCACACGCTGAATCCGTAGTGGTTGTGGTCACGCCCCAGTTTCGAGGCACCAGCACCGGTCAGTTCCACGGTTGGCGTGCGTCCGAATTCGCCTCCCCAGACGACCAAGGTTTCGTCCAACATGCCGCGTGATTTGAGATCGCTCAGCAAGGCGGCGATCGGTTGATCAATTTCGCCCGCGAGTTTGCGATGATTGTCGGCGATGTTTTCGTGATTGTCCCAGGGTTGGCCGGCCCCGTGCCACAATTGAATGTATCGAACGCCGCGTTCCGCCAACCGTCGCGCGATCAACGTCTGACGTCCGTGCACGGTGTCACCGTATCGCTCCCGTGTGTGCTGTGTCTCACTGGCGATGTCGAACGCGTCACTGGCCTCGGTCTGCATTCGAAACGCCAGTTCGTAGGACTGGATTCTGGATTCCAAACGCTGGTCCAAACGCGGGGTTTGATGCTGGCGATTCCACTTCGCCAACAGTTCCAACTGACGTTTCTGGTCGGGCGTGCTGATCTGGGGGTGTTCGATGTTCTCGATCAATCGACTCAACTGGGTGTGCTGAGTGTCGATGTGTGTGCCTTGAAACGAACCGGGAAGAAAGGCCGACTGCCAGTTCTCCGCGTCCTTGATCGGCAGACCACCTGGACACATGGCGATGAAACCGGGCAGGTTCTTGTTCTCCGCACCCAGGCCGTACAGCACCCAAGCCCCAGCACTGGGCCGCGTCTGGACGGAGTCGCCGCAATTCATCAGCATCAGCGATGGCTCATGGTTGGGCACTTGAGCGTACATGGATCGGATCACGGCGATGTCGTCGATGTGCTCGGCTGTCTTTGAAAACAGTTCGCTGACTTCGATGCCTGACTCGCCATAGCGTTGAAACTGGAAGGGCGATGGAAAGGCCGCTCCCGTCTTGCGTTCGGTTGTCAGGGTTTCGCCAAGTCGCTGGCCGGCATATTTCTGCAAGGCGGGTTTGGGATCGAATGTATCGACATGCGAGGGGCCGCCGTTCAAAAAGAACTGAATCACTCGCTTGGCTTTCCCACCAAAGTGCGGCCCGGCCGCACTGCCATTCAAGCCGCTGTCGTCTGCCAAGACACTGCTGAGCCCCAGTGCCCCCAGTCCCATGCCGGAACTCAGCAGCATGTCGCGTCGGCTGAGTGGCGATTGGATTCGGCCCCGCAGAGGATCGATGGTCGTCGAGTGTTTCATGTTCATCGTGTCGTTGCCTATTCAATCCACAAACAAGAATTCGTTGGAACAAAACAGAATCTGAGCCAACTGCTCCAGCGGCGTCAGTCGGTTTGCCGCGTTGGTTGGAAAGTCAGCTTCCGAATTCCAAACGGTGGCATCGCCAGCCTCGGTTTTTGTCTCGCTATCGGGTGATCGATCAGACGCTTTAACAGATGCCTTTCCGGGCCCTGCCGTAACCGTCACTGTCTCGGTCACGTCCGTGATCGTCGCTTTCCAGAGGAATTGGTCGCTGTTCAAAACCGAGTCGATGTCGACCACAAAATCAATCGTCTCGCCTTTCTGCACTTCGATTGCCTGGGCATTCAAAATGGCCGACGACTGGTGAACCTTGGCGGCACCAAGCTGACCTTGTTCCGAGCTGACAATGAAACCACGCACTCCATCGCCGGCAGCGACTTGGTGGCGGAGTTCGGATTCGATTCGAACCGTCATCTTGTCGGGTGCCGTCCAGCGGCGGACACTCGCGGTGCTTCGAGTGTTGCCGGGGTGCCCGCCGACTGCGGACAACTGCACCCAACCGAGTTTGCCGTCCGGCCAACTTGGACCACCCTGCCAGCTCTGGCCAGTGAAATGCGGAAGCGATTTGAAGTCCGGGACACGTTGGACTTCCTCGTCATATTTCCCGTGCCCATACGACCAGTCAGCGACCGTCGGTCGAACGGGAGTGCTTTCCGTCGCGGCTTGGGAAGCGACTTGCAACGCGTCGGTCACCTCCGCTTCGGTTGCAGCACGCTGCAGCACTCGCTGAAACATTTGTTCGATTGCTTGACGAGGCTCAGCACCTTCGCGGCAAACGGAGGCCAGTTGCTGAGATCGTTTCAGAACAAGCGGATGGTTCATGAAGAACAAAGCTTGCTGCGGCACCGTGGTCTGGCTGCGGCGGGGCACATGCAAGTCAGGGTTGGCAAAGTCGAACACTCGCAGAATCGCGGGCAAGAACTGACGATCCACCAACCCGTACAGCGTGCGTCGTACGTTGGAAGTGTCTTGGAAAAGATCTGTGGGTTTGCCACCGGTCCGCAGATCGATTTCACCGGTCGCCGCGAGCATTGAATCGCGAAATTGTTCGAAGGTCAGACGCCGCGAATTCATTCGCCACAGCAAACGGTTTTCTGGATCAACCTCCAAGGCTCGTTGCAGTTCAGCCTCACTGCTTGGTCCGAAAGACGATTGGCGAAATGCGGAGGACGTCAAAATCAGACGATGCAGCTTCTTGAGACTCCAGCCTTCCTGGACGAACCAGTGAGTCAGCCAGTCCAGCAGTTCCGGGTGCGACGGTCGTTCGGCTCGCAATCCAAAGTCGCTGGGCGTCGTGACCAAACCAGCCCCGAAGTGATGCGCCCAGACGCGATTGACGATCACCCGAGCAGTCAGCGGGTTGGACTCGTCGATGATGTTCCGGGCAAGTTCTAGACGCCCGCTACCAACTTGGAATGGTTGGCGGTCCGGGGGTGACAGCACAGCAAGAAATTGCCGCGAAACATTGTCGCCTTGCGTCAGGATGTTGCCGCGTCGAAAGATCCGAGGTTCCGATGGAACCGGACGGTCTTTCAAAATCAATGCATAACCAGGAGGTTGCGAGGGGCGAATCAACCAGCGGTCGATCTCGCCTTGCAGTTTCCACAGCGCGGTCGTCGTGCTGCTGTCAAAGTAGATTTCGGTATGGACGATTCCTTCGTCGGGAACCTGGCTGGGGGAAGCGGGACCGAACATCACCTGCCAAAGTTGTTGCTCGGCAGGATCGTTCTGGTTCGGCTCGTCGGCAGCGACCTCAGCCAGCAACTGGCCGTAGCGATTGATGACCTCGATGAAGTCGGTTGGTGGCGTCTCAAAGAGGGCAGCAACGCGAGGATTGATCTGCACAGGTGTCGCCGCAGTGATGGCGTCGCATACCGACCGTGCTTGTTCTGCGAATTGGTCTGCTGGCAGTTGAGAGAACAGATGCCACGGCACAAACACTGGATCACGCTGGCGATCTGCTGTTCGCAGGTATGCCTCCCAACGTCGTACAAATGCCGGCAGTAGATCAGAGGCCTCGAAGATCTGATCGAACCCCTTGGGAGGGTACTTGTCCAATTCCGTTTGAGCGTGCAAATAATCACGAACCCGGCTGCGGGCACGCTGGGATGCTTCGTCACGACTGGATTGCAGCTTCTGTTGGAACGCCGTTTCGCGTTGATGCAACTCTGCGTCGAAAGCGTCGTCTGCTTCGGATTCTGACGCCGCGGAACGATCCAGCGAGACCAACTGTTCCTCGCAGCTGTTGAAGACTCCATACAGCGAGTAGTAATCGGCGGTGGGGATCGGATCGTATTTGTGATCGTGGCAACGAGCACAACTGACCGTCAGCCCCAGTGTGCCACGAGTCACCACATCGATGCGGTCGTCAATGATGTCTCGATTGACACCCAAGAATCGCCGGCCAACGGTCAAGAAGCCCATGGCGGCCAAGTCTTCCTGGCGTTTGGATTCGACTTGATCGGCCGCCAATTGCAATAGCAGGAAACGGTCGTAGGCCATGTCTTGGTTCAGAGCGTTGACGACCCAGTCTCGATAACGCCAAGCGTGCACCCAAAAACGTTCTTCACGCGCGTAGACGTATCCTTTGGTGTCGGAATAACGTGCCACGTCCAGCCAATGACGAGCCCAGTGTTCGCCGTATTGCTTCGAGGCAAGGTAACGATCCACCAAGTCTGGATAGGCATCCGAGGATGATGACGCAACGAACTGTTCAACATCGGCGGAGCTTGGTGGCAGACCCGTGAGCGTGAACGACAATCGTCGGATCAAGGTCCGTCGGTCGGACTCGGGCGAAGAAGCCAGTCCCGCTTCAGCGAGTTTGCGGGAGACGAATGCGTCGATGGGGTTGGTGCTGGGGTGTTGTTTGGCCCTCCCCTTGCTTTGCTCGACATTCGCTGAGGGCGAGTGAGTCGAAGTGGAGGTCTCTTCGATATCAGGCACAGGCGGATTCTTGACACTTTGAAACGCCCAGTGGTCCTTGGCGTTTTCCATGGCCGCCGATTGCAACTGCGACGAACTTTCAGGCCAGGGCATGCCCATGCCAACCCACTCTGCGATCGCGGCAACCTGCGGTGGATCGAGCGGCTGGTCTGGCGGCATTGCGATGTTGTCGCTTCGCCGGACGGCTTCAAGAAGCAGGCTGTCGGTGGTGTCAGCACCGGCGATTGGCCCGGATTCGCCCCCCTGAATCAACGCTGGTTGCGAATCCAATCGCAAGCCCCCGCTCTGTTCACTCTCTCCATGACAAGCGATGCAGTGCTCGACCAGAATTGGTCGAATCTCGGACTCGAAAAAACGGTCGCTCTGATCATCTGCTTGGGTTGGACCCATGAAGCAAAATGCAAGGCATGCAAAGATCGCGACAGTCAAGCATGTCCAGGGCTGGCGCATCAGCAGGCGAAGGAAGTACGATTGGGAGGCAAATCTCTCCATCGGAAGTCGTTCGATCAATTCGTGTGGCGGGAACTTGGTCGCCTGGGGGGCAGCGACGAAGTTGGAGGGGGGACCTCATTGTATCGTGTCAGGGGGCAGGAATGGTTCCCGACCGACTCAACTTAGAAAGAACCAAGGGGCACAGAGGTCGTCAGAGCGTCTGTTGTTCGAGACGATCAGAGGTCTTGCGAGTTCGAGATCGCTGACGATTGCCGCACCGATCATTCGGTGGTGGCAGCTTGGTTTGGTTCCGCCAATGCAGGGAACTGTTTCATCGTTGGTTGATGCAGGTAGGGCCAACCCTCGTTGGCTTGTGCAGACCCTGGCGTGGTGCGCCCATTCGCGAACGCTTGGGCGAGTTCCTGGACCAACTCGTTGATCTTCTCGGGGTGGGTGTCTTCCAAGTTTCGTGTCTCACCCGGATCAGCCTCGAGGTCGTAGAGTTGCACCGTTTTCGCGGGGGTGGAAACGACCGCTTGGTTACTCAATCCATCCCAACCTCCACCGCCGTCGGTGGTCAGAATCAGCTTCCAGTTGTCTTTTCGAATGGCGAATTTTCCTGAGAGTGAATGGTGGATGGTTTGGGGGCGGGTTGGAGTTGCCTTCCCCTGCATACTGGAGGCGAAGGAGAAGGAGTCCTCGGCGGCGTTTTCGGGAATCGCTTCGGATTCACCGAGGATCTCGGCAAAGGTCGCGAAGAAATCGGTGGTGCAGATGGTCGTGTCAGAGGAACTTCCGGGGGCCACGTGACCTGGCCAACGCACCAGAAACGGCACGCGGTGGCCGCCTTCATAGAGCGACCCCTTGGATCCTCGGTAAGGGCCTGAGGGATGGTAGCCCGCAGCCAGCATCTTGGGGATTTTGACATAGGGCGCGAAACCGTTGTCGGAAGTGAAGATCACCAGCGTTTCTTGGTCGATTCCCGATTCTTGAAGTTGCTCGAGCACTTGGCCGACAACCCAATCGGTCTCCGCAATGAAATCGGCGTACCAGCTGTATTGTTGGTAGCGTCCGCGAAATGCTTTTCCTGGGCGAATCGGTGTGTGCGGGGAAGTCAAAGGCAGGTACAGGAAGAAGGGCGTTTTCGAACCTTGGGTGGCTTGGCGTTGAATGTACCGGCGAGATTCGGCGGCCCAATTGGCCAAGCATTCGCTGGCGTCAAAGTCATCTGCGGTCGCGCCAATTCGTTCGAAGTCGTTGTACTCGTTGTGCGGGAAACCCCGTTCGAGCGTGGGCGTTTTTTCCGCTTGATCATTGCGAAGATAGACGTACGGTGGCATGTCCAAGGATGAGAGAATGAAGAACGCCTCATCGAATCCAACATCGACTGGGCCGTTGCGAAAAGGCTTTTCGTAGTCGATGTTCCAAGAACCGAATTGTGCTTTGCGAGTCGAGTTTGCTTGAGCAGGGGCGGGGGCAAAGTCCGCTCCCAGGTGCCACTTGCCAATGCAAGCGGTGTGATAGCCGGCCTGTTGCAGGAACGTCGGAAGGCTCAAACGCTTGGGGTCCATCAAGGCCGGTGAATCAGCGGCCACCAGGACCCCGCGTTTCAGTCGGCTACGCCAGTTGTAGCGTCCTGTGAGGATCCCATAGCGAGTCGGCGTGCAGACGGAGGAACTGGTGTGCGCGTCGGTGAATCGCATGCCTTGCTCGGCCAGTTGATCGAGTGCCGGTGTCGGGATCAGCCCGCCGGCATGAGAAGGTTCGCCGGGCCCCATGTCATCCGCAAGGATCAGGATGATGTTCGGGCGTTCGGACGATTGTGCGGCGGTGCTCGCACAAAGAAGCGAGCAGACAATCAGACAGCGAAGCAGCAAATTCATGGAGATCTCTGGCGGGCGAAGCAGGTGTGTTTGGAGTTTGTCTTCAGGGCACGCGTTTCAGTTCTGCCATCACATTTGCTTTCCAATGGGACAGTTCTGCTTGCATGCGTTTCACGACGTCCGCTTGTTGGTTTGCCAAGTCCGTTGACTCGCTCGGATCCTCGATGATGTCGTAGAGCTTGTCACCCTTTGCGGTCGAGATCAGCTTGTAGCGTTGCTCCATCCAGACGGCTTCCTTGCCATCGCGATTGAGAAATCCCAATGGTTTTTGTCTGATCTGCTGCTGCCCAGTCACGAAAGGCAGCAGGCTGGTTCCATCATAAGTGCGGTCGGCAGGCAACTCGATTTCAAGTGCATCCAGGATAGTCGGGAAGTAGTCCGACGTGATGCAAGGCGCATGCACCGTGCGTGCGGATTTCACTTTGTCGGGCCAGACCAGCAAACCGGGCACACGAATGCCACCTTCGTTGATCGAAAGTTTGAAACCCTTCAAATCCTTGGCCGACCCCACGTGCCGAGGTGAACCCTGCCTCGCGGGGCCGTTGTCCGAGCAGAAAAAGAGCATCGTGTTGTCGGCCACACCCAGTGCTTGGAGTTCGGCTCGGAGGCGTCCGAGTTGTTCATCCATGGCGGTCAAACACGCGTAGTAATGTTGTGTGGGTTCGGGATGTTCGCGATACATTCGGCGGTATTCGGGGCCGCCCACGACGGGTGAGTGAGGCGTGTGAAACCACACCGCGGCGAAGAATGGTTGTTGCTTTCGAGCCGCATCGCGAATGAATGGGATCGCGCGGTCCATCAACACTCGCGAATCGTCGCCGTGCGTGTTTTCCTTGGCGGTTTGGTTGGGGCCTGTGAAGTAATCGTTGCCGTAAGGTTGGTCTTGAGGAGACGGTTGCTTGGTTTCGTTCGCACTGCTCGGTCTCCGATTGATTGGGCCTGGATCGATCAAGGGATTCCAAGTCGGGACCTTGGATTCCGTGACAAAACAAACATCCACATCACGCTCCCAGGGCGGGCAGTGGTATCGTTCGGGTTGCTCGGCAAATGTCCCCCAGCGTTTTTGATCGCCAATCGTTTTGGACAGGGTACCCAGATGCCATTTGCCGAAATGCCCGGTGGTGTACCCGTGCTCCTTGAGCACCGTGGTGATGGGGATTTCGGTGGGTTCCAACATGCCTTTCATTGCAAAGGTCACGCCGAATCGGTACGGATTGCGACCGGTGTAGCAACTCGCACGCGTGGGCGAGCACATCGCGGCCGCGGCGTAGAACCGTGTGAACGTCACGCCTTCCTTTGCCATTTGATCCAGGTGAGGCGTTTTCAGGTGCGGATGCCCGTTGTAGCCCGTGTCACCCCAGCCCTGATCGTCTGACATGCAGAGGATGATGTTGGGAGGATTGTCAGCGACGGTGGAACTGGCCACCAATGTCAAAACTCCGAAGGCGATTGCTCGTGCGGTAAGGATCATGATGCTCTGGCGACTTTGCGTTGGAAGGCTCAATGGTTCTTGGGCAGAAGGTCGGGCCGTGGCGAATCGATTTCTCGTTTCAAGATTTGTTTCAGTTGCTCGACCTTCTCGGGGAATCCGGACGCCAGATCGATTCGTTCCTCATTGTCGGTGGAGATGTTGTAGAGCTGATAAACACCTCCTTTTCGGTCCGCCTCGACGAGTTTGAATCCTTCCCGTGTGATCAACGCGCGGCTGCCCATGGTTGTGAAACGGTTGTTGACGACGATGAAGTCATGCTGCTGAGTTTGTGGTTGTCCAAGGAGGGTGGGCAAGTACGAGATCCCGTCTTTGCCCCTGGGCTGTTCTTCCCCAACGATGTCAGCCAAGGTGGCAAGAAAGTCGTAGTGCGAACTCAGCAGATCAGCCTCGGTGCCGGGCGAGATTTTCCCTGGCCAGCGGACGATCATCGGGCATTGCATCCCGCCTTGATAACCGCTGCGTTTGAGTCCTGCCCGGCCGCCGGCACCGTCAAAGATGTCGCCGCATTCGGACGTTCGCCATTTCTTGTCGGTCAAATTGGCGGGCTCGCCGTTGGGCAGTTTCTGCGTCTTGTAGCTCGGTTTGGGACCGTAGTAGAGTTCATGCCCATTGTCGGATGCGAACAGAACCACGGTGTTGTCATCGATCCCCAAAGTGACCAGTTCGTTCATGATCAAGCCGACGTGATCGTCCAGCATCTTGACCATCGACGCGTACTTCTTTTCCGCCAATGACATCGTGGGGTGATCGGCGAAATCAGGATGCAGTTCGGGAATCGCAACGGGACCGTGCGGCAGTTGAGTGGGGTGATAGAGAAAAAACGGTCGGTCGTGATTGGCGCGCAGGTACTTCAAGATGCCTTTGATGAAAACGTTTTGCGAATAGGTTTCGCCACCATAGCCAACCGGTTCATCCCCTTGCTCGCTGGTTTTGCCACAGTCTGCCAGTGTGTTGCCTGGCAGTTCAAACTTCTCTCCGTTTCGCCAGAGATAAGGCGGATAGAATCCATGGCAGCGTTGGTGGTCGTAATAGCCTTCATAGAAATCCCAGCCAAAACGTTTGACGCGTTCGTGCCAAGTTAAAAAGCCTCGATCCAGTTTGCCGAACTGTGCCGTTTGGTACCCTGCATTTTGTGCGACCTGAGCGAGGAACACTTCCTCCTCAGCGATCGGATTCGAGTTGGCTTTGTGTTTCGCCAATCGTTTTTGATAGTCCTCTTCGGTGATCTGTCCCGCGTCCCGCCAGATCGGTAGTCCGGCACGATTCTGCGCCCAACCTCCGAGGCGTCCGTCATGCATGCCCGTCAATAAAGTCCACCTGGCGGGCGCGCAGTAGACGCCACCGTAGTAGTTGGTGAACTTCATGCCTTCGCGAGCCAAGCGGTCGATGTTGGGCGTCGTGATCACTTGCTGCCCGTAGCATCCGAGCATTCCAGGGCCGAGGTCGTCCGCAAAGATCAGGATCACGTTGGGAGGGGCGTCGGCTTGAACCGTTGGGGGGCAATAGAACAAGGCGAGCAGGACAAGGAATGTTCTCATGATCGTTTTCGGTTCGTGGTGGATGCAGGAAGCGAGACGCTTGGGGAGATTGTCTCGTTTGGGCATCGAGCGGTTCGGTTTTGCAATCTTGGAAGCGACGGGAAAAGCGAGTCCAGGAGTATCCAATGCGACCCGTCCTGTTCCTTGTCCCGATGCCGTTTTCTAAGCGGCGCGGCTTGGATTTCAGCGACATTCAGCATATCGCGAGAGAGGCCATTGTCATCGCCCCACGTCGGTGCTGTGGGGCTTGTGTCCGAATGGAATCGATTTTAGTCGGTTTGGGCGACGAAAGTTTTTGCGACCGTTGCAATGACGAGAAGTCGAGGCAATCGCAGGGAGGATGGCGGTCTTGCCAACCGTCGCTCATTTGCTGGTCGCAATGGAGCGGCGGAAGAGGGCGAGGCTGGCCAGAAAGCAGGTCATTCCCAGAGCAGCGGTGGCCACAAATTGTTCGCAGACGTCTTTCAGCGTCGCGCCTCGAAAGACGATCGACTGAGAAAAACCAACGAAGTGCCGAGAGGGGAAGAAGTAGGTGATCGGTTGCAACCAATCCGGTTGGCTTTCGATCGGCGTGATGGCTCCCGAGAGCATTTGGAGCGGCAGAACGGTCAAGAGCACCAGCAACGCGAACTGGGCCATGGATCCCGAGAGCGTTCCCAAAAAGATTCCCATCGCGGTGGCGAAGAACAAGTACAAAGCGATGCCGCTGAGCAACAGCAGGCGGGACCCTGCTATCGGCACCTCCAATAGCGTTTCGACGACCAACCAAAGAGACAGCATCACGGCCAGCAGAATCACCAATCCGTTGGCACAGACCTTTGAGACGGCAATGTCAAACGAGGTCAATGGCATGACCAGCAAGTGCTCGATCGTGCCGTGCTCTCGTTCGCGAATCAAGGCGGCACCTGTCAGCACGATGGTCAGCAAGGTGACTTGGTCGATGATCGCTGTGATTCCAGAAAACCAGGTCGGATCGCCATTGGGATTGAATGCTCGTCGCGCGACCAAGCGGGCGGGCAACTCGATGGATTCATCGGTGCCGCTGACAAAGCGATTGATTTCACTGTTGACGATGTTCTGGATGTAAGTCGCGCCGATGTTGGCTTGCATCACAGCGGTGGCGTCGATGTTGACTTGGATCTCGGGATGCCGGCCCGCGATCGCATCCGATTCAAAACCGGCTGGGATATTGATGACGAACATCAACTTGTCTTTGTTCATCAGCGGTTCCACTTCCGCGGCCGCGATGATGACTGGCTCGTTGAAGTAGGGCGGAAAGAAAGCGGCGGCGATGCGATGTGACAACGTCGTTCGGTCTTCGTCGACGATCCCAATCGATGCGTGATGGACCTCCGTCGAAATGCCTGTCGCTTGGCTGTAGACGCTGAATGTCAACGCAAAGAGCAGCAGCGCGATCAGCATCTTGTCGTGACGCAGGCTGCGCAACTCTTTGAAGGTGAGCCAGAAAATATTTCGCAGGGTTCGCATGATTGGGGGCCATTTACACTTCTTGTTTGCGGAGCAGAATGGCACTGACCAGCAGGAACACAGGCGAGAACGCAACGAGCGTCCAGAGGTCCGGGGACAAGTCCTGCCAGCCGAGTCCTTTCGTGAATGCGCCGACGCTCATTCGCATGAAGTAGGTGGTTGGCCACAGCGATCCAATCAATTGAGCGCTGCCGCTGAGTGTGGACACCGGTTGCATCATGCCGGAGAACTGGACGGTGGGCATCATCGCGATGATGGCGGTCGCGAAAACAGCCGCCACTTGGCTGCTGGTGAAGCACGACGTGACCAGCCCCAACCCCGTGGTCGCCATCACGTAAAACAATGCCCCCAGAGTCAATGTCGCGAGGCTGCCTTTCATGGGCACGCCAAAGACGTGGATGCCCATCCAAGTCAGCAGGGCAAAATTGATCATTGCGATCGCAATGTAGGGCAGTTGCTTTCCGATCAAGAATTCAATGCGTGTGGTTGGCGTGACATAGAAATTGGTGATCGACCCCAGTTCCTTTTCTTTGGCGACGCTCACCGCCATCAAGATGGCTGGGATCAGGACCAGCAGCATGGCAGGAACGCTGGGGACCATCGCATTGATGCTCTCGAAACCCGGGTTGTATTGGTACCGCAATTCCAAATCGGCGAACGTCAATTTTGGTGTGCTGCCCATCGTCTTTCTGGCGAGGTCCTGGAGGTAGTTCAGGTGAACGCCTTGGGTGTACCCCACGATGGTTTCGGCGCGAAACGGCATCGCTCCATCGATCCAGGCCGAGATCTCGGGGGAATCGCCTCGAAGCAATTTCCTGCCGTAGTCAGGCGGGATCTCGATGGCCAATGAAACGTCACCGGAAACCAGACGCGATTGGAGTTCCTGGTTGTTTCGAATCGGCGGTTGCTCGATGAAGTACCGTGATCCTGAGAAGCTTTGGATGTAGTCACGGCTCTGCGGTGTTTGGTCGAGGTCCAGAACGGCGTAGCGGAGGTCTTCCACATCGGTGGTCATTCCAAACCCGAGGACCAGCATCAACAGCACCGATCCAACCAGTGCGAATCCGAGCCGAATTGGATCTCGCATGACTTCCAGTGTCTCGCGGTAGGAATAGGCGAGCAGCCGGCGGGGGCTGAAACTTCGTTGACGCGGTGGTGCGTGGAGTTCCGTGGTAGAAGTCACCACCTGGCTCACGTCAGGTGTTGGTGAACGAGGGGGGCTCGCATTGGATGTTGGAGGTTCGTTCGCGGCGTCTTGGATGTACCCGACAAAGGCGCGGTCGAGGGTTTGTTCGCCGCGAGCGTCGATCAGTTGTTGTGGTGTGTCGCATGCGAGAACTTTTCCGGCGTGCATCAGCGAGATGCGATCGCACCGCATCGCCTCGTTCATGAAGTGGGTGGAGACAAAGATGGTGACTTGATCGCGACGGGAAAGGTCCACTAGCAGACGCCAGAAGCTGTCTCGAGCGACCGGATCGACTCCAGACGTCGGTTCATCCAGGATCAACATCTCGGGACGGTGCAAAATCGCAACGGCCAACGAGAGTCGTTGGCGAACACCGAGCGGCAAGGAACCTGCGGATTGGTCCAGTTCTTTGACCAATCCAAAACGTTCGGCCAGTTCGTCGACGCGTTGGGTCTTGCCGTCGATTGCGAACAGCCGTGCATGCAACAGGAGGTTTTGACGGACAGACAGTTCTTCGTAGAGCGAAAACGCCTGGGACATGTAGCCCACCCGGCGCCGCGTTTCCAAATTGTGTGCGTCAACCACTTTGCCGAACAGTTTGGCGGTTCCTTCGGTAGCGGGCAGCAGTCCGGTCAACATCTTCATCGTGGTGGTTTTGCCGCAACCGTTGGATCCGAGGAAGCCAAAGATCTCGCCACGTGTGATCTCGAAGCTGACATGATCCACGGCGGTGAACAGACCGAACCGCCGAGTCAAACCTTCCGCGACAATTGCTGGTGCTCCGCCTTTGTTTTCCAGATGCGGGATAACCAATGGTTCGGAATCACCCCGTTCATTTTCAGGCAGCAGTTGGATGAAGGCTTCTTCCAACGTGGATGCCGAGTCGCCTTTGAGCTGTTTCGGGGTGCCTTCCGCCAACACTTTGCCGGCGTTCATGGCGACCAGCCAATCGAATCGGTCGGCTTCTTCCATGTATGCCGTGGAGACGCAGACGCTCATCCCGCTGCGTTGCTCACGAATCTCGTCGATCAAACTCCAGAACTGCTCCCGTGAGAGCGGATCGACTCCCGTGGTGGGTTCATCCAGGATCAGCAAGTCGGGATCATGGATGAGAGCGCAGCACAGGCCGAGTTTCTGTTTCATGCCGCCCGACAATTTTCCGGCCGGACGATCGTGGAACGGATCCAGGCCTGTCGCTTTCAGCAAACGGGCGATGCGTTGATTGCGTTCGTGTCGGCCCTGTCCGAACAGTCTTCCAAAGAAATGGAGGTTTTCCGCGACCGACAGCTCCGCATAAAGATTCTTGCCCAAGCCCTGCGGCATGTAGGCCACGCGGGGACAGACGGCTCGCCGGTGATTGCGATCTTGCATCGAGCCACCGAGCACTTCGACCTGGCCCGTTTGAATTTGTTTGGCGCCGGCGATCAGTCCCATCAACGTCGATTTGCCAACGCCATCGGGCCCAATCAGTCCCACCATCTTTCCAGCGGGGAGCACCAACGAAACATGATCGAGCGCAACCGTCTTTCGGTAACGATGAGACACGGCGGTGATTTTGGTGTCAGTCATGGCCGCACACCATCATTCGCCTTTCGGCGTTATCACCTGCCGAGATCATGAGGAGGGTTCCGTTGCTTTGTCCGACATCGCTTCTTCGAACGATTTTTTGTCGAACTCAATTGCCTGCGGAAATCGCTGACTCAATCTTTCCGGCCAAGGAACATTGGGATCCAACTTCACGTAGGCCACTCCTCGGACCCCGGTCTTGACCTTCTCGATGTGTTTCTTGACCAGTTCACGCGGGATTTGAACCTTCACGCGAAACATGAGTTTGTCGCGTTCCTTCATCGTCTCGACTTGTTTGGGCGTGAACTGGGCCTCCGGCGAAACAAAACTCACAGTCGCTGGAATGGTGTATTGCGGGGCGAAGTCGAGTGCGATGCGAGCGTCCGCGTGAATCGAGAGTTGAGACGTGTACTCGGAGGGCAAAAAGATTTCCATGTAGATGTCGCTCAGGTCGAGCAAGGTCAGCACCTTGCCACCAGCCGAGACAACCTCCCCCTCCTCTGCGAGTCGATACAGCACACGACCCTCGACCGTGGAAGTCAACGTGAAGTCATCGATTTGGGTTTGAATGCGTTCGATTTCGGCATCGACCGCCTCGATGGCTCGTTGCGACGTGCGGCGATGTGCCTGGGCGACCTTCAGGATTGCTTTGGCCGAATCAAGCTGGCTCTTGCGTGTGTCGTACTCTTCTTGCGATGCCGCGTTTTGATCAACCAGTTTGGCGGTGCGTTGCAAATTTCTGTCAGCCAACAACAGTTCGCTTTCGTAGCGGACGATTTCAGCCTCGGCTTCTGCGAGTGACTCGACGGCCTCTGCTCGTTGTGCTTTCGCTTTGGCCATCGTGGCTCTCAGTTCAGCCGTGTCGAGTTTGACGAGCGTTTGGCCTGGCTTGACCATGTCGCCTTCGTGAACGGTGATCTCAGACACACGCCCTGCGTACTTGGCCGCGACATCCACCTGGACCGCCTCGATGCGGCCATTGCCCAGCACGATTTCTGGCGGCAAGGCATTGGCGATTTGTGTGGCGCGTTCGGTTCGCCACCAGACCCAACCACCGACACCGACTGCGACAATCAGGAACGACAGGAGAAGACGTTTGAACATTTGAGTTGTCGTTTGAATGGAGGGGGGGATGCCTCATTCAACGCAAATTCAAGGCCATGATTGTTTTCGAGGAGATTGCTCGTTGTTTGCACGCATTGCGCCGAGGGTGCACACTGGCGAGTGTGCACAATCGCCAGAGTGCACGCTTGCAGGTGTGCGAATGGGACGCGAAGCAAGTGGGATTTTCAACTGATCCCATGTGATTTCATCATCCGGTACAACTTCCGCCGTTCGATGCCGAGGACGCGAGCGGTTTTGGATTTGTTGCCGTTTTCACGCAGCAACACTTCGGTGATGTGGTCCCGCTGCAGGACCTGCAATGATCCCGCCAGTTCCAAGGGAGCATCGCAATCGATTGGGGCCCGCTGCAATTCCTTGGGGAGATCTTCCATGGTGAGCAGTTGATCGTCCGCCAGGATTTTCGCGCGTTCGATCACGTTGATCAGTTGCCGGACATTGCCCGGCCATGGATAGGCCAACAAAGCTGCCATCGCTTCTTCGTCCAGTTCGAATTCGTTGCCCAGGAAGTGCCGGACCAACAATTCGACGTCCTCCCCGCGGTGACGCAGCGGTGGAAGTTCCAAGGACATCACGTTGATTCGGTAATACAAATCTTCGCGAAAGCGTCCCTCAGCCACTTCTTCTTCCATGTTCGGTTGGTGGCGGTGACAATGCGGACATCCACGCGGCGCTCCTTTGCGGATCCAATTCGCCGGAGTGATCCGTCCTCCAACACACGCAGCAGTTTGGGTTGCAACGTCAACGGCATTTCGCCGATTTCATCGATGAACAACGTGCTGCCGTCGGCGACCTCGAACAGGCCTGGTTTCATCGCGGTGGCGCCCGTGAACGATCCCTTTTCGTGTCCGAACAATTCGCTCTCGACCAATTGTTCAGGCAAGGCAGCGCAGTTGACCGTCACCAACGGTTTGTCGGATCGCGAGCTACCCGTGTGAATCGCGGCGGCGACCAATTCTTTGCCCGTGCCGCTCTCGCCCTGGATCAAAACAGATTTTTCGGTGGGAGCGACACGGTCGATCAACGACATCAGTTTTTGCATCGGCGTCGAGCGGCCAATCATTCCCCTTGTCTTCTTCGTCGAACGCGTGATCACCTCGCGAAGTTGAGTGTTTTCTTTCCGGAGTTTTCGACGTTCGAAGGCGGCCAGGCAGCGACGTTCCAGTTCGCCCATTGGAAATGGTTTGGTCTGAAAGTCAAACACGCCTAGCCGCATTGATTCGACGGCGTTGTGGATCGTGCCTTCGCCAGTCAACACAATGATTTCCGTGTCGGGATTGGACTCGCGCATCCGCTGAACCAGTTCCAGTCCGCTCAGACCTGGCATGTTCCAATCGAGGATCGCGATGTCGAAATCGTGGTGGCCGCACAGATCAATGCCGTCTTGGCCGCTGATCGATTGGGCCACTCGATAACCCTTTCGCTCGAACCAGCGTGCGCAGCCTTCGCCGAAGTCTTCTTCGTCGTCGACAAACAGGATGCTGAGTGTTTCGTTCATCGAATGGCTTTCTTGAAATGTGGCCGGATGGGCACACCGGGTGGTCGCCCGTGCACACTTGGCGGTCCGAACGCAGCCTGACAACGCCGGTCTGCAGAAATGATTGTTGATTTTGGTGGAGCCCATTGGGGGCCGTCTTGGCGGCACGGCGGAGCCTTGTCCAGCGTGAAGACGGCAAATACGGTTTGACTCTTGCGAACCTGCCGGGGGTGAATTGCCGGGCGATTGATTGGGAAACGCGAGTGGAGCCGTTTTTCATTGAGGTGGGTACGCAAACTGCGAACCGAACCGCTCACGACGAGTGTTTCCAACGCAATCCAGTGCGTTCGGGAGCGAGTCATCGTCTCTATCGTCGTGACGTCATCCGGACCGTCCCTGATTTGTCCCATGTCCAGATCCTCCACCACTGTTCATTGCATGACCCGTCCGTCCCTCGAGGCTCTCAACCAAACACCATTGTCGGACGAGGTTCAGTTGCCTGGTTTGAAAATGGAACGTCACTCAAGGATCCTCGAGGATTTGCTGCGAGGCGATTCGCTGGAGACCACGCTGACAAAACTGGTTGAATTGGCGGAGGAATCACGAGAGGGCATGCTGGGTTCAGTGATGTTGCTCGACCGGCAAGCGCAGCAGTTGCAATTGGTCGCCAGTGTTTCGCTTCCCGATCCCTACGTGAAAGCAATGGACGGACTTGAGATTGGTCCTCGTGTGGGATCCTGTGGGCGGGCAGCATGCACGGGAGAGCGAGTGGTGATCGATGATCTCCTGATTCATCCCAATTGGAAACCGTATCGCGATTTGGTCCGCGCGACGGGATTGAGAGCCTGTTGGTCCGAGCCGATCCTCTCCGGGGAGGGCGAGATCCTGGGGACGTTCGGGATGTACTATCAAACGCCGCGAAGCCCTGAGCATGACGACTTGGTCTTGGTCAATGAGTGTGCGAAGCTCGCCGCGTTGGCGATTGAGCGACACCGAAGTGAAAAACGGGATCGCCAGTTGGCTGCCATCGTCAACTCAACCGACGACGTGGTCATCTCAAAAGACCTGAACGGAGTGATTCAAAGTTGGAATCCAGCCGCCGAACGCATTTATGGATACTCACAAGGAGAAGCGATCGGCAGGTCAATTGAGATGTTGGTTCCCGACGATCGCCGATCGGAACAAAGGGGATATCAAAAAAAATTGCGGAACGGGGAACGAATCGAGCACTTCAGCACCGTTCGTTGCACACGAGATGGCCAGCTCATCGATGTCGCGTTGACCATGTCGCCGGTTCACGATGCAGCGGGCAAGATCGCACAGATCGTGGAAGTGCAAAAAGACATGACATCGAGCAAACGCTCGGAGCGAGAGCTCCGGGAGACTCGGCGACAACACTCGATGTTGTTGAGCAATCTCTTGGGGGCGGCATTTCGCTGTCAAATCGACGAAGATTTCACCGTCGAATTGATCAGTGAAGGCATCGAGGCGATCACCGGCTATTCGGCAGACGATTTTCAATCAAAAAGGGTCTGTTGGATCACGACGGTTGATTCCCGCGACATCGTTCGGGTCAGAAGCGAGATCCGGCAAGCGATTGCGGAGCGACGTCCCTATCAACTCAAATTCCGAATCACCCACCGAGATGGTTCCCTCCGCTGGATTTGGGAACACGGTCAGGCGATCTTTGATGACGAAGGAAACGCAATTGCGCTGGAAGGCTATGCGACCGATGTGACGGATCGCGAATCCGCAACGGTCGAGATTCGAGACCGAGAGCATCGGTACCGATCGGTGATCGAAACAGCCAACAGCTTGATCGTCTGTGTTTCCCCGGACGACAAGATCACGGAATGGAATTTGGGAGCTGAGCGAGTGCTTGGATATCAGAGTGAGGAAGCGTTGGGACAGAATCCATATCAGCTGTTTGTCGAGGAGTCATCCAGAGAGAGCGTGATCGTCGAGGCGAAACGAGTGAACCAGGGACACCCGTTGCAAGCCTACGAACTGTCTTGTGTGACCCGGGAAGGCGAGCATCGCAGCATCCTTTGGAATGCCACTCAGTTGCTCGATGGAGAAGGAAAGGCAGTGGGGCACATGGCCGTCGGGCACGACATCACGGAGCTGAAAGCGGTTCAAGAGAAGCTGATACAATCAGCACGGCTGGCGGCGGTGGGGGAGATGGTGTCAGCGATTGCACACGAGAGTCGCAACGCGTTGCAACGAATTCAAATCGGAGTCGACATGCTTGGTTTTGACGTTCCCGAGTCTTCCGAGATGGTGAAGGAACTGGCTCGTATCTCACGCGCCAAGGACGATTTGAAGCAGCTGTTCGAAGAACTGCGAAGCTACGCTGCTCCCTTGAAACTCGAGTTTTGCGATTGCTCCGTTGCCGGCGTGTGGCGCCAAACCTGGGCCAATCTGGAGTCGGAATGGAAAGGACGCGACGTCACGTTTCTGGAGTCATCCGAGGTGGATGGCGGAACAAAGGTGGATGTGAACTGCGACATTGATCCATTTCGAATGCAGCAGGTTTTTCGCAATCTATTTGAAAACGCGTTGGCTGCCTGCGAGGATCCAACGGAGATTTCCGTTCAGTGCCGTGAGGGTGACATCGAGGGCGATCCTGCGCTCTTGATCCAGGTTTGCGACAATGGACCGGGACTCGCGAAAGAACAGCAGACACAACTTTTCGATGCCTTTTTTACAACCAAACCCAAAGGAACGGGCTTGGGAATGGCGATCGCCAAACGAATCATGATGGCCCACTTTGGAACGATCGGAGTCCGCAACAACTCAACGGGTGGGGCCTGTGTCGAACTTGCAATCCCTCGAAAACAGATATGAGTTCTCCAACCAGTTCATTGCGGATTGTGGTGGCAGATGACGAATCCGACATCCGTGAATATTTCGAAGCCATCTTGCCCCGTTTGGGACATCAAGTCGTCGGGGCAGCCGAAGACGGGCAGCAGCTTGTAGCCTTGTGCCAACAGGAGCATCCTGATTTGGTCATCACCGATGTGATGATGCCCAAGATGGATGGTTTGACAGCTGCAGAGAAAATTTCACGTTCCATTTCAGTGCCGATCATTGTCGTCTCCTCTCACGAGAAGGGGGATACCAGCGGCAACCCCCGGATTGTGGACTACTTGGTGAAACCCATCAGCATCGCAGATTTAGAAGCCTCGATTCGGCATGCGGTCCGAGTTTAGCAACGCACACAACCACTTCATTGAAAATAGTTTGATACCCAATCATGCGCAATCTCATTGTCTTCGCGTCTCACGAGGGACAAACCGAACAGATCGCCGAGAGGATCCATCGCCGGTTGCTGCACCATTGCATGCCCAGTGATGTCTTGGATGTGGTGCAACACTCTGCGACTGAAATTCAAGTTGAAGCGTATGATGCCGTGTTGGTCGGATCGCCCATGCACTTCGGTCGCCATGACCCGCGGATTCGGTTTTTCATTGAGCACAACTTGGATTTCCTGAATGAAATCCCAACGGCATTCTTCTCCGTGAGCCTGGCCTCGGCTAGCAAGCAGCGAAAAGAGCGAGCGGAAGCCGAAAGGTTAGCCAAAGAGTTCTTGCAATCAACGGATTGGAATCCGCCAGTGATGGACTGCTTTGCGGGAGCGCTGAAGTATTCCAAGTACGGCTGGTTGAAGCGACAGATCATGCACCGAATTGCACAGCGAGCGGGAGCGGAAACCGATTGCGATCAGGATTACGACTACACCGATTGGGAACGCGTTGATGATTTCGCTGATCGATTTGCGACGCTGGTCCGAGCTTGCCGACGTCCTCCCGAGCAACATCCCCGGTTCAGTGAATTGAGAACACCGGTTCGAGAGTATTCGCTTCGCCGGCCGCGTTCGAAAAGAAGGACTGCCAACCTTTATCACGTGGTTGCCAACGGTGGCCGTCTGCATGGTTGGATGTCCCGCGCCAACGTGTTCCGGTGCATGAAATCACCGCTGATTGGTCGCATGTGTGCGAAGAGATCCAGGGCGAAGGTGGTGCTTCCCCGTGCAACGCGCAAACCAATTCAGGGAGAACCGATCTTGGCCGGAAAACATCGCTATGCCAAAACCTTTCCGCGACGAACCTTCGGACAACGTAATGCATAGCCTTCCGGATCAAATGGAAGCCTCGGCGAGACTTTCGATGCGACGGCTTTGTGGAGGAAAGCAGTTGTGGTGCCCGGAGACACGTCGGTGAATGTTGGGGGCGTTGCAGGAGGCCGCTGGATCAGTCACTGTTTTTGAACCACGAAGTAGATCAACGAGATCAAGATTGTCAGCAACGTGACCCAGGTTGCAAGGGAAATCCGGATGGCTCGTTTCGCTCGCTCGGATTCCCACCAGGTTCGTGGACGCACGCCTTGGACGGCAAAGGTGAAGACGCCAGCCAGGTTGACGCAAATGACATTCATTGCCAGCAACATCAAGGCACCTCCAGCGGCATGCAGTTCGCCGCCAGCCAGCATCAACCCAAACACAGCGAACGGTGGCAGCAACGCCACGGCGACCATCACACCAATCAATGATGCCGGGGCGCCGGTCGTGAATGCCAGGACGCCTGCACAACCCGACGCGGTGGCCAGAATCACGTCGCTCATGTTCACGTGGGTGCGTGCGACGATGGCGGTTGAGGACGGATCGACTTTGAACAGAAATCCAATGGTCAATGAAGCGAGCAAGGTGACCAGCAATCCGGCCGCATTGGTGCGCAAGGATCGCTTGGCCAAATCCATGTCGCCGAGAGTCGTTGCCAAGCACAGGGACACATTGGGACCCAGCAGCGGCGCAATCACCATTGCACCGATGATGATTGCCGTGTCATTTCTCAGCAAACCAATGGCGGCCACCACGGTTGCCAGCAACGTTTGTGCAACAAAAACGTTGGACAGCTTTGCGCCGGCAACGACATCGTCGTACAGCTCGTCGCGACTGATCCGCTGTGCCGACGGTTCACTCGTTGGTGTTTTATCCTTTGCCTCGGGCTCTGGCGGTCGCGGCAACGTGGCTTCCACCGGCAGCAACATCACCCGAAAGGATTCTGAACTGGAGAATTGGTTGGCCAACTGATCCAACATCCCTTCCGTTTGTTCGGTACGCACCAGCATGCGGATCAGCGATTGGTCGTTGTCCATGGTGTCGTCCCAGCGTCCCAGCACGGTGTCGCTGCTCAGGACGGAGTCCATTCGGTGAACGGCCGACGTGGGCAAGACAATTTCAATCAGTCGCAATGACATGATGTTTTTATTCGCTGATCCAGGAAGTGATGCGGTACAAAGTCGTCGCCTGTGCGTCGATCCCGATCCCGTGAGAACGAATCGAACGCAAATGCTTGTTGGACTCGGTGTTGAATTGCAACGCTGATTTTCCCGAGAAACTAACCCGTCTTTTCAATTTCAAACAGGGCCATTGATGAACCATCTCCGAGGAAGAGTCGCCATCGTAACGGGTGGCACACGTGACATTGGTCGTTCCTGTTCCATCAAATTGGCCGAAGCCGGTGCCAAGGTCGTCGTCAACTACCACAGCAACCGGGCGGCGGGCGAAGAAACGGTTGGCAAGATCGAGGAGGCAGATGGAACAGCAATCCTGGTGCAAGGAGACATGACGCGGAAGGCCGATGTGGATCGCTTGGTGGCTCAGACTTGCGATGCCTTCGGCGACTCCATTCACGTGTTGGTCAATAACGTCGGCGGGCTGGTCGCACGCAAGAAGCTGGCAGAAATGGATGAGGCGTTCGTGAATCAAGTCATGGCGCTCAACTTCAATTCAACGTTTCTGGTCACGCAGGCGGTGGTGCCAAAGATGCCGCACGGCAGTTCGATCGTGAACCTGGCCTCGCTTGCCGGACGAGACGGGGGCGGCACAGGAGCCTCAGCGTATTCGGTCGCCAAAGGTGCCGTGATGACATTCACGCGGTCCATGGCGAAAGAACTTGGACCGCAAGGCATCCGGGTCAACGCTCTTTGTCCAGGAATGATCGACACAACGTTCCACGACAGATTCACTCCCGACGCCGTGCGCAAGAATGTCGAGGCCTCCGTTCCGTTGCGTCGCCAAGGCGATCCGGAGGATTGTGCTGATGCAGTCGTTTACTTGGCGTCAGATGCGTCGTCTTACATCACCGGGGCGAACATCGACATCAATGGGGGAATGTTCTTTTCGTGAGAGAATGCATCACCGTGTTCACAAGCGAAACTGTTGCTCCCCCAAGGGCTGATTGGAAAGTCCAGTCGGAATGAAGCTGGCTTGTTTGGACGGGCGTGTTGACCGAATGGCTGGCTTTAGAAATCGGTCAGCGATTTCGGAGCCCAGGCAACTCGCAGTGCATTCAGCACGGCAACCACGTCGATGGCTTCTTGGGCGATTGCGCCTGCGACCGGCGGCAGGTAGCCGGCAGAGGCGATCAACATCCCAATCACGCTGAGCGTCATGCCACCAACGGCACTTTGGAGCGCGATGCGGCGCATCCGCCGACTGATGTGCATCAGTTCATCGACTCGGGCCAAGGAGGAATCCAGGATGACGGCGCCGGCTGCTTCCGTGGTCACGTCGCTGTTTTGACCGAACGCGATGCCGACCGTGGCCGCCATCAGTGCGGGGGCGTCGTTGATCCCATCCCCAACGAAAACCGTCTTCGACGTTTTGGTTTGCTCGGTGACGAAACGCAGCTTGTCTTCGGGACTTTGGTCGCCCAAACACTCGGTGATCCCGACTTGATTGCCGAGGTATTCGACTTCCGATGTGCGATCACCGGACAGCAGAATGACTCGCTTGACCCCATGGCGAGCATCCAGGTGATCGACGAATGAATGGCCTTCGCTGCGGGGTGAATCTCGCAGTCGATAGGTGGCGGCGTACTTTCCGTCGATCAGAATGACGCATTCCAGGCCACCGGTTTGTGCTGGCAAACGTTCCGCCCAGTCGTTTCCCTTGGCAAGAAGTTTCTTGCGGCTGGTGATTTGCATTTCGTGACCATCGACGATTCCGCGAAGTCCCGCACCGGGAGGCTCGCTGATTTCGGAAACGCTGAACAACTCATTCTGGGATGAGGTCGCGTTTTGTTCTGCTTCTGCGGACACGATTGCTTCCGCCAGCGGGTGCTTGGAGTAGCGTTCGAGACTGGCAACCAACTTCAACACGCGCGCCGGGTCCTGGTCAGGAACGACCAACTGCTCGACCAATTTGGGGCGTCCGTACGTCAGCGTGCCGGTCTTGTCAAAGATCATTGTCTTGCAGCGATCGACTTGTTCCAAAACGGATGGATCGCGAATGATGATCGAACGACGCGCTGAAAGTGAAATCGCACCGAGAATCGCAACCGGAATTGCGATCAGCAGAGGGCACGGTGTGGCCACGACCATCACGGAGAGGAAACGAACCGGATCACCGCTGACAACCCAAGCCGCCACACCGATCAGGACGGCGAGCGGTGTGTAGAAAGAACCGAGTTGGTCCCCCAGACGGCGGATTTTCGGGCGGTTCTGCTGCGATGATTCCATCACCTCCATGATCTTGGCATAACGTGAATCGACGGCCCGCTTGTCCGCCCGGACCGTTAGCGCGGAGTCGCCATTGATCGCACCCGAGAGCACCTGCGAGCCAGGTGTTTTGGACATCATGTACGGTTCGCCGGTCAGGTAGGACTCGTCCATCGTGCCGTGACCGGTCACCACCGTCGCATCCACAGGACAAACCTTGTGCGGCAGGACCAAAATCGTATCGCCAATGGCGATCTCATCCAGTGCGATTTCTTCGGTCGTATCGCCCACTTGGCGAATCGCGATCGCCGGCATGCGATTGGCCAAAGCACGCAACACGGACGACGCACTGCGAACGGCATAAGATTCCAATGCCTCCCCACCCGACAGCATCAGAACCACAATTGTGGCTGCCAGGTATTCGCCCAGCAGCACGCCGGTCACAATCGAGATCCCGGCCAACAAGTCCGATCCAAACTCGGCTCGGAACAGTTTGACCAACAAGTTCCAAACCAATGGGACCCCGCCCAGAACCAAAGCCAGCACCAACGGCCAGTCGTGCATCGTGACGCCAGCAACGTTGCCATCGGCAGTCATCCCGAAACGCAGCCACAGGTGCACCGCGATCGCAACCACAGCAAGTCCCGCGATTGTCAGTTGCAAACGATTGTTCATGTTTTTCGCCTTGCGGTTGTTGTGCGTCGTCCAACGCGGGGGAACTTTCGCGACCAGTGGGGCGGTCCTCGCAGCCACATGCTGACTAAGATGACTGATCCAAGGGGCAACACCAAAGGGGGCTCAATTTGACGCCGCACTGAGGCTCAGGTCTCTCGGTCGACCCTCGCACCCAGCGATTCTGCTCCACCAAGCGTCTGATTCGCATTCCTGAACGACAGGGCCTAATCGAAACACGATTTCAGACGACAGTTTAAGCGAAAGGGGGAGAAGCACGGAACAACTTAACGTTCCACCAGAACGCAAATGGAACGAGCGGGAACATGCATTGTGGGTGACGCGAGGCACTGGCTGGATGGGTTCGCAGTGAGCTCCGCGAGAGACGTGCATGAGGTGTCGATGGCGACACGCCACTTGTCCATCGCCCACTCTTGGATTCCGAACTCGACTGCCTCGGTTCCAGCGTTGATTATGACATAGAGATCCGCGTCCTCTTGTGATTCGCCATGCAGGCCATAGGCGAGTTGCCGCGATTCAGGGGACAAGTCGACCACGTGCCCGGTGCCGTACCAGCGCACGTCGCTACGCCAGAATCGCGAACGGCTGATCGAGGGATGTGCTTTTCGAAAGGCGATCAATTCGCGAACGAAGTCAAAGATGTCGGCATGCTCAGTGCGTCGATCCCAGTCCAGCCAACTTGTTTCGTTGTCTTGGTTGTACGGGTTGTTGTTCCCACGCTGAGTCTGAAGGAACTCGTCGCCCATTCGAAACATCGGGGTTCCATTGGACAGCATCAACAGGCAGAAAAAATTGCGGACCTGTTGTTTACGGAGTTGCAAAATCTCGGGCGGGGCACCGTCGTCTCCTTCCCAGCCGCAATCCCAACTGTATTCCTTGGCTCCGTCGGTGTTGTTGTTGCCGTTGGCCCAATTGCGTTTCTCGTTGTACGCCGTCAAGTCGTACAGCGTGCTGCCGTCATGAGAGGTGATGTAGTTGACGCTCAGCGAAGGCTGCAATGCGTGCGGAAGATCATCCGGAAACAAATCGCAGCTGCCGTACAGTCGCGTCATCAAATCCGGCACCATGCCACCGTCACCGCGAACGAAACACTGCATCGTGTCGCGGTAATGGGCATTCCACTGCATCCAACGTTGGCCAGGGAATTTTTGCCCCAATTGAAACTGCCCATCAGCATCCCAGGGTTCGGCGATCAAGCGATCGTCGCTGAGGTCCGCGTCCGTACCAATTTCACTGACGATCGGGGGATCGTCCAGGTTGATCGAACCGTCGCTGTTTCGAGTGAAGACGGACGCGAGATCGAAACGAAACCCGTCGACGTGCATGTGAGCGTCCCAGAACCTTAGGCTGTCGACAATCATCCGGCGGACCGCTCGATTGGCCGTGTGCAAGGTGTTGCCTGTGCCGCTGTGGTTGGCATAGGGAGCGTCCGGGTTGCCCGTCATCATGTAGGCGGTGCTGCTGTCGATTCCTTTGAAAGAATAGATGGGGCCGCGGTGATCACCTTCACAAGTGTGGTTGTAAACGACGTCCAAGAGAACCTCGATTCCCTCGGCGTGCAGGGCCTTCACCATCGTGCAGAACTCGTCTCTTTGGTTGCAAGCGGAGGGATCGGTTGCGTAGGCGTGATGCGGCGAGAAAAAGTTCAGGGGCATGTATCCCCAGTAGTCGCCGTCGTCGGGATCGAATTGAAAGATGGGCATCAATTGCACTGCCGTCACGCCCAGTTCAACCAAGTAGGGGATCTTATCAACGACCCCCAGGAACGTCCCTCGATGTGCCTCGGGCACGCCAGAGTTCGGGTTTCGAGTGAAGCCACGAACATGCATCTCGTAAATCACGAGGTCGCTGCCATGCCGAGTCAGTTGTTCGTCTTGCCAATCGAATTCGCAAAATTGGTGAGGCAGAATGCCCAGCGGGGCTTGTCCCGCGTTGGATCCAGGACGACGAGCTGCATCCCGCGAAAATGTTTCGGGAAAGAAGACTCCTTTGGCAAACGGGTCCAACAGAATTTTTTCAAAGTCAAAGTCATGAAAGTCGTAGCCTCCTTGCGGCGCTGGTCCGTCGACTCGGTAGGCATAATACGACCAATCGTCTGACGGTTCGCGGTGGACGCGGCAATGCCAAACCGGGCCTGATTTGTTGCACAAATAGTTGAGCTTCACCTCGCGAGCGGGATGAACCAAATCGTCTTGTCCGTACAGCAGCAAATGCACCGCGGTGGCATGCCGCGAATAAAGCGCGAAATTGAACGAGGACTCTTCCGCAATCCAAGTCGCGCCGAGAGGGAATGGCGAACCTTCAATTTGTTCCCAGGCGTTCATGGCGATGTCGTTCAAAGAGGGAAGAAGCAAGAAATCGTGTCCTCTGGAATCGTTGTTTTAAAAGCAAACCAGGGACCAAATTTCTGCACAGGTCGTTTGCGACGGAATGTCGCTCTGACAGTCTGTCACCGCTGTCACACCCTGTGTGCGATCGCGCAGCCGCTGTCCGCATACGCTCATGCCCTGGCCGAGTCAGGTGGGCAAGCCGATGCCGAAGCAACTGTCTGCGGGATGTCGACGCTTGGGGGAGGATTTGGCTCGCACTTTGCACTCTTGACCGTTGTTTGAATTTCACCCGCGAGGCATCCAATGAACGATCCGTTTGTCCAATCGGAATGGCAATCCCTGTGTGAACGTGTTCACGGGTGTGCCCAGTCGCTAGCCAACGACAAATCCGAGGAGAAAATCTTCGATTCGCAGGCGCATGCATTTGCATCCAGTGAGCCACCGCATCGGTACTCCGAATTGCTTGCCAAGGTCGCCGAAGCAGCTCATCTTGCCGTGAAATGGCAATCGGATGTGAAGCACGATACGGAGGACCATTGGATTGACGAGGCAAGCGACGAGAGTTTCCCCGCCAGTGATCCACCGGCATTCACCTCCACGCACGCCTGAGATTCAGTTCGACAAGATCGCGAATGCATTCCCTGAAGCACTGTTTGGGTGGGGGGAATTGTGCATTGGGTGGATTGGTTGAGATTCCGGGGACATTCGTTCCGAATCGCTGCTGGGATCACGGTTTGAGAGCCGTCGTCACCTCAGTCGAAGTTCCTGGGACCGAGTTCAAGTCCTCTGCTTCGATGTCCTGGAATTGTTCTCGCAAGGTCGCGTACTCACGCCGGAACCCGTCCGCGTCACCAAAGTCACAGAACAGGCACTGACGAGTGTGGCAACCCTTGCTGAGTTTGGCGTGTTTGATCGGGCACCAGTACTGTTCCGTGCGCGCGGAGATTTCGCTGGCGTAAGCCAGGACCCCGTTTCCGTACCCGCAGTAAACGCAGTTGAGTTTTTCGATCACATTCAAATAGCTCAGCAGGTGTCGGTCAATCACCACGTACTCTGAGCGACGAACGCGGGGGACGTGGTACACAGGAAAACAAATCCACTGGTAAACGCTGACGAACAGATCCAGCAGCGCCAACGGGATGATCAGTGAATAGATCACGGGCGCGGTCAGGATCATCAAGAACGGAGATTCCCAGATGGTCTTCCAAACCTGCCGAGCCTGCGCCCGATGACGCTTTTTGATTTCTGGAGAAAACACAGCCCGGCCTCGATCGAGGTCGAACGTCAGCTTGGATTGCGTTTGTTGAATTTTCTCGGAGACCAGTTGCTCTAGTTCGCGGATCTCAGCAAGAAGCTTGTCCAGGGGAGGTTTCATGATGAGCCAGCGACTTGAAATGGGGCGTGAGCAGTGATGGGTGCAAGTTGATTGGAACGCAGTTGGCGTGCCGAGTCGTGCAGTCCGGCACGTTGCTTGCGTTGCCCGGCGATCTCGCATTGTCATTGCACTCGTGCTGACGAGGGGGCTGATGCGTGTTGGCGGGCAAACTCCATTTTTGAGAAACAACATGAGACATGCTTTTGTGACCGGGGCCAGCGGCTTCATCGGCGGCCACCTGGTTCGTCAACTTCGCGAGTCAGGGCACGAGGTGACCTGCTTGGTTCGCCGGACATCTGACACCAGCCAGCTTGACGAGATGCAGCCACGGTATGTCATTGGCGATATCACGGACCCTGAATCGTTCTCCAAGTATCTGGCTGATGTTGATGTGGTTTACCACTTGGCGGGAGCGACGAAGAGTCTACGAAAACGCGATTTGGATCGGATCAATGTGGATGGCGCGCGAATCGTCGCGCGCAGTTGCGCACATCAGCGCAGTCCGCCCACCCTGGTGCACGTGTCTTCGTTGGCGGCGGTGGGCCCGACAACATGCAGTTGCCCCCGCATTGAATCTGACGAGCCACAACCGGTTTCGAACTATGGACGCAGCAAATTGGGCGGCGAAAGGGAGGTGATTCAATTTGCTTCGGAAGTCCCCACGACCATCATTCGACCGCCGATCGTGTTGGGGGAAGCCGATCGCGATGGATTGACCATGTTTGACAGTATCGCTCGGTGGAACCTGCACCTCGTTCCCGGATTTTCCGACGAGCGGTTTTCGGTTGTCCATGGCGATGATCTGGCTGCCGCGTTGATTTTGGCGTCCAAGAAGGGGCGTCGCATTGAGCCCGAACATCCCAGTGTCGGCCGGTACTTTGTGGCCGCGGATGAATCGCCCACGTACGCGGAATTGGGGCAGATGGTCGGGCAAGCTTTGGGACGCGATCATGTTCGTGTGCTGCGCAATCCCAAGTCCGCTGTGTGGGCAATCGCGGCGATCAATGAGTTCGCCAGCCAGGTGCGTCGACGCGCCCATATTCTGGGGTTGGACAAGGCCCGCGAGGCGACCGCCGGTTCCTGGATTTGCAGTGGGCGTTCTTTTGAACACGACACGGGGTTTCGACCCGAATGCGACTTGCAGGCTCGACTGGATCAAACCGCTCGCTGGTACATCGAGCAGGGGTGGTTGCCAGAGCCGCGATTCGCCCAATGCCAAGCCTCTTGAACTTGTTCAGCTGACGACAAGGTGGCCAGCAATTGGATCGTCTGATCCGATCGCTGGCATTTGGGAAAGGGAATTCGGGAAAGGGAACTTGGGAAGACGGGCTCGGCGAGAATCACTCGGACGTCTGCTTGCCGGATCGCAGATGGTCCAGCTCGTCTTGTTCGGCTTCCGCGAAGAAGAGCGGCAAGTACGGCGTGTTGATCAGCACTGCCAGGAAGAACAATCCGGAAGCGATGATGCCCACGTATTGCCATTCAAAGAAGGCCGCTGCGATGATGAATGCGGCGGCGGCAAGCACCCCCAGCACCTTCAGCATCAGGATCACCCCAGCCGTTTCAACATCGGCATCGACTTCTTCTTTGGTGAGGCGATTTGGCCCTCGTTCCCGCAACTCAGTCGCTCGGGATCGCACTTCCAAGTAGTTCACGAACGCTAAAACGGCATACAGAAACGGAATTGGAATCGCGGCCAAGTAAGCGACCTCGGAGAAGAAGAACAGGGACACGCAAGTTCCGATCAAACTGGCCGCCAAGAGAATCCGAACCCCCGTTCGGAAGTGGCGTGAAAGAGCGTGGGCGTCAGGTTCTGTGGGCAGTCGGTGGGTGGTTGCTGGAGTGCTCATTGGAATTGCCGAGTGAGTGAATGGCCAAGTCAAAGTTGACGGCCGTCGGATAGCAACCGTTCCCAAGCGATTCTTGTGCCCACCCGTTTTCACGGTGTTTGGAACCCCGGGGATGTTCCATCCCGCACAGCGACTGTGCGTGGGATGCCATCCTGTCACAGCGGCGAGGGCAGCCCGAACGATCTTGGGCAGGGACATGGGGCAGGGACATGGGGCAGGGACATTGGGCAGGGACATTGGGCAGGGACATGGGTCAGGGATATGGGTCAGGGATATGGGGCAGGGATATGGGGCAGGGATATCGGACAAGGAAATGGGATGGTTCGACCAGCAAGATGTGTTCTTGGCGGCTGTGGTACAGCAATTGCCAATCAATCGATTCGCATTCCATTCAACCGAGAAGGCCGACGTGATGATTGAAACACTTGAATCAACCCAAGTTGCTCCCGAGACCCTGCAAAAGATTGACGCCTATTGGCGAGCCGCGAATTACTTGTCGGTCGGGCAGATTTACCTTTATGACAATCCCTTGCTGAAACGTCCGCTGAAGATTGAGGACGTCAAGCACATGCTGCTGGGGCACTGGGGAACCACGCCAGGTCAGAACTTCATCTATGCCCATTTGAACCGGATCATCAAGCAATACGATCTCGACATGATCTACGTGTCGGGGCCGGGGCACGGCGGTCCCGCCGTTGTCGGGAACACGTACCTGGAAGGTTCTTACAGCGAGATCTACCCGCACATCAGCCAAGACGAAGCGGGAATGCGAAAGCTGTTCATTCAATTCTCCTTCCCGGGGGGAATTCCCAGCCATGCGTCGCCCGAATGCCCTGGTTCGATCCATGAAGGCGGCGAACTGGGATATTCGCTGAGTCATTCCTTCGGTGCCGTGTTCGACAATCCCGATTTGATTGTCGCCTGCGTGGTGGGCGATGGAGAAGCGGAAACCGGACCATTGGCAACCGCTTGGCATTCCAACAAGTTCTTGAATCCAGCCACCGACGGTGCGGTTCTCCCAATCTTGCATTTGAACGGGTTCAAGATCGCCAACCCCACCATCCTGGCCCGCATCGAACACGAGGAACTGGATCAGCTGATGCGCGGTTACGGGTGGACTCCCATCTTTGTGGAGGGCGACGACCCGATCCGAATGCACGCGGCGATGGCGGAAGCACTGGATGTTGCGGTGAAACAGATCCAATCGATCCAGCGCTACGCTCGCGAAAGTGGCGACACGACTCGTCCTCGTTGGCCGATGATCGTGTTGAGGTCACCCAAGGGATGGACGGGGCCAAAGTTTGTGGACGGCGTGCCAATCGAAGGCACGTTTCACTCGCACCAAGTCCCGCTTTCTGATCCCGCCACTCGCCCCGATCACCTGCGTCAGCTCGAAGAGTGGCTCCGCAGCTATCGTCCGGAAGAACTCTTTGATGAAGAAGGACGCTTGCGTCCAGAAATTGCGGATCTGGCGCCCCGTGGCGATCGTCGGATGGGCGCGAATCCGCATGCCAACGGCGGGCGTTTGTTGCGGCAATTGAAGATGCCTGACTTCCGGGAGTACGCCGTTGAGATCACGGAACGCGGTTGCCGAGGCATTGGTGACACGCACGTCACTGGCAAGTTCATTCGCGACATCATTCAACTGAATGACGACCACAAGAATTTTCGTGTCTTTGGTCCCGACGAAACGCTCTCGAATGGTTTGGAGGCCGTGTTTGATGTCACTCAGCGACAGTGGAACGCGGCGACGGTCGACACCGATGAATTGCTGGCGCCCACCGGTCGCGTCTTGGAAATGCTCAGCGAGCATCAATGCGAAGGCTGGTTGGAAGGTTACCTGCTCACCGGACGGCATGGGCTGTTCAACTGCTATGAAGCGTTTGTCCACATCGTGGATTCGATGTTCAACCAACATGCAAAGTGGTTGAAGGTGACGTCGGAGTTGCCTTGGCGTCACAAGATCGCGTCGCTGAACTACTTGCTGGCATCGCACGTGTGGCGACAGGACCACAACGGGTTCACGCACCAAGATCCCGGTTTCATTGATGTGGTCGTCAACAAGAAAGCGGAAATTGTTCGCGTCTACCTGCCGCCAGATGCCAACTGCTTGCTCTCGGTGATGGATCACTGCTTGCGAAGTCGGCATTACGTCAATGTCGTCGTGGCGGGCAAGCATCCCTCGCCACAGTGGCTGACCATGGACGAAGCCGTCGAACACTGTGCCAAAGGCATTGGGATTTGGGACTGGGCGGGCAACGAGTCCTCGGGCGACCCCGACGTCGTGATGGCTTGTTGTGGCGATGTCCCCACCTTGGAAACATTGGCCGCGGTTTCGATTCTGCGAGAGCATTTGCCTGAACTGAAAATTCGCGTCGTCAACGTGGTCGATCTGATGCGATTGCAACCCAAGTCGGAACACCCTCACGGTCTCAGTGATCCCGATTTTGATGCCCTGTTCACGCAGGACAAACATGTGATCTTCGCTTTTCATGCCTACCCATGGCTGGTTCATCGGCTGACTTATCGGCGGACCAATCACAGCAACATCCACGTGCGTGGGTACAAGGAAGAGGGCACGATCACGACTCCGTTCGACATGACAGTCCTGAACGATCTGGACCGATTTCATCTGGTGATGGACGTGATTGACCGTTTGCCCAAAACCGGTGAGCAAGGCCAAGGTCTGAAAACTCTGATGCAAGAGAAGTTGGTCGAGCATCGACGCTACATCAACAAAAATGGTCAAGACATGCCCGAAGTTCGGAATTGGAAGTGGAGTCCATCGCGATGAACGATCGACTCCCGCAGGTCTATCTCGCTCGGCATGGTGAGACGCCCTGGACGATCACGGCTCAGCACACCGGATCGACTGATTTGCCGCTGACCCCGAAAGGCGAACGAAACGCCTCGCAGCTTCGTGGGCGGTTGGCAGGGGTGGCGTTCGAAGAGGTTTGGACCAGCCCCTTGCAACGAGCGAAGCGAACGTGCGAGTTGGCGGGATTTGGCTCGGGGAACACGGTCGTCGAAGACCTGACGGAATGGAATTGTGGCGACTACGAAGGGCTCACGCGGGAGGAAATCCAGGCAAGGAGTCCCGGTTGGAATCTCTTTCGCGATGGATGTCCCAACGGAGAGACGCTGGCCGATGTGACGTCACGCGTTCAGCGCGTCATCGACCGGATTCGTCAGCAAAAGGGTGACCGCTTGCTCTTCGCCCACAAGCACTTCTTGCAGGTCTTCGCGGCTTGCTGGCTGGGGCTGCCACCGGCTACCGGGCACCAGTTCTTTCTCGGCACGGCCGCGTTGAGCATCGTCGGTTATCACCACGGCAAATCGGATTCTGTCATCCGGCTTTGGAACGATCGCAGTCATCTGACGGACTGAGCCAACGGCCCAAGCCGAGCCGCAGCGACTCGCCATTTCGGCATCCAAGCAATCCCTTCACGATGAACAAGTCCGATGGAAATCAAACTCGACAAGAAAAAAGGTGATTCGGCTGACAAGTCTGCCAAAGAACCTCCGTATCCCCAGTGGCAGTCGGCGTTGTGGTATTTCTCGGTGCTGCTGTTGGTCTTGTGGCTTTGGCAGGACATCTCACGAATTGCGGAAGTGCAGCGAATTCCCTACAGCGAATTCAAGGCCCATGTGGTGGCCGGTGAAGTCACCGAATGCGAACTTTCGGAGGACACGATCGAGGGCGTTTATGTTCCTCGCCCGAAAGCGAACGACGTGGCAACATCGGAGTCGGGGGCGACCGACATTGGGACAACCGACGCTGCTGCGTCAAAGGATGCTTCCAAGGCTGGTGGGGACTCGGACTCACCCTCTCGGGCGGCACCCGCGACGCTGTCCGAATCCAAATCGGAAAAAGTCGGTGATGAAACAGGATCGGCACCCACACTGATCACGTTTGTCACCAACCGCGTGGAAGACCCGGAATTGGTGGATCAGTTGATCGCGGCCAACGTCAAGTTCACTGGCAGCCGTCCGCCTAGCGTGATGCAAAACTTGTTGTTGTGGTGGGTGCTGCCGTTCGTCGCCTTCATCTTTCTCAGTCGGTTTCTGGCCAACCGAATCGGGAACACCGGGCAAGCCATGATGGGGTTTGGGCGCAGCAAGGCCAAGTTGGTCGCGGATGAGGACACCGGGGTACGGTTCACCGATGTGGCAGGTTGTGTCGAGGCCAAGTTCGAGTTGGAAGAAGTCGTTGACTTTCTCAAGAACCCCCAACGGTACGTGGAACTGGGGGCCAAGATCCCCAAGGGAGTGCTGTTGGTCGGGCCTCCCGGGACGGGCAAAACGTTGCTTGCCCGCGCCGTTGCTGGGGAGGCTGGCGTGCCGTTCTTTTCGATCAGCGGCAGTGAGTTTGTGGAGATGTTTGTGGGGGTGGGGGCAGCGCGTGTTCGGGATCTTTTCGAACAAGGCAAGCAACACGCACCATGCATCATCTTCATTGACGAACTCGATGCGATCGGTCGGGAACGCGGGGTTCATGTGGCCACGGTGAACGATGAACGGGAGCAAACGCTGAATCAATTGTTGGTCGAGCTCGATGGCTTTGCTGCCAACACGGGGGTGATCATCCTTTCGGCGACCAACCGCCCCGAGGTGTTGGACCGCGCGTTGTTGCGTCCCGGTCGATTCGATCGGCAGGTGCTGGTCGATGCTCCTGATTTCGAAGGCCGGTTGGGGATCCTCAGCGTTCACGCGCGCAACAAACCGCTCGATGACAGCGTTGACCTGCGTGACATTGCCCGCTCGACACCGGGGTTGTCGGGTGCCGATCTTGCGAACGTGATGAACGAAGCGGCCTTGTTGGCGGCTCGACGCAAATCGAAATCGATCGCGAAATGTGATTTGGAGGAAGCGGTGGAAAAGGTCGTCGCCGGACCGGAACGAAAGAGCCGTCGCTTGGGCGAAGAAGAACGCCGGCGGGTTGCCTTTCATGAAGTCGGGCACGCGTTGGTGGCGACGTTCAGCGAACATGCGGAACCGGTGCGGAAGATCAGCATCATCCCGCGAGGACAGGCGGCGTTGGGGTACACGTTGCAATTGCCGACCGAGGACCAGTACCTGATGACGCGCAGCGAACTGGATGCCCGTTTGAGCGGGTTGTTGGGGGGACGTGCTGCCGAGCAGATTGTGTTTGACGAAGTCAGTTCCGGGGCGGAAAACGATTTGCAGAAAGCCACCACGATCGCCCGCCAAATGGTGTGCATGTTTGGAATGAGCGATTCGGTGGGGCTCACCCACTGTGCGCAGCAACCCAATGCATTCACCGCCACTTCTGGCGTTCTGCAACGTGATTGCAGTGAACACACGGCCAGCAGCATCGATGATGAGGTCAAGAGTCTGTTGGCGATCGCCTACGCCCAGGCTCAATCCATCCTGACGGAACATCGCGAGGCGTTGAACCGCGTCGCCACGGAACTGCTGGAACACGAAACTCTGGATGCGTCCGAGTTTCAGGCCTTGCTGCCAGGTCCCGTCCAAGCTGCTTGAATTCGCCAGTGGCACAGCGAATGCATACCTGTCCGTGTGCCGTGAAGGCACCACCATTGCGATGAAAGACTGAACGAAACCTTTTCCCACTCCCCCAGGCGTCTTTCCCGATGCCGGAATGATACTGATGGAAATCGAAACCCCTTCGCTGAATGATACCGATCGCGGGCATGTGGTCGCTGTTCGCGGCAGTGTGATCGACGTTTGCTTTCCCGGTGAACCTCCGGCAATGAATTGGGAGTTGCGGATTGGGGACCGTGGTGAGGTGGTGGCGGAAGTCGCTAGCCAACTCGATCCGCACACCGTGCGTGCCATCGCGATCACATCGCCCCGTGGTTTGTCGCGGGGGGCTCCCGTGCGAAGTTTCGGGCGACCGATGCAGGTGCCGGTCGGCAAGCCTCTGCTGGGCAGAGTGCTCGATGTGTTTGGCAACACACTCGACGATGGCGAATCGCTGGATTCCATCGAGCACCGCAGCATTCATCAGACGCCGCCCGCGATCAACCGCCGCATTGCGAAGTCGGAAGTGTTCACGACCGGAATCAAGGCGATTGACTTGCTGTCGCCGCTTGAACGAGGCGGCAAAGCAGGTCTGTTTGGTGGTGCGGGCGTTGGCAAAACAGTCTTGATCACCGAGTTGATCCACAACATCGTTGGCGGGCACGATGGGATCAGCTTGTTCTGCGGGATCGGTGAGCGATGCCGAGAGGCGGAAGAACTGTACCGTGAGATGGGGACTGCCGGAGTTCGCGACAACACGGTCATGGTCTTTGGTCAAATGAACGAACCGCCGGGGGCGCGTTTTCGTGTCGGCCACGCGGCGCTCACGATGGCAGAATCGTTTCGGGACGATGCCAAGCAAGACGTGTTGCTGTTGATTGACAACATCTTTCGATTTGTGCAGGCCGGGATGGAAGTCTCGGGGTTGCTCGGGCAATTGCCATCCCGCGTCGGGTACCAGCCTTCTTTGGCAAGTGACCTGGCGGAACTCGAGGAACGCATTTGCACCACGTCCGACGCGGCAATCACGTCCGTGCAAGCCGTTTATGTTCCTGCCGATGACTTCACGGACCCCTCTGCGGTCCACACCTTCGCACACTTGTCGGCGACCGTGGTGCTATCACGCAAACGAGCCAGTGAGGGCTTGTATCCCGCGATCGATCCTTTGAAGTCGACCTCGGAAATGATGTTGCCAGGGGTGGTCGGTGAGCGGCACTACAAAACGGCCAGCAATGTGCGTCAAACGTTGGCCGGATACGAAGAACTGAAGGACATCATCGCGATGTTGGGCATGGAAGAACTGTCTCGCCAGGATCGTCTGACGGTGAATCGGGCCAGACGTCTGGAGCGATTCTTGACGCAACCGTTCTTCACGACGCAGCAGTTCACCGGCCACGAGGGCCACATGGTGAGCATTGAAGACACCTTGGATGGCTGCGAACGGATTTTGAATGACGAGTTTCAAGATCGGCCGGAGCGAGACTTGTACATGGTGGGCAAACTTCCGAGTTCCAAATCATGAACCTGACGTTGAACACGCCCAACGAGATCGTGCTGGATTTGACTGTCAACAAGGTGATTGCCGAGGGCACGCATGGGAGTTTTTGTCTGCTGCCGCGACATGTCGATTTCCTGGCCGCTTTGGTGCCTGGTTTGCTGAGCTGGGAAGATGAGACAGGAAAGGAATCGTTCGCGGCCGTCGGGACCGGGATTTTGGTCAAGCGTGCCAATGATGTTTACGTCTCTGCCGAAGCGGCTTCGCACGGAGCGGAACTGGAGGAACTGCAACGTCTGGTTCGTGAAGAGTTTTCGCAGATGGACGAACAGCAGCGTGCTGCCCATACCGCAGTCGCAAAGCTGGAAGCGGACTTCCTCCGCCGAACGATGGCACTGGCCGAAGACCACGTGGTGTAAGGAACGAATCAAGCGATGAACAAGCGCCAGACGCTTCAGGACAACGTCGATGCGAAGCAATCTCGCAAGCTCGACGCACGTCAGCAGGGCGAGCATTCCGCCTGGTTTGGTTTGGGAATGTTCGGGTTGGTCGGGTGGTCCATCGCGATTCCAACGCTGCTCGGAATCGCAGTGGGAGTTTGGATCGATGAACGCTGGCCGAGTCGGTTCTCTTGGACCTTGATGCTGTTGATCGGTGGTGTGGGGATGGGATGTTTGAATGCGTGGTGGTGGGTCAATCGGGAGAATGAAGATGAATGAATGGATCGCGATGACGGGTGGTTTTCTGGCGGGGGCTGCTGCAGGAGCGTTCTTTGTGGCGTCGTTGTGGTGGACCACGGTTCGCTTGCCCGCGTCTCGTCAACCGTGGTTGCTGCTGGGCGGCGGTGCGGTGCTGCGGATGGCCGTGGTGCTGGGGATCTTGGCGATGCTGGCACGCAGTGGGGATTGGCGAATCCTGGTGGCAGCGGCCATGGGGTTCGCGCTCATCCGCACAGTCGGCGTGTGCACTATCGCTCAGCGTGACGCCAGCTTTCAACTCGCGTCGGCACCCATTTCGCCAGCAGAAACTTTACGTCCCAGGAGCAAACCATGAGTGGCGTGCAAATCACATCGGACGAATGGATCTTGTGGCAATCGGAGGCTTGGCCGGTCGTGAAGATCAACGCCACGCTGGCGTTCACTTGGTTGGTGATGGCGGTGTTGGTCGTCGGTTCATGGTGGATCACGCGGCGATTGACCAGCGACACCGAGATCCCGCGTTGGCAGAACCTCTTGGAAGTGTTGGTCACCGGCATTCGAGATCAAATTCGAGATGTCAGCCGGCACGACCCGGGGCCGTACCTGCCGTTTGTGGGAACGTTGTTCCTCTTCATCGCGGTGGCCAATTTGTTGAGCATCGTGCCTGGCTACGTCCCGCCCACCGGTTCGCTGTCGACAACAGCGGCGTTGGCAACCTGCGTGTTTGTGGCGGTCCCTGTGTTTGGAATCGCCTCGCATGGGGTTGGCAACTACTTGAAACGCTACCTGCAACCGACACCGTTGATGCTGCCTTTCAACCTGATTGGCGAACTTTCACGGACTTTGGCACTGGCTGTGCGTTTGTATGGAAACATGATGAGCGGCGCAGTGATCGCTGCGATTCTGATCAGCTTCGTCCCGCTCTTCATTCCGATTGTGATGCAAGTGATGGGGCTGCTGACAGGAATGATTCAGGCCTACATCTTTGCCGTCTTGGCGATGGTCTACATCGCGTCAGCAACGAAAGTCGCCAAGTGATCGAGTCCGGATACCCTGTTCGCATTTCATCTCGTTCGTCAACCGAACACTGATTTCATCGTTCAACCAACAAGGAAGACATCATGGATAGCACCACGACGATTGCCGTCGCCAGCATCATCATGGCGGGATTGACCACCGCCATTGGATCGATTGGGCCCGCGTTTGCCGAAGGGCGTGCCGTGGCCCAGGCTCTCAGTTCGATCGCCCAGCAACCGGATTCGTCCAACACGATCACGCGCACCCTGTTTGTGGGTTTGGCCATGATCGAGTCAACGGCCATCTACTGCTTTGTCGTTTCGATGATTCTGCTGTTTGCCAATCCCTTCTGGAACCACCTGACGCAATAGCAAGGGATACGAAACGATGAGCATTGATTGGTTTACCTTCACCGCACAAGTCATCAACTTCCTGGTCCTGGTTGGGTTGTTGCGATACTTCCTTTACGGCCCCATCGTTCGCGCGATGCAGGCGCGGGAACAGAAGGTGACGCAGCGTCTGAGCGATGCGGAAGCCGCCAAGGCCGAAGCGAACCAGCAACGTGCGGCGTTGGAAAAGCAGACGCAGTCGCTGCAAGAACAGCGAGAAGAAATGCTTGCCAAGGCCAAAGCGGATGCCGACAGCGAACGTCAGCGAATGATTGCAGAGGCCAGAAAAGAGGCGGACACCCGGCGAGAACACTGGACGTCCACCTTTGAACGAGATCAAAAGGACCTGGCCGATCAAACCCGTCGTGACATTCAGCGAATGGGGTTCCAGGCCGCCCGCGAAACCATTGAACAACTGGCGGACGAAGATCTGCAGAGGCGGGTCTGTCAAACGTTTGTGAAGCAGCTGCAGAAGCTTGACGAAACACAACGAACCGCGATCGCCACCCAACTGGTCGATTCGGGAAACCCCGTCTTGGTTCGATCCGCGGATGACCTGGACGACAGCGACCGTAGTCCAATCCGTGACGCGATCCATGAAGTGTTTCAGTGCGACGCGGAGGTTCGGTTCGAATCAGATCCGGCGTTGATCGCAGGGTTGGAAATGGACGCGGGTGGATACAGCCTGCCATGGAACGCGGAACGTGCTCTCAAAAAAATGGAGGCCAACGTGGCGTAGGCAACGGTGTGAAAGATGGACGAGGTGGTGGGTTCTTCGAAATGGGACCTGTTGCTTCGTCCAGGACTCGCCGCTGTGACAACACGATCGATCATGACCACCTACTCTGAAACACTGGAAGCCGCCGCTCACCAATTTGGTCAGGCGGTGAAATCTCAGCCCAGTCAATTGACGGTCACCGAAATCGGGACCGTCGAAGAGGTCCAACGCGGGATCGCTCGTGTCCACGGTTTGCCCCACGTGCAGGTCGACGAAGTGCTCCGCTTCGCGGGCGGTCACCTCGGTTACGCTTTCAACCTGGATCCTGACCAAGTCGGTTGCGTGTTGCTGGATTCCAGCGAACAGATCACCGCTGGATCGCGGGTGGAGCGGATGCACACGGTGCTGGACACTCCGGTTGGCGATCAGCTTCTGGGGCGTGTGGTGGACCCGGTCGGCCGGCCTTTGGATGGGGGCCGATCCCTCGATGATTTGCCACGTGAACCTTGCGAACGTGACGCACCACCGATCATGCAACGTGCTCCGGTGACGGTCCCGTTGCAATCCGGGCTGAAAGTCGTTGACGCGATGATTCCGATCGGCCGTGGTCAACGACAGTTGTTGCTGGGGGATCGTCAAACGGGCAAGACAGCGATCGCAGTCGACACAATCATCAACCAACGTGGCCGCGATGTGATTTGCATCTATTGCAGCATTGGTCAACGCAGCACGGGCGTGGCTCGTGTGATTGAACACTTGCGCCACCACGAGGCCTTGGATCACACCATTGTGGTGATCGGGGCGGACGATGCCCCACCGGGATTACAGTTCCTGGCACCTTATGCAGCCACGACGATGGGGGAACACTTCATGCGGCAGGGACGCGACGTGTTGATCGTCTACGACGATTTGACTTCGCATGCTCGGGCTTACCGGCACCTGTCGTTGTTGCTACGCCGTCCGCCCGGTCGCGAGGCGTTTCCAGGCGACATCTTCTATGTGCACTCACGTTTGCTGGAACGTTCCACGCACTTGATCAAGAGTGCCGGCGGAGGTTCCTTGACGGCTCTGCCAATCATCGAAACGGAAGCCCAGAACGTGTCGGCGTACATTCCGACGAATTTGATTTCGATCACGGACGGGCAGATCTACTTGTCACCCACCTTGTTTCGCAAAGGCGTGTTGCCGGCGATTGATGTCGGACGCAGTGTTTCGCGAGTGGGTGGAAAAACACAGTTGCCCGCTTACCGTGTCGTCGCGGGGGATTTACGACTGACCTACTCGCAATTTGAAGAGCTGGAACGTTTTGCTCGCTTCAGCAGTCAGCTTGACGAAGACACCCGTGCAACGCTCAACCGTGGGCGTTTGATTCGCGAAATCCTGAAGCAAACTCAATTTCAACCGCTCACGCTGCCGCAACAGATCGCGTCGTTGATTGCGGTGACCAGTGGTGTGTTGGATGGTTCCCCCGTGGACCAGCTTCCCAAGTTGGAGCGTGCCATCCAGGATGCGGTGACCTCGCAGGCGGCTGAGTTGTGTGCCCAGATGCAGGCGGGCGAAAAACTGGACCAGCAACAGGTGGAACAGATCGCTCACATCGCTGCCGGAGCCGTTCATGCCCACCCTTGAACTTTTGCGGCGTAAGATCGAAACCGCGTCGGACTTGCAGTCGGTTGTGACCACGATGAAGACGTTGGCCGCCGTTCGGATTCACCAATACCAACGGGCGGCGGACGCGTTGATGGATTACAACCGAACCATTGAATTGGGACTGCAAGTGATCCTGCGGGAGCAGAGACTCCGTCATCTGCCGGCCAGCGAATGGGGCGGTGGAAGTTCGGGAGTGGGTGGTTCGGAAGAGAATTCACATCATGGCGTGATTGTGATCGGCAGCGACCAAGGCATGTGCGGTCAATTCAATGAACAGATCGCGACGCATGCCTTGGAACATCATGCCAAGCACTGTCAGCGGCCTCCGGAAGCATTGTGGATCGTGGGATCTCGGGTCGCGTTTTTACTGACGGACAGTGGCTGGTCCATCGACGAGGCGTTTCGGATTCCGACCTCTGTGCCAGAAATCGCGGACTGTGTCAGTGACTTGCTGACCGCGGTGGAGGCAGTGCGGGAGCAACGCAATTTGACGACATTGAGGATCTACTCGAACATGCGATCCTCCGCGGGGGCGTACCAGCCCAACACGACGCAGCTGCTTCCGATCGATTTAGCATGGCTGCAACAGCTGTCTGTCAAAAACTGGGAATCGACCTGTTTGCCAACCTTTGGCGGCGAGCGGGAAGAATTGTTTTCCTTGCTTGTGCGACAAAGCCTGTACGTTTCGCTGTACCAAGCTTGTGCGGAATCCTTGGCCAGTGAAAACGCCAGTCGGATCGCTGCGATGCAAGCCGCGGAAAAGAACATCGAGGAAACGCTTGATGAACTGAACACGGCTTTCAAAACCCAACGGCAAACCGCGATCACCGAAGAGTTGCTGGACGTCGTGGTCGGCTTCGAAGCCTTGACGTCCGGCTCCTAAGCAGGTCGGCATGAAGGATTGGGGTGAGTCCCGTGAGTCGTTCGGGCGTTCGCCCGGGCTGCAAAATGCTTTGGGGCGTGGTGGCTATTCCTTTGCGAATGTTTTTATCAAGGTAGCGATGTCAGACGGTAGCCGGATTCGCCAGAATTCGGACCGCTCCACCATCTCGCCATCTGAATTGTGGGCAATTCAGCGACCACCACTCCACAACCCGAACGCGTCAGTTTTGAAGTTGCGCTTGTTCGTTGAATGGCCAACGGCCTTCTTCAACCTAGCCAGTGGGCAACGCCCAATGCCATCTACTTTCGAACCAACCGAGGGGATTTTGTTAGCGGAACGGCGCAAGCCGTCCGGTAAATCGCGAGTGTTTTCCGACGCATCACCGGACGGCTCGCGCCGTTCCGCTACAAAGTCGATGGCATTGGGGCAACGCCCCTGGGCCAGGAGAACACGGCCCCATTTTGGCCAACGGCCAAATTCAATCCAAGACGTGTGGGCTGATGTTGGCCGTTGGCCAACTCATTTCCCTTTGTTCTCGTAGCCTGGGGCGATGCCCCAGGCTACGAGAATGAAGGCCTTTGGCCAACAAAACCGAATGCAAAAGCGCAACTTCAAAACTGACGCGTTCGGGTTGTGATGGGTGCTCTTGGCCGACTCTGACGGGGTAAGAGTGCCCATCCTACATGCGTCGAAACGTCGTTGAGGACTGAGTCGACAAGCCGTCGGCATTGACGCTCTGATTGCGGATGCCAAGTTTATTCCTGGATTGCACCAAGCCAGCAACGTGGGCCAGGTCTCACCTGGCGACTCAGTCAATGCGAAAGATTGCAGGCCCTGTCTTCTTAGGACGCTGACGGGACGTCCGGCCGAGACGGTTTCGCCTGGCCCTCGCCCGAGACCATCAGTTGCCAGCGTGTCACGACGGGACCGACTAACTCAAAGACGAATGTCGTTCCGACAATCGTGGTCAGCACTTTTTCGCCCAACTCGGGATAACGCTGGGCCACCATCAACGCCAATCCCAGGGCCACGCCAGCTTGCGGTAGCAGGCAGAAACCGATGTGTCGGCGGACGACGGGAGGTGCACCCGCGGCTTTGGCCCCGAGGTAGGCGCCAATGAATTTGCCGATCACCCGAGCGACGATGTATCCCAAGCCGATCCATCCCACATGGACCAGTTGATCGAGCTGGAACTGGAACCCAGCCAGGACAAAGAACACAATCAGAAAGGGTTGTTCCACTTCTTTGATCGCGTGGAACGGACGGTGGTGATGATGAGCGACGTTGGACACGGTCGCGCCCATCGCCATGCAAGCCATCACGTAAGAAAGCTCAAAGTAAAGGGCCAATCCGCTGCACAGCAGCACAAACCCGAGCGTTTCCACGATGGTCAGCACACCTGATTTGATTCGCCCCGTCAGCATCGCCATGGGCAGACCAACGGCGATGCCCAGAAGCAAGCCTCCCACGATTTCCCAGAGCCCATGTCCGAGGACGACCCAGGAAGCGACGCTGGCCGAGGTTTCGGGCGTGACCATGGAACTGGCGATCACCGTCAACAGGCTGAACAGCATCACGCCCCACGCGTCGTCGATCGCCACGACTCCGAGCAGCGTGTCCGTGAGCGGACCTTTCGAGCCTGTCCCGCTGGCAACATCCATCGTCGCGGCCGGGTCGGTCGCGGGGGCCACACTGGCAAGGAGCAACGCCAACGGAATGGGAACGCCGAATGCCCAGAGCAGCAAGAACACACACGCCGCCGAACCAGCGACTTCCGCCAGTGAAACGAAGGCGACCGGTTTGCCCGTGGTCCGTAAACGCTTTCCAAGAAATCGTTCGCCCAGGTGAAAGCCGATGATGCTGAGCGCGAGCAACGTCGCAAATGAAAACCACTGAGTGATCTCATCGGGCACCAAGTGCCACCCCGACGGTCCTGCCAAAAAACCCAGCAACAACAGCAACGTGACTCTCGGAACGTGCATCCGGCGTCCCAGCACATCGGCCGCAAAACCGGCCAGCAGGAAGCCGCCCAGAATCATCAAAGAAACCGCATCGGCAACGTCGTTCAAAGTCACTCTCCTGAATCGATGAATCTGCAACGAATCTGTCGGTTGCCAGCATGTGGCAACGTTGGAACGCAAATGTTGGGCCGGGCGAGTCTTGCCGAGTTGCTCGTTTCACTGCCGCCCGCTGGTGTCCCATCCGGATGTGCAGGTGGGCACGATTCCGAGCAAATGGGCTCAGTGACCGCACCGTGGAAGGCGGGACTTGTTGGGCCGCCGGTCATCCTTGATGATTGGCCATCGTTGTTACCAGGTTGAGCGACTCGTTTGATCCTGGCGAGACAACCCTTTTCTCCACCTCCGCTTCATTTGGCTGCTGCTCATGACGTTTCCACGGACTTTCTCGCACATCGGAATCTCGGTCACGGACTTGGACCGAGCCGTGAAGTTTTACACCGAGACACTGGGGTGGTACGTCATCATGCCGCCGACTGAAATTGTCTCGGATGACTCGGCAATCGGGGTGATGTGCAACGATGTCTTTGGAGAGGGCTGGGGACGCTTTCGCATTGCGCACCTGGCAACCGGCGACCGAGTCGGCGTGGAATTGTTCGAATTCGACAACGCCGAGTTGCGTGAGAACAACTTTGAGTATTGGAAGTCGGGCGTGTTCCACTTCTGCGTGCAAGATCCCGATGTCGAAGGGCTCGCCCAAAAGATTGTCGAGAATGGTGGCAAACAACGAATGCCAGTTCGCGAATACTTCCCCGGTGAGAAGCCTTACCGAATGGTTTACTGCGAAGATCCGTTTGGGAACTTGATCGAAATCTATTCGCACAGTTACGAGCTGACATACTCCGCAGGTGCCTACCAAGGCGATGCGAAAGAGTGATTGACTGTCTCACCCTCGTAAAAGAATGTGGCGATTCCTGTGAGTTGTCGAGAAAGGGGAGCTGAAGACGCCAAAACCGCTTGCCAACGCCGTTATCTTGGCCGGTGGATGGAGGTGGAAAATCACGCGTGACGGTTCGATCCAGCGTGACTTAAGATCGAAACGTCGCCCCGCATGGCAATCGCATTGTCGCAGGGTGTCGCCGTGAGAAGTCACATTACTTGCTCTGGCAAGCAGCTCGAACATTCATCGGACGAAGCCTGAGTTGTTCCTGTAAAACGGAATCGCCCAGTCCCTCGCGGTTGAGAGTTGAAGCTGATGCGGAGCGGATGTTTTTGAATGGATGGTCCGTTGGTCCAGTCGCTCCGTTTGCCAGGTCCCGCATTTCTGGTCCAGCCGTTTCAGATTGGCTGGAATTGCTTTCTGTGTGGGGTGCTGTTGTTCGCTGGTTGTGCACCGTCCGTGTCGAAGAAGACTTCGATGGAGGATGCGTCTGACAACGATTCTTCCGGCCAAAGGACGCCGGTGGTGGAGGAGGGCGATACGAGCGGACCGTTGAGCGTTGCAACCGAAGCTTTTGAGCATGGAGATTGCGATCGCGCTGCCGAGTTACTGACCCCGTTGATGATCGAGCATCCGGAGGACCAGGAATTGTTGTTGTTGGCCGCGCGGGTCGAGGCAAAGCGTGGCAAGTGGGCCAAATCGCTGGCGATCGCAGAGAGCGTTGCGGAGAGCAACACCAAGCTTCAGCGTCCCGCAATTGCCGTTTGCGTGAATGCTGCCTCAAAGCTGAATGATCCTCGTCGTTACGAGGAAATGTTGCGACGATGGGCGGAAGCCAACCCGAATCAGGTGGAACCGTACCATCGATTGTGGCGACTCTTCATGAAGCACGGGCGAACGTTCGAGGCGGCTCGCGTTGCTGATCGATTGGTCTTTCGAGGCCAAGCCAACCTGCAACAGCTTCAGTCGCTGGTCTTCCGGGGCCAATCGGTACCGCGTCTCGCAAAAGCTTCAGGTCGCAATGATCGGTTCCTCACCGAAACAGACTTCCGACCGGGGCATGGGCGGGCAAGGCACTCCTTTTCGAACGGCGAATTCCAGAAGGCTCGTGCTGAATTGGAATCCGCTTTGGCGCCTGATTCAACAACCAGGCCTGTCAACATCGCGTCTGCGAAGGCGCTGCTCGGCCGGGTGCTTGTCGAACTTCAGGATGACGCCGCCTTTTTGGAATGGTACTCCACACGCGAACCCTCTTGGGAAATCTACGACGACTACTGGTTCGCGATCGGGAGCTACCATGTCGATCATGGCCAACATGAATCTGCCATGCATGCTCTCTTGGAAGCACTCCGCCGAAATTCGGCCGACTTGGTCACTTACCAGCGGATCCAGCGAACGCTCAAAGCACTCCAGCGAAACGAACAAAGCGATGCGTTTGAAGCGAAGGCGGCCATCATTCACGAGTCACGCCAACTCGTGAAGCAACTCGATCATCGAACACCAGATAGTCAGCTTCTGAAGGACATCGGCAATCATCTGCTCGATGTGGGCCGCCCACTGGAATCGCTCCGGTGGACGGAACTGAGTCTACCGGAAACAGCTGCGATTCCGTTGGCACAAATCAAGCAGCAACGTCGAAGACTTCAGGGCGTTTCTGGACTGCGGCAGATGATGTTGGAGGACGCGATGGTCAACCTTTCGCCTTCCCAATTCGAGTTGCAACCCATCGCCTCCGCCACTCCCGCTCGTGAGGAGCGTTTCACTTGGTCGACAACTCCCAACTCGGATTTGCTGGTGAGCGTGGATGACGTCGCAACTGAACGGGGATTGAACTTCCAGTGGTATCAGGCCGAGCAGGCCGATTTGTCATCCATCGCATTGTACGAGTCGTTGGGAGGCGGCGTGGGAGTGATCGACTACGACGCGGATGGACGACCCGACCTGTACTTTGCGCAGGGAGCCGGTGACCCGCCAAAGCTGCACGGCACTCGTTCGAATCAACTTTTTCGCAACCTTGGAGAACGTTTTGTTTCGGTTCAGCAACAAAGCGGCAGTGAAGGCCGTGGCTACTCGCAGGGAATCTGCGTGGGCGATGTCAATCAAGATGGGTGGCCAGATTTGCTGATCGCGAACATCGGTTCGAATCGGCTGCTTCTCAACAACGGTGACGGGACGTTTCAAGACGGGACGAATCGGATGCACGGGCAGGGCAATCGTTTCACCTCATCCATGGCGATCGCTGACCTCAATGGGGATGCTGTGCCGGATTTGTACGAGGTCAACTACATCGATTTGAAGGATGCGTTTGATCCACCCGAGTACGATTCGCAGGGGCGAGAGTTGCTTCAGGGACCGCTCACTCATCCGCCCACAGCCGATCACTGGTATCGCAGCGACGGACAAGGCCATTGCTTCGGCCGTGAAATACCAGCATCCGTTGCTAAGCCTGGGACTGGGTTAGGCATTGTGGTCACTGAAATGGATGGTCAGGAAGGGAACGAGATTTTCGTTGGCAATGACGCGCGTCCCAACCACTTCATCGCAACCCGAAATCATCCCTGGAAAGACACCGCTAGCATTCAGGGTGTCGCCAGTGGCAGGTTTGGTCTCTCGAACGCTTGCATGGGAATTGCGACCGGAGACTTCAATCGGGACGGGCGTTTTGACATGCATGTCAGCAACTTCTTTGGTGAATACGACAATCTGTTTTTGCAAACCGAAGCCGGAACCTTTCGCGATGTCGCACCGAGCTATCAATTGCCGGCACTCAGTTCGTCCAATGTCGGTTTCGGATCCAAATGCCTGGACGTCGATCGAGACGGTTGGCTGGATCTGATGACCACGAACGGACACATCTTCGATCAGAGCCACTTGGGTGAGCCCTTTCGCCAACCGCCGCTGCTGATGCACAACCGAATGGATCGTTTTGAAGCGGTGAAGGTCTCTGATCCTTCCAGCTACCTGGCGGGTTCGTACCTTGGCCGTGGTTTGGCAAAGTTGGATTGGAATCAAGACGGGCAAATGGATTTGGTTGTCACGCACCTCGATCGACCGGCTGCGTTGTTGGAGGTTCGCACTGGAACGATGGGGCACGTGTTGCAGTTGGAGATGGTCGGCGTGCAGAGTGAGCGCGACGCGATTGGAGTTCGTGTCACAATCCAAGCGAAACGCGGAATTCAGGTCGACTGGGTGACTGCGGGCGACGGGTTTCTGTGCACCGATGAACCTGTCCTGGAATTCGGACTGGCCGACTGTGATGTCGTGGACGAGATCCAGGTGACGTGGCCCAGCGGAACGGTTCAGACGTTCGAAGACGTATCCGCTGATCATCGGTACTTGGTCGTTGAAAACGAGTCGCGATTGTTCACGCGGTAGTCGTTGTGCGTCGCCATTTTGGGGCCGTCACATTGTCAGGCATGCTGCTCACGCGGATGTGAAATCAGTCCATCCCGTGCAAGCGGCACAGCACGTGCAAAGTACAGGGGTATCACTTCAACCTGCTTCAAGGAGCACACCCATGTCCAAGTCAGACGTAATCAACAAAGATGAAGCCATGCACCATGACCACCGTCAATGGGAAAGCGATGTCGCCATGTGGCGGGATGACATCGATATCTGGCAACAAGGGCACCAGAACGCATTGAAAGAGCTCAACCGAATCGCCGAACGGCTGACCGAACACACGGCGGCATTGGACGCTCATGTGGATCAGATCGATTCGCACGAAGCCACAGCATTGCAGCACGAACACGTCGTGGCCGCTGATTTCCGCAATGAAACGGAACCCACGGCGCACTCCACGGCAGAGCACGTGAAAGAAGCCACGCGTCATCAGCATCTGCGGGACGCCCATGAACGCTTGAAAAAGCATCACCACACCGTGATGGCCCACATCGCGATGCTCAAAGCCACTCTCGACGCGGCCGTTTGAAACGTCGCGTTGGTGAGTCGCATGAAAGAAAGAATTTGACCGATGGAACTGATCGAAGTCCCGCAACTGATCCGCAACGCCGAACGTTTTCGCGAGGTCGTCACGATCCTCGCCCGGCACGGGTTGGCTGATTGGATTTCCGGTGTTCCGTCGGTCTGGCGGGAGCGACTGCGAGTGGGACGCGATGACGAATCGCTCACCACCGCAGAACGCATTCGCGTCGCGATGACGGATTTGGGAACCACGTTCATCAAGCTTGGACAGGTTCTCAGCACTCGTGAGGATCTGGTCGGCACCGAACTGGCGTGCGAGTTGGCACAACTGCGAGCCAATACGCCCAGCGACCCGCCCGAGGCGGTCATTGCGATGATCGAATCCGAGTTGGGAGCGGGCATCGACGAACTGTTTTCCTGGTTCGATCCGGTTGCCCTGGCCTCCGCTTCGATCGGACAGGTTCATCGTGCGACCACACCGGAAGGATTGGACGTCGTCGTCAAGGTCCAGCACCCCGGGATCGAACGGCGGATCGTCAATGATTTGCAGATCATGCAAAAACTGGCCGAAATCGCCGAGCAGCAATCCAACCGGCTTCGGCAGTATCGGCCCGTGGAAACCATTCGTGAGTTCCAACGATCGCTGATTCGCGAATTGGATTTTCATCGCGAACTGCAAAATATGAATCGGTTTCGCAAGAACTTCGTCGACGAACCAAACGTTCATTTCGCGACGCCGTATCCCAAGCTGAGTTCGCGGCGCGTCTTGACGATGGAACGCCTGGTTGGCGTCAGTGTTTCGGACAAGGAAGCCCTGGAGTCATCGGGAGCCGACTTGACGGCGATTGCTTTGCGTGGCGCAACCGTGTTTCTGGACATGATTTTTCGGGACGGCTTTTACCACGCCGATCCACATCCGGGGAACCTGATGATTCTTCCGGGGGTGCCCCAGCCGGATCAGGAAACGTCTATGCCCCGAGTTGGGATTCTCGACTGTGGAATGGTCGGTCGCATCGACAGCGGTCTTCGCGACGATTTGGAAGCCGCCTTGATCGCGTCCGTCACAAGCGACGCTGCCAGCATCACTGAGATCGTCGTGCGACTTGGCGAGGTGCCACTGGATTTTGATGAACCCGCCTTGGTGTGTGAAATTCAAGACTTGTTGGATGACTACGCCGATCAAAGTCTTCGCGACTTCGACGTCACCGCTTGTTTGCGAGATGTCATCCGAATCATTCGCGAGCATCGAATCTACTTGCCCGCCAAGGTCGCGATGTTGTTGAAAGTCTTGGGCATGCTTGAAGGCACCGCTCATCAACTCAATCCCGATTTCAGCCTGGCGGAATTGTTGCAACCTTACGGGGAACAGGCGATGCGTCGACGGTTGTCACCGCGACGTGTTTACGAACGCATGAAATCCCGAGTGGGTGAATGGGACCACTTGTTGAGCATTCTGCCGAAAGATCTCGCGGATGTGCTCCACAGTTTGAAGCAGGGCAACTTTGACGTCCATCTGCAGCATCGTCGCTTGGAACCTGTCGTCAATCGCTTGGTGATGGGAATCTTGACGGCGGCGTTGTTTGTCGGTTCCGCGTCGCTGTGGAGCAGTGGCGTGTCGCCTCAGTTGTTCGGTGTTTCAGTCCCCGGATTTTTGGGGTGTCTGTTGGCGCTGTTCATGGGGCTTCGACTGACCTGGCAAATTTCACGAGTGAGATGAGGACGTCATGGGAAAACTCATTCTGCTACGTCATGGTCAAAGCGTCTGGAACCGTCAAAACCGGTTCACGGGATGGACCGATGTTGGCTTGACGGACCAAGGGCACCAAGAAGCTCATGAGGCCGGCCGGACACTCCTCCACGATGGTGTGGAAATCGACATCGCGTTCACGTCCGTGTTGAAACGTGCCATCAAAACATTGTGGTTGGTTCTTGAAACCATGGACCAAATGTGGGTGCCGGTGGAACGGTCGTGGCGACTGAACGAACGGCACTACGGTGCCTTGCAGGGGCGGAACAAGGCTGAGACAGCGAAACAGTTGGGGGAGGATCAAGTGTTGAAGTGGAGACGCAGTTTCGACGTCCGCCCACCACTTCTGGATATCACGGATGATCGCTACCCAGGTTTCGATCGTCGCTATGCTTTGCTGTCCGAATCCGAATTGCCACGAGGGGAGAGTTTGCAGGACACGATCGCGCGTTGTCTGCCTTACTGGGAAGCGACGATCTCGCCCGCCTTGATGATCGGAAAGACAGTGTTGGTCGTCGCTCACGGCAACACCATCCGGGCGCTTCGAAAGCATCTCGACGAGATCTCAGACGCGGACATCGTGGGGATGGAAATTCCAACCGGCAGTCCGATCGTCTACGACGCAGAAACGATTCGCGAAAAGATTGCGAGGGTGTGAGCTGGACACTTGATTGGCCGTCGGGTCACCTCGGAACTGAAACTTCGGTTCCAAGGCGGAATTGCATTGTCTCAACGTCGCAGAATCAAAACGGGACAATGCGCCGCTCGGACGACGTGTTCTGCGACCGATCCCAGCAGCAATCGCTTCACGCCGCTGCGACCGTGTGATGGCAACACGATCAAATCGATCTTGTGATCGGCAGCAAACCGCGTGATGCCCTCCGTCGGGCTGTCAACGGCAGTGAAGAATTGAACGCCCCGGAACTCATCGCTGCCAAACGATTCTTTCATTTGGTTCATGGCCGTGACTTCGTGATCCGCATCGATTTGTGACGCGCCATCCCAATTGAACGTTCCGGCTGCCATTCCTCCGCCAAGTTCATACCCGCCGTTGTCGTCCAAGCCGTACAACTGGGCTGGGTCCACCACATGCAGCACCGACACATTTTCCTTCTTGCCTGCAATCTTGACGCCTGTCTGAACGGCTTCCTTCGACTGATCAGAGAAGTCGATCGGAACCAGAATCTTGCTGTTTTCAAAGTAATTCATGCGGTGGCTTCTTGTTTGAGGCGAGGCTGGCATTCCAAGCCATGCCTGCTGGGAATGCAGGAGCCAGGATTGCAGCTTCAGTACCAATTCAGAAACCCATCATAACTTCACGGCTGTGTGTGCATCCGGCGCGCAGAACGTCCACGGACGCACACATGCGTCGTCTCATCGCGGCTTGGCGACGCCACTTTGTTGGTGGCATGACGTTTGCCAATTCTTGCTGGCACCCTTTGGTCCCATCTCAATCCACTTCAGGAGTTCAGTCATGTCGATGACAAAACAAATGTTCCGCATCGGTCTCGTTGCAGCCGCGCTCATCACCGCCACGGCGGGTCCGTCAGCCCAGGCCGAGGAAAAGGCAGCCGTGGACGGGAGTGGTCAAAAGGTCGTGGTGCATCTGTCTCACTTCACCGACGATCTGCACCGCTGCTTCATGGCGGTGAAGGTTGCCAACCTGATGCAAGACTACGGCGCCGACGTGACGCTGTTTGTGGACCTTGAGGGAGTCCGCATTGCCGAACGCAAGCAGGAACTGAAATTCAATTGGGGACCCGACTCGCCATCGCTCGCAGAACTCTACGAGAAGTTTGCAGCTGGCGGCGGCAAAGTCCTGGTGTGCCCGCATTGTGCCAAGTCGGCGCACATCACTGACCCAGGGCTCAAACGCAATGCCGATATCGCAACGCTTCCAATGCTCGGCAAAATGCTGATCGAAGCCGACAAAGTCATGGACTACTGAGCCGCTGCTGGTCCGATGAGCTTGATCGATGCAATTCGTTGAATTGCAATTCGGCAGGGGGGATCGCTGTTAACGGTGGTCCATTCCCGTTGCATCGAGATGCGTTCCACCACGGACCTGAAGGTTTGGTCCCGGCTTGCATTTTGGGAGTCGCTGGGCAACGTTCTGGGGAAACGGCTTGCCAGAGCGATCTTTGAACGCTTGGAGGAGTGGCGAGCAGCGTTCCGCCATCTTGCCCAACCCGCTTCGGTCGCACGCAAAACGATGCGACACTCCCAAGTGACATTTGAATGAATTCCAACGATCCCCCTGCATCAAAACCGATTCGCCGTTCACGAAAAGCCCGCAGCAAAGTGCTGATGTTTCTGCGGCGAGTTCATCTCTACGTCGGACTGTTTCTTTTGCCGTGGGTGTTTTTGTACGGCGCCACGGGGGCCATGCTCAATCATGTCGGCTTGTTCCCGGAAGCAGTCATGCAGCAAGTCGATGCGAGTGAGTTGGCAGATTCTGCCTGGGCGGATCTCCCGGATCAGAATGAGCTGGCCGAACAAGTTGTCGACGCGATGCGCGTTGCTGCTCCCGATTCATCGATCGAGCTGAATCCCGATCATCCACCCGAATTCACAAACGAAATTGGGTTTCAAATCGAGGACGCGGGGATCCGTCATGCCGTTCATCTGAACCCGGTGGACAAATCGGCTTGGGTGGCGACCTTCCCGGAAAACCGAGAGCCCATGGAACCTGTTCTGCTGGAGATCAACCGCGTTGATCTCATCCCCAACCCAGTGAAAGTTGCTGAGCAAACCGTGCCAACGGTCTTGAGTGCAGTGGGAATCGACTCAACCGAAAAGCTGGAACCTCTAGGATGGAGCAAACTGAACTTCTTAGCCAACGTCGATGGCGAGCCCGTTCGCGTCACCTACGTTCTTCGCGACGGTCATTTGGATGTGACCCGGTACACCGGCGAAGACGGATTTTCACCGCGTGCATTCTTCGTGCGTCTCCACACTTCCCACGGCCAACCGCCCCACTGGAATGGACGCCGTTTTTGGTCGCTGTTCATCGATGCGATGGCAATTGCGATGGTCACCTGGGGCGTGACCGGATTGTTGATGTGGTGGCAGATCAAACGCACTCGTTGGATCGGCGGGATCGTGATCGCAATCAGCGTCGTCACCGCTTCGGCCATGTTTTTCAGCATGATGAGCTTTTACGCCACGACCAAGCTTTGATGAGCTTGTTGATTCATTGTGCCTCCATCCAGCGGTGCTTGCCTGCACTCTTTGGTTTGCAACCTGGTGAACAATCAGTGCTTTCCGCCTGAAGGATTGCAGTGATCAATCTCCACCCTCTCATTTCATCCGTTAACTCAGGCTGAAGGCATTCCAACAGCCACACGTGCCGCGGGAAATCAAACACGGAAGGAAAGTTGTTATGGTTTGATTGGGTAAGCGAGGTGCCGAGCCTCCGAAAAGCATGCTGACGGAGGGACGCCTTTTGGTTGGGGGCCGGTTTGGTTTCGCGATTGGCCTTCTGTGTTTCATTTTCAATCCATTTTCAGCGGGCACCGAGATGCAACGACATTCTGCTTGGGCGATTTTCGCGTTTCTGATGGTGGCCCCCTCGCAAGTCTCGAGTGGTGACGAAGATCGCCCGAACGTCTTGTTCATCGCGGTGGACGACCTGCGTCCATCGATCGGGTGCTACGGGGATCCCCACGCGATCACCCCGCACATGGACCGTTTGGCAACGCAAGGCGTGCAGTTCAACCGTGCGTATTGCCAAGTCGCGGTCTGCAACCCATCGCGGGCCAGCTTGATGACCGGATTGCGTCCGGACAAACTCGGTGTGTGGACATTGCCGATCCATTTCCGAGAAGCCATGCCGGACGCGGTGACATTGCCGCAGTGGTTTCGAAAGTTTGGCTACACCGCGGTCAGTCACGGAAAGATCTACCACAACCCGACGCCGGACCCACCATCGTGGAGCGAACCGATTCGAGATCTTCCTCGGCTGCCGCCTTTTTATCCCGACGGCACGCGGGCTCGGATTCAGAAGGCTCAGGAAGCTTTGCCTGAACGCGATTGGCGAAAGAACAATCTTCGTGGCCCCAGCACGGCGTCGCCTGACCTTCCGGACGATCAAGTCCTCGACGGTGCCCGAACCAACATGGCGATTGAGGACCTGCGCCGGCTTGGTCAATCCAAAGAGCCGTTCTTTCTCGCGATGGGTTACATCCGTCCGCACCTTGCCTGGGTCGCACCCAAGAAATACTGGGACATGCATGACCCGGCCAAACTGCCCGTCCTGACGGACCAGCATGTGCCAAAGAACTCGCCCGCCTATGCGATGCACAACAACAGCGAACTGACTCACTATGTCGACTTGATGGATCTGCCAAAACCCTGGGATGACCGTGTCGTCGAACCAGAAAACGCTCGTCATCTGATGCACGCGTATTACGCCTGTGTCAGCTACATCGACGCGCAAATTGGTCGTTTATTGAATGCGCTCGAAGAAGAGGGCTTGGCCGACAAAACGATCGTGGTGCTGTGGAGTGACCATGGTTGGAAACTCGGTGAGCATCGAGGTTGGGGCAAGATGACCAACTACGAGATCGACGCTCGCGTGCCCCTGCTGATCGCGGGGCCAGGTGTGGAATGTGCCGGTCAACAGACCGATCAATTGGCCGAACTGCTCGATCTGTATCCCACGCTGTGCGAGCTGGCTGGTATCGAGGTACCCAAGTTTGTGGATGGTGCGAGTTTGGTGCCGATTCTAAGAAATGTCGACGCCAAGGTTCACGACGGAGCGGTCAACCAGTACTACCGCCGACATGAAGGACAACAATACATGGGTTATTCCATCCGCACCAACGATTATCGATTGGTCGAGTGGCGAGACTTCAGCACCGGAGAAGTCACCGCCCGAGAACTTTACGACCACCGCACGGACGATTCCGAAACCGAAAGCATCATCGATTCCGCCGAACCATCCGTCATCGACGAACTGACCGCGTTGTTGCTGGCCACCCACCCTCGCAAAGGGTTGGTGATGACACCATCGATTCATGCTCAGTGGAAACCGGATGGTTCCAAAGGAAAACTCACCTTCGAGAACGCAACCGACACTTTGGTCCGAGTGCTCCCGATCACATCCGCCGGGCGACGTGGCAAAGCCAAACGCGTTCAGCCAGGCGGTAAGATCACGCTCAACGCGAGGATCGGTTCGGTCTATGTCTTGGAGAGCCACGACGGAACGATTCAACAGATTCAATCGCTGTCTAAACCGACCGAGACCGTCGTCATCCAACGGGACGTGCCCAGTGAAACGGGGCGGATGTTGGTCACTCCGGTTCGCTGATCGCGACCAATCGCTTGGTGGTGCGAATGAACAACACGCCGTCGGAGACCGCCGGTGTTGCGAAGCAGGGGGCGCCCATGGGGTTCTCGGCCAAGACTTCGAATTCAGGCCCCGTTTTCAAGACGTAAACGATGCCGTTTTCGGACGCACAGATCACGTTCCCGTTCACGGCCAGCAACGAAGCGATCACCCCAGCGTCTTTGCCGAGTCGTTTTTGAAAAACGCTCTCGCCCGTTTCCGCGTGGAAGCAACGCACCACTCCGTTGGAATTGCCCAGGTACAAGTAATCGCCTGAGACAACCGGTGTCGACATGTAAGACCCACCCCGTTCAACGCTCCACACGAGCGGATTGGATTCGTCTTCCGAGTCCAGCTTGATCGTTCCGCGAGCGTCGGGGCGGACAACGTAGATCGGTGCCTTGCCGCCGTGTGCGTTCGTGATGTAGATCCAACCATTGGAAACAAACGGCGTTGGAATAGGATTGTCGCCTCCGCCTTCGAGTCGCCACAACTCTTCGCCGGTCGCAAAGTCATACGACACAATCCAAGGCCAACCGTTGACAATCATCTGCGTGACCCCATCAACCTCGTGGATCAGCGGCGATCCCCAACTGCGTTCGCAAATCTCGGAGCGATCCGACCTCCAGACTTCTTCGCCGTCGGACAGTTGCAAAACGGTCACGAAGGGGTGGTCGGGATCGTCGCAGATCACAGCAACCCGACCATCGTGAATCGCAGGCGAACTCGCGTAGCCCCAACCGATTCCGTATTTGCTGACATCGACGACGCCCAGGTCACGGTCCCAGATCAGCTTGCCGTCCAGGTCGTAGCAGTACAGCCCCTCGGAGCCGAAGCATGCCACCACCCTGTCACCAGCCACACAAACACTGGTGTTCGCATGAGTCGCTTTGCTGTGCCGAGTCGCTTTGGGCTCGCCATGGTGAGCAGTCTGCTGCCAAAGCTCTTTTCCGGTCTGCTTGTCGTAGCAAAGCACAATCCAGCTGTAGGCACCGCTGTCCTCCGCCGCATCAATGTTCCCGCCGGCGGCAATGTTGAGTTCCGTTTCGCCCTCGTCAGGAACCGCGGTCAGCAAGAAAACTCGATCGCCGAAAATCACCGGGCTGGAGTGACCCAGACCAGGGACCTTGGTTTCCCAAAGCATCCCAGCGGTTGTTTCGCTTTCTGGATCTGCGTTCCAGGTTGTCGGGATCGTTGAACCTTCGGCGACGCCGCGACCGCCCGGTCCTCGGAAGGAGGGCCAATCGGTCGTGGTTTGGGACTGCGATTCCAACGGAGGAGTCAGTGTGATGAGGAGCAACGTCAATAGACTCGTCAGTGGTTTCAGCATGGTTGGAATCATTGTCTGGTCACGCGGTTGAGAAAAATGCGGTTCAGGTCATCGGAGTTGGCAACGACGATCTCTGCGTCGCCATCCCCGTCCAGGTCGCCGACATCGAGGCCATACGTTGCAGAAGCATCGCCGAACGGAACTTCGTCGAAATTCAGATCATTGTCGCTGCGCAGGTACACTGCGTTGGGTTGGTTCAAATTGCCGACGATGATATCCAGTCGATCGTCTTGGTTCATGTCGGCAATTGCCAACGCGTAAGATTGGCTGTCGTGAGAACCGAAATCCGTCGCACGCATGACACCACCGGAACCGTCGCCCAAGAAGATTTGGTTTTTGCTTCCGATGTTCGCAATCACCCAGTCCAAGTTTCCGTCCGCGTTCAGATCCGCGATCGCAACGGATCGTGAATGATCTTCACCGGATCCAAACGGCACGCTCTGGGGGAATCGCAGCTCACCGTTGCCCAACAGCACTTCGTTGGGTTGCCGGTCACGGTTGGCCAGGACCAGGTCGAGATGTCCATCGCCATTGATGTCACCCGCAGCAACGTCAATGGTCGAGTCGCTGTCTTTCCCGAAAGTGGGCCCCGCCTCAAAATTCGCTTGGCTGTCATTGAGATAGATGCGATTGGGGCGTCCGCGACAGGTTGCGATCAGGTCCACGTCCCCGTCAAGATCCAGATCAATCGGCAGCAGACTGCGGAGGCTGGTGACGTCGCCGTATTCACAGTGAAGGGTGAAGCGACCTCCCCCGTCGTTCAGGAGAATTTCGCCTTGGGCGAGGTCATTGCCGGTCGCAATGTCCAAGTCACCGTCGCCGTCGAAGTCGGCCAATTCGCACGCGTAGGTGGTGCGTTGATCCATGCCGAGCGGACGGATGATCGAGAACTTGGCCCGACCTTGATTGACGAGGATTTGGTTCTGTTGAGGCCAATGCCGACCGTTGGCGACGACGATGTCCAAGTCGCCATCTTGATCGAGATCACCCAAGCGAACGGACGCCGAACGAAGACGCTCGGTCCCCAGAGTCAGACGGTCGCTGGTCACGAATTCGCGTTGCTGGGCCAGTGCTGAGTGCGTTGGGAAGAACAGACACAAAAGACCGAATACCCAGCGAGTACGTTGTCCGGTGTCATTCATGCGTTCCATTCCGTTCCATCATCGCACTGAGATTTTGGATTCGAAGCAGGTCGGCAGAAATGCTCGGGCAAAACCCTGTGAGCCGTTTGGGCGTTAGCCCCGGTTGCACGTGGGAACAGTGACGTTTGCCATGAAATTTCAAATGCCAAAAGACTCCTGACGACTTGCGAAAGAACCACTCTGATCGAACGAGCGTCACGAAACAACTGTTCGATCAAAAAATGGTGCCGCCAAATGAAGCGAGCCTTCCGGTGGGTCACCAAAAGGCTCCTTTGAATCAGCTAAGCAGGTCGGCTGGAATGATCGGGCACAACCATGTGAGCCGTTTGGGCGTTCGCCCCGGTTGTGCGTGAAAACCGTGGCTAACGCCAGCGGCTCACATACCCGATGACACCTGCGTACCTGCTTAACGGCTTGTTGATCGACTCGAGTTCACAACCCGACGCGTGAGCGAGGGACCCATAGGCTCGTTGCAATGGCACGCGATCCCACACTAAGCAGGTCGGCTGGAATGATCAAGCACAACCCTGTGAGCCGTTTGGGCGTTCGCCCCGGTTGCGTGTGAAAACCGTGGCTAACGCCAACGGCTCACATACCCGATGACACCTGCGTACCTGCTTAACGGCTTGTTGATCGACTCGAGTTCACAACCCGACGCGTGAGCGAGGGACCCATCGGCTCGTTGCAATGGCACGCGATCCCACACTAAGCAGGTCGGCTGGAATGATCGGGCACAACCATGTGAGCCGTTTGGGCGTTAGCCCCGGTTGCGTGTGAAAACCGTAGCTAACGCCAGCGGCTCACATACCCGATGACACCTGCGTACCTGCTTAACGCTTTGCGTTAGGATTCAATCAACAGGCCGCTGACGTTGAGCGTCTCCACCTTGTCCGGAATTCGACTCAGGGAAGTTTCGCGACCACGGTCGCGACATCCGCCCGGTCACCGTGCGAGACAACCGTTTTTCCGAAGACAATCTTTTGGTCTTGTCCCACCACGAAGGTCGAAGGGTAGGCGGTTTCGCGAGGAGCGTCCCAGCGAAGTCCCCAAGCGTTGGTGAACTTGTAGTCGGGATCAAGCACAAAGTGATAGTTCGCTGGAAACGACTTGTTCCCTTGGAAATCTTTCGCGTGCTCGCCCAGCGACTCAGCAGGGCCAGGGTAGATGAGCACCACTTGTGCACCCGACAGAGCGGACTGTTTGGACAAAAATTCACCGACCTGGCGGTTGCACATCGGGCACTGTTTGCCGGTCCATCCTCGCAAGACAAGCATCACAACGGGGGACTTTGCCGTCAGCGACTTCAGCGACACGACTTCGCCATTTTGATTCATCAATTGAAAGTCAGGGGCGACTTCGCCAACCTTGGGTGGATGGGGTGGCTCCTTCCCAGGCTGGGCTTGCCGGCGACCTTGAGCTTGAGCGTTCGCAGAAAAGGCAACGAACACGAGAGTCAACAACAGACCGATGGTGGAACGACGATTTTGCATGGGGTGTCCTTTGGGAGTGTGCGGATGGAGTGATCCAGGTTGGGGATGGTCGTCGCTGTGCTCAGCCCGCCAGAGGAATTCCAGAGTCAAGCGGCGGGGTGAATGAACTGGTCCGTTGATCATGTCTGCGTCGCATTCTACGCGAAACAATGCTGCCGATCGCGAATCTCCGTGGATGCCCCCACGCTGTCGGGCGGAAGTTTCCATCTTCTCTGAACGCGACTATCCTTGGGCACTCGGTTCACTTTGCTTCCTGGGACCCACTTTCATGATTTCTGCTTTTGATCTTGGCCGCCGTACCGGCATCCGGGCTTCGGTCCTCACTGTCGCTGTGCTGGCTGTTTGCAGCAGCCTGTATTCGCAAGACATCACGCGCAAGATGCTTCAACACAGTGACTACGACCGTTGGAAAACGGTTTCTGGGTCAAGCCTTTCCAACGCCGGCAGTTGGATCCTGTACACCATCCGAACCGGCGAGATCGATGGGGAAGGCACGTTGCACATCCATCATGCCAAGACAGGTGCAGAATACGTCATCGAACGCGGCACCGGAGCTCGCTTCACTCGAGACGACCGGTTTGTGATCTACCGCATCACGCCGCCGAAGAAGAAGGTGGAAGAACTGCGGAAGCAAAAGAAGCCACCCGAAGAGATGCCTCAGCCGGTCATGCAAATCCTCGAACTGGACTCGGGTGAGTTGAGAACACTGACGGGAGTCCGCTCGTTTGGATTGCCGGAAGAGAACAGCGACTGGGTGGCTTGCTTGATGGAAAAGGCGTCCACGCCCGACGAGCTGAAGAAACAAAGCGGCGACCGCGAAGTCTACGAAGTCACACCGGAAGGTCTGCAGCGTCCAGCCAAGAAATTGAAATTGAAAAGCCGCGAAGAGGTGGCTCGCCAACGCGGACGCATTGAGTCCGTGATCAAAAGCAACTTAGCGGAAAAGAAAGATGAGTCCCCACGTTCCAAAGAAGAACCGGACGAGGAAAAGAAGAATGAGAAAAAGGACAAACCGCTGGGGACGGACCTGAAGTTGATCCACCTCGACACAGAGGTCTTGCGGACGTTTCCCTTGGTGCGTTCTTTCCGTTTCTCAAAAGGCGGCAAACGTCTCGCATTCGTGACCTCGGCGGAAACGCCCCAACCGGGCAAGCCATCGAAATCGGAAAATGAAGCCGACGAAAAGAACTCGGCTGCGAAAGAAGACACAGCGAAAGAAGACACAGCCAAAGAGGATTCAGCCAAAGGCGAGAAGAAGACGCATGGCCCCCGCGACGGTGTGCATCTGATCGAGTTGGATTCCTTGAAACAGAAAACGATCGCCACCGGTGTCGGCGAGTACAAGAACCTGGCCTTCAACGAGCAGGGTTCACGATTGGCCTTCCTCAGCAACCACGAAGACTATACGGCGAAGTCGCCGTCTTGGGCGGTCTATCAGTGGACGGCGGATTCCAAGAAGGCCCAACGTTTGGTGACCGAAGGCGACGCAGGACTTCCTTCGGGTTGGTGGATCGCGTCGCAATCCAGCCTGAGTTTTTCCGAGGACGACCGACGGCTGTACTTCTCGACCGCTCCCGTTCCCGAAGCCGTTGAAAAGCAACGCATCGCAGAAGCAAAAGGGGAAGACGTCGAGGAGGATTCCGACGAGAAAGCCAAAGTGGATGTCTGGCACTGGCAGGATCCCAAGTTGCAACCGCAACAACTGTTGGAGGCCGAACGCGAACGCAATCGTCGCTACCGCGCGGCATACGTGCTCAAGACCGACCGCGTCGTTCAACTGGAGGACAGTGAACTCCCGTCGGTTCGTGTCGACCTGCGATCGCCTTCCAACCTCGCCGTGGCCAACACCAACGTTCGCTACCAAAAGACGCTTTCGTGGGAAGTTCCCGGGTTCCAGGACGTCTACCTGGTCAATCTCAACTCGGGGCGTCGTGAACTGGTGTTGGAAAACGTTCGATGGGATGCGGCGATTTCGCCTCAAGGGAAATACATCGTTTGGTTTGATGCCGAACACAGCAAATGGTTTGCGAAGCCGACCCAAGGCAAGGATGCCAAGACGATCGAAATCAGCAAGGGGATCAAGCACCCGCTCCACGACGAACTCGATGATCGACCCACGTTGCCGTCGTCCTACGGAACAGCAGGGTGGTTGGAGAACGACAAAGCGTTCCTGATCTACGACTCGCACGACATCTGGCAACTGGATCCAACTGGGAAGGCGAAACCGATTTGCATCACTCAGGGTGAGGGACGCAAAAACGATCTTCAGTTTCGCTACCTTCGGCTGGATCCGAAGCAGCGTGAGATCGACCCGTCCAAGGCGATGATTCTCAGTGCGTTTCGGCGTGATACCAAGGCGAGCGGGTTTTATACGCTCAAACGCGAGAGCAAGAACGAAGACACGCAGGAGGGTGCCCTGCGTCCGCTGATCATGTTGGATGAGAATCTCGCGTCGCTGCGAAAGGCCAAGGACAGTGACCGAGTCTTGTTCACCCGCAGCACGTTTCGCCAATTCCCCGATCTTTGGACCAGCACGCTCGGATTTGAAAAGATCGAGCGAGTCAGCGACGCCAACCCACAACAAGACGAATACACGTGGGGCACCGCGGAACTGACACACTGGAAAGCCCAGGATGGCCAACAGCTCGATGGGATTCTGATGAAGCCCGATGACTTTGATCCGTCCAAGAAGTACCCGATGCTGGTTTACTTCTACGAACGAAAATCAGACAGCCTGCACAGCTATTACCAACCGGCTCCGAGTCGTTCGATCATCTGTTTCAGTTTCTATGTCAGTCGCGGCTACCTCGTGTTCATTCCTGACATTCCTTACAAGACAGGTGAACCCGGACAGAGTGCCGCCAACTCGATTCTTCCCGGCGTGGATCACTTGATCGCCAAAGGTTTCGTGGACGAGGATCGAATCGGAATGCAAGGGCACAGCTGGGGCGGCTATCAAACGGCATACTTGGTCACCCAAACCGATCGTTTTGCATGTGCCGAATCAGGGGCTCCGGTCAGCAACATGACCAGTGCCTACGGCGGGATTCGCTGGAGCAGCGGGATGAGCCGAATGTTCCAGTACGAGCGGACTCAAAGCCGGATCGGCGAAGACTTGTGGTCTGCCCGCGAGAAGTACATCGCCAACTCGCCGATCTTCTTTGCCGACAAAATCAACACGCCCTTGTTGATCCTGCACAACGACGAGGACGGTGCGGTGCCCTGGTACCAGGGGATTGAGCTGTTTGTGGCACTGCGACGTCTTGAAAAGCCAGCCTGGATGCTGAACTACAACGGCGACCCGCACTGGGTGATGGGCGAACACAACCGCCGCGATTTCGCGATCCGGATGCAGCAGTTCTTTGACCACTATCTCAAGGACGCCCCGGAGCCGGAATGGATGGCCGTCGGGGTGCCCGCCGTCGACAAAGGCAAACGATTCGGCCTGGATCTACTGGAACCGATCCAAGATTGAGGGCGAAGTCGATCGGCGGAAGTGGTCAGAATGACCGTGACAAACATCGACCTATGTGCGACTTCGCTCAGTTTTCGGTCGCTTGGTGCCGATTCCAGCGTTGGTACATCCTTTGCCTGGGGATGGATTGAACGCTTGAATCAATCTGTCACCAGGAGACTTCGATGTCCGCTATCGCATCCGCCGTTGATCTTGTTCGTTGGTTCGACCAAATCGGGATTGACGATGTCCCGAGTGTTGGCGGCAAGAATGCTTCGTTGGGAGAGATGTATCGTGAACTGACGCCGGATGGTGTTCAGATTCCCAATGGGTTTGCAACCACGGCGGCGGCCTATCGAAACTTCCTCCAAGTTTCCGGCTTGGACGAGAAGATCTCGCAGGTTCTAGCGGATTTGGATTCTGGTGACATTGGGAACCTGCGGCAACGTGGGCATCAGGTCCGCGAGCTGATTTTGAGCGCAGAGTTTCCCCGCGAATTCAAAGACGCAATTTGCAAAGCCTATCGTGAACTCAGCTTGGAACGAGGGGAGCCGATTGATGTGGCCGTTCGTAGCAGTGCGACCGCGGAAGACCTTCCGGACGCCAGCTTCGCCGGGCAGCAGGAAACGTATTTGAATGTTCGAGGTGAGACGGCGTTGTTGGATGCCTGTCGGCGTTGCTTCGCGTCGCTGTTCACTGACCGTGCGATCTCCTATCGGGTCGACAAAGGATTCGATCATCACCAAATTGCTTTGTCGGTTGGTGTGCAGGTCATGGTCCGCTCGGACATTGGAACGTCCGGCGTGATGTTTTCGCTCGATACCGAGAGTGGGTTTCGGGATGCGGTGCTGATCAATGCAGCCTATGGACTGGGCGAAAACGTTGTCCAAGGCGCTGTCAACCCAGACGAGTATTACGTTTTCAAACCGACCCTGCGAACGGGAAGTCGGCCCATCTTGAAGAAGTCCGTTGGGACCAAGGAAATCAAGATGGTCTATGACATTGGCGGCAGCAAGCTCACCAAAAACATTCCGGTTCCCGCGAAGGAACGAACTCAATTTGCAGTCAGCGACGACGATATCCTGACGTTGGCACGCTGGGCCTGTCAGATCGAAGACCACTACAGCGAGAAGAAGGGACACCCATGTCCGATGGACATGGAATGGGCAAAGGACGGAAACACAGGCCAACTGTTCATCGTCCAGGCGCGTCCGGAAACTGTTCAGTCGCAACGTTCGATGCTGACTCTGGAAACGTACCATTTGCGTGGCACCGGACCGGTCATCGTGAGCGGTGGTGCCGTGGGATCACGTATCGGGCAGGGGAAGGTTCGAGTGATCGCGGACGCCAGTCGCTTGGCTGAGTTCCAGGAAGGCGAGGTGCTGGTGACGGAAAAGACGGACCCGGATTGGGAGCCGATCATGAAGAAGGCGGCCGGGATCGTGACCGACCGTGGTGGCCGGACATGTCATGCCGCGATCGTCAGCCGGGAACTCGGGTTGCCCGCGATTGTAGGGACTCTTCGCGGCACCGAACTGTTGCACGATGGGCAAGAAGTCACGGTGTCATGTGCCGAAGGAGACTCCGGCGTTGTTTACGACGGGCTGCTTCCCTTCGACGTGGAAAAGACTCAACTGGACGAACGCAAACGTCCCCGAACCAAGGTCATGATGATCCTGGCGAATCCCGATGAGGCATTCTCGCTCTCCTTCATTCCAAACGATGGCGTTGGTTTGGCACGAATGGAATTCATCATCAACAATCACATCAAGGTGCACCCGCTGGCACTGCTGAAATTCGATCAGCTGGAGGACTCCGCGGCTCGCACCGAAATCGAACGACTGACGGCCGCGTATTCAGATAAACCGCAGTTCTTTGTCGATCGCCTCGCCGAGGGAGTGGGAATGATTGCTGCCGCGTTCTACCCCAAAGACGTGATCGTTCGAATGAGCGATTTCAAGACGAACGAATACGCCAATCTTGTCGGTGGACGCCAGTTTGAGCCGATTGAAGAAAACCCAATGCTTGGGTTCCGCGGCGCGTCCCGTTACTACAACGAACGCTATCGTGACGCGTTCACCCTGGAGTGTCGGGCCATGAAGAAGGTTCGCGACGAAATGGGGCTGACGAACGTCAAGCTGATGATTCCGTTTTGCCGCACCGTCGAAGAAGGCAAACGCGTTCAGGAAGTGATGGCCGGGCAAGGCCTGGTGCGTGGGGACAACGGATTGGAGATCTACGTGATGTGTGAGATCCCCAGCAACGTGATTCAGGCCGAGGCGTTTGCCGAAATCTTTGATGGCTTCTCCATCGGTTCCAATGATTTGACTCAGTTGACGTTGGGGGTCGATCGCGATTCCGAAATCGTGGCCCACATCTTCAATGAACGGGACCCTGCGGTGTTGGCGACCATTGAATCAGCGATCCAGACCGCCAAGCGGATGGGACGCAAGATTGGCATCTGTGGGCAAGGTCCCAGTGACTACCCCGAGTTGGCTGAGTTCTTGGTCGAACAAGGCATCGACAGCATCTCTCTGAACCCCGATGCCGTGTTGAAAACGACAATCAGGATCGGAGAAATGGAAGACCGACTTTCGAACTAAGATCGCAGTCACGGTTGGTGTGCGACGAGTGAAGAGCAGTGTTTCCAGAATCGCCTGTTTTCGCGGAACACGAATCTTCACTCATCGAACACGAAGCATTTCGGCGTGTTGATTTAATCAGCCGCCACGCGTTCGCGTCCGGTTCAGCACCGTCAACCGAGTGCTAGCGCACGGCGGCTGATTGTTGTTCCGGAATCCACGACTAAATCAGCAAGCCGATTTTGTTTGCCCTTGCCCTGGACGGCTAAGAGTTTGGTGTTGCGAAGCACGATGGTTGCGAGAATCTTCATCCGGTTAGGGATTCAAGACGGTCGCCGTCGGTAAACGATCCCGCCACCGACAAACATCTGAATCCCACCTTCCCGTTCCGGATCCCGCCGTGTTTGGGGGGACGCTCGTTTTCCGGTGGGATTGTGGTTGGCGTTCTATGCTAAGCAGGCACGCAGGTGTCATCGAGTATGTGAGCCGTTTGGCGTTAGCCACGGTTCCCACGCAAAACCGTGGCTAACGCCAAACGGCTCACAAGATGAAACCCAATCATTCCTGCGTACCTGCTTAGCCACTTTTAGTCTCTTCGTCCCGCTGCGAGATGGTGATGGGACGCAGCCAATGGCCGCCCGCGCAGGGGGCGAAGCGGCTGATATACTGGGCCTCCCTGCCTCGATGGTTCCACGTTCTGGTTCGAACGGTGTTGAACGCACTCCCTCCTGAAGCATTCTCCATGCCCACCTTGATTTGTCGTTCGATGCTGACGTTGTTCGTCATGCTGACCGTTCCAGTGTTCGCGCAGTCGCCTGAGGCACCCTCGCCTGGCGCAACAGCGTCTGAAAGCGCATCACTGGGCGTTCTGGAACAAGAGAACTTGGTGGCGTGGTGCATCGTCCCCTTTGACGCAGCCAAGCGAACTCCGGCGGAGCGAGCTCAGATGCTGGGCGATCTTGGCATCCGCCGCTGTGCCTACGACTGGCGAGCCGAGCATGTGCCGAGCTTCGAACAGGAAATTCTCGAGTACCGCAAGCACGGCATCGAGTTCTTTGCATTTTGGGGCGGACATCCCGAGGCCTATCGGTTGTTTGAGAAGTACGACCTGCATCCGCAGATTTGGATGATGCCGCCCAATCCACGCGAAGGCACGCAGGAGGAAAAACTCCAACAAGCTGCCAAGCAGATGGTCTCCGCCGCTCAGGAAACTCAGCGATTGGGATGCAAGTTGTCGCTTTACAACCACGGCGGCTGGGCTGGTGAACCGGAAAGCCTGGTCGGCATCTGTCGCCTGTTGCGAGAGCAGGGATTCCATCACGTCGGGATCACGTACAACCTGCACCACGGGCACGAACACATCGACGATTGGAAAGAATCATTCGAGTTGATGTTGCCATATCTGCACTGTCTCAATCTGAACGGAATGAATGACAGTGCGAATCCAAAGATCTTGGGGCTCAGCAAAGGCAGTCACGAACAGGAAATGATTCGCGTCGTGGCGGAAAGCGGATACGAGGGACCCATCGGAATCCTCGATCATCGCTCGGAACTGGATGCCAAAGATTCTCTGCAGGAGAACATCGAAGGGCTACGTTGGCTTCGCGAGGAACTGAAGCAACCAGGCAGCGGGGGAGCGAAACCGAAGACACCGGTGCCACCCGCGTCTGCCCGCGTGCAGTCGACTCAGCCCGCGACGCCCAGCATCAGCGGGCTGTTCCCAGGCTCGCCAAAGTATCGACGCCCTCCCATCACGGTGGAATGTCGAGCGACATTGAATTCAGCGGCTGGCTACAACATCCTCGTCAGCAGCGATACCAAGCGGTCGGCCAAGCACTGGGAACTGTTCAGCATGGCCAACAGTGGAACGCTGACGGCTTATTTGCCGGGCCGGCAACCGGATCATGTGCGCAGTGAAGCGGTGGTCACCGACGGCAAGCCTCACACCTTGTCGATGATCTATGAACCTGCGCGGGTGCGTCTGTTTGTCGATGGCAAGCAGGTCGCCGATCAAAACATTTCTCCCATTCGCGGCCGAGGCATTGATGGAGGCTTGGGGATTGGACGCTTGGTGCAGCGTTCATTCCACTTCAACGGCTTGATTGAGTGGGTGCGCGTCTCCCGCGGTGTGCGACCGATCCCGTCGTCTGCGGTGAAGCAGGTTTCGGTGGAGGACGACACGCTCGGGCTGTGGGAACTGGATCCTGAGCGTGAGAAGATTCGGTTTGTTGGGAAGTCGGCGATTGAGGTCCAGCCTGCTGCGGAAGCGGATTCCCATAACGGGACTCCTCCGACGGCGGCACTTCCCTATGATCCCAGCTTGATCCAGGCGTTGGCCAGCGAAGCAATGCAGCAGGGGGATACGTTGCGGGGTGCACGCGTGTTTGCCAGCGCGCAGACCGCGTGTTTGTCGTGTCACCAGGTCGGTTCCCATGGCGGAACGATCGGCCCCCGGTTGTCCGCGATGGAAAACAAACGCGAATTGTCCCACTTGGTGGAATCCGTGCTGTGGCCGGATCGTGAGATCGCACCGGAATATGTGAGCTGGAAAGTTCTGACCGAGGATGGCCAGGTGCTCACTGGTTATCGCGTGCAGTCAGACGAAAACTCAGTGACGTTGCGTGATCCTGCCTCCGGAAAGGAATTCGTGATCGATGCAGAAGACATCGTCGACGAAATCGCGGGCAGCACACCGATGCCGGCGGGATTGGCCGCTGCGATGACACGCCAGCAGCAACGGGATTTGATTCGTTTTCTGGCCGAAGTCAGCCATGAGCAGCGAGCGCTGTCGCAGGAACTGGAGCACGTGCTGGCACAATCTCAGGCCCATGGTCCTGTCTCGTTCCCGCTGGACCTCGAACCTCTCAGCCCGAATCGCTGGCAGCATGCGAAACATCAGGTGAACCGTGACCGCATCTATGACTTCTACACCAAGCAAGCGGAGCATTTTCGGAACCAGGATTCGCTGCCGATGTTGTTGTCGCCCTACCCAGGGCTCGATGGTGGGCAGCACGGACACTGGGGCAATCAAACCGAGGAAACCTGGGCCAGTGACCGATGGCAGCAAACGATCCAGGGATCGGTGTTGGCCGGCGTGTTTCGTGGCAATGGGAAAACCGTGTCCCGCGGTGTTTGTGTGCAGTTGGGCGGCCCCGGTGAACATTCGGTTTGCTTCAACCCGGACACGTTGACGTATGAAGCAGCCTGGGAGGGTGGCTTCGTTTCATTGTCTTCGGTCCGTCACGGCTTTGTCAGCGGATTGAAAATGCAAGGCCGTCCGATCCCTGTCCCGTCGAGTCTGGCCCCCGACGAGCCTTGGCGGTATCACGGTTTTTATCGGTTGGGTGACCGCGTGATGTTCTCGTACCGCATCGGCGAGACCGAATACTTGGACTCACCGCGAATGGAAGGGGGACGCTTGGTCGTCGACCGATTGCCCGCCAACGAACATCCGCTGCGTGACGCTTTGACAGGCGGCCCAGCACAGTGGCCACAAACAACCCGGACGCAAATCGTTCCGGGTTCTGGCGAACCCTTTGCAATCGACACGATTGAGCTCCCACATGACAATCCCTGGAAGGCGTTGCTGTTCTGCACCGGGCATGATTTCCTGCCTGATGGCAGTGCTTTGGTCTGCACAATGCAGGGAGACGTGTGGCACGTCAGTGGATTGCAAGCCCCGGCGGATCAACCGGGGGTGGCCACTTGGCGACGTTTTGCATCCGGGTTGCATCAACCGTTGGGGATGGTCGTTGCCAACGATGGAATCTATGTGCAGTGTCGTGACCAGTTGACTCGTTTGACAGACATCAACGGTGACGGCGAGGCGGATTTCTACGAGTGTTTCAGCAATGCCTTTCAAACCTCGCCCGCCGGACATGATTTCATTTGTGGGTTGCAGCGTGATCGGCAAGGGAATTTCTACACCGCGTCCGGTAACCAAGGTCTCGTTCGAATTTCGGCCGACGGCAGCCAAGCGGAGGTCATTGCCACCGGATTCCGTAACCCCGACGGACTGGGGATGCTTCCCGATGGAACGTTGACGGTGCCCTGCAGCGAAGGCGGCTGGACGCCCGCTTCGATGATCTGCGCTGTCCCGAGTTCATTCGATGGGGCGACGGGCAATTCACCACCGCACTACGGGTACCGCGGTCCGCAAGGGAACCAGCCACCGTCACTGCCATTGGTGTACTTGCCCCGTGGCCTCGACAATTCCAGTGGTGGACAAACGGTGGTGCCACCGGGCGTGTGGGGGCCTCTGCAGAAACAATTGCTGCACTTCTCGTTTGGGACGGGGACGTGGTTCACCGTGTTGCGAGACGAAGTCGACGGAAAAACACAGGGGGCCGTGATTCCGATGGCGGGGGACTTTCTATCGGGAGCACACCGAGGCCGGTTTTCGCCAGTCGATCAACACTTGTATGTATCGGGTTCGCAAGGTTGGGGAGCCTACGTGCCGGAAGAGGGCAGCTTTCAACGAGTTCGTTTCACAGGGCAAACGTATCAGGTTCCCACCGGTTTTCACGTGCACGAAAACGGCGTGCGGATCACATTCGCGGAGCCTGTTGACCCCAGCATTGCCGGCGACCCGAAGAGCCACTTCGCTCAGTGTTGGAACTATCGATACAGCGGAGCGTATGGATCGCCGGAGTACTCCCCGATGCACCCTGGGGTTGCCGGACACGATCCCTTGGCGATTGTCTCGGCGCATGTCTTGTCCGATTCGCGATCGGTTTTCTTGGAGATCCCCGACCTGCAACCTGTCAATCAATTGCACCTGCGATTGAATGTCAACGCGGACGGCCAATGCTTGACCAGCGGCCCGACTGAATCAGGCCACGACCTGATCGTCACAGTTCATCGACTGGACACGGCGTTCAAAGAATTTCCTGGTTATCAGCCGGTTGAAAAGACGATCGCCGCGCATCCTCTGTTGAGTGATTTGGCGCGAAACGCCATCCAGGTGCCCAATCCGTGGAAGGATCCAATTCCGAACGCGCGTTCGATCGAATTGAAGACGGGAACGAACCTGACGTACCAAACCAAAACCATTCGCGTCCGAGCCGGCGAGCCCGTGGCGCTCACCTTGGTGAACCCGGATGTGGTGCCTCACAACTGGGCGTTGGTCCGTCCGGGGGCATTGCAAAAAGTCGGTGAACTCGCCAACCAATTGATTGCCGATCCGCAAGCCTTCGCCCGCCACTACATCCCCGAGACGGAAGAGGTCTTGGTCGCGACGGATGTGGTTGGACCTGGGGAAGCACAAACCGTTTACTTCCGTGCCCCATCGAAGCCGGGACGGTATCCCTTCCTGTGCACGTTCCCAGGCCACTGGATGGTGATGAACGGCGAGATGATTGTGGAGTGACTGTCGTCCGCCTCATGGAAACCCGAAGCGTCAGCGAGGCACGAGAGCTTCGGGAAAACTCATTGCAATTTGCAATCACCGAGTAGGCCACGTTCCACGTGGCAGCCCAACTTCTTTGGTAGCCCGAAACGTGACAGGCTGTTGATTGAATACGTCTCGCAGATCGAGCGATCAGCCGTTGGGCAATCGCCCACGGTTACCAGAGACGAACCGGACGCTATCGCGTTCCGGCTGACTAAGTCAACAGGATGGTGAGCGATGAAGCAGACACGTCCAGCGCTTCCTCGTTCACGCGTCGGGTTTCCACTGCTGAGCAGGTACGCAGGTGTCATCGGGTATGTGAGCCGTTGGCGTTAGCCACGGTTTTCACGCGCAGGCCAGGCTAACGCCCAAACGGCTCACATGGTTGTGCCCGATAACACCTGCGTACCTGCTGAGCGTCTCTCAGCTGATCCTGCGATTTGGGAAACGTTTTACATCAACAGTCTGATAGCCTTTGGTTTTCAATCCAAGGTCATTCTGCCAAAAAACGCACCTCCAAATTGCGTGAGTGAAGCGTGAGTCACGCGAATTGGTTTTTCGCTCGGACGCTTCGGGTTTCCATTCGCACGCGACTCAAACCGATGTTCGCACGTGTGGCTATGTAGCTTCCGGGCTCAGTTCTCCTTGCTGCAGAAGCCCATCCCAACCAATGGACGCATGGTGGCTCCTGTGTCAACATTTCGCTTGTCGAAGCGGACCGTTCCAAAAGTTCGCCCTCAAAACTTGGGTCGATCGATAGCCTTGGTGATTGCCTGTGCAACGATGCGAAGCGTCTTGAAGGCAAGCCGCGTTCGACCGGCTCCAAATTCTCCCTCCTAAAACCCCCCGTCTCTCACCGTCATGAACCTCTCAAAACTTCATCCATTCTTATTACTCGGCTCGTTTTGGCTGGTCACGTTCGCGAACTGCGATGCGGCGAAAGCCAACGACGTCGTCGGTCCGCTGGTCGGAGCGGTCGAGAGCACTTCTGCCCATCTGCTGTATCGGGCGGCTGAGTCCGAACAGTCGTTGCAGTTGTCGGTTGTCTTGGATGGGGAGGTGATCCAGGAAGTCAGCGCCGTCGGACGGAAGGAAGATGACTTCGTGGCCAAGTTTCAAGTCGCGAGTCTCCAACCAGACACCCTGTACCACTACCAAATTGTGAACGAAAAGACGGGGGAGACGTTGGTGGAAGCCGACGACCAGCATTCGTTTCGAACCGCCAATCTGGCTCGTCGTGGAGAGCGAGTTTCCGTTGGCTTCGTTTCCTGTGTCGACATTGAACCCAACGGCATTTGGAAAGAAATGCAGGGACTGGACCTCGACACCGTGTGCCTGATGGGCGACACCCCTTATATCGATAGCACTGATCTGAAGAAGGTGCGGGCCAGGCATCGCGAATTCCTGCAGATGCCCGACTTGGCTGCTCTATCGGCCAAGACATCCACCGTTGGCACTTGGGACGATCACGACTTTGGCCTCAACAACGGCAACGGTCACAATCTGATGGAAGGCAAAGTCGACACCCGCCGCGGGTTCGTGAACTATCGAGCTCATTCGCAGTTCGGCAATGGCCAGGAAGGCGTTTACCATCGTGTCGACTTAGGCATGATCGAAGTCTTCTTTCTCGATCCACGCTACTTTTCGCAAACGGAGCCCTCGCCTGTCGACCCAACTCAACCGACCTGCTTCGGGGCGGAGCAATGGGAATGGTTGCTAACCGGTTTGCGTGAGTCCAAGGCTCCCTTCAAAGTCCTCGCTCAAGGTGCGATTTGGGAGGACAAAAAGAACCGCGAAACAGATGACATGTTCACCTATTGGTATGAACGCGACGCGTTGTTCGATGTGATCGAGAGCGAGAGGATCGAAGGTGTTGTGCTGCTGGGAGGTGACATCCACGTTGCCCGGCATTTGATTCATCCTCAACGTGTCGGGTATGACCTGCATGACTTTGTGATTTCACCAGGACACGACCACACGATCACCACGTTGGACGTTTACCATCCGTCACTGGAATGGTCGTTGGTGGAAGGATGGCAGTTCCTCACCCTGACTGCGGATGGGACACAAGACGAACCCACTTTGACGGCTGAGTACCGTCAACCGGATGGCGTGGTGAACCGTCAAGTCAAAATCCCACTGGCATCGTTGAAGGCTGACGATTCATCCAAAGCGGACACTGAATTGAGAGCCCACTGGTCATTCGACGGTGACTTGAAGAACCAATCCGTTCTCGGACGCCGCATCGATGCGGTCGCCGTGAACGACGCCCAAGTGGTTGCCGAGGATGGAGTTTCTGGCGGTGCTTTGAAACTCGACCGTTCGCGGGAACAATTTGTGCGTGTTCCCCGCAGTTTTTTGGATGACAACTCGACCCACCACACCGTTTCACTTTGGTTCAAACCGACCAGCCTGCCAGCACACGGCACGTCTGAACGACACTTTCTCATCGAGAGCACAGCGGAAGGAACCGAGTCTGCAAAATCCGCTTGGCATTTGTCACTGGGGATGCGTTCGACGGAGGACGCCGATCAGGTGAACTTGCAGATGTACACGCACACGTTGCAGCCCGCCTCCGAAACCGGGGCCGCTCCGACTGCCAGGTCGCAGGGCGGTTTTGATACCTTCATTGATCGTGACGCTTTGCTTGATCGTTGGAATCACTTGGTGATGGTTTTCGATTCCAAATCGCTCTCGCTGATTCTGAACGACGCCCCGATCGCCAAACATCCCCTGCCAATTCCCGGTCCAGCGTCCGAGTTCGGCGGATTGGTGATCGGAGGGCATCGTGCAGGAACGGGCCGTAACTTCGACGGTTGGATGGATGAAGTCTCCATTTGGCAAGGCAAGATGCCGGCTGAAACCAAATGATCGAAAGGTTTCATGTTGGCGTTTGGATCAAGGATGCTACTTTTCTTCCGGCTTCTGTCTTTCTTCATCCGTACCAGGATGGAAGCTTGCCCAAACGAATCCTCGCGTTGCGTCTGTCTTCTACGCGGTGTGCAGGCTGACCAAGTACTGGCCGCCGGTGGAAGCGATCTCCGCACGCAACTTCAGCCCTGGTGAGAGGCGGGACAGCCGATCGATCAACCAGGCAGCGACGGAGTCCGCGTCGTCCTGCGAAGGACAGCGAGCCATCGCTTCACGGCCACCTTTTCGCTCCAGTCGCTCGGTGGCAGCGATGATCGGTGCCGGGTCCACGACAATCAAATGGTCGGGCCAGGGCACGACCGGATCGTTCCCGCCTTTGCCGGTGTTGCAGCTCTTGTGAGCCAATCGCTCGGGCGGCACGTTTCCCTTGTCCTGCTTTTTCTTCTTGGCTTTGGCCTTGGTGATCCGAGTGTCCACGCTGGCACCCCGAGGGTCATTCGGCGACATGTCCGGATCAACCGGTTCGTCGCACAGCCAGCATCGCCAGCCATCGGCCTCGCCCACATCACTGAGTTGTCCCATCGGTTCCCTTCAAAACGTAGCGAAACTCGTCAAGAGTTTCGGTCTGATCAAAAATACGAACATCTTCACAACATCCACCCGGCTTCAATTGTTGTCCCATGATAGCGGTTGCACAGCTGAATCCGGCCCTCCCGGGCTCATCAGGAGAAATTTGTGCCGACCAGGGAGGCTGTTCTGGGGTGGCGATGTTAGGATCAGGGACGCATTTTGCTCCCCTTTCGTCTCCTGCTTCCCAGCGGAAGCGACTTCGTTTCTGAATCGGCCGTCCTTTGAAAGTCCCCAAACGCATTCAACCTCTGATCGAAGACGGGCTCGTCGACCAAGTCTTGGGATCCCTGATGAGCGGCAAAGAGGCACAAGTGTTCCTGGTCCGTTGCGGTGACGAGGTTCGCTGCGCCAAGGTGTACAAGGACGTTGCCAAGCGAAGTTTCAAGAACGCGGTGCAGTACCAGGAAGGCCGGAAGATTCGAAACAGCCGTCGGCAGAGAGCGATCGACAAGCGTTCCAAGTTCGGTCGAGACCAACAGGAAGACGTTTGGCAACGAGCCGAAGTCGACGCCCTGATCAAACTCTTCCAGGCAGGCGTCCGCGTCCCCAAGTCCTACGGGTTCTTCGATGGCGTGTTGTTGATGGAATTGATCGGCGACGGGGAAGGCGGAGTGGCTCCGCGATTGAACGACATCACGATGTCAGCGGAACAAGCGGTCCGAGAACACGCCGTCATGATGACGTACGTGTTGCGGATGCTGTGTGCCGGATTGGTGCACGGGGATCTCTCCGAGTTCAACGTGCTGCAAGAGGAAAGCGGTCCGGTGATCATCGATTTTCCACAAGTCATCAACGCCTCGGGCAACAACAACGCCAAGACCATGTTGCAGCGAGATGTCCGAAATATCACGCAGTACTACGCCCAGTACGCACCCGAGTTAGCGGAAACGCATTACGCGGAAGAGATGTGGGAACTGCATGAGAAGAGCGAACTGGACCCCGACATCAAACTCACCGGTCGATTCAAGTTCTCCACCAAGTCCGCTGACGTCAACTCCGTCATCACAATGATCGACCTCGCCTACGAAGATGAACTCGACCGCCAAAACCGCTCGGAAAACGGCTGATCGATTGAGGGCATTGCTCTTGAGGGCATTGCTGCAGTGAGTCCGCACGAACACGCTTGTTCGGCTCATCGGCGGTGCGAATCAGAGGTGCTGTGCGACGAATATCGCAAGCGATTTCTGTGAAGTCCTCTGTCGGAAGTGCGAATCTGGGATGGCTACTGTTTCGGTGCCGTTGGCAGCAACTCTTTGGTTGTCTGAATCACGGTGGGGATGTCGGTGCACGCAACATCGAGGCCCAATCCAATGGCGAGGTAGTAATCCTCGACTCGGTGACCGGGCCAGCCGTTGACTTTGTAGCCTAGCTTTTGAGCCTTCTGCACCAGGTCGCGTGAGGTGCCGGTGATTCGGCAGGCGATGTGAGTGGCTTGCAGACGTTCGGCTCGTTCAATGAACTCTTCGGACAGCGGTTGGCTGGCGATGATCGCAATTGGCCAATCCGTATCGAGCTTTCGCATCTCCCCCAGGGGACGCTCGTCAAAGGATGTGAACAGGTAGTCCGAACCCGACGGTTTGAACTGCTTGGCCAACGCGTACAGCTTCTGGCAATACTCCGCGACCCGTGCGTCGGGGTACAAATCCTTGTTCTTGGTCTTCATCTCCAGTTCCAAGTACACGCCTGGCTTGTCCTGGAAGTACCGCAGGAAATCCTCAAGCAACAGAAACGATTGCCCCTTCTTGGTTCGCACGCTCTTCAGTTCAGACGCCAACTTCTCTTCAACGGGGCCGCTGGCATCATGAGTCCGGTCGAGGCTGTCGTCGTGCAACAGAACCAACACGCCATCCTGGGTCATGCGGATGTCCGTTTCGAAGCCGCGAATGCCTCGTTCGTAACAAGCCTGGAAACCTTCCATGGTGTTTTCTTCGTACTCATGGGCGCCGCCGCGATGAGCCAGGATCAACGGCAACTGATCCGTGTCATCGGCGTGACCGTTCCAACCCAACATCAGGCTGGCCAGCAGTTGACACAACAAAACACATCGGAACTGGGGCAGTTGATTCATCGGAAAGCGAAATCAGTCCAAGGGAAGGAGGTCAGGATGGCGGCCCTGAATCTAGCTTGGATGCAGACGCCCATTCAACCCGCGGTCGACGATGGGAGAAGCGTGAATCGCCGAATCGTCCGATGAAGTCTTGGTGAAGATCGTTGCCCCAGCCCCAGAAAGATTTCACTCTCCTAAGCACCTCGGCAGGAATGATCGGGTAAAACCTCACGTAGGCGAGTCTCTCTGAGACTCGCAAATGACAGCGTCTCGGAGAGACGCCGCTACGTGATCAAGCCCAATGACTCCCGCTCACGTGCTAAACTTGACGAGTCCAAACCGAACGGGTTGGAAAGCAACGCGTCCAACCAAAGAACAAATTCACCCTCCTGGCAGGAGGGTCGAGCGAAGCGAGGGGAGGTCGAACGCCAACACCCCAGACCATTGAAAAAGTGAAATTGACAATTGCAAATTGCAAAAGGACTTGCCACTCCCCTGTTCAACGCCGCCGCGCAGCAAGTCGGTCGCTCGTAGGCCAGGTCCCACCTGGCACTGGATCTTTGGAGACGTTCAAAAAACAAATGGTGGCTGGCATCTCGGTTTTCGCCCCGGATGGGGCCGTCGTGCTTAGCTCGGGGCGGAAGCCCCGAGAGACCGATGCCGAAAAACAAACGGTCGCCCCGGATGGGGCCGTCGTAGAAGTTGGGTGGCGTCCTTCGCTCACGCGCTTTGAAGTTGCGCTTTATCCGTCAATAGCCAACGGCCTTTTTCAACATAGCCAGGGGCATCGCCCTTGGATCAGTAAAGCACGGCCCCATTTTGGCCAACGGCCAAATTCAATTCAAAACGTGTGGGTTGATGTTGGCCATTGGCCAACCAATTTCCCTCCATCTCGATCCCTGGGGCGATGCCCCAGGCTACGATGACGAAGGCCGTTGGCCAACAATACAGATTGCAAAAGCGCAACTTCAAAACTCACGCGTCGCGTTGTGATGGACACTCTTGCCCGTCGGAGTTTTAGATGTCAGACAAGAGTGCCCAACCGACAACAAACTCGACGAGTCCAAACAGAACGTGTCGGCAAGCAAGCGTCCAGCAAAAGAACAAATTCACCCTCCTGGCAGGAGGGTCGAGCGAAGCGAGGGGAGGTCGAACGCCAACACCCCCGTCCATTGAAAACGTGAAATTGACAATTGCAAATTGCAAAAGGACTTGCCACTCCCCTGTTCAACGCCGCCGCGCAGCAAGTCGGTCGCTCGTAGGCCAGGTCCCACCTGGCACTGGATCTTTGGAGACGTTCAAAAAACAAATGGTGGCTGGCATCTCGGTTTTCGCCCCGGATGGGGCCGTCGTGCTTAGCTCGGGGCGGAAGCCCCGAGAGACCGATGCCGAAAAACAAACGGTCGCCCCGGATGGGGCCGTCGTAGAAGTTGGGTGGCGTCCTTCGCTCACGCGCTTTGAAGTTGCGCTTTATCCGTCAATAGCCAACGGCCTTTTTCAACATAGCCAGGGGCATCGCCCTTGGATCAGTAAAGCACGGCCCCATTTTGGCCAACGGCCAAATTCAATTCAAAACGTGTGGGTTGATGTTGGCCATTGGCCAACCAATTTCCCTCCATCTCGATCCCTGGGGCGATGCCCCAGGCTACGATGACGAAGGCCGTTGGCCAACAATACAGATTGCAAAAGCGCAACTTCAAAACTCACGCGTCGCGTTGTGATGGACACTCTTGCCCGTCGGAGTTTTAGATGTCAGACAAGAGTGCCCAACCGACAACAAACTCGACGAGTCCAAACGAAACGGGTCGGAAAGCGAGGCGTCCAGCCGAAGAACCAATTCACCCTCCTGGCAGGAGGGTCGATCGAAGCGAGGGGGGGGCAGACGCAAACACCCCCGTCCATTGAAAACGACACCGTGGTCATTGCAAACAGCCGTCTCACCCCGCCTCAGCCAAGTCCTCGTCCCGCATCAACCGATCCAACGGACTGACCACCTTCGCCTCATGCGGATTTCGCACGTGCGTGTAAATCTCCGTCGTCTTCACATCGCTGTGTCCCAGCAACTGCTGAATCTGGCGAATGTCCGTCCCCTGCCACAACAGATGCGTCGCAAAACAATGGCGAAACGTGTGGCTCGTCACATGCTTCAAAATCCCTGCCTGCTCCACCGCGCGTCGCAAGTGAGTTGGGAAGGTGACCGCAAGAAAGCAATCACATCATCGGCCGAAAACTTCCAATCCGGTTCCGTCTTCCGCCGGTGAAATTGGCAAAGCTTTTGGAACCATATCTTCGCCCAACGCTGCTTCTGTTCGGCACTCGCCGGTTTCGAAAACGTTCCCATCACAACTCAACTCCCGCACCTGAACCGTGTCAAACCAATTCGTGTCATCCAACCTGCCACCTCAGCAAGTCGCTCACCTCGTCGTTCTGCAACCCAAGTGGCTGTTAGCCTGAGAATCCTCCCTCCCAACCCGCCGCGTAAACAACAAGTCACGATGTTAGCGGTGTGGCGCAAGCCGCCCGGTGAGGAACCGGAGGGCTCGCGTCCTTCCGCTAAGCAGGAACGCAGGTGTCATCGGGTATGTGAGCCGTTTGGGCGTTAGCCCCGGTTGGACGTGGAAGCAACCACGCTTGCCAAGACATTTCAAATGCCGAAAGACTCCTGCCGACCTGTTTAGCGGTGTGGCGCAAGCCGCCCGGTGAGGAACCGGAGGGCTCGTGCCCTTCCGTTAAGCAACGCACGGTGAATAACTGTCATGTTCTGGGATTTGCGACATAGTTCCACTTTGGCAGAAGATCATCGTAGACGATTGTTAGGTTGTCTTTCATATCTTGGGTGGCAGTCCTTCCGGTTTCAAAGACGCGTTTGATGACAGCGACGGTCGTTCGCAGTCCAGTTCTCGTCTTCGCCCCGCGCATCAGCGACACGGCCGTGTCGAGACAATCAAACAGCATTCCACTGCACGCCCGTCCGATGTGCGGAAAGAAGCGGCGCTCGATCTGGTTGTACTTCGAACAGTACGGTGGATAGTGAGCAATGCGAATCGGCAAACCGATCGCATCACTCAGTCGCTCCAGGTCGTATTTGAAGATGTACTTGCTCGCTGAATTGCTGCCGCCCCCGTCACAAGTCAGCAGAATCGACGTCGCGTCCGGATAACGTCGGTGGCCGAACTTGTTCCAAAAACGCCTGAACGACTCACAGGCAAATTCGCTTGTGTCGCGGGACAGTCCCAGGTTGATATGCCCCAAATTGGCCTTCGGGTCAAAGATCCCGTGTGGGATCAAAGCGCCATCGGCCCAGGAAGGAAAGTCATGATCAAACGCTTCGAACGAACGGTTGCCGCGAACTCGCCCCTTACGATACAGAAGCCCCAAATGCTCCTTCGCTTTGGTGTCGATCGAGAACCAGGGCTCGCCGGCTGTTTCGTATTGCGAGACCAGTTCGGCGATGCGTTCAAACTGGCAGTCTCGGTCGGGATGTTCGCCGCCAGGGATGTCTTTGCGAATTTGCCGTCGACGGATTCCCGCGTCATCGAGCCACTGAGCGATCGCGTCTTTGCCCACGGGGGTTCCCATCTTCGCCAGACGCTCCGACAGATCCTGCGGCGACAAGTCGGTGTAAATGATGTCCTCTTCGTCGGGGTCTCCGGCGGTACGGAACTCGAGGCACTCGATCAGGTTGGCTTCTTCCGGCGTTTCGGAATCGATCTTTTTTTTCGACCGGCACCGGGCCGACGTACGCGTCCAGCCGCCGGGTCATCCTTCAGGTGATCAAGTTCCGCGATGCCCCGTTCAATCGTTCGGGTCGAAATCCTAAGCACACCGGCGATGTAAGTGATCCCGCCATGCCCACGCTGTGTCGCTTCGATGGCTGCAAATCGCCTGCGATCCTTCTCCGATAAAGTTCCTGCAAAATCACGCAAGCGTTGCTCGGTCTGTGAATCGGCTTCGCGTAAACTGATGGCCATCCGTGGCTCCGCCATGTGGGGATCGAATTGAACTCACAGCAGTCTATCAGATACGCCCAGTATCTCCGACACTAATTGATCGTGCGTTGCTAAGCAGGTACGCAGGTGTCATCGGGTATGTGAGCCGTTGGCGTTAGCCACGGTTTTCACGCGCAACCGGGGCGAACGCCCAAACGGCTCACATGGTTGTGCCCGATCATTCCAGCCGACCTGCTACGTCACTTGTTGTTCACGTGGTTCTAAGCAAGGCCTCCCAGCATCTCCTCCTCCTGCCGATCAAAAATGAGATTCTTCCAAAACGCTCCAACGCAACCAGAGGCAGCGCCTCCACGTCAGCCACCAAAACTGTCTCGCGTGCGTGAACAAACTAGGCGGGAAACTCGCGGAAACCACCGCTCAAAGCGTGCGTTTTTGTTCACCGGGTGCAAAAATGCTTGCAAGCCGGGTGCGGATCCCCAAGAATAAGACGGGAATTCCACTGGACACTTTCGCGAGTATCAAAGGATGCAGTCCTTTGGCTCAAGTCCTGCCGTCAAATTGACTGTTAAGATCAATCAGAGGACGCAACGTCCTGGAAGCGTCACGGTGAGAACAAGTCACCCACGTGGACGAAGTCCGCGCCGACTGACGAGAACAAGTGCTCGGAAGGCGACTTATTCCCACCGGCAAACCGTGTAGAATAAACCTCACCACTTATTCCCACCTGTCCAACAGGTGATAAACAAGTTATCCAACTGGAGTGGCACGTTGACGAATCCATACGAGTCCCCAGTATCTGATTCTCGCTCAGAACGAGACCGGAACTGGAACCGCGATCAATGTCCAGTGTGCCTGACAACACTCAGCCTCTGGAAGGTACTAAACACGATTCGATTTAGTTGTCCGACGTGTTCAACACGACTCACAATCACCCTCGGGCCTGGCTGGACGCGTTTGATCTTTCGCGTTTTTTGGCTGCTGCTTGTTTGCTATTGCTTTTGTGATCTCTACCTTCAGATCGAGCCCAAGTGGTACGCCAGTTTTCCATTCGTCCTCTTCGGCCCGTTGATACTTTTGTCCCTATTGCGTTTTGGTTACCTGCATCCTTGCCAGAGAAACTGGATTAGTTCTCGTCCACCAACTGTGTACAATTCCGGGCGTGAGGGATAACCAATAAGGATTTGACTTCGCGTGGATGCGGCGGTTGAGTCTCTTTCTCTTTCATGTTGCTTCGTTCGTCGCGGTTCAAAACGCGTCGCCTAGCCGAAGCTCAAGTCCTCTGTTCAAGATGCCCGGGGGTAAATGGCGAGGCGTTGATTGAGGATCTCTTGGGAATTGCTTCCCGGCTGCGTTCTCTAACGAAGAGGCAGGTTGGTTTTGAAGTAGGTGAATTGCTGATCGGCCGTTTGCTCTGTGCCTGTTCCGCTGGCGACGAGTTGGATGGAAGCGGATTGACGCTCATTGCCCGATTAATTTTGAGCTTGAGATTGCTGTCGCGACATACCTTCCTCCTTCGCCCTCCTGAAGACGTTCGAATTCGACCGGTCATTTCACTTCCCCGGTTCATGCGTTACCCACTGTCGTAGTAAGTCAGCCCATGCTCGGGACGGATGCCCTGCGACGACAACGATGTGTAGCTGACCTCAATCGCTCGCATGATCCCGCCGCACAGGCGACACTTCATCGGTGCGGTCAGTGGTTCAACCTGTGGCGCGTAGCCACTGCCCAGCCAGAAAGTCCAGCCAAGCATCAGCCACACCAACCACTTCACCTCCTCGACCTTCACCTTGCTGTTGCCGCTCATCCACCCGTAATGACGAATCTTCATGAAGTTCGTCGGCAACACGTGCTGCAAGAAGTCGCCCACGAACTCTTCGCCGGCAACCTCTTTGTTCTGAACCACGTTTCCCTTGCGACGAATTTGGTACGTCACCGTTTCTGAGTTGACATCGATGATCCGGCTGTCGTTGATCGCGACTCGATGAACGTACGGTGCCAGGTACTTCAGCGTTGGAACGCCGTGCCCGACCGCCTGGATGTCGACGACGAAGTCTTTCGTCCAAGTCTCGCGATCGACTTGGTCATACAGCCCAGCGGCACGAAGCTCATCGGCCAGCTTCGCTTTGTAGACGCGGATCAGCGTGCCGTGATGGAACAAGAAGTTCTCCGGTGTGCTCTGCCATGATTCGGCATTGCCTTGCTCATCCAGTTTCACTCCGCCGCCAGGAACGACATAGTGAACGTGCGGATGATAGACCGCCGGGTCACGGCCCCAGGTGTGCAGCACGCCGAAGAATCCAAGCTGGCATCCTTTCAGGCTCTTGGTTGCCGCGCCCACATCGCGAATGCTCTGACTGCTGGCATCGAACAAGCATCGGTAGCCGTCACGTTGGTGAACGCGCAGCACCAAGCCGATCTCCCGGGGCACCGTGAAAGTGACCAAGAAGTGATGAACCGGCATCAGCTTGGCAGACTGCGTTTCAATCCAAGCCTGCGTCTTCTCGTGACCGCAGTTTGGGCAGTGCCGATTGCCACACGAACGTCCGACCCAGTGATCGCTTCCGCAACCGCCGCACTGGTAGTGAACACCACCCAGTGCACCGGTGCGACAACGAGTGATCGCGCCAAGAACTTTATCTTCGGCGACCGAGATCGAATCGGCGTGTTGCTGCAGGTATGCCGGTGCGAATTGCCGAAGAGCCTCCGCAACCGTGGGCATTTGCCAGAGCGGGTTTACTCGCCGCTGCCTGGTAGCCTACCGAACAACTTTTCGATTTCTTCACGAGCGTTGGCCTCGGCCGTATCAGTCAAATGCAGGTACACCATCGTGGTCTGCAGCGACGAATGCCCCAAGTACTTTTGAATCACCTTCAGCCCCACGCCCGCTTCGAGCAAGTGCGTCGCATAGGAATGACGCAGCGTATGAATGCTGACCTTCTTGCCAAAGCGGAGGTTTTTCGTGATCTGCTTCATTGCTCCTTGAACGGCCGTTTCGCTCATCGGAGTCGTCGCTTGACTGACGCCGTCTTTGGCAAGGCTGTGGTTTCGGCCATCTGCCGGAAACAGCAGGCGTGGGTGCCGGTGACTTGCCCAGTAGCTTCGCAGAAGTCGAACGGTCGTCGTCGGCAGCGGGACATACCGGTCCTTGGCTCCCTTGCCACGATGGACATGGACCCAGCCTCGCTGGGCGTCGATGTCACTGACCTGCAAATGCAGCGCTTCATTGAGTCGCAGTCCCAGCGAATAGACGGTCCAGAAATAGACGAACATTCGCCGCGTGGTCGCCGAGCCGATCAGTTCATGAACCTGATCGATCGTCAGCACCTCCGGCAACGTGGTGATGTTTTGGAGCTTGAGCATCTTGATGATTTCCCAGTCACGCTTGCAGGTGTGCGTGAACAAGAATTTGATGCCTGAGAAGGCCACCCGGAGCGATCCATAAGCAAAGTTGCGTTCGTTTTTGAGGTGCAAGAAGAACTGCCGCACATGCTGCTCGGTCACCTGATCGGGACTGCAACCGGCGAAATCGGAGAGCTGCCTGACCGCTCGGATGTAGCCATCGTGAGTTCGCTTGGCCTTGCCGGTCAGGTGCAAGTCTTCGGAGAGTCTCAGGCGAAGACTTTCCGGGAAGTGAACTCCAGGTGCATTTTGCGGATTGTTTGAGCTAGAATTGGACATGTTGTGTTCCTTTTCAGGAGGAGTTGCTGAGCTGTTCCCAGCGAACAGCTCCTCCTGAAAGGTTGCTTCCAGCAATCCGCAACGCGTCCGTTCCACCATCAATTTGAAACCGCCGCGCTAGCGGCTTACTTGAACCATCCGATGCAACCGAGCGGCGAATTCGGGCGTTTTGAAGTGGACGATCAACCGTCGCCGCCGGCTGATCGGTAACGTTACCCGACTGAAACTGAACGAACTGTAAACCACATGGACATTGCTGACGCCATTGCTGTTTTGCTCGACTGCAATGAACCAGTGCCGAAACCTTTGCGGCTGCCGACCGAATCAGATGTCCGCGCTGTCGAAAGCGAACTTGGCGTCGGCTTGCATCCTGACTTTCGCCGGTTTCAACTGGAGGCAAGTAATGTTCGCTTCGGCATTCGAGAACCATTCGTTGCCCTACCGGATCTGATGCCCTACCTTAGCCTCGCCGCTAACGCAAAGGCGGCATGGGCTGCAGGCGTTCCTCGAAACTGCATCGCCTTCTGTGGCGACAATGGAAACTACTTCTTCCTCGACCCGGCCGGTTGTGTTGGGTACTATGACCACGACTCAGATTCACATTCGGCGTCAAAGCAAACGCTTGCTGATTGGATATTCGAAGATTGGATCAACGATCCAGCACTTTCCGACGATTGATCCAAGCGGCGGGTAACCATCGCGTGAACCGGAGCACGCGAGTCGACGTTTTTGAAGTTGAGAATCTTCCGCGCGTGCCCGGTTACGCGTGTCGTTACCCGACAGATTGGAACCTCGATTGCGATACTTAGCTCTTCTCCTGTTCTTAACGTCGCTTGGATGCTCAGAGCCTGTCGTCTCTCGCAGCGATGTGCTTGATAATACGTCGGGTTCAACCGCAGTAAACGAATCTGACCCACCATGGGGTGGTCTGAAGATTCAGTCCTCAGGAATATCACTCGACGACGCCGATCAAATCGTCGTACTGCTTCATGGCTACGGCGCTACCGATGCTGATCTCACGCCACTTGCGGAATACATTGGCGGTGACAAGCGTGCATTCGTCTTTCCCGCCGCACCCATCCCTGTTGACGGTGGAGGACTCGCATGGGCGACAACCGAGCAGGAACTCGAAACCGCTCATGCTCGTCTCGCATCTCTGGTGCGTTTCGCTAGCCGGACATACCCCGATGCGGAGATAGCGGTCGGTGGATTCTCGCAGGGGGCAACTGTATCAAGTATGCTCCTGTCGGACGCAAGTCTCCCAATTCGTCACCTTATCCTCTACTCACCCGCACTTGCGATCGACGCGGAATCACTTGGCCCCGCACGCAATATCCAGGTTCTGCTTGCGCACGGCCGAGGCGACCAAGTGCTGCCGTTTGATGACGCTAAGCGGTTGCATGAAATGCTTGAACGCAAGGGAGTTGTGACTAACTGGCACCCGTTCAACGACGGACATACAATCACAACCGAAGTGCTGGACGCCACGAGAGACCAGCTATCGCAAGAGGGCGGGTAACCATCGCAATCGGGATAGGGGCCCGGTTGCCCGGGACCCCTCCCACACCACCTAGCATGCGGGACCGCACTAGGCGGTTGAGCACGAGTTTCAAATCAACGCGTCGCCGCGATGACCCAAGCCATTAGACCGACAGCTTCGCCGCTAAGAGATTGCCATACGGCAACGGCTCCTTCGTGAGATGATGTCGATACGTGCTTGCTCATTCCCTTCAGGCCTTCGCGTCGCCGTTGGATTCGGCGGATCGCTACTATGCCTTCTGCTGACTTCTCTTTGCACGGGCATACGTTGCCGCATTCCGCCCCGCCTTTCGGGCAAGCCCTACTCACGGGTACGCATCGAGATCTCCCCAAATAAGGGACGTCCTTGATCGCTCAAGAACACGTGATCTGTCCCCGCCCAAGTGCTTGATCTACCTCCGCTCTTTCTTCCGGTTCGGCTTCTTGGTCAGCAGCCCAATCGCCTGGAGTCGTCGGCCTCGTATCAAGTTTCTGTTCGTCACCTGGCGGGTCTTGGCGAGAAGATGTCCAGCGACGATTCTTTGCTGGCTTACCGATCATCTTCGCAGGCTTCCTCCCCACGGTTCGTCACCTCCCCGCAGTTGCCCTCGCCTCGTACTGTTCTTTACGAGCTATCCATTTGGTATCATGACTCCCGTAAAGAAAACCGGAACTAAGTACAGGGGACTTCCACCCCACAAGATCACGCCCATGTTGGGCGTACTGCAACGGAGAACGGGTGGTTCGTTTTCTCGTCTGCTTGCAAGTCGTTCGCCCGTTCCCGCTGATGCGTAACGTTATTCGATTGACTCATGCTCGTATCGGCGGACGAATCGCTGCGATATGTGTGGCTCGATCCAATGCTCGTTCAGCATTCGATTCAGGTCGCGAGCAGTGTAGATTCCATGCTCGCTTGCCAGTTCGTTCCATGCTCGATGTTGCCGTTCGATCATCCGCCCAATTTGCCGCGTGAACGTCGCAGACCTGATACGATGAATTCAGAGCCACGCAATTGTTTCGGCGTTTCCCAGGATCGTGGTGCGCTCGCTCCTGCACCGCCTGCGCGTGAACGAATAACCATTGCGTGCACACTGAGCGGTGGTGGAGACCAACCTCGCTTTCCAATCACACTGACCGCCACCGCCAGGTGACGCTGACCGTTATCCGACTTTCAAACCATGAACTCTGAATTCAAAGCCAATCTGGATCGTAAACTCGCCGACTTGCGTGACTGGATGCGCGCACACTCCTTTGCAAATTGCCGCATCGTACAGTACTGCGGAGTTGAATGCCTTGGAGGCGTGGACATCGAACGCGATGAACTTGAGTGCCGCGTTGAATGCTACATCAAGGAGGGATTCAACGCCGACTGGAGCATACTGGATTCGCTTGCCGTCCTTCGGATTTACGAATATCCTGGCCCCGAGCCGGCGTGGGATCTCGTTCTCTCCGAAAGCGATCTTGCGAGCTGAACTTGAAATGCAACCCGCTTAAATGCACTCGGATAACCATGGGTTGTTGACGGAGCGGCGGTGGCACGCTTTTTCGTTTGCTTGCAAGCCGATCGCCGCCGCCCGCAAAACCCTACCGTTCCCCGATCAGGAGTTAGCGATCGAACTGAACCCCTACAACCCGCCTCAGACTTTTGATGCAGTCGAGTCACGAGATGCAACCGCGATCCGAAGAATTCGACCCCCGGCAACTGGACTCATCTTCATGCTTTCGGTTCAATCGTTTGGCTACGCTATTGCAGGAATTGTTGCTCTCGCAATGCTGGCTCTCGGGGAGACTGTTGACGCGACGTTGTTTGGCATCTGTTTCGCCGTGGTGCATTTCTTCGCAATGATCTTTATGATTCAATCAATGCGACATGTTCGTCGACTGCAAGGGCTTCGCAACGGAAGAATTGCGGCGGGACTTGCGTGTATCCCATTCATTTCGCCTGCGATCTGGATAGGCATTCCTCTCGGTATCTGGCTATCCGTGATTCTATTCAAGGACGACGTGGCTGCGGCTTTTCACGAGACAAACGCAGAAGACGGGGAACCATCGGTTGCAACGGAGGCCGCGAGTTAACGTTTTTGAAGTGGTGAGTCGTTCGCGCGGCCCCGTTGAACCGTGCCGTTACCCGAACGAATTAGTCCGTTGAGCGAATTTTTTGAAAACTTCAAATTCGACGAGTTCGACGACCCTATTCCGTGGGTCACATCAAGCCCCGTTTTTATAGACGCCGAGCTAACTTACGAGTTCGATTCATTGCGAGGATGTGTCAAGCGGAACCAGCGTCGACGTAGAAACGCAACAGTCGAAGTCTATGCCCACAATGAACTTGAGAACGGATACCAAGAATTCCAGCAGGCAGCATGGGGCGATCTAAGCACCTACGCAACTTCGGTGGAAACAGCAGTGGCAGAAAAGCTCTGGCCGATTTGCCGTGAAAACTTCACGACCTGTATTGCTTCTCTTGAAACGCACGAAAAGACATGGAGTGCGATTCGCAGTAGAGAACAATGGGACGACAAATCCGTTTTGCTGAAACAGATTGCACTAACAGGCATTTCTCTTTTTGATACCGAAATCGCTGGTCACGGCATTTTCTCACTCGACTTCGCAGTCGGATGGGACGAAGAGCACGGGGTTAGCCTTTTGATGGTCCGTGACAAGGTCATTGCAAAGAGCGGGCTGGCTGACTTCATTTGCCGCGGTGAATCGTTACTCGATCATGCAAAGTACATTCAAAACTATGACTTCACGCAGGGCGATTTGCGTATTTGAGCAGTACGAAACGGGTAACCAATAAGGATTTGACTTCGCGTGGATGCGGCGGTTGAGTCTCTTTCTCTTTCATGTTGCTTCGTTCGTCGCGGTTCAAAACGCGTCGCCTAGCCGAAGCTCAAGTCCTCTGTTCAAGATGCCCGGGGGTAAATGGCGAGGCGTTGATTGAGGATCTCTTGGGAATTGCTTCCCGGCTGCGTTCTCTAACGAAGAGGCAGGTTGGTTTTGAAGTAGGTGAATTGCTGATCGGCCGTTTGCTCTGTGCCTGTTCCGCTGGCGACGAGTTGGATGGAAGCGGATTGACGCTCATTGCCCGATTAATTTTGAGCTTGAGATTGCTGTCGCGACATACCTTCCTCCTTCGCCCTCCTGAAGACGTTCGAATTCGACCGGTCATTTCACTTCCCCGGTTCATGCGTTACCCACTGTCGTAGTAAGTCAGCCCATGCTCGGGACGGATGCCCTGCGACGACAACGATGTGTAGCTGACCTCAATCGCTCGCATGATCCCGCCGCACAGGCGACACTTCATCGGCACGGTCAGTGGTTCATCCTGTGGCGCGTAGCCGCTGCCCAGCCAGAACGTCCAGCCAAGCATCAGCCAGACCAACCACTTCACCTCCTCCACTTTCACCTTGCTGTTCCCGCTCATCCATCCGTAATGACGGATCTTCATGAAGTTCGTCGGCAACACGTGCTGCAAGAAGTTGCCCACGAAGTCTTCGCCGGCAACCTCTTTGCTCTGAACCACGTTTCTTTTGCGACGAATTTGGTACGTCACCGTTTCTGAGTTGACATCGATGATCCGGCTGTCGTTGATCGCGACTCGATGGATGTACGGTGCCAGGTACTTCAGCGTTGGAACGCCGTGCCCGACCGCCTGGATGTCGACGACGAAGTCTTTCGTCCAAGTCTCGCGATCGACTTGGTCATACAGCCCAGCGGCACGAAGCTCATCGGCCAGCTTCGCTTTGTAGACGCGGATCAGCGTGCCGTGATGGAACAAGAAGTTCTCCGGTGTGCTCTGCCATGATTCGGCATTGCCTTGCTCATCCAGTTTCACTCCGCCGCCAGGAACGACATAGTGAACGTGCGGATGATAGACCGCCGGGTCTCGCCCCCAAGTATGAAGCACGCCGAAGAACCCAAGCTGACATCCTTTCAGACTCTTGGTTGCCGCGCCCACATCGCGAATGCTCTGACTGCCGGCATCGAACAAGCATCGGTAGCCGTCACGTTGGTGAACGCGCAGCACCAAGCCGATCTCCCGGGGCACAGTGAAAGTGACCAAGAAGTGATGAACCGGCATCAGCTTGGCAGACTGCGTTTCAATCCAAGCCTGCGTCTTCTCGTGACCGCAGTTTGGACAGTGTCGATTGCCACACGAACGTCCGACCCAGTGATCGCTTCCGCAACCGCCGCACTGGTAGTGAACACCACCCAGTGCACCGGTGCGACAACGAGTGATCGCGCCAAGAACTTTGTCTTCGGCGATCGAGATCGAATCGGCGTGTTGCTGCAGGTATGCCGGTGCGAATTGGCGAAGAGCCTCCGCAACCGTGGGCATTTTCCAGAGCGGGTTTACTCGCCGCTGCCAGGCAGCCTACCGAACAGCCTTTCGATTTCTTGACGAGCGTTCGCCTCAGCGGTGTCAGTCAGATGCAGATAGACCAAGGTGGTCTGCAGCGACGAATGCCCCAAGTACTTTTGAATCACCTTCAGTCCCACGCCCGCTTCGAGCAAGTGCGTTGCATAGGAATGACGCAGCGTATGGATGCTGACCTTCTTGCCAAAGCGGAGGTTCTTTGTGATCTGCTTCATCGCTCCTTGAACGGCCGTTTCGCTCATCGGAGTCGTCGCTTGGCTGACGCCGTCTTTGGCAAGGCTGTGGTTTCGGCCATCTGCCGGAAACAGCAGGCGTGGGTGCCGGTGACTTGCCCAGTAGCTTCGCAGAAGTCGAACGGTCGTCGTCGGCAGCGGGACATACCGGTCCTTGGCTCCCTTGCCACGATGGACATGGACCCAGCCTCGCTGGGCGTCGATGTCACTGACCTGCAGATGCAGTGCTTCATTGAGCCGCAGTCCCAGCGAATAGACGGTCCAGAAATAGACGAACATTCGCCGCGTGGTCGCCGAGCCGATCAGTTCATGAACCTGCTCGATCGTCAGCACCTCCGGCAACGTGGTGATGTTCTGGAGCTTGAGCATCTTGATGATTTCCCAGTCACGCTTGCAGGTGTGCGTGAAGAAGAACTTGATGCCCGAGAATGCCACGCGGAGTGATCCATAAGCAAAGTTGCGATCGTTTTTCAGGTGCAAGAAGAACTGCCGCACATGCTGCTCGTTCACCTGGTCGGGACTGCAGCCGGCGAAATCAGAGAGCTGCCTGACCGCTCGGATGTAGCCATCGTGAGTTCGTTTGGCCTTGCCGGTCAGGTGCAAGTCTTCAGAGAGTCTCAGGCGAAGACTTTCAGGGAAGTGGGATCCAGGTACATCTTGCGAATCGTTTGAGCTAAACTTGGACATCTTGGTTTCCTTTTCAGGAGGAGTTGCTGAGCTGTTCCCAGCGAACAGCTCCTCCTGAAAGGATGCTTCCAATAATCCGTCACGCTTCCGTTCCACCACCAATACGAAACCGCCGCGATAGCGGCTTACTTGAACCATGCGATGATACGGAGCGGCGGTGGTCGCCGTTTTGGCAATGGTTGAGTCGCTCGCCGCCGCCCGCATATCGCTACCGTTATTCGATTGACTCATGCTCGTATCGGCGTACGAATCACTGCGACATGTGGGGCTCGATCCAATGCTCGGTCAGCATTCGATTCAGGTCGCGAGCAGCGTAGGTCCCATGCTCGCTTGCTGGTTCGCTCCATGCTCGAGGTTGCCGTTCGATCGTCCGCCCAGCTTGCCTCGCGAACGTCGCATACCTGATACGATGAAATCCGAGCCACGCAATTGTTTCGACGTTTCCCAGGATCATGGTGCGCTCGCTCCTGCACGGTTCACGCGTGAACGAATAACCATTGCGTGCACACTGAGCGGTGGTGGAGACCAACCTCGCTTTCCAATCACCCTGGCCGCCACCGCCAGGTGACGCTCACCGTTATCGCACTGGCGTTAGACGGCGCATTGTTGTGCTACACGGTTTGCTTCGGTTGACAGATGTTAGAATGCGATTTTATCGGCTCGCTCATTCGCTTCGGTCGAGGCTGTTGGTCACACTGCGGTAGATCGAAACTGGTGACAAACGTCACCGGTGGGACCGAAGGCTAGACTGCTATCGCTGTTCGATGCCGCCGGGCGACACAGCAGCTAACCGAACGCTCGCTGGCACCCGATCCGGCAGGCATAGACCAGTTGGTTCCGTTGGCATCCAGCTTTGCGCAAGTTGCTGTTGATTTGTGCTTCGCGGCTTTGCGTGATGCGTACGGCGGGATGTCCTGCCGCTGGGCCATTGGGTGATTGGGATTGGTTGCTGGCTTCGGGTCTTGTTAGCGGTTTGCGCGGTCAATGCTTGCTGCGTCACGCTGCAGTGGGCTAAAATGCGGTTCACGCCCTGCTTGTTGATCTTACGCTCTCCGCTCCACATGATTTGCGATAACCAAGCCATTCAACGGAGCACGGCTTGCCAGGTTTTTTGCAATGGAAAATCAAACGTCCGTGCCCGCTGATGGCAAACGTTATTGCGACGAATTGGTTGGTTGCTCGACGACGTTCACGTTGCTTCGAGCATTCGCGTTTTGCTTGGGTTGCTTTGGTTGATCGCGAATCGCTTGACGGAACATGCTGGTTGGAACGCGGCGCTTTGCACCTACACCCGAGTTGGTTCTCAAGCTTTTTTTGCTGGCTTCACGGTTGATTGGCAATCACCGGTCGCCCATCATTGCATTCGCAACGCCGCTCGATCACTCCATCACCCGTCGTTTACGCGAAATGGTTGGCTTTTGCATCGTTTCCCGCTTTGTTGTTTCGCTATTCGGCCTGTCGTACAATTTCACTTGATATGACGGCGCCCAGCCATTCCGCCCCGCACGCAATAACCAATGCATGCTGCGGAGTGGCGGTGGAGACCAACAACAAGTGGAAATCCGGTTTTCGCCACCGCGCAGATGCTTCCCGTTACCCGACTGAAATGAGACTCTACGCCACTTGAGATACGTTGCTTACGCTCTTTTGTTTGCCATGGCCTTCCTGATCTGTGGCTCCACGACTGCGTTAATCGCTGGAGCGATCCTAGGGGAAATCAATGATGTAACACGCTTTGAAGGTGCACGCGGCTACATGGTGGGAATGTTCGCATTTCTAGGATCAATCCTGGGGCCAATCATCGGCATTGTTATCGGTATCAAGAATGCGGCGTTGCAAGGCCGTGCCGATTACCGTGAGCATCCGAGTTCTTCTCGATCTGGCAAATTGTTGTACTGGACTGCAATGTATACGTTGGGGTGTGGACTGCTGGCTTTCGTTCCAGTCACCGCATATTCGTACATCGACCTTATCTCCACCGTTTGGATCCTTGCCGCTATCGTGACTTCAGTGACCCTGGCATATCCCTGCTACGAGAGAAATCGTTGGTGGATCGCGCTGCTTGCCGGGCAATGCTGTGCCGCGCTCATCGTCCCAGTGCTATGGTTGACACTGTGATATGCTCGGGTAACCATGCGATGAACACGGAGTGGCCGAAAACACGTTTACAAATGAAAGATCAACCGCGGCCACCCGGTTATCGCAACCGTTGAACTTAATCGAGTCGTCCGGCCGACACGCTTTCTCCAGTGCACGGGCTGGCAAGCTCTTTCGGTGGGGGGCCGCTTCCTTGCGGTGTGATGGTTGGCATCCCTGCCAACCATGCATGTTCCATCAGCTTCGCTGACTCGAACTCTGCGGCGGGAACGTGATGGATGACGGCAGTGGCGGTCTTGAAATAGCACGCTCATGGGAATGAACGCCTTCGGCAAGGTCCGGTTAAAACGGTTGTAGGACTTGCGCTTTTGGGTTTCCCAAGCACTGTGGAATGCTTCCGCACACCGAACTCTCGGCGTGCGATGCTTCCATCCTGCTTTGAGACAAGTGCAATGGCTCCCTCCGAAGAACATTCTTGCAAGCTGACTCGCCGAATGGCTGAGGACATGCTCATCCGAAACATGGCCCCCGCGACCATCAAGGCTTACACCTATCACGCCAGAAGGTTTGCCGGCTTCATCGGTAAATCGCTCGGCGAAGCAACCGTCGAAGACGTTAGAACCTTCCAACTTTACCTGATCCAAGAGAAGAAGGTCGCCTATAGCTCATTCAACCAAGCGGTTTGCGCGCTACGGTTTCTGTACACGCACACCATCCGGGTCCCTTGGCCCGTCACGATGGTTCCCTTCGGGAAACGGCCCAAGACCTTGCCGATCGTGCTCAGCCGCCACGAAATCGACAAGCTGCTTCAATGCACACCCAACCTGAAACACCGAACCTTCCTGATGACGCTCTACTCGGCGGGACTCCGGTTCTCCGAAGCGGCCCATCTGAGGATCGCCGACCTCGATTCGGATCGGATGATGATTCACATCCGACACGCCAAGGGAGCCAAGGATCGACTGGTGCCGCTCTCACCCAGACTCTTGAAAGAGCTGAGGATTTACTGGAGCAAGTACAGGCCGACCGACCTGCTGTTCCCCGGCAACTCAGCGACCAAGACCTACGCCGACACGTCGATTCAAAAAGCCATGAAGCGGTCTGCCGAGAAAGCGGGAATCAAGAAACGGGTGTATCCGCATGTGCTCAGGCACTCTTACGCGACCGGACTGCTCGAAGCGGGCGTGGACTTGCTGACGATCAGCAAGTTACTCGGGCACGCGAGTTTCGTCACCACGATGATCTATCTGCACTGCCGGCGGGAGCACCTTTCCAGCGTCCCCAGTCCACTGGATTGGTTACCGGTGAAGCAACTGCCGACGTATCAGCCGCCCCAAGAGAACAGCGGGATCTCGGAGACCAACAGCCCAAGCTAAGCCTCACCGATATCCTGCGGCTGGGTGCCGCCGGCGCGGTCAACGATTCGACGTGTCCTCAAGTCCAAAGCGTGTTGGCGAAGATCTCTTTGTGCCGCACACACGTGATGGGAGGACGCAAGTTCCAGTGTCGCGATTGTGACGAGGTCACGTCGCTTTACAACTCTTGCGGCGACCGGCATTGCCCGACCTGTAGCGGTGGCAAGCGAGTGGACTTCAACGACAGAGCATCGAACCTGATCCTGCCGGGAGTGACTTACTATCAAGTGGTCTTCACCCTCCCGAGCGAGTTGTCTGAGTTGGCGTTGGCGAATCGAGAAGAGATGGCAGACCTGCTGGTTGGTTCAGCTTGGAAGAGTCTTTCGACCCAGATCAAAGCGGAGCAAGACTACGATCCGGCGGCCATCTCGGTGCTGCATACCTGGAATCAAAAACTGGAAGCTCACTGGCACGTGCACTTGTTGGTTCCCGGCGAAGGGCCCCGTCTCAACCATGGGAAAGGGCTCAGTCGGCCAACTTGGAAGCAGGCGACGGCGCCGCCGGGGGCCAAGAACTCCGATGGCTTTCACTTGGTTCGTGCGGCCGCACTTCGCGAGACCTACCGAACCAGAGCGATCGCGAAACTGCGACGGCTTCGACGTGCTGGCAAGCTGAAGCTGGGCGGCAAGTTTGAACATCTCCAAGAAGACGAGCACTGGGATGCATTCATCGAGAAGCTGGAATCGAAAAACTGGGTGGCCTTCATCCAGCCGCCTCCGGCCGCCACGAGCAGTGCCACTCAAGTGGTCAACTACCTGACGCGTTACCTGACCGGCGGTCCGATCAGCGACCACCGAATCACTTCGGCCAATGGTAGGGAAGTGACGTTCCTGGCCCGAGAAGGAGTGAAAGCTGGCGGGGATCGCCGGCAAGTTCCGATCACCCTGAAGACGAGCGACTTCGTTCGTCGCTGGTGTCTTCACATCCAGCCGGACCAGTTGACCAAGACACGCTACTTCGGTGGCTGGTCCAACAACCGGCAAGCGACCTATTCGGCTCGATGCCAGGAGTTGCTCGAGTCACTTGGACGCGATGTGTCAACGGTCGACGAAGCGACGTGCGAAGAGGAGCATCCCGACTTGCTGTGCGAGCACTGCGGCAGTGACCGATTGGAGCTGGTCGCTCAGACGGCGAAGCCATCTTGGAAAGAACTGATGTGGCGAGAGAGCGACAGTTGCCCGTGGTGGTATGCCGACCTGCAACGCGAATCGCATCGGAAGTTCTGGGCGGAGTCCTATGGGGAGGGATTTTACGATTGGTACAGGGAAACTCAGGTAGAAAGTGCAAAGGGAATCTTGGCGGAACCAACTCGCCGGATTCAGCTACCGCTGCCAGGATTTTCGCCAGTTCGAGACCATCATGAGTCGTATCTGATAGACTCGTTCTAGCGACCGGGAGCATCCCGATCGCTCGGTTGCCCGCTACCCAGTGCGGCGACAAAGTTCAACGCACGATCTATCCGCAAGACAGGCGACCAAGCTCTACCGCAACGTGGAGCTTTTTCAACGCCTGCCCAGCGGATAGATCGCAATTCGTTTCGTTATCCGACTGAAGTGCGTGCGAACCGGCGTTTCCGCTTGAACCACCGTTCGGGTGGCTTGCGTTGGCGAACCTGCTATACTGAACTCGTCACTCAAACCGCCAGGAGCAGTCAATGACCGCTGACCAACTTATAGCGGATGCGGCGTCGCTTCCACCATCCGACCGACTTCGCATTGCTCAAGCAATTTGGGACTCTCTTCCCGAAGACGCTTACCCCACAGCTGGCCCGGAAATCAAGGCAGAGCTTGATCGCAGGATGGCAAAATACCGGGAAAACCCGGAGAGCGGAATGACTATCGAAGAGCTTCGCAGTCGGCTAGAGGCCGATTGAGCCAAATGAGCGTACGCCTTGTTGACGAGGTCTTTCTCGACCTGCGAGCGGCGCGGGATTGGTACGACCGAAAGAGTTTCGGCTTAGGCGACGAGTTTGCGGATCTGTTCTTCACTATCGCTCGTGGATTGCCAGATGTTTCCTTGCATCACGCAATTGACGAAACTGGTTATCGCCCTATTCGGATGCCCCGGTTCACTGCTGTCATATACTACGACCTCACGGATATCGAGATCGTCGTGGTTGGCGTGCTGGTAAACGGTCGAAACGCTTCGGCTCTCAAGAATCGCGGATAACCAATAAGGATTTGACTTCGCGTGGATGCGACGTTTGAGTCACTTTCTCTTTTCTGTTGCTTCGTTCGTCGCGGTTCAAAACGCGTCGTCTAGCCGAAGCTCAAGTCCTCTGTTCAAGATGCCCGGTGATGAGCGCCGAACGGCCCGCCTGTTCTCCCTTGGACTTTGCTTCGATTTCCTGCCCTCCGGTGAAGGCTCTGGTTCGTTCCAAGTGCAACTCTTCGGTGGTTGGCCACGTGCTCGGATTCTGGTTGTGCTGGATCGGCCGTTTATTGCATCGATTGAGATTCACTGCCTGGTGGTTTTTGAGGCAAGAGATTGCCGTCGCGACATGTCATCCCTCTTCGTTCGCCTGAAGACGTTCGGATTCGCTTGGTCGTTTCGCTTCCCTGGTTCATGCGTTAAGCAGTTCGGCAGGAGTCGTTCAGTATTTTGAATGTTTTGGGTAGCGTCGTTGCTCCCACGTACAACCGGGGCTAACGCCAACGGCTCACATGGTTTTGCCCGATCATTCCTGCCGACCTGCTTACCCACTGTCGTAGTAAGTCAGCCCATGTTCGGGGCGGATGCCCTGGGATGACAATGACGTGTAGCTGACCTCGATCACTCGCATCGCCCCGCCGCACTGGCGGCATTTCATCGGTGCGGTCAGTGGTTCAACCTGTGGCGCGTAGCCACTGCCCAGCCAGAAAGTCCAGCCAAGCATCAGCCACACCAGCCACTTCACTTCCTCGACTTTTACCTTGCTGCCCGCGCTCATCCATCCGTCATGGCGGATCTTCATGAGGTTCTGTTGGTGGACTAAATTCAACGTCTATTTGCCGTTGTTTTCACAACCCGACGCGTGAGTGAGGGACTCCCCTGATCCGGCGCATGGTCCCTCGCTCACGCGTCGGGTTGTGATTTTCGCCACGGCAGTGAATGAGCAGGGGTGCGAAAAACGCTTCCTGACATTGCGATCCGCGAACGCGGCCGACAGTGAAATGCCTGCATAAAGCGCATCTTCAAAAGACGACAGCAAGGTGTCGCTGACCTCGATCACTCGCATCGCCCCGCCGCACAGCCGACATTGCATCGGAGCGGTCAACGGTTCGGCTTGCAGTGCGTGGTCGCCGCCCAACCATTCGGTCCCCTCCAGGGCGAGCCACACCAACCCTTCACCTCCTCCACTTTCACCTTGCTGTTGCCGCTCATGGTCGCCAAGAGCGACATTGCGTCAATATCTGGGTGGGTGGCACGAAATGCCCCCATTTGATGGCGTGGGCCGAGAACACGACCTATTGTTTTAGGATCAGAACAAACTTGACCCGAAGCGAGCAGAATGATGAAACAATTGATTGGATTTGTGGGCGCCGTTGCCATCTTGGCATGCCTGGCGATTTGGATGCCTGAGTACATGGAGGCCCGGGAAAGCCGGGGCGGTCATCGGGTCAATGTTTTATCCAATCAAGGCGGCGGAACATCGGACCCCGAGTTCATTGCGTTCTGGGAATCGATTCATCGGGATCGACTGCTCGAGTATGTTGATCGATACAATGAGACCGGACAGGTGGATCTGGACTCGCTCGCGAAGTGCGCCGATTTTGATGCCTATTCAGCCTACTTGCGAATCTCCAAATTGGAGTCGGTCAAGAAATTTGAGTACGCACTGCGGTTCACAGACAGCCTGTTGGAATTTCAAGACCGATTGACGCGTTGACTTGTTACGCTTGTTGGCGGTCAAGTTGCCGAATGTCCTGCTCACTGATTTCGACGATCAGCCGGTCTCGAGAAGCTTGGATTTGTTTCAGGACTTCGTCGAAGCTGACAAACTTGAGTCAGCCAATTTGACATGGCCCGCGGATAACTGGAAGATTGAGTTTGACTTCCTCTTTGCTTGTCCGCCGAGTCGTTGGTCCGTTGGAGAATCTCCAACGGTCCCCAAACCTGTGGTTTGGGGCTTGGCTGCCTGTGGATTGAATTCGTTTCGAAGATCGAGCGATCAGCCGGTGCGCGTTCGCCCACGGTTGCTGGAGACGAACCGGACGCGCTCGCGTTCCGGCTGATTCAATCGACGGTCTGGCAGGTTGTGGTCTGTCCGGATGGAAGAGTCCATCGTAGGCTGAAATCCAATCCGGCTTTTGGAACAATCAAAATCAACCCAAGCTTCTGACTCCCACAATGAACGGCGAGCTTTTCGATGGATGCATTCAGTCAAAACGATGATCCCGAGACGCCGCCCATCACCGTGGTGGTCGTGGATCATGATGAGTGGCTCCTTGGCACTGCCGTGCCATACGATGCTGCGCTGACGATTTGGGCGACGATGTCAGAGGACCCGGCGAATTGGGATGAGGTGGCCGATCATTGGAGGCGATATCGTTGCCCGAGTGTTTGTGAGTTTGTTGATGGACTGGCGATCCAAACCGGTGGTCGGGAGGAGTCGCTGAAGGCGATTCAGGGGCATTCGAACTGGTTGGCAATCGACATGGTTCAAAAGCGAATCATGGTTGGCGACGGTGTTCAATCGCTCGGACGCAAGGCGACTTTGGCGATGGATGGTGAAGAAGAAGGGGGGCAGTGTTGCCCGCTTCCGTTTTGCATCCCCCCGTGGTGGGAATTGCATGAATCGGCGGCTTCGGATGTGGTTGCGAAGCCACGCGAAAGCGAGATGGTCATTCCGCGAACCGATCGGGCATTCCTCTATGGTTCGCCGATGCTCGAAACTTTTGCCACGCGAATCTTAGAAGCCGGTTGCGATGGCAGGCTGCCAGGCGAGGACTTCAACGATCGCGAAGCCGACAATGCGCTGCACGGATTGACGGTGGAGGTGCACATGGATTGGTTGATGACCCCACGTGCGGACCTGTCGGGCCGGTGTCCACGCGTTTTGTTGCATGGTGCCCACGATTGGAGCGATGCGGTCATCTGGGGCCAACAGCAAAGGTTTGAGAATGGAGTCGCGATGATTGCGGCTCCGGATGACGTGGTCGGCTACGACGATGCGCCGATGGGGCGAGAGGAGATGATCCTGTACTTTGACCTGTGCCGCGAATTGATTCAGGCGGGTTGGTCCTGGTGCGAACGCGAATCCAACGAGGAGTGGGAGGGGGATGCGAGTGACGATCGGCGGGAACGATTGATCGCGTGTCTGTCGGCCGTGCGGGATGCTTGGTGGGATCAATCCTATGAAGGTGGATCGCCGCCTTCCTTCATCGTCGAATGCAGTCGCCGCCGGGTGCCACGTGGGAGCGAGGTCCCGATCGAAGGAATGGATGGCATCGAAAGCGAGGAACACGTCGCGGATTGTGATTGCCCCATTTGCGACATGATGGCATCCGGTTTGTTCGGTGTCGGATTCACATCGCTGTCGGGTGATCATCTGGAACTGGACAACGAGTTTGCGTTTTCGACTTACGAGTTCAGAGAAGATTGGCAACGAGAGCAAAACGACTATCTTGCGTTCAGTGAAGAAATGGATCGAAAACAGGCTCTGGGTGACGCGGGAATTGCGGCGGGTGAGAGTGAAGCCGAGGAGTACGCTTCGGCTTGGTCCAGCCCGATGAGTGACCAGGGGCTGCCCGGCGACCCGCGAGGTCACTTGAAGTTGTCATTCCGTCTCGCGGAGATCATCGGCGATTGGAAGCAGGCAGGGGCTGCGGACGAGACGATCAAGCGATTGAACCGGTCGTTTCACAACTACCGAGAATGCACCGAGGATGAGCGAGCAAACGCGAAGGTGGTGCTGCAGGCAACGTTGGAAGAGGTGGCCGCGATGAGTCCCCCGTTGTTGCCGAAAGTAGCGGATTTTCTCTCGCAAGTGGATGCTCAAGAACGGGCGACAATTGAAAATCGAGGGCGTGAGTGAACCGCTGATTCAACAGGCAGCCCGCGAGGGAGTCTCGCAACATCGGTTGAGTGCCGAATCGGCAAAGGTGTGCCGCGAGCAACCTGAGAACGCCGCGAAAGTGGTGCGTTCTGATGTGTTGCCACCGTACTCTCTGGTCGAAGTGATTTCGGAAGGTGGCAAATTCGCTCCCGCCGCGATTCATCACGGCCAGGTTTAGCTCGTATCTGATTTCGAGACACTGGGGGCCTCGATGTCGATGCAAAGACAGCAACCAGTTCGCACGCTGCGGAACACAGAAAGCAAGGTGGGGCGAAACGACCCTTGTCCGTGTGGCAGCGACAAGAAGTACAAACAGTGCAGCCTTCGACGTTAGTGGATGCCATCTTCTGTGGGGATGCTGGCAGGTATTCGCAGCGGCGTGTGCTCGGTTCGCTGGTGGTGAAAACACCTCGTTCAGTTTGCGTGGGGCAATTTCTCTCAAGCGTGGGCGATCATGGAGCAAGCCTTTTGAAGTCCGGAGCGATTGTACGCGACGGTCGGAAAAAAGGAGTCAGGTGCATTTGCCGGAACGGCCCCTGAGGTGCTTCGCACAAAAGGTACCTGACACTGATTTCCCACTCATTGCTTGCCTGATCAGCGTGCTTGATAGACGTCTGCCTGCGGGTCGCCGCCGGATTTGAGATACGCGATGAGATCGAGTATTTCATCGAGCGTCAGTACATCCAGCAAGCCGGATGGCATGAGCGACAGATTCGCGGGCGATGTCTGTTCGATTTCCGCTCGCTTCAGCGCCACCGTTTCCGATCGCAGCGAATCGGTTTGGACCGTGATCACGGTTGCGGACACCCCGATCGGTCGACCGGTGATGACCTGGCCGCTGTCCAGCACGTAGGTGCTCAGGCGATATTTCTCGTCAATCACTTTGGAAGGCTGGGCAATCGATTCCAGGAGAGCCTGTTCGTCAAAGCGGCGTCCGACGTGTGTCAGATCCGGTCCCGTGGGGCTGCCCTGTTCGTTCACACGATGGCACTTCATGCACTGTGCTTTGCCCAGTGCGGCGCGGCCCTGTTCCCATGACCGACCGTGGCGTGCTTGTGGCAGTGCTGATTCCAGTTCGTCCCACGTCCACTGTTTAACGAACGGGGCGGAAAGCGATTCTGCTTCGTCAGATTTCTCGGCGGCAAGTGCCAGCATGTCCAGCCGAGGTTTCAGGCGTTTCTGTTCGGCATCGGTCAAGTTGGCAATCGCATCTTCACGGATCTGTTGCAGGGAGACGCTCAATAACTTCCCGCCCCGATAACTGCGAGCGGCCAGCAGCGAATCGAAAAAGGACTCGCGCGTTTCAGCCGTCCAGCCTTCGGCAACACGAGCCAGCCGCTGCGAATAAAAGATGGCATCTTCCTGACTGATCGCTGTGTGGATCAATTCGACGGTGCGTGGCAAAACGTCGGGTGCCTGCAGGTAGATCAGCAAGCCACACAACTCACGATTCACGTAGCTGCTTGCCTGTGGATACAACGGGTCCAGTCGCGTCAGCACTTGGGATCGGTCCGATTCAGAAGGATGGCCCTGGCGGATGAAGCTCAATTGCCAGACCCGCAGTGCGTCGAGCAATTGTTCTCGGTCCAGTGTCGCCAGCGGCAGTCGATCCAACGCCGCCAACAAGGCGGGCTGATCTTCAGCACGCCCCAGTCGAGCCAGCGCCAGCAGCGCGGCAATCGACGCGGTCGGCCGCGATTCGTTCAACGCACGTTCCCTCCACAGGGCAGGATCTTGGCGTTCGATGGCCAGTCGGGCGGCAAATCGCAGCCAGCGATCTTGACTGTTCAAGTGCGGCCACGCGGCGTCAATCGCTTGGGCGTCGCGTTTGCTGTGCCATTGTTCCAACTCGCGCCGCAGGGCACGTGCCGAAGCGGCTTGCTGTGCCTGCTCAGATTGCTGTGGCTGCTCGGTTTGTTCGGCGGTGTGCGATGCTGCCGCGGCGTCGGGACCTTCGTAGGTAATTCGATACAGTCCTGATTGAGAACCGCGACCTCCGGTGATGAAGTACATGGCTCCATCGGGCCCAAACGTCAGGTCGCAGACGTTCAGTGCGCCACCTTCCAGGAACACCTTGTGTTCGGCTTCATAGCTGGCGCCACGAGGTGTCAATTGGACCTGGAAGATGCGACCGTGCTGCCAGTCGCCCATGAACAACGCGCCACGGTATCCGGGTGGAAAGTGAGATCGCGTGCCGAACTCCAAACCCGTGGGGGAACCCAATCCGGTATCGAGCGTGGTGGGCAGAGAGTCGGCGAAGTACTCCGGCCACTTGCCGGTGCCCCAGCGCCAACCGTATTCGCCGCCGGAGACAACGTGATTCAACCGAGTCGGGCGGTACCATGGCAGCCCGACATCCCATTCCATGTCAGCGTCATAGGTGAACAGTTCGCCGTCCTCGTTGAAGGCGACGTCGAACTGGTTCCGGAAACCTCCCGCGATGATCTCCCAGTTCTTCCCCTCGGGATCCGTCTTGGCAACATACCCCACGCGAATGTCTTGGACGGCGTCCCGCGACTCAGGCAACAGGTGGTCATCCTGGGGATCCCGGTAGGGCGAATCGACCGCGAAACCCTCCGGAAACGCCACGTCATTGCCGTTGACAATGTACAGCATGTTGTCGGGGCCCAACACAACTTGATTGGGACCGTGTCCATAGCGACTTTGGTAATCGAACGACTTGAGTTCTTCAACGGAATCAAACTGGTCATCACCGGTTGTGTCGCGCAACCGATAGAATCCGCTGGCGTTGGTCGCACACACATACAGACTGTCGTGTGCCCAGACGATTCCACGACAATGCGGCAACGTGTTCTCGATCACTTCGAAGCGATCCACACGCTCACGGTCGTCGCTCAAAGACAACCTGACCACACCCCGTTTGTCGCGACCCAGAATGATTCGGCCACGATCGTCGAACGTCATGCTGATCCACGAACCTTCGCCCTGTTTCGCGGATCGCAACAATTGAGCCCGAAAACCGTCTGGCAAAGAAATCGATTCCACCGGAGTCGCTTGGCCACCACCGGGAAGATCGTCATCGCTGTGCAGGGGCGAGACGACAAGGCACAACAGCAACAGAGTCCCGCCAGCAACGCCATGAGGTTGGCGGCAACGGAGTCGAAAAGCGAGACTTCGCAGATTCACAATCAGGTTCCCTGCGGGCAAGTGGTTCACGGTTGGATCAAAACCGAATCAGTCAGCCCGAATTGAAAACAGGTGTCAGGACTTGTGACTTGGGTCTTCCGCGCGGGCAGAGGGCGGATTCGAGGTCAAGGTCGAGGTCGAGGCGATGTGCGACCGATTCTACCCACGTTGCGTGTCCCAATGGGGAGGCAGCCGTCTTCCAGAGTTTGCGCTTTTGGGCGTTCGCCTGGGACTCGAAGTTATTGGTCTGTCATGAGTTTTCACCTGTCCGTTTGTACCCTGCAAATTGGAGCGATCTCCCGAAGGGATGAAAGAGAGTCGCCGGGGTACGCAGGGCGAAACGCAGGGAATGCGTTCCGGCGATTCGAGGTAGCAAAGTATCGGGGTGCTGAGCACGCCCCGGTTGTTTGTTGGATGGGAGGAGGGGCGTGGGCTACGGTGAGAACTTGGTTCGTGTGTGGGACACCACAGCGATGGTTGTTGGCGTGGGTGCCGATCGGCCAAGTGCGCTCGTTCCTGGCGAGCCGTCAACGCAGGTCGAAGGACGAATCAACAGCACTCATCCGGAGCTGCGTCCGGGATCGAGAATTCAATTGGATGAGGTGTTGTTGGAACTTGATGACTCGGACCGCCGCTCTCGAATCCAGGAATTGAATGCCACAATTGACCAGCAAATTTCTGATCGTGATCGGCTTCCAGTCAGTGTTCCTCGCAATCACAGGCTGGAAGCCTATGCCACCTATGTTCCGATCAAACCAACGCACGCCGGAGCAGCGAATGCCAACGAAATCCTTGGTTCGGGGCGCGGGGGTTGCCCAAATTGTTCCATCAGAGTGAACCGCTGAGTCGCTCGACCAGGACGCTGGGCCGGTCGGGGCGGTGCTGGTCGGTGAGGTGCGGTAGCGCTTGCCTTTAAAAGCTCGCTCCCATCCAGGCTCCCAACACGGTGCTGTTGGGGATGTTGCCGGTGCCCCCGGGGTGCACGATGTACTGGATCGCTGGTTGAAGATAGAACGCGGGACAAAGTTGGATGCGGTGGCCCAGTTCGTAAACCCATTCTCCGTCGACCTCTTCTCCGATGGAGTCGCCATAGTCGTCGCTGAGTTCGCCGTAGGTGGCAAAGAAAACGGTGTGGTCCTCTTCGCGTCCAGGAAGAAGTCCCTTCTGATTGATCCCGGCACTGATTTGCAGGGGAGTCTTGGCGACTTGGTCTTCGTCGGAATGGCTTGCGAAAGCAAACGCGACGCAGTCTGGTGCGAGTTCCAGTTCGGCGTGACCGTACAAACGTAAAAACTCATCGGTGGTGCCAACGCCATCGAAGTTGTCAAATTCAAAGAACGAGTGGACTGCGCCCAAGAACATGCGTGCGGGGCGTCCACCAATTTCAGGCGTCCAATCGTACTGGGTGATGAGCGAGACCCCGTCGCTGCCACGGATGCTGAAGTCGAGTCCGTGCTGGGTGAAGTCCCACATGCCATCTCCGATTTGATAAACACCGAACTGAATTTGGTGTCGAACGTTGGGAGCGACCTTCACTCGTCCGCCCCAGACCGGATAGGGAAAGGAGGTGATGATGTTTTCTAACAGCATGGCTCGGATCGGGCCGTTGATCGCAGTGCTGAGGGAATAGCGATACAAACCGTTGTTTGCGAAGTCGGTGTCGGCGGAAACACGGCCAAATTTCAAGGCAACGTCGTCGCAGAACGATTTCTCAATCCACAACTGATACAGATAGCCGACCTGCCCGCCGTAGATGCACATCGGGTCGTAGATTCCACCGACCGCCGAGCTGACACTGTCTCCGTGACGTTCGACCATGGAAATCTTCAGGGTGGTCCCGTGCCAGCCCCACATCCGTTCCAAATCCAGGTCCGCACCGGCATAGATCTGACCGGTGTACGCGTCGTCGGCGGCCAGGCCTCCATCAACGTTCGCTGCGAAGATGGAGTCGTAGTAGAGGAACGGAGTGACACCCGTTTCTTCCAGGCGGGGGCGTGTTCCACACCAGTCACCGAGCAGATGGTTCTCGAAGGGCGTGGGCTCGTCGAGCAGCATTGTATCGCACGTTGACTCGGAAACGCAGCGGAGGTCCAGCTCTTGGCCGCATGCTGAATGCAGGCCGAAGGCTGCAAGCAATGTGATCAATGCCTTGATATTCATTGCCGCAGAAGTTGCTAGAGAGACCGGGGTGCAACCAAACGCGGTTCGGACTTCGAAACGTTTGGTGTTTTAGGTCGTGATCGGTTGGGGCCAGTTGGACGGTGAAGGAATCTCGTGGGAGTCAAAACAAACTTGAGTCGGAAATGCCGTTTGGCTGAGAACTCCTGCCTGACCCGCATCACTTTCCAACGATTGCGTCTGCTTTGCGGCCTCACGCAGGAAGTCGCATTTGGTTGGATGCCATGTGGCTTGAGTCAAAGTTTGAATGTCCGCCTGGTGGGACTCTGCGGACTCTTTCGCGATTGGGTGAACTCTGTCGATGATATTCGATCGTTCTTTCTCTCCGGGTTCTGTCAAACGTGTAAGAGTTCTGGATCGTTCGCTATCGGACAAAAATTTGAAATCTCATCTGGGGCACAAGATGAAACGTTGCTTGACGAAGAAGACAGACCGCCGATCGAACGGTCAACACAATGGTGGCAGTGGAGTTCGACTAACTCGAACCAGCGTCGTTCGAAAACGTTTGCTTCTTGCCGCGATCTTGGCGGGATGCTCGATGCCTGGAGCGTTGTTTGCCCAGGCTCCCGTGGGTGGCAACATTGTCGCGGGTGCAGGAACCATCGATCACAGCGTCAGCAACCTGACCAACATCACCACATCGACCGATCGAGCGGTGATCAACTGGGACGACTTCTCCGTCGGCAGTGGGCACACTGTCAACTTCGATCAGCTCAGTTCGAATTCGGCAGTCCTGAACCGCGTGATTGGTTCAGCACCTCAGTCGTTGATCAATGGGGCCATCACGTCGAACGGGAACGTGTTCGTTTCCAACGCCAGTGGAGTGGTCATTGGCAGCACCGGTGTCATCAACACCAACGGGTTCACCGCCACAACGTTGGACATCACCAACGATCGGTTCATGAGCGGTGATCTGTCTTTCGGTGGCAATTCGAACGCGGCAGTCATCAACAACGGTTTGATCTCGACCGGTGACGGGGGAGCCAACCTGATCGCCTCGCAAGTGTTCAATAATGGCACGATTGAATCAACGGGCAACATCAATCTGGCCACCGGTGGCCAACTGAAGATGGCGGGCGGACGCTATATCCAAGCGGATTTGGAAACGATCAGCAGTGGAATCTCGAAGGGATCGTCGCTGATTCAGAACAGTGGAACGATTCGCGCGATTGGTGGATTGAACGTCGGCGGCGAAGTGTACTTGGTCAATCCCAACGGCAACATCGTCAACGACGCGACGATCATCGCGGCTTTGTCCAATCCAGATGGAACCCAATCGGGCGGGCGGGTCGAAATGATCGCTTCCGCGGATGCGTCACTGAAGAATGCATCGATCGACGTCAGTGGGAAAGTGGGTGGCCGGGTGGTCGTGACAGGCGAATCGGTGGAGATGACTTCGTCCAAGGTGGATGCGTCTGGTGAGTTGGGTGGTGGTGAGGTTCGTGTCGGGGGCGGTTGGAAAGGGCAGGACGCCACGGTTGCCAATGCGACCACGACGAACATTTCGGCCGACAGTCAAATCAGCGTGGATGCCACGGTGGATGGTGACGCGGGTTCTGTCGTTGTATGGGCTGACAAAGCGACCGATTTCGCGGGCCAGATCAACGCCCGAGCACTAGGCGACGGTGACGGCGGGCAGGCGGAAGTTTCTGGCAAGCAAGAATTGGTGTTCTCCGGCAACGCTGACATGAGAGCGAGCCGTCTCGACGGCGAGCACGGCACCCTGTTGCTGGATCCTGCCTCGTTCACACTGGATTCCAGCAACCAAGACGCGATTCGGGCTCAATGGGGATCGGGCAACTTGGTGATCGAAGCGGAGGAAACGATCGACATCGAGGTGGACCTGTTTCCCACCCTGTCATCCGGTGGTGACGAGAAAGGTTACAACGACGGATCGAAGACGACATTGACACTGCGTGAGCAGACCGGTGGCGACGGAGCCGTTGACATCACGATCGCGGCGGAGATGCGTGACAGTCGTCAGGGCTCCGCTGCCGTTGAGATCAATGCGGGAACGGGAAGCGTGACCGTGACCGAGGACGGGAAAATCAGCTCGAATCTGGGCGGGAACAGTGATGTCATCGTTTCCGCGAACTCGTTCGATGTGGCGGGCAGCGTTTGGATCAACAAACTGGTCGCGACAGGCAACGAGAGCGTCGGGGTGGGGAGTGCCACCACAGGCACGATGAACCTCAGCGACGAAACGATGTCGAACATCGGTACGCTTGAGATCCAAGGCAGTGACTTTGATGTCGACATGGGGGGCCCCGCGAGTTCCTATTCGACGCTGAAGTTAGTCGGTGAGACGGTCAACATCGATCGTTTCGAGGGATACTCGCTGAACATTGAGTCCAATGATTTGACGATCACTGGGCCTGTGACCGGCGGTGGAAGCTTTCGATTCATCGGCCAAGCCAACCAGTCGATTGGGCTGGGAAGCGGCAGCGGTGATCTGCAGTTTTCCAAAGCGATCCTGGCGGGGATCACGGGGTTCTATTCGTTCGAGATGGGGCACAACACCGATTCGGGAAGTGACATCTCCATCGTGGATGCTGGGTTGGACTTCAATACGGTGACTTTGCGAGGTTCCTCGATCGACATTGATCGGTTATCGATTGGGACCAATCTGTACATGTACACGGACAGCCTGAACGTCCAAAACGCTCTGACCAAGACGGCGGACACCGGGACGCTCAATCTCACGTCGATGACCAACAATCGGTCCGTTGGTCTTGGAGACGGCACCGCTGGCCTGCTTCAGGTCTCGGCGGACGAGTTTGCACATCTTGGACGTTACAGCTATTTGGAGGTCAATGTCGGCTTCGGGGACGTCACCGTGGCGATGGACTTCACCGGCAACTACGACAATCGAATCGAAGTGGACAACGCCAACGGATTGATTCACCTGAATGGTGTCAGTGTTGATAGCAGCCTGTTCCAATTGATCAGCAATGACCTGCAGGTTTCCGATGCGGTCACAGGTGACATCGATAACACGGCGCTGGCCCTGTACGCAGGCGTCTCGCGGATGGCGGTTGGTTCGGCTGCGTCTGGTGATTGGACCTTGGACAACACCGAGTTTGCCTTCCTCAGCAACTTTCAAAAACTAACGCTTCACAACACCCAAACCAATGGGATGTTGGACGTGGTGGGATTTGAGATCGGCAACGAATTGGATTTCAGTTCGATCACCCCGGGGGAGGTTAACTTCTTGAGTGACTCGATGCGACTGAGTGATGTTTCCGTTCCGAAAGCACTGAATATCTCGGTCTACAGTGGGCTGGCGTTTGACGGCGGCGTGACAACGGATGATCCGACGAGTTCCTTGACCATCACGGCGGGGCGTGCATCGTTTGGCTCCGGCGGTTCGAGCACCATTGGACTTGGGACCGGTACGACCGGAGACGTGCATTTGGATGACGATGAGATCGCTCGCATCACCCAGTTCGATACCGTTCACGCGACGCACATCTATTCAAGTTCGCCCGGCACCACGCAAGTGAACGCAACGTTTGACAAGAACTTGACGCTCAGCGGGGGGCAGCAAACGACGATCGAGTCGCTGACCATGACGGGTGGCAGCGATCTGGACGTCTCGACCCACAACAAGTGGGCAGGGAATGATAGTCCAGGTGCTGACAAGATTGTCGTGGGCGATATCACATCGGATGGCGACATCACCATCGACAGCAGTCGTGTCGAAGTGAATGGGGACGCTCACACGGTCAACGGCGATGTTCGTGTGGAAGCCGAATTGGCAACCATCGGCAATGGAACCCAAACGAGTCACGTGAGCATTGGCAGTGCGAATGGCACGACGACGGTTGAAACTGACGAATTGAATATTAACGCCAGCGGCACCGCGGGGGCACAAATCGGATACGCGTTCACTGGCACTGAAGTGACTGCCGCGGCAGGAGACATCGTCGTCGAGACCACCGGCGATGTGAATTTGACCGGCCAGGGATCGCACTTCGCATCCATTGGACATGGTGACTTGCTCGGTGGCGATGACACCGGCAAGACGGTCTCGGGCGATGTAACGCTCAGTGGTGGGAAGAATGTGACCATTCAAAAGGGGCACGTCGGTCACCTCGTCGATGGCACCGGAACGTATGGATCGGGAAGCACAACGGTGTTTGCTGGTAGGCAAGATTTCACCGACGAAAATGAACACCGTGAGGTGGGCGATTCGCACCAACCTTACTCGTTGGACATTGATGGTCAGTCCGTGTTGGTCAGTGCAGCCTTCGCGGATGAAGGCAAGCTCAGTCTGTTTGCTCCCGCGCTGTCGTCGTACAACCTGGACCCATCGGCGCTGCTCAATGGGGGCAATGCAACTGGGGACCCGCCGACCAATTACGCTGGTCCCAGCGATCCTGACAATGATTTCTTTGGCGAGTACCTAGGCGATGCTGCCCACAACTGGTCTCTGTTTTCAGCACCGATTGGATTGGAGATTCAGATCCTTGACGCCACATCGGTCTACGGCGATGTGATCCTTTCGCCAGCCACGGTTGACATGCTCACCGACGCCTCGGTGTTGTTTGGTTCAACGACGGTGGAGGACCTTGGCTTGCAAGTGGACTACGACGGGATCGATCATGAGACCAACGCCGGAACTTACGTCCTGCAGGTCGACAGCGACGCGTTGAAGAACGGCTACTTCATCCGGAAACTGTATCGAAATGGAGAGACATTCGGGACCGGACCCGGGACTCTGATCACGAACTATGGGCGGCACATCATCACGCCAGCTGATCTGTCGATTGTGGTCAACCATCAAACCAAGACCTACGGCGATCTGCTCACGTTGGCAGGCAATGAGTTCGTCGCAACCGGGTTGAAGAACAGCCAGGTCATCGAAAACTTGGTGCTGGTGTCGGGCGGAACCGCCGAATCGGCAACCGTGCTGGGTGGGCCCTACTCCATCACGGGAAGCTCACCGACTGGGACGGGGTTCCTGACATCCAACTACGGCATTTCGTACACCGCCGGCGCTTTGACAGTGAGTCCAGCCCCCTTGGATTTGATCTTGCTGTCCGACTCCAAGTTGCTGGGCACCGAAGGGGTGACCGAAACCACTCAGTTCATTGCGAATGGATTGAAGCACTTGGATGGGATTGAACACGTGGCGGTTGTCAGTTCCGGCATCCCCACCACGGCGGCACTCGGCGCTTACGATTTGGAAATCGACGCGCCGTTTGGTGTTCACTTTGACGCTTCCAACTACGCCATCCATTCCACCGATGCGACCTTGACCGTATTTTCCAAAAATGGCGAAACCAGTCACGATGTTTGGACCAGGTCTCAATTGGCCACATCGACGTTGCCAATGAATCTCAACGGCGGTGGCGGTGGGATGAGCAGCAGTCAGACTGGTCGTGCAACGGTCGAGATCACCGCTCCAGGGCAGGACGGTGAACTGAGTGGCCATGACGCCGGCCAACCTGATCTGGATGACACGGTGATGCCCAGCGAGCCAACCAGCGACGGAAGCGGGGTTGAATTGAGTGTGTCATCCTTCCAAGTCGATCATTTCTCGGGGAACACGAGGATTTGATTGGGGCGTCTGGCAGTCTGCACGGGTCGGACGCCTTGTCCGGTCTGTGACTGTTGAGGGCCTCGCAGCACACAGCGTCACGGCAGTGGTAAATCGTGCCGAATTTGATCGCTAGGGCAATCAAAAGCGTTTGTGAAGTCTTCGTTGCGAAGCTTTGCCAACACTAAAAGCTTATCTGTGGTGAGGTATTTCCTGTCGGTTTGGTGCCAACAGGAGTTCTCCCGCAGCAGCTTGGGCACGGATGAACTTGGGGCAAGTCGGGATGACGTTACGACGTTTGGAGGTATTGGCTGGCTGGATTTGTGCCGCGAGCCTGTTGTTTAGCAGTTCTGCGTTTGGGCAGAACTTTGAACGCTATCGACCGAAGGTGTTCCAGCCTTGGGAAGTCGGCAAGTTCGATCTCGACCTGCAAACCGAGAAGGATGCGGAGACACCCAGCAGCGATGTGGTGTTGGTCGACGCATTGGAAGCTGTCATCCTGCTGCCCAGTCGTGACGAGGTCGATCCGCATGAGGCGTATGCGGAGTTCGATGGCGTGCATTCACGCATCCATCACTCCGGCTCGCTGGCCAATTCAGCTCGCGTTCAATCGATCGTGGAGGCACACCTCGGACACCCGATCACGCTTCGCAATCTGAACAAGATGACGCGTCAGATCATTGAGGTCTACGAACAAGGTGGGCAACCGATCGTGGACGTGCAAATTCCCGAGCAAAAGATCACCGGCGGAACAATCCAAATCGTGATCGTTGAATCGCGGATTGGGGCAATCCAGGTGAAAGGTGGATGCTGGGTCGATCCCTGCCTCCTTCGCCAAGGAATCACGCGTTCGCGAGTCGGGGGTCGGATCCACGAATCTTGCGTTTCCGAAGACCTCTACTGGCTCAACCGCAGCCCGTTCCGATCGGTCGGATTGGACGTGAAGCCAGGTTCTTTCGATGGAACTTCGGACCTCACCTTTGAAGTCGAGGATGTGTTTCCAATGCGAGCTTACATGGGATACGAGGACACGGGCGTGGAAGCGTTGCGACTCGAACGGTTGTACACCGGCCTGCTGATCGGAAACGTCTTCGGCTTCGACGGTCTGCTCGGTTACCAATACACGGCCGATTCAGAGTTTTCTCGCCTGCATGCCCATGCCGTCAGCTACACCGTCGACCCCAGTCGCGAACGCGGCTATCAAGTCTTTGGCAGTTGGGCATCCGCCGCACCCGCCCTGCCTGCTCCCATGACCCAGGATGGCGAAGCCTGGCAGGTCGGTACCCGTGCGTTTCACTACACCACACGCACCTCCCGTCTTGAGCGTGCTTGGTTCATTGGCACGGACTTCAAATCGTCCAACACGTCGGTTGAATTCGGTGCCCTGAACACCTCGGCGACGGCCGCCGATTTGCTGCAGCTCAGCGTCGGGTACAACGCCTTGGTGCGAGAAAACAATGGGGACTACGCTCGTTTGAACACCATTGTCAACTACGGGCCGGACGGTGGATTCACGTCCCAGAACAACGCCGCCGCGTTCAATAGTCTTCGGCAAAACACGGCTCCAGGCTATGTCTACTGGAGAACCTCCATGGACATGCGTCGTCAAGTTGGGTGTGACTACGAGTGGACCTTTCGAGGTGCCGGTCAGGTTTCGAGCGAAAGACTGCTGTTCAGCGAAACACTTGGTTTTGGTGGTTACGATTCCATCCGTGGTTACGACCAACGCGTGGCCAGTGGCGACAATGGTTGGCTGACCAGTTTTGAGTTTGGACCCAATGCTTGGACCTTCGGCAGTGGTGATTGCGAGCGGAACGTCAAGGCGTACACGTTCGCCGATCTCGGACAGGCGTTCATCCTGGATAGCGTTGCTGGGGAAGCGGACGACCAGTTTCTGTCGAGCGTCGGGGTTGGCTGCCGGATCGCAGTTGGGCAGAAAGGATCACTCCGCTTTGACTATGGGCACGGCTTCAACGACGTCCTCGGTGCCGATGCCGGCGACCGGGTTCACGTGGGCTTCGTTTCGTTCTTTGGCCCCACGCCAAACTGACGAATAAGATTCTCCTTCCGGCTTCTGTCTTTCTTTATCCCGGTAGGCATTTTGGTTGGTAGCCGGGGGGGCTGCGTAGCAGCGCACCCTCGGAAACCGAGCCCCAATGAACTCGGCATCCGCGCCGTGGCCATCGGCCACGGCGAGATGCCGAAAGACTTCTGCCGACCTGCTTCACAACCAGGAAGCAATTTTTCGAGCCATCACCGCCCGCTCGGCATTCAAGCGATCATTTCGACCCACTCGAATCTTCTGCGGTCACCCGCTAGATTTTGGGGCAGTGCCCCCCCAAATCTATCTGCCCCGCTGCTGGGGCGACAAAGACCGAGTGAACAATGAAATCCAAATTCTTGCCAGCTTCTCTGTTGTGCATTGGTCTGTCGTTGGTTTTCGCAAGTGGTTGTTCCAAAGCGAAACCGTCGGAGGACGCGTCCTCCCGCCCCACTCAGAAGGTGTCCGTTGCTGCCGCCGTGCAGAACGATGTCACCGACTACGTCGAGTTGGTGGGACGTCTTGCAGCGGATGAGAAGGTGGTGATCCAGTCACGTGTTTCTGGATTCCTTTTGAAGACACATTTCACCGACGGACAAAGAGTCGAAGCTGGTGATCTGCTGTTCACGATCGAGCCCGACGAGTACCAAGCGATCTACGAACAAGCCCAGGCACAGATTTCGGTGGCCGAAACACAATTGGAGTTGGCTCGGAAAAAGTTTGCTCGATCCCAGAAGTTGCTGGCCAACGATGCGATTTCACGGGAGGAATTTGACGAGGACCAAGCCGCGGTGGCGGAAGCGGCGGCCAGCGTGATCGCCAAGCAGGCGGATTCGGCACGCGTCAAACTGGATGTGGACTACACCAAAATTGTCTCGCCCATTTCGGGACGGGTTGACCGAGCGTTGCTGGACGATGGCAACTTTGTCACCGGTGGATTGGTTGGGGGCACGGTTTTGACAACCGTGTTGAAGGACCGACCGATCAAAGCGATTGCGAACATCAACGAGGGGGTGCGACTGACGTTCATGCGTCGGCGACGCGAGCTTGGGGGAGAAAACTTCAAAGAAGCCGACAAGCTTCAGGAACTGAACATCCCCTGTTTTGTGCAGCTCCAAGATGAAACGGACTTCCCACATGAAGGCAAGTTGGAATACGCGGAAAGCCAAGTGAATGAGCAAACCGGCACCTCGCAGATTCGTGCGGTGTTCGAAAATGCCAGTGGTTTGCTGACCACAGGGATGTTCGTTCGTATGAAGCTGCCTGTTTCCGATGCCCATCCTGCTGTCCTGGTTCCTGATACGGCGATCGGCACCGACCAAGCAACCAAATTCGTTTACGTCGTCGATGACCAGAACCAAGTGCAGCATCGCACGGTGGAAGTCGGTGACCGAAAGGGCAAGCTGCGAGTGATTCTGTCCGGTGTCAAACCCAATGAATCGGTCGTTGTCGCGGGCATCCAGTTGATTCAGCCGGGCATGAAAGTGGATCCGGTCTCGGAAACGGAAACTCCTTGACGGCGATCCTGCCGGTCTCTTTGTGTCGCCCCCCCGTGTCGCCTTGAATCGCATTTCTTCTTAGTGGGCTACGGCCTGTCGAACGACCATGTCTCAATTCTTTATCAAACGACCGATCTTCGCCTGTGTGATTTCAGTGCTGATCGTCTTGGCGGGCGGCATTTTCGTCTGGACGCTGCCAATCGCTCAGTACCCTGAGATCGCACCACCCTCGGTGTTGGTCACCGCCAAGTACCCGGGTGCCAGTAGCGAGGTGGTTGCCGAGACCGTTGCCGCGCCGATCGAGCAGCAAGTCACTGGCGTCGAGAACATGTTGTACATGTCCAGCCAGTCGACCAACGACGGTGGGTACTCTCTGACGGTGACCTTCGCCGTCGGAACCGACTTGGACATGGCCCAGGTTCTGGTGCAAAACCGAGTCAACCTGGCCACGCCTGTGTTGCCAGCGGAAGTCAAGAGCACCGGCGTCTCGGTGGTCAAGGCATCCGCCAGTTCACTGCTGGCGGTGAACTTCTTTTCGCCGGACCAATCTCGCGACCAGTTGTACTTGAGCAACTACGCGACGATTCGAGTGAAAGATGAATTGGCTCGGATCGATGGCGTGGGCGACATCACGATCATTGGCGAACGGGATTACAGCATGCGGGTTTGGCTGGACCCCAATCGGATGGCGACGCTCCAGCTCACAGCCACGGACGTGATTGGGGCATTGCAAGAACAGAACATCCAAGTCGCGGCTGGTGCACTTGGTCGACCGCCAGTGCCAAGTGGTCAGGACTTTCAGTACACGCTGAAGACGCTGGGACGTTTGTCCACGGTCGAAGAGTTTGCTGAGATTGTGGTCAAGACCGGCAGCGATGGACAAATTGTGAAGCTGTCCGATGTCGTGACCGAACGGCGGACGGATGAGAGCGGTGCCTCATTTGGCGGAATTGAGTTTGGTGCCAGTTTTTCGGACACCAAGTGCAAACTCGACGGTGTTGCGGCGTCGGGATTGATGATCTTCCAGTTGCCAGGATCCAACGCGCTGGACACGGCGAATCGAGTTCGCGAAAAGATGCAGGAACTCAGTCAGAAGTTCCCGCAGGGAGTGGAGTACTCAGTCAGTTACGACACGACACCGTTCATCAGTGAATCCATCGGTGAGGTGTTCAAGTCGTTGCGTGACGCGATCATCTTGGTCGCGATTGTTGTGTTGGTGTTCTTGCAATCCTGGCGTGCGGCAATCATCCCGTTGATCGCGGTTCCGGTTGCCATCATCGGTACCTTCGCGGTGATGGCCGGGATCGGATTCAGTCTCAACAACCTGTCGCTGTTTGGTTTGGTGCTTGCGATCGGGATTGTGGTCGACGACGCAATTGTGGTGGTCGAGGCCATCGAGCACAAACTGGAAAGTGGCATGTCGCCGGTGGAGGCATCGGAGAAAGCGATGCAAGAGGTCACCACCCCGATCATCGCCATTTCGTTGGTGCTGATGTGCGTTTTCATTCCCTGCTTGTTCATCTCGGGGCTGACCGGGCAATTCTTCAAGCAGTTCGCCGCAACGATCGCTGTCTCGACGTTTTTCAGTGCGTTGAATTCACTCACGCTCAGCCCCGCACTGAGTGCCTTGTTGTTGCGTCCAAAGTCCGAACAACACGATTGGTTTTCGCGGATTTTGAATTTCTTGTTCGGTTGGTTCTTCAACCTCTTCAATCGATTCTTCGGTGCCGTCTCGGGAATCTACGCCCGCATCGCTGGTTGGTTGATTCGATTCGCCCTGATCGTCTTGCTGGTCTATTGCGGGTTGCTGTGGGGAACCTACGAAGCGATGACGACCGTGCCGACTGGTTTTGTGCCGGCGCAGGACAAGGGGTATCTGCTGGTCGACATTCAGTTGCCCGACTCGGCGTCGTTGGAACGATCCGAAAAGGTCGTTGCAAAACTCAGTCAAGCGTTGCTGGGCAAACGCAGCGGCGACAGCAGCTACTTGGCAAAAACGGTGGAGGAGGAACGCTCGTCAGACCCTGATTCGCAACAGCATGCCGAACATGAACCGGACAACGGCTTGAAGGGCGTCGATCACACTCTGGAAATCGTCGGTCAGTCGTTCATTCAGAACGCGGTTGGCTCGAACTTCGCATCGGTGTTTGTGATTTTGGAACCATTCCATGATCGCGAAGAAGCGGACCTGTATTCCGAGCGAATTGCGACCAAGGTTCGGCAGGCGGCTGGGAGAGATATTCTGGACGCCAAAGTGGCGGTGTTTGGTCCTCCGCCAGTGGATGGTTTGGGCAGTGGCGGCGGTTTCAAAATCATCGTTCGCGATATCGGTCAAATTGGGCTGGCGGAACTGGAGAAGGCAACCGGTCAGCTCAGCAAGGCGGGCACGGCCAAGCCCGAGATCATGGGCATGCAAAGCGGTTTTCGAGCCAACACGCCGCAGTTGTTTGTCGATGTGGATCGTGAGAAGTGCAAGACGATGAACGTTTCGCTGAATGAAGTCTTCACGACCCTGCAAACGTTTTTGGGGGGGTACTACGTCAACGACTTCAACGCCTTTGGGCGAACCTGGCAAGTCAACCTGCAAGCGGACCCGATGTTTCGCCTGTCGCCTGATCAGGTCACTCAGTTGTATGTCCGTAGCAACACGAACGAGATGATTCCGCTGGGAAGTGTGGCGGTCGTTCGAGACACGACCGGTCCTGCTGCGGTGCAGCGATACAACGGGTTCACGGCCGCGTCAATCAACGGTTTGGCGATGCCAGGTGTCAGCTCCGGGGAAACGATTCGAGCGGTGGAGGACGCGGTGTCCGAGACATTGCCCTTTGGTTTTGACACGCAATGGACGGAGCTGACCTACTTGCAGATCGCAGCGGGAAACACCGCTCTGATTGTCTTTGGTTTGGCCGTGGTGTTGGTCTTCTTGGTGCTTGCGGCGCAGTACGAGAGTTTGAAGCTGCCACTCGCGGTGGTTTTGGTGGTTCCGATGTGTTTGTTGTGCTCCGTCATCGGTGTCGCGCTCGCTGGGATGGACATCAACATCTTCGTGCAGATTGGATTTGTCGTGTTGGTTGGATTGGCCAGTAAAAATGCGATCCTGATTGTTGAATTCGCCAAGGAACAACAGGAACAAGGCCTCAGCAAGTTCGACGCCACCATTCAGGCATGTCGTCTTCGATTGCGTCCGATCATCATGACGTCTCTGGCATTCATTCTCGGAGTGCTCCCCTTGATGTTGGGGACGGGTGCCGGGGCCGAAATGCGATCGACGCTCGGGGTCGCTGTGTTCTCGGGCATGTTGGGCGTGACGTTCTTCGGTATCTTCTTGACGCCAGTCTTTTACTATGTTCTCGCCAATCGGACTCGGTCGTCTGAAGAATGACGCGTCGGAAGCTGCCTGTGTCTGTCGGTTGCACTGAGCAGATCGGCAGGAGGTTTTCGGCATCTCGATTGTTTGGGGGTAGCATTGTTGTTCCCGCGTACAACCGGGGCGAACGACCAAACGGCTCACATCGTTGTCCCCGATCATTCCTGCTGATCTGCTTGACACTTTCCTTCGGCTGCTTGCTGACGTCGCTACAAGGATGAAGACTTGCGTCAACACAGAGCGTCAGAGGTTGCGATTGAGAACCGTGGGCTATCGCCCATCGGCTGATTGCTCTGTTTTCGAAATGGATGCAACCAACAGCACGATCGAAAGTTCGTATTCCTTGGAGCCCTCGAGTGATCAATCGCGTTGCCATCAAAGTCCGGTCGTTGTCGCGTTCGTACTTGGACTCGTTCTCGTTCACCGGTTTGGTGTTCGCAACGCTGTTCTTCTGCGGATCGATCACTCCATCCCTGTTGCCACGACCCTACGTGGTCCAAGGAATCCTGTCTGGGTTTTCGCTCGCGATCGGATACGTGGTTGGTGTGCTTGCGACGTGGGGTTGGGCGTTTCTGGAATTGCCTCAACCCGGACGGAATCTGGCGCGTCGTTCGCAACAGATCTGCGTGACCCTGGTGGCGATCATCTTTGCGCTTTCGATTTGGTATGCGACCGAATGGCAGAACTCGATTCGGATGTTGATGGAGATGCCGCCGCTTGAGTCAACGGCCCCGATCCACTTCTTCGTGATCGCCCTTGTGGTCGCGTTCATTCTGGTCTCGATTGCTCGTTGGATGATTCGCTTCGGTGCCTACCTGTCGAAGCTGCTGCAACGCTATTTGCCGCGTCGCATCGCCGTTTCAATCAGTACCTTGTGCGTGTTGGTGCTGGGGTTGATGGTTGGCAATGGGGTGATCGCACGAGGGTTGCTGAACGCTGCGGATCGTTTCTTTTTGCAAGCTGATTTGTTGATTGATGACGGCATCGAACAACCGACACTGGACCTGGCCTGCGGGAGCGAACAGTCGCTGGTCGATTGGGAAGCCATTGGCCGTCAGGGCAAGGACTTCATCGGTGGCGGGCCGAATTCAGAAGAGATTGAAAGGCTGACCGGAAAACCGTCCAAGCGGCCGATCCGCGTTTACGTCGGAATGCGGACGGACGGGGATGATCAAGCCAGAGCCGCGCTTGCCTTGGAAGAACTGAAACGCGAGGGCGCCTTCGACCGCAAAATTTTGGTCGTGGCCACTCCCACTGGCACCGGCTGGCTCGATGAGGGCGCGGTGGACACGGTCGAGTATTTGCATCATGGTGACACGGCCATTGTCAGCATGCAATACTCGTATTTGCCCAGTTGGATCACCATTTTGGTGGATCCGTCTCGATCCAAACGATCGGCCTCTGCATTGTTCGATCAAGTGTATTCGTACTGGACGACCTTGCCCAAGGAAGAGCGTCCTCGGTTGTATCTTTTTGGCCTGAGTCTGGGGGCATATGGCTGCGAGGATGCAGCGGACCTGATGGAGACGTTTCAAGATCCGATCCAAGGAGCGGTTTGGAGCGGGCCTCCGTTTCCCAGTCGGCAATGGGCGTCCATCGTCAGCTCTCGCAACACAGGCACGCCCATTTGGATGCCCACTTTTCGCGACGAATCGATGGTCCGGTTCACATCGCAACAGAACACCTTGGGAACGGGAGAACCTTGGGGGCCGATTCGAAATGTGTACATTCAGCACGCTAGCGATCCGATGGTTTGGTTTTCACCGTCATTGGCGTGGCATCAACCACAATGGCTCGCCGAGCCACGCGGTCCGGACGTGTCGCCTGGACTGCGTTGGTATCCCATCGTGACGTTTCTGCAAATCGCCTTTGATTTGCCGATGGCGACCAGCGTTCCGCTCGGATACGGGCACAACTATTCACCATCGAGCTACATCGACGCTTGGGTAGCCGTGACCGAGCCAGAAGGCTGGTCGCAGACTGATTTGGACAGGCTCCGCGATCACTTCGCCACACCCACTGAAACACCACTGGCCAGCTCACCCATCCCAGATTTCGACCCGAGTTTGATCCCCTCGGAGTTTGATTTGGTGCCCACCGAACCGATGGTTCAACTTCGCATCAATGCCTCTGGGGAACTCTCCCGCAACGGCGAACTGATCTCACGGACGGCGGTGGTCGATGATCTGCTTGCTTTCCCAGACGTATCCAAAGTTCACGTGGTCGTCGATGGAGATCCGGCCGTCACTGTTTCGACGGTTGTTGGGCTGCAGAAGGACTTGGGCAAGGAAATCCCAAACCACGGTCCCTTCACGTACTCCGTTCCGCGTGAATCAGACGAACTGTCGTCTGGAAGCGATGCCTCGATCATTCGGTCGGAATCAAATCGAAAGGAATGATCGGGCGCAACCCTGCGAGCCGTTTTGGGGGTGGCGCTGGTTGTGTGCAGTAACCGTGGCGAACGCCATGCGGCTCACACGTGCTGAATGCGTGTCGGGAAAACGGACGCGGCCGACGGGAAAATGCTGGAGGTATCGCCCCGGATGGGGCCGACGTCCTTAGCTCGGGGCGGAAGCCCCGAGATTGATTGCGAGAAACGGCAGGTCGCCCCGGATGGGGCCGGCGAGGGGATCGGGTGTGGTGCCTTACTGACGCGTCGGGTTTCCTGTTTCGGCGCTGGTTGTGTGCGGGAACCGTGGCGAACGCCATGCGGCTCACATGGGGTGGTTGCGTGTGGGGAAAACGGGCGCAGACGTTGGGAAGATGCTTGAGGTATCGCCCCGGATGGGGCCGACTTTCTTAGCTCGGGGCGGAAGCCCCGAGATTGATTGCGAGAAACGGCAGGTCGCCCCGGATGGGGCCGGCGAGGGGATCGGGTGTGGTGCCTTACTGACGCGTCGGGTTTCCTGTTTCGGCGCTGGTTGTGTGCGGGAACCGTGGCGAACGCCATGCGGCTCACATGTGGTGGTTGCGTGTGGGAAAAACGGGCGAAGACGTTGGGAAGATGCTTGAGGTATCGCCCCGGACGGGGCCGACGTCCTTAGCTCGGGGCGGAAGCCCCGAGATTGATTGCGAGAAACGGCAGGTCGCCCCGGATGGGGCCGGCGTGGGGACGGGATGTGGTTTCCTGCCTCTGTGTCAGCTTCCTACAAACGGTTGAGAACGCGATGGAATCTTGCTGTTCACTTCGCATTCTGCAACGTCGCCGTTCCCGGATGGTTTGTTGTCGACTCTCGGTGCCGACCATTCACGAAAGTAGCGATCTGGGAAACCGGACAGGGCGAGTGCCGTTGGTCGGTCGAGGATGTGGTTCAGCCTCGTGTTGTTCGGCTTGGGCCGCTGAGCTTCATGTGGCCGCTTTGGCGGCTGAGCTTCAGCGGGCCGTTGCTTCTGATGCTGGTTCCCCGCTCAGGTCTCGCGTGCCAGCTTCGTTCAGCAGGGAAATGGCATCCTCGGCGAGCAGAAACCGTTCTCTCCAGAGCTTGATGGTGGCGGCCGAGTGGTTGGCAAGGTACTCCGCACGAGTGCGGTAACGTTCGTCGAGAGGCTGGCGTGAATCGTCGTTCTGTCGGGATGCTGGCAGCGGGAGGTAGCCACCATGCAGGGCGGCCAACGAGTCTTTCGCGCCGGAGGCTTCGTTCCGCAAGTTCCATCCCATGTAAGTCGCGGTTGGAACGGCGACATCGGGCAAGCGAATTCCCGCCAATTCGTTGCCATCCACGTCGACGGCCGGAACCAGCGTTCGATAGGGCTTGCCAATCAACGGCGGAACGTTGTCGGCGATTCCGTCGGTTGCCCACCTCGCCCCGGGGTTCAGACGCAAGGGTTGGTAGCAACTCATTGGCAATTCGACGCCCGCAATTTGGGGGAACTGCTTTCGGAATGCTTCGACACTGACCAACGTGCCGTCGCTGATCCTCGGGTACTCGCTGGCAGGCGGTTCGGTGTCGTTCGTCACCCATTCATCCATTGCAGTCAGCAGTGCTCGCAGCACCGGTCCACGATGTTTCAGCGGGTTCCGCATGTACCGGCAGATTCCTGGATCGGTTGACGTGGCTCCCAAATGCTGCGCCCCTGAGATCAAGTAGATGCGAGTGTTTTCATCCAAGTCGATGTCGCGTGTGCCATCGACATCGGTGTGCAACAAGGATGCGGCGCGTGACCAATACTCGGTGGACGATTGCACGAAGAAGAGTTTGGGCAGCCCTTCCGTGTTCCGGAGTCGAGCCAAGGAATCACCCTGCCCGCCGGTGACGGGATCGTTCTGTTGTGTCGTCGTGAACGGGAAGAAGTCTGAGGGCGAAAGGTTCTGCTGGAGCTGCGTTCCGTAGACCGTTGCCATGCCGAATCGGTGGTTGAACATTCCCTTCCCAGCACCGGCAACATGAATCAAGGCTCCGTCAAAAACGGTGCGGCCATTGAGGTCGACGTTCATGCCTTCGTACATGAAGTGATGAGCCAGCCGTCCCGATTGCGAGATGCCAAAGATGATCGCTCGGTCACAGTCCGCAGACAGGGACTGGCCTGAGGAGTCTTTGGCGTTGTCGTCGTAACGCAGGAAAGACACGGCGTCGCGAATTCCTGCCATGCCCAGCCCGGAGACGCGCGGATCACGTGCTGTGTAAACCAGTTCGTAGATCCAGCCGGGCTGGAATCCGGCTTGGACGTGCAGGCTGGTTGGGTTCGGAGTCACTTTGCCGTCCTCGAAATCGGCAAATGCCCATTCGTCACGCGGCACGACGATCGGCTGAGACGACCGACTCTCGCGGCGCGTCAGCTTCGCGGCGGGATCGTTCAAGTCGATCGTTGGATAGGCTGCCGACGTTCCCCAGGGACTGAAATAGAATGGCTGGCTGAATTTGGGTTCGTCGACCAGTATTTCCACATGATTCTTTCCGGTGATGGGCGATCCATCTGGGTTGGTTGCGACGGGCAGTCCCGCCAACAAACGCCCGGTGCCGTCCGCCATCACGTCACCGTTCCATCCGGTCCATAGAACGGAATAGCCCTGACGCATCAGAAATCCATTTCCAGCGTGCGCCATCGTGGACGGTGAACCCGACATCTCTGCGTCGTTGAAGGTCCACAAAGCCAACTTGCTGCCGCGGTTGTGGACGTCGTAGAGCAAGCAACCGTTGCCTTTGTTGGGATCAGCCGGACGAAGCAAAAAGAAGTCCTCCCAAAACTCAACGCGTCCGTTTGCGTTCCGAGGCGCGAGCTTCAAGTCGCAGACGCGCGAGTTGGCCTGGGCATTGGGATCGACCTCGAAATGCATTCGACCGGAAATGGTTTCGTAGGCTCCCGTTGGGCCAAACAGAAAGCTATCCGCAAACGGCTGTCGCTGAGTGATCTCGACCCGAGTGACGTCGGCCATGACGACCGAGCTCAGGCACAAGCAGAAGAACACGATGACGAGGTGAAAGCATTTCATAAATCAAGCAACCAAGCAGTTGAATTCAGAACCAATCGCAGAGTCGCGCATGACGCGTCTGAGACGCTGTTATGGCGACCCGGCATCATAGTCGATTCCGATGCAGGTCACTTCGCAACTTCAGTGCACGAGCCAAGTAGGCCGGATCAAGGAACGTAAGTGACGCCGCTCCGGCAGTTCATCGAGCAATCTGCCGGAACAGCGCTCCGCTCGGTCCGGCCTACGATTTCTCACGCGCACCAGACCTGACAGACGCAACCCGAACACGTTACGAAGCGAACTGGATGATTTGCTGCACATCGAGCGCTCCCGACTGTCTCCCCACTTCGGTTCCACGTTTAAAAAGGATCAATGTGGGGATGCCCGAAATAGCAAACTTGGATGCGGTTTGCGGGGCCTCTTCGGTGTTGAGCTTCGCCAGAATGACTTGCGGGGAGAGCGCCGACGCCGCCTCGGCGAAGGCAGGGGCCATCATGCGACAAGGGCCACACCACGACGCCCAGAAATCGACGAGGATTGGCACTTCGGTTCGGCCAACGAACTTGGCGAACGTCGCTTCGGAAAGCTCGACGGGGCGATTGGGCAGCAGCGGGGTTTTGCACTTCCCGCACACGGGTTTGTCATGCCGTTTGGCTTCCGGCACTCGATTCAATGCCGCACACTTGGAGCAGACTACATTCAATGGAGGGGACCTTGTTCGGAAAGGGATGCGGATTTGGCAATCATGTTGGCAGGAGCCATCCGACAAAGCAACTTGAGTGCCGATTCGCAATCCGCCCCATGTCATCGCTCGACACCTGTCACCGCTCCGCGGTTGTTCGATCCGCCAACATCCACCACCAGTCGCGGAGCGACGACAGTTGTTTGCCCGCCCCATCGCCAACGGATTCCCCGATTCGGGGTCCCCGTACGATGGACTTCCGAGTCCGTCGAAATGGAAACCCGAAGCGTCACGGCCTGTTGATTGAATCCTAACCCGAAACGTTAGCGAGGGATCGCGTGCCATTGCAACGAGCCTGTGGGTCCCTCGCTCACGCGTCGGGTTGTGAACTCGAACAATCAACAAGCCGGTCAGCGAGGCCCATGTGGCATGCCCGACGCGGGCCCCATCCGCGGCGAGGATCGCTTCCGAACGCTCCGTCAGTTCGTGCCCGGTCATCGCCTCCACCGCGCTGACTTTGCACTTTTCAATTTCCAATTTCACTTTTTCAATCCATCCCGCCATCTCATCGCTCGACACCTGTCACCGCTCCGCGGTTGTTCGATCCGCCAACATCCACCACCAGTCGCGGAGCGACGCAGTTGTTTGCCCGCACCATCGCCAACGGATTCCCCGATTCGGGGTCCCCGTACGATGGACTTCCGAGTCCGTCGAAATGGAAACCCGAAGCGTCACGGCCTGTTGATTGAATCCTAACCCGAAACGTTAGCGAGGGATCGCGTGCCATTGCAACGAGCCTGTGGGTCCCTCGCTCACGCGTCGGGTTGTGAACTCGAACAATCAACAAGCCGGTCAGCGAGGCCCATGTGGCATGCCCGACGCGGGCCCCATCCGCGGCGAGGATCGCTTCCGAACGCTCCGTCAGTTCGTGCCCGGTCATCGCCTCCACCGCGCTGACTTTGCACTTTTCAATTTCCAATTTCACTTTTTCAATCCATCCCGCCATCTCATCGCTCGACACCTGTCACCGCTCCGCGGTTGTTCGATCCGCCAACATCCACCACCAGTCGCGGAGCGACGCAGTTGTTTGCCCGCACCATCGCCAACGGATTCCCCGATTCGGGGTCCCCGTACGATGGACTTCCGAGTCCGTCGAAATGGAAACCCGAAGCGTCACGGCCTGTTGATTGAATCCTAACCCGAAACGTTAGCGAGGGATCGCGTGCCATTGCAACGAGCCTGTGGGTCCCTCGCTCACGCGTCGGGTTGTGAACTCGAACAATCAACAAGCCGGTCAGCGAGGCCCATGTGGCATGCCCAACGCGGGCCCCATCCGCGGCGAGGATCGCTTCCGAACGCTCCGTCAGTTCGTGCCCGGTCATCGCCTCCACCGCGCTGACTTTGCACTTTTCAATTTCCAATTTCACTTTTTCAATCCATCCCCCCATGTCATCGCTCGACACCTGTCGCCGCTCCGCGGTTGTTCGATCCGCCAACATCCACCACCAGTCGCGGAGCGACGCAGTAGTTTGCCCGCCCCATCGCCAGCGGATTCCCCGATTCGGGGCCCCGTACGATGGACTTCCGAGTCCGTCGAAATGAGACGCCGAACTTCGAAGCTCCGCGTCTCACCTGGTGAACACGACGGTACTCTCCATGGGTTCGATCGAAGAACCAACTCAAAAGTCATCCACACCGTCTTCATTGTTCGACCGGCCAGGATTGGTCCGTCGTCTCGTTCCGGGTGTGCCAATACGGATCGTGGGTGCAGAATCGCACGCCCACGTGCCCGTCGGCGACCAACGTCCCAGCCGGTTCGCCGAGCAAACGTGATGTTGGAAGGACTCGAACCTGCCAGAAAAACTGCCGATGTCTTTGTGGACGGTCAAGCAGGTAGGCAAGTGTCAACGAGTATGTGAGCCGTTGGCGTTAGCCACGGTTTTCACGCGCAGGCCAGGCGAACGCCCAAACGGCTCACATGGTTGTGCTTGATCATTCCAGCCGACCTGCTTAGCAGAAGACCGGCGAGTTGCGATCAAAACTTCGATCGTGTGCCGGTGGGCAGGGTCAGCTACAATCGTTCCTTGCTGGGTCCCGTCACGCACCTGCGAGTGCGTCCCACCTGCGGGGCCGTTTCATGATGAAAAAATGGGTTTTCAATGACGGTTTCATTGATGTCTTCTCAAAGAGTGCTTTCTGTCTGGATGCACCGAACCGTCCGACACCTGGTGGGTTTGCTTGCCGTGGCGTTGTTTTGCGTTGGTGCGAATGCCGATGGTTTGAATCCAAGTGAGTCGTTCTTTGAAGAAAAGGTTCGACCGCTGCTGATTGAACACTGCCACGAATGTCACGGGGATGCGTTGCAGGAATCCGATCTGCGACTGGATTCGCTGGGGACGATTTTGCAGGGCGGAATCAGTGGGCCCGCTGCAGTCGCCAAGAACGTCAACGAGAGCCTGATCATCGATGCCGTGCTTGGCCGTCGCGGGATGGAGTTGATGCCGCCCGACGGGCCGCTGGAAGAAGATCAAATCGTGACCTTGCGACGCTGGATCAACATGGGGTTGCCGTGGCCAGCAAGTGCTCAAGATTCAGAGAATTCTGATTCCGAAGGAATGACGCCAGCGCTCGGTGACCAACAGGCGATCGGTCGCGTCGCCGAGTCACACTGGGCCTTCCAACCGCTGCAAAAGCCGAAGGTTCCAACCACCTCCAAACCGGCGGGGCAAAAGACGAAACGACCAAGCCAACCAGCCCATCCGATCGACGCTTTCGTCGCAGTGTCGCTTGACCGCAACGGCTTGACGCCAGGAAGAACCGCGTCTCGAGAGGTGATCGTCCGCAGGCTGCACTTCGACCTGATTGGACTGCCTCCCACTTACTCGCAGGTGCAAGCATTTTTCAACGATGAACGCGACACGGACGTGGTGGTGGCGGAATGGATCGAGACTTTGCTGGCCGACCAGCATCACGGCGAACGATGGGCACGCTACTGGCTGGACCTGGCACGGTACGGTGACACTCGCGATTGGCAGGCCCAAGCAGAACTTCGATACCCGTACGCCTACACGTATCGCGACTACGTGATCGAATCGCTGAACGAGGACAAACCTTACGATCAATTTGTTCGCGAACAGATTGCTGCGGACTTTTACGCAGAAGACGCCGATTCACCATCGCTGGCGGCACTGGGTTTCTTGACCGTTGGCCCACGCTTTCGAAACAACCGCCTGGAACAGATCGCGGACAAGATTGATGTGGTCGGACGTGGTTTGATGGGAATCACGGTCAGCTGTGCACGCTGTCACGATCACAAGTACGATCCGATCCCAACGGAAGACTACTACTCGTTGTATGGCGTGTTTGCCAGTTGCGATCTTCCTGAGACGCTGCCTCGGATTGAGACGGAAGTGTCTTTCTCCGATGAAATGAAAGCGGATTTTCAGGCTCAACTGACCGCCAAGCAGAATGAACTGTCTGAGTACAAAGCCGATTTGCGAAAGCAGGCGATCGCAGACCTGAAAATGCAGTTGCCAAAGTACCTGGACGGCTTCTATCTGTTGTCGATCGCTCGTGGAAAAGAAATCCGGGGTGTGATTGGGCAATTGAAGATCAAAGAGACCGCGATGACGCCGCTGAACACGCGTTTGGCGGCTGATCTGAAGAATCGTTCCGATGTTTCGCATTCTGTTCTTGGTCCTTGGAACCAAGCCTTGGGCGCGAACAAGCAACAGTTCGATCAGCAATGGCCACGCTGGATGAAATCCTGGGCGGCGAACGAAGATTTGAATCCGCTCATCCGCGATGGCTTGGTCAAGTCGAACCCCACGACCCAGCGTGAATTGGTTGCCGCTTACGCGGGCGTGATCGACGACGTCCTGAAGGCCTGGGAAGCGATGTCGAAATCGGCTGACGCCAAGAACGATAACCAAGCGATCAAGCTGGCCGATCCAAACCAAGAAGCGATCCGTCAGCTCTTGATGGCCGAGGGCGGTTGGTTTGATCTCGACGAGGAAGCGGTCGCGCGAGCATCTCGCTTGCTTGGCAAAGGACGCAAGGAACTGGGCGATCGCGAAAAGGCAATCGCCGCTGTCGAATCGACTCACCCGGCCGCGCCGCCACGAGCGATGGCGTTGGTCGACGCGAAGAAGCCTGTCACCCCGTTCGTGCTGCTGCGTGGCGAAGCGAACCGTCGTGGTGATCGTGTGCCGCGTCAGTTTCTGTCGTTGCTGTCCAACGTCAGCGATGGCCCATTCACCGATGGCAGCGGACGACGCGAACTTGCCGAAGCGATTACGTCGGCGGAAAACCCATTGACCGCTCGTGTGTTGGTCAACCGCGTTTGGGCACGCTACTTTGGACGCGGCTTGGTGGATTCGTTGGATGACTTCGGATTGCGGAGTTCACCTCCATCGCACCCGGAATTGTTGGACTGGTTGGCCAGCGAATTCATCGAGCAAGGTTGGTCGATGAAGTGGTTGCATCGAACGATCACGACCAGCCACACCTACCAGCAATCTTCTGATCTGCGGGAGGATGCCTTTGCGGTCGATACCCAGAACCGTTGGTTGTGGCGGCAGAATCGAAGACGCCTCGATTTCGAAGCGATGCGGGATTCGATCGTTTCGGTTGCTGGCACCATCGATCTCACCGTCGGTGGTCGCTCGGTCAAGTTGAGCGAAACGCCGTACACGACTCGCCGCAGTTTGTACGCTTACGTTGACCGCCTCGAACTCGATCCGATCTTGCGGACCTTCGATTTCGCGTCGCCGACCGCATCCGCAGCCTCACGGGCGGAAACCACCATTCCACAGCAAGCGTTGTTCTTCATGAATCACCCGTTTGTTGCCGAGCAGTCACGTGAACTGGCCGATCGTATTGCCGACGAAGTCGATGACAACAGGACTGACGCGGCAACGATCACGGCGCTCTACCGACGCGTGTTTTCGCGTGATCCGTCAGCGGATGAAATTACGATGGCCAAGCGGTTCCTGGTCGCAGCAGCGGACACCAACGGACAGGCCCTTGGAGGAGTTTGGCGGTATGGTTGGGGGAACATCGCCAGCACACCCCAACGGGTCGGTGACGCAGCGGACGATTTCATGCCACTTCCGTATTGGTCCGGCAAGGCCTACCAAGCATCGGAAGCATTTCCTGACCCGAAGTTGAAGTTCCTGCGGCTGTCGGCCACCGCGGCTCACTGCGGCGTCAATCCGGCGCACAGCATCATTCGTCGCTGGGTGGCTCCGGCCGATGGTGCGGTGCGAATCGCCAGCAAACTGACGCACGCCCGACCCAATGGCGATGGCATCACGGTGTCGATCCGGAGCGGTGATTTCCGCACGACGGACAAAGTCGCTCGGGGAACGATCAATCCGTCGGTCGCTCGTTTGTCAGTGACGGCAGGCGACGTGATCGATTTTGTTGCCAGCCCAGGAGCCCATTCCAACTCGGATTCTCACACCTGGACGATCACGATTGCGGGCATTGACGGTGAGCTCAGCGGCAATCGTTGGCAGTCGCAAAAAGACTTCGCGCCTCCCGCACCGCAACCGCTCGGTCGTGTCGACCAATTGGCCCAGGCTCTGATGTTGACCAACGAATTCCTTTATCTCGATTGAGTGTCACCTGTGATGTTTGAAAACAATTTCACCGACCGCCGCACGATGCTCCGTCGCAGCGGGATGGGCATGGGAATGTTGGCGCTGGCCGGCGTGCTGCGAGATGGCGGCATGCTGGGTGACGGCATCGGTTCTTCCGGCTCGCTGTTCGCCGCGGAAGCAGCGTCGCCCGAAGGAAACGCCAGCAGTCTGGCGGTCCGGCCGACGCACTTTCCGGGCAAGGCCAAACGGGTGATCCACTTGTTCGCCAATGGTGGCCCCAGCCAGATCGATACGTTCGACCCCAAGCCGATGCTGGCCAAGATGCATGGCAAGACGCTCGACGACGAACTGAAAAACAACCGGCGTTTGGGCGGCGTTGCACATCAATCACCGTTCAAGTTTCAAAAGCACGGCAAGTCGGGGATCGAAATCAGCGAATTGTTTCCCAAGCTGTCCCTGCACGCGGACAAGTTGTGTGTGATTCGTTCGATGGTCACCGATGTCCCCAATCACGAGCCCGGTTTGATGATGATGAACTGTGGTGACATCGTCCGGCCGCGTCCCAGTGTCGGCGCGTGGACCTTGTATGGCATGGGCACCGAAAATCAGAGCTTGCCCGGTTATGTGGTCATGTGCCCGTCCGGTTTGCCAACCGCTGCGACCGCGAACTGGCGGAATGCGTTTTTGCCAGGCATCTTTCAAGGCACGCACGTTGACACCCAGTACACCAACCCGGAGGAATTGGTCGCCAACATCGACAACGATTACTTGGTGCCGTCCCAGCAGAAACGGCAGATGGATTTGATTCAAAATCTGAATCGAATGCACCTAACCGATCGCAGTGACGATGCCCAGTTGTCGGGACGCATCGAGTCGCTCGAGCTTGCGTTCCGGATGCAGGGGGGAAGCACGCGACGCGTTTGACATCACCAGCGAAACCAAAGAAACGCAGGAGATGTATGGCGATTCGCTTCAAGGGCGTCAGATGCTGATCGCTCGGCGGTTGAGCGAACGCGGTGTGCGTTATGTCCAGGTCTATCACGGCGCCGGCCAACCCTGGGATTCACACGCATCGATCGAACGCAACCACCCACGACTGGCCCGTGAATGCGATGGCCCGATTGCAGCACTCCTGCACGATTTGGATCAGCGAGGTTTATTGGACGAAACGCTGGTGATCTGGGGCGGTGAGATGGGACGCACGCCAACGGTTCAATTGCCAGTGTCAGCGAACCCGGGACGCGACCACCATGACAATGGGTTCACGGTCTGGATGGCTGGCGGAGGCGTGAAGGCGGGCACGACGTACGGAACCACCGACGAAGTGGGACTGAGCGTTGCCGAGAACCCCGTGCACGTCCACGATTTGCATGCCACGATTTTGCACTTGCTCGGCTTTGATCACACACGGCTCACGTATCGATATGCGGGACGCGACTTCCGCCTGACCGATGTTCACGGTCACGTCGTCCACGACATCATCAGCTAAGCAGGTTGATGATTCCGTCAGCAGGAACGCGATCACGTCCGGTTGTTATTTTGTAGCCGTCGGCGATGACCCATCGGCTGATCGCGAAATCGGCCAAACGCATTCAATCAACAGCCTGCCAATGGTCTCTTCCACCAAAGGCCGTAGCGAAAGTCGTCAAGACTTTCGTTTTTCCCCGCCCCAACGAAACTCTTGACGAGTTCCGCTACTCGCAAACTGGACCTAAAAAGGGGACGGGGGTCAAAAGCGACGAATCACGCGAATTGACCCCCGTCCCAATAGTGTTCGGCCCGACGTTTGCCGGCCGACGCTGAATTGCTAGCAACGACAATTTGGCTTGTCTTCGCTCGCTGGGCGAGAGTGTCTCGTTCGTGCTTCAAGGGAACTGACGGGCAGTTGCGATGATGTGAAACTTTCAATGGTTTGCATCCGCCAGAGTCGAGATGCGTGAAACCGGATTGGCTCATGCGTCGATGTTGCTTTACTCCTGCGTTGAGCGGGCAATCGTTGGTTCGCCATGCCAACCAAAACCAAGCGACTCAAAAGACGAAAGCTTCCTGATGACCAGGGCGAGCGAACACAGGAATCTCTCGTCAAGCCAAAGATCAAAATCGAAGGCCTCAAATACTTCGCCATGCTCAAGCCTCTGCTCGAGCATCTTCACGAACATGAGTGCCAGCGTGATACCGCTGGCAACCGTACGCTGCACTACGATCAGTATTGCATGCTCGTGTTGCTGTATGTCCTGAACCCCACTGTCTCAAGTTTGCGAGCAATCTCGCAGGCCAGTGAGTTGACGAAAGTACGTGACAAACTGGGCAACGAGAAAGCTTCGCTGGGATCGCTATCCGAAGCCGGTGGGCTGTTCTCTGCAGACCTTCTCAAGCCGATCATTGAGGCCTTGTCTGCTGAAGTCAACGATGCTGCCCCGGACCCGCGACTGAGCAGCATTCAGCAAACGATCACCGCCGTGGATGGCTCACTTGTTAACGCCTTGCCGTCGCTGATTGCCGCATCCATTCTGAAGCAAACAACGGGCTCAGCGCTGGTGCGATGGCGACTACACACACACTTTGAGGTCAATAACCTGCTGCCCGTACGAGTCGACGTGACACCTGACGGCGGTGGAGAACACGACGAGCGGGCCGTGCTCAAACGAGTGCTCGAAGAAGATCGCTTGTACGTGATGGACCGTGGCTATGCCAAGTTCTCGCTCTTCAATTCAATCGTCGCGTCATCGAGTAGCTATGTTTGCCGACTACGTGACAACACGGTTTACGAGACGACTCAAGAACTTGAGTTAACCGAGGGTGACCGTGCTGCGGGGGTGCTCAACGATACGATTGTGAAGCTTGGAGGATCGAGCAGCAGCTCAAATTCCCCTGATCATCCGATCCGGTTGATCCAAATCCGCTGCACGCCTCATCAAAACCGCACAGGCGGAAAGGCGAGAGGTTCCAAGGCACCCAACAGCGATGGGATCCTTCGCATTGCCACCAATCTGCTGAATGTACCTGCTGAAATCATTGCCCTGATCTACTCCTACCGATGGACAATTGAAATCTTCTTTCGGTTCTACAAGCAACTGATGGGCGGCGATCACCTTATCAGCCACAACGTCAATGGGATCCAGATCCAAGTCTATTGTTCGGTGATTGCCTGCTTACTGATCAACCTGTGGACTGGATCTCGCCCCACGAAACGAACGTTTGAAATGATCTGTTTCTACTTTCAAGGCTTAGCCAGTGAAGAGGAGCTGATAGCTCACATCGAAAAGCAAGCTGCTGCAGAAGAGGCAAAGCGTGCCAAAGAGGAGCGTCAAGAAATTTGCTAATCGGCGTTGCGGGAAGTCATTTTGCCTGACTGGTCTCGGCGTAAATGCTGCGCGGTACCAAACACAAAAACGCAACGGCCCTGGGCAAGCCGGATCGCTTCGCTTCCTTCGCAATGAACCCACACTCAACTCGCCAACCATCCGCCAATATTCCAGCCGGCAAACGCCGGGCCGAACACTATTGGGACGGGGGTCAATATCGACGTATCAACGCATTTGACCCCCGTCCCCTTTTTGGCGCACCGTCCCCTTTTTGGCGCACTGGGAGGGGGCAGGCGACGAGCGGCACCGGTGACAGGCCAGCGAAAACGATCTCCAGATTGGCCACCCCCGTTCTGGATTTTTGACCCGGAACCCCCGTCTCGCTTGCCAACGGTCCTTGGCCATCTGGTGGCCTTACACTTTTCAAATCGATGCTGAGGCTGGTAGAAGCCTTCATCGGAACATCAGGTACGCAGGAATGATTGGGTCAAAGTTAGTGAGCCGTTTGGGCGTTAGCCCCGGTTGTGCGTGGAAACCGTGGCTAACGCCAAGCGGCTCACATACCCGATGACACCTGCGTACCTGCTTAGCTGAGAGCACGTGTCAAATCTCATCACTGCTTGAACGCAGTGGACTTTGCCGGTTAAGCAACGCACGATCAATTAGTGTCGGAGATACGGGGCGTATCGGATAGACTGCTGTGAGTTCAATTCGATCCTCACAGAGCGGAGCCACGGATGGCCATCAGTTTACGCGAAGCCGATTCACAGACCGAGCAACGCTTGCGTGATTTTGCAGGAACTTTATCGGAGAAGGATCGCAGGCGATTTGCAGCCATCGAAGCGACACAGCGTGGGCATGGCGGGATCACTTACATCGCCGGTGTGCTTAGGATTTCGACCCGAACGATTGAACGGGGCATCGCGGAACTTGATCACCTGAAGGATGACCCGGCGGCTGGACGCGTACGTCGGCCCGGTGCCGGTCGAAAAAAAAGATCGATTCCGAAACGCCGGAAGAAGCCAACCTGATCGAGTGCCTCGAGTTCCGTACCGCCGGAGACCCCGACGAAGAGGACATCATTTACACCGACTTGTCGCCGCAGGATCTGTCGGAGCGTCTGGCGAAGATGGGAACCCCCGTGGGCAAAGACGCGATCGCTCAGTGGCTCGATGACGCGGGAATCCGTCGACGGCAAATTCGCAAAGACATCCCTGGCGGCGAACATCCCGACCGAGACTGCCAGTTTGAACGCATCGCCGAACTGGTCTCGCAATACGAAACAGCCGGCGAGCCCTGGTTCTCGATCGACACCAAAGCGAAGGAGCATTTGGGGCTTCTGTATCGTAAGGGGCGAGTTCGCGGCAACCGTTCGTTCGAAGCGTTTGATCATGACTTTCCTTCCTGGGCCGATGGCGCTTTGATCCCACACGGGATCTTTGACCCGAAGGCCAATTTGGGGCATATCAACCTGGGACTGTCCCGCGACACAAGCGAATTTGCCTGTGAGTCGTTCAGGCGTTTTTGGAACAAGTTCGGCCACCGACGTTATCCGGACGCGACGTCGATTCTGCTGACTTGTGACGGGGGCGGCAGCAATTCAGCGAGCAAGTACATCTTCAAATACGACCTGGAGCGACTGAGTGATGCGATCGGTTTGCCGATTCGCATTGCTCACTATCCACCGTACTGTTCGAAGTACAACCAGATCGAGCGCCGCTTCTTTCCGCACATCGGACGGGCGTGCAGTGGAATGCTGTTTGATTGTCTCGACACGGCCGTGTCGCTGATGCGCGGGGCGAAGACGAGAACTGGACTGCGAACGACCGTCGCTGTCATCAAACGCGTCTTTGAAACCGGAAGGACTGCCACCCAAGATATGAAAGACAACCTAACAATCGTCTACGATGATCTTCTGCCAAAGTGGAACTACGTCGCAAATCCCAGAACGTGACAGTTATTCACCGTGCGTTGCTAAGCGGTTTCAACCGCCGGTAAGGGTTGTCACGATGCAGACGCTGGCACCAATCGAAATCAACACAACGATGATTCAGGGGGTTGCGTGACACCGCCGATGGAAGCGAAGTCGTTTCAAATGGATTGAACGGTTTAAGCTGACACTCGCAGGCGGTAGATCACCATGCTTCCAGGAACTTTCAGACTCACTGGCACGCGATTTCTCTGTCGTGCGTTGGTAGCTTGTGGCGTACTTATGCTTTCGTCTGATGCCGACTCGGCAGATATCGTCGTAGATAACACGAACGATTCTGGTGCGGGCTCCCTGAGAGAAGCAATCGGAACCGCTGCTTCGGGTGACCGGATCGTCTTTGATATTCCCGGTGGCGGTACCATCACGCTGGGGAGTGATCTACCGACGATCACGGATACCGTCATATTCGCAAACGACAACGTCGCAGCAGTCACCATCGATCGGGTCGGGTTTGGCCCAATCAGCTTCACCGGTGGAACGATCGACTTGGGAGAGTTGAACCTGACTGGCGTTGCTGGGCCGGACGTCACATTGGCACCGGCGACAACCCTGATTGGCGACGCCGATCAAATCACCGGCGATGTGACAGCTTCTGGAGTCATTGCACCGGGAGCCGACAGCAACACTGGAACCGTCGGCACTCTGTTCATCACCGGTGATCTCGATGCGACTGACTCAACGATCCAGGTCGACATTCTTGGTGACGTGCCGAGCAACGATCTGATTGACGTAGCGGGCGACGTGACAGTGACTGACGCAACGCTGATCCCAACTTTCGCAGGGGCAGACTATTCAGTGGGAGACACATTCTCCGTGATCGAGGCGACTGGAACCGTCACGCCAGCCTTTGCCAACGCTGCCGAAGTCTTTGAGCTTTCCTCCAACCCGTTTCTGGAAGCGACGATCAACACTCTGCCATCCAGTGTCGAATTGGAAGTCCGGGACAACGGTGCAACCTTCGTGAGTGTCTTGGAAGGTTGCAATCAACTCGCGGCAGCGGCGGAACTAGATCGCCTTCGCCTCGGACCTCCCGCCACAGCCGGGCAACTCGCCGCCATCACCAATCTACGAGATGGCTCGGCAACTGACGTGAGCAATGCGGTCAACCAATTATCGGGAACGATCTACACGTCGCTGGTGGATGGTCAAATTCAACAAATCCAAAACAACATCCATGGCTTCCGAGATCGAATCGTATTTCACAGCGATTCGGCGAATGAAGTAGGACGCTGGTCACCTTGGGCGAGAGCCTACGGAAGCAGCATGAGCGTCGATGCAGACGAGTGCCTGACACTGGGATATCGACAGGAATCTGCCGGTGTTGATCTGGGAACGGGCCGGATGTGGGCTTCTGGCATTGGAGTTCACGGATTCGCTCGGCTGGGATCGACAGACACTCAGCTTCGGGGCGTCAATCAAAACGCTGACACTGATTCCTATCGCTTTGGCGGATCGGTTCAGTACTTTGGCGAGGTGATCTATTTGGTTGGTGCAGGTGGGTTTGGGTTTCAAGACTACTCCGCAGAGCGATCCCTCAGCGAATTCGGAGCGGGTGAGTCAGCCAGCAGCCAATTCGATGGCTCTGATCAGTTCGTCTATGTCGAGGCTGGAACCGCGTTGACAGGAGTGGATTCCGTGTTGCTCTCGTTCGTGTCACTTCAAGGTATCCGCGTCGAAACGGATTCAATGACGGAGACTGGGGCCTCCGAGTTTGGGCTGTCCGTGAACGGAATGGACGAAGACTCCGTTCGCAGCATGGTTGGACTGTCGCTATCCAAATCGGACATGACTGGCATTGGAATGGCGACCACACAAATTCGCGGTGGATGGCCACATGAGTTCGGTGACACAACGCGAGTGGCTGCGAATCGTCTCGCTGATGCAGTCGGCCCCGGAGACTTCAGTGTTCAAAGTGCTGATACGGGCCGAGATTGGTTGTCTCTCGGTGGGCAGGTGGATTGGGCAATTCTCTTTGGCGGTCAACTGACACTGGCCTACCAAGGCAATCTCAACGATCGCTCAGCGTTTCAAAGTGGCTTGGTCGGAGCTCGTTGGATTTGGTAGCTGGCGATCGCGGGGTACTCTGGCCCAAGGCGTGGTTCTCGGCTAACGAGGTATGCCGGGTGCTCGGGGACGTGAGCTTCCGTTGTTTCGCTTCGAGGTTCTGCGTTGATGTACTCGTGATAGCGATTGAGGGCAGCTTCCGCTTGGGGGCCATCAGGGCCGTCCCAGCGAGAGAAGTAGACCGTCTTGCCCCGAATCTTATTGGCCCAATGACCCCGGTCGTGAGCCAATAGCGGGAAGCCAGCGTATGGCTTCTCCGGCTTAAGATGCCTGGCCATTGGACGCCTCCATTTCAGGAGGTACACCATCAGTACACCCGTTGAGGTGTACCGAGCCAAAAAAGGTACACCAGCCAAAAAGATGGCAACCGTTTGACTGCGGGAAAAACGGCGTTTTAGAGTACACCCGGAGGGATTCGAACCCCCAACCCTCGGTTCCGAAGACCGATGCTCTATCCAATTGAGCTACGGATGCGCTGGAAAGATGGCGGGCGGCCAATCGGAACTGGCTGCCACGACGTGCGACAGTATGCCGAGATTTGTCGGCGGTGGCAAGCCGGACAAATCGACTTTCATTTGCTATCTTCTCGGGCTTGGTGAGTCGGGCTCGCCCACGTTCTCTGGGCGTCGCATTTTGTTGCCAGCGGCATTGGTGATCGCTGGGGTTTTGGCTCGCCCAGGTTGGGTTGTTCCATGCGTGGGACTTTTTCACGTGGTTTTGTTGGGGATGAATGTGAGTCGATTGAATCGCGGTTGCCTGCGTGTTGGGGCTTGGGGTTTCGTTGCGTTGGCGACGGTCGCAGTGCATGCGCCATCGGTCGAGGCGGCGGGGACGAGCAAGTACGCGCACAGCGACAGTGACAAACGGTTCTTGCACCACATCGATCTCTACGACCGGAACAATCGCAAGATCTCGCCGGAGTCGAAGGAGCCCTACTCGGTCGAGAAAACCTGTGGTCGCTGCCACGACTTCGAGACGATCGCTCATGGTTGGCACTTCAATGCCTTCGCCAGCGAAGTGGAACGCCAGCAACAGAAACAAAACGCCCGTGGCGTCGCCGATGATGTGGCCGCTGACTCGGAGGGGGCTGCTGCTGCGGACGCGAGCGAGCCGGGGGATTCCACGGAGTCAACGACTGATCACGTGAGCTCGGATGGGCGTCCTGGTGAACCCTGGATTTGGACGGACGCTCGGACGGGAACGCAGTTGCCGCTTTCCTATCGCGATTGGGCGGGCCGATTCAGTCCCAGTGAGATCGGAATTTCGACGCATGAAATGACGCAGACGTTTGGCGCTCGGATTCCCGGTGGTGGCGTGGCCGCGGATGGGGATCCGAAAGCCAAGGCAACCGACGGGAAGGAAGCGGAGCCGACTCGTTGGCCGCTGACCGGATCGCTGGAGATTGACTGCATGGCCTGTCATGCCAAGTCCGGCGCGTATGACTTCGAGCGACGACGCGAAACGATCGAGGCCGAAAACTTTGCTTGGGCACCCACCGCTGCCTTGCGGATCGGTGAGGTGACGGGATCGGTGTCCCGCATGAAAGCCGGCGTCGATCTGGAAGACGAGAAGGTGCAAGCCAAACTTCCCAAGGTCCAGTACGATGAGCGCCGATTTGGGATCGACGGGACGGTGTTCTTTGACTTGGTTCGCAAGCCAGAGAACAACTCGTGTTATCAATGCCACAGCCAGCGAACGGTTTCCGACGCTGGGATCGACGCTCGCTGGAATCATGATCAAGACGTTCACTTGCGGGCTGGGATGAGCTGTGTCGATTGCCACCGCAACGGCATCGACCACCAAACCGTTCGTGGATTCGAAGGGGAACAGCATCCTGCCGGCATCGCCGCGACCACGCTGAGTTGCCGCGGGTGTCATTTGGGAGTGGCGGGTGAGCACGGCGAAGAGGGCGACCCACTGTCGCTGGCGGAGGTCGCGTTCCGGGCTGGCCGCCTGGGATCGCCGTTTCCCAAGCACGAGGGTTTGCCGCCGGTTCACTTTGAGAAGCTGAGCTGCACGGCGTGCCACAGTGGTCCGATCCCAGGCGAAACCGCGGCGGGGTTGATGACTTCGCTGGCTCACGGATTGGGCGAAAAAGGGCATCGCAGCGGTTCGGAGCTGCCATCGATTCAAGGGCCCGTGTTCGCCAAGGCCGTTGACACGGGATTGGTCACGCCGCACCGAGCGATGTGGCCTGCGTACTGGGGGAAGTTGGTCGATGGAAAGGTGACGCCGCTTCCGCCAGAGGAGGTTTACACCAACACGCGTCGGGCGCTTCGAGTTCGCAAGGACTTCATCGCGGAGTTGTCCGAGGAAGGCCGCGAAGTCTTTGACGAGAAAGTAGCGGAGGCATTGGCGGCGATCGAGAAAACGATGGACGTCGAGCAAGCGGTGTACGTGTCGACCGGATTGGTTTTCGCTCGCGGCGACGAGGAGGGTTCGCTCACCGAGGTCACGGTGGAAAACTCAGACGCGGTGGAGATGGTTCAGTGGCCGATGGCTCACAACGTTCGACCGGCGGGTTGGGCATTGGGCGCGACCGGTTGCCTGGAGTGTCACTCGGACGATGGGTTGGTGTTCACATCCGCGGTGACACCCAAGGGGCCTGCTCCGGTGACGGCGGAGCCGATTCGCATGGCCAGCATTCAGGGATTGGATGAGGCGACGCGGTTGGAATGGAATCAATTGTTTGGCGGGCGATCGATGTTCAAGGTTCTGACGGCGGCTTCGCTGATCGTGTTGGTGCTGGCGATCTTGGGGAGCTGGATTCCGGTGATTCGCTCACGCACGGAATAGGTGCTGGGAGCGGGTGGTGGTTGTTGTTTTGATTTGATTTGATTTGAAATTTGCTTGGTCGAAATCCGGAGTCGTTTGCTTTGTTGTCTCTCATTCGAAACGTGTCGCTGCTGGTGTTGGTGATTGCCACGGGAGCGTTGGTGGCGACCGCCTTGCCCACTTTTTGGGGCGAGCACTTGAGTGGCTCGATGTTGCGGTTCCACATGATGGCCAGCGGTGCGGTCGTGGTGTTGTTGCCTGTTTACGCAATCACGCGATTGTTGTTGCGACGACAACCAGAGTCCGAGTCCGCTTGGGAAATGGGAGCGTTTCGGACGCTGTTGATCTTCGGCGTGGCAACCATCGCGACGATGTTCGCTTGCATGTTGCCGATCGCCTCGACCGATGTGATGCACGATTTGGTTGAACTGCATGGCTGGGCGGGGTTTGCGATGGCGGCCGCGATCGCGTTGGTCGTTTACACGACGTTCTGCCGTGGGAAGGCGGCGTAGTCGAATTGGGCGATCTGGGGTGATGCGCGGGGGTTGCGCTCGGCCCTCCCCTCGCTTCGCTCGACCCTCCCAGGGGGAGGGTGAATGATAAGTGCCGTGATCGTTTGGACTTGCGGACCCCGTTTGCGCAGCGGTGGAGGCGGCAAGGGAGCGTGCAGTGAGATTTCCGGGGAAGGGTGAGGCGCGCCGCTTCGTGAGTTCGGGCGTTCACCTGAACGGCTTCAGGGCTTGAGGGACGAGCGCGAGCACGAAAGCTAGAAAACGCGATTCGGGGGCAGGTCGACGACGGCCCCTCCGGGGCGAGGTCGTGACGTTCGCCAGCGGTCTCGGGGCTTCCGCCCCGAGCTAACAAAGACGGCCCCGTCCGGGGCGAGTTTGTATGCCTGGCTCCGGAGGAGCCTGCGTGGGACGAGTTTGTATACGTGGCTCGGGAGGAGCCTGCATGGGGCGAGTTTGTATGCGTGGCTCCGGAGGAGCCCGTGTGGGGCGTTCGGGGTGGAGGCCCGATTGGAGATTCACCCTCCCTCTGGGAGGGTCGAGCGAAGCGAGGGGAGGGTTGTGCGTTGGATTCCATGCTCAGCCTTCCCGGGCCGGCCCGTTCGGATAAAGGAGCAAGGCGAGTGCCGATCGGTGGGAGCCGCGAGGCACCGGGCGAAGGCACTGAATCAAGATCACGGGTCGAACACGCCTGAGCAGGTTGGCTGAGCCTTGCGGCACATCTCAGCGAGGTTTTGAGATCCAGACCGCGGAGGTTTGTCCCTGCGGCGTGATGTTGAGGTTGATGAAGCTGGTCCCGGCGGGTTGGTCGTTGGACGTGACCGCTGCGATCAGGCAGTTGGGGTCCAGTTCGTTCAGGTTGCGGATTGGGAACAGTTCGCTGCCCAGGCTTTGCAGGCTGGCGATCATTTCGACCATCCCGCTGCCGGCACCGATGTTGCCGAGATGGCCTTTGGCGGTGGTGACCGGCGGTTGGTCGCCGGGGAACCCGAACACGTCGGCGATCGCACCTGCTTCGCAAGCATCGGTGTTCACGTCGGAGAGTCCGTGAGCGTGGATGTGTCCGACGTCGACTTTGCCTTCGGCGGGGGCGAAACCGTTTTGGCGGCCGGCTTGCAGGACTCCGCGAAGCACGTTGGCAAATCCCTTTCGCATCGGTTGGTCGCCCGCGGCGGGACCCACGGCGCTGGAGCTGCAAGCGATGACTTCGCCGTAGATGGTCGCACCGCGTTTTTCAGCGTGCTCCAACGATTCACACAGGAATGCGCCGGCACCTTCGCCAACGACGCTGCCGTCACGGCTGGTGTCAAACGGACGTGACATGCGGCTGGGGTCTTCTGTGTCCGCGGCCAATTTTTCTTGCATGGACGCGTGCAGCGTTCGCAGTGTGTGAACGCGAGATCCGGTGGCGCCCACGACCAAGGCGTCGGCGTGGCCACGTGAGATGGTGGAGACGGCTTCGGACAACGCCGCACCGGCGGACGCTTCGCGAAGGGTAATCGAGTTGTTGGGGCCGCGAAGGTCGTTGTAGATCGCGATGTGCGAAGCGGGCATGTTGGGCAGGTACTTCAGCAACCACAGCGGGTTGACTTTGGGCAGACCCAGGTCGCCCCACTTGGTGAAGTCGAATTCGCCATCGGTCGTGCAGGCCGCGATTCCTTCGGCGTATTCTTCCGGCAAGGACATGATGTAGTCGCAGCCGTAGACGACACCCGTGCGATCGCGATCAAAGTCGTCGGGGTTGTGGCCGCCGTGATGCAGTGCCAGTTGGGCTGCCGCGACGCCCATTTCGATTTCGCGGCACATGACCTTGCTGCCTTTGCGAATCGTTCGTTGGAGCGTTTTTTCCAGCGGCCCGTAGTCGCTGATGTGGCCGGTGAAGGCGCTGGCTTCGGCACCGTTGCTGATGGGCAAGGCGTCGGTTGGGATTTGGGTGAACGGAGCAATGCCGCTCTGGCCTTCCCGCAAGCCGTTGAGGAGGTCTTCGGGAGTGTTACCGAGCGGGCTGATCACGCCGATGCCGGTGATCACGACGCGTTGGGCGGAGGTAGCTGGCATGGACGATGGCTAACTGGATTGGTTCGTATCCAGTCACGTCAGACCGGATGGAAACGAAGCAGGAAAGGTGGACTTGGAGGGTCGGCGAAGATAGCAAATCCGCTCCCGAAGCGGGAGCCGGACTGTGACCGGGAACGTCAGAGCCCACTGCGGACCCACAAAAGGCGGGTGAGAGTGGGCTGATGATGTGGGCGTTTCCCCGGCCGAGGGGTGTCGAGATCGATGGGGACGTGATCCACAGCGAATCAATAGCGGCCGCGATTGGGGGCTGAAACGCGAGATCCGATTTGTGGGACCAGGGGGGTGGTGGTCAGGTTGTCGGAGGCACGCCCGCGAAATTCAACGAACATCAGGGCATCGGCGCGGCCGGCGGTGGTGCCTGTGATCGAGCTGAGGTTGAACAGTGGCACGCTGGATTGCGGACGCTCGGGGCTGGCCACCACGCCGCAGGACAGCAACAGGACCATGTCCGACGGCCAACGGAAGCGTTCGTGCAAACGCCAGCTGACCAGTTGAGGGACTTCGATTTTCGTCCGGTGGACTTGGTTGTTGGGAAGCGGCAGGTCGAGTTCAACCGGCACGAACTTGTCGACTTGATCGATGTTGGCGTTGATCACGCAGTCCAGCGTGCGTCCGTCGACGCTGAGCAGCGGGCTGACTTCGATTTGAAATCCTTCTTGGATCTCGCCCGTTTCAGGTTCGTACGGTGGCCAGTTGGCTGGCGATGGTTTGACGTTCAGGACGTAGTTGCGTCCCCGGGTGCTGGCCAGTTTTTCGGTTTGACCGTTGTTGGTGATCAGGTCCACGGCTTGGACTTCGCGGACATCCGTTCGAGAGCGAAGCATGTTCATGACCAAGGCAGCGTTTTCCTTCGTCAGCAACCAGGCTTGCAGGCCGGGGGATTGCACATTGACGTGCTGCATCAGCATGTGAGCGTTGCTGCGCCAGTTGGGGTTGCCAACCGTCATCAGTCGCAGGTTCATGACTTGCGGTTCTTTGTCGCCAGCGACGAAACGCTCGACGATCCCACCGATGACTTGGTGCATCTCATTGGTGTGGTAGACGTTCAGTTGGTCTCGGTCGGCACTCATGAAACCAAACGGTTCGGTGTGCCAAACGTCGGTCCCGGTTTCGCGAACGATCCAGTCAACGACGGCTTGGTGAGGCCGATCGTGTTTGGTCAGGTAGCCGGTGTAGGGGCTGAGGTCGTAAACCCGGTGTTCTTGGCCGGCTTCGCGAGGCAGTTGGCCGCCTTGGGAAAGCTGTCCACCGGAAGCACCCGCCGGCAACGCATTGCGATTGGCGGTTGTTGGGGGCGGGGTTTGCAAGCTAGGAGGTGTGTTGGCTGCGGTCGGCCCAGCGGCTCGCGGCGTGAAGCCTTGCGGAGCAGCCTGTGCTTCGGAGGTCGAAGGTCCTCGAGCCACTGAATTAGACGGGAGAGCGAAACCACCTTGAGCGTGAGCGTGGTCGCTGAGCGCGGCGGAGCCGACGGCGAACAGGCAGGCTGAGGCGAGTCCGCGAACAATTCGCGAGCGAACGTAGAAAGGGAGAATTCCCGGGAGGGTTGCTTGAGCCATGGCGGGTCGCAATTGAAAAGACGGGCATTGTTCGTGTGCGGCCCATGGGACCGCTTGCGAACATGCCTATACTGCATCGGCGAGGTCGGCAACAAGTCCGAAAGAATTGCGTGCGGGGCAGGAAAAGACGTGCGGCAGATGGATTCAGCCCTCGAACACCGCCTCTTTGATGTTCCGCACAAGGGCTTGCCGAGTCAGCGAAATCGCTCGAATGGAGTCCACTTGGACGCCCAGTTGTTGCCCGAGCTTGATCGCCAAGTCGACGTCGCGAACCCCGTGGTATTGGTTGACGACGCGACGCCCGGATTCGGGACCGGGGACGGAGATCGTTTGATCGCGAAAGCGGTAGCTGGTTTCAAAGGCATCGGCCAGCTCGTCGATCCACGCTTGGGGGACCCGTCGGAGTTGGCAGTGCGCGACGCTCCAAAGATCGTCGCCGTTGCATTCGTCCAACAACGCCAGGGCCCGGTCGTAGGAGACCATCATGAGAGGATCTGGTCGATGCGAGCTGCCATGACGAAGTCGTTTTCGCTGAGCCCACCGATGGCGTGTGTGGTCAGGGCCACACGCAGGTGGCGATACCTGGTCAAGTGCAGGTCCGGGTGGTGTTGTTCGGATTCGGCCAGTTCCGCGATGGCGTTGAGATGTCGCACGGCGGTCCGAAAGTCACCGGTGTTAAGTTGGCGGGTGATTTGCAGACCGTCCTCTTCGAGCGACCAGTCAGGCAGGTCGGTCAGGTATCGCCGAGCGGCTTCAGCGGGAACGCGATCGATCCCGCCCTCGCAGGGAACGCAGTGACGATCTTTCCAGTCGGGGGCGGAGGTGGATTCTTTCATGGGGCTGATTTTACATTTCAAGGAATGTGTTTCGTAGGTGCAAAAGTTGGGTTGATCGACGCATTTACGAATTGCCGTTAACCTGTGGTCATGAATGCACCTGCTGATTCTCCGTCCGCCGACAACGATCCCGACCGCGAAGAGGAAATTCGCCTGATCGGTTCGATTCGGGAGGGAGACCAGCAGGCCTGGCAACAATTGATTGATCGGTATGAAGGACGGCTGTTGGCGTTTGCGCGCCGGCGTCTGGGGGATCAGGCGGCCAGCGAAGATGTGGTTCAAGAGACGTTTGTTGGGTTTTTGGTTTCCCTGCCCAACTACGATTCGCGGCGAAAGCTGGAGAGCTATCTGTTCTCGATCTGCAGTTACAAGTTGACGGATCACTTGCGGCAGAGCGGTCGCCGCCCAGAGTTGCCGTTGTTGGGCCGAGGCAGTTCGTCGGGTTCGGGCAGCGGTGACAACGTGGAAGCCAGCGGAGTTCGATTGCCGAGTTCGATTTGTCGAAGCGCGGAGCGTCGCGAACTGGAACAGCACCTGGTGACCGAAGTGGTCCAGGAACAAATTGCGAATTGGCAATCGCGTGGGAACTTCGAAAAGCTCAAAGCGATTGAGCTGTTGTTTGTGCTGGGACGAGGCAATCGCGAAGTGGCCGAGCAACTGCATTTGACGCAGCAACAGGTGGCGAATTTGAAAAGCGATTTTCTGACTCGGATCGCGGCCGTCATCAAGCGAAAAGATTTGGACCTGGATGTGTTTCCAGAGCTCCGCGAAAACGCTTGAGAGTCGGTACGGATCGGCAACCGATTCGTCTCAGCAGGCACGCAGGAATGATTGGGCACAACCATGTGAGCCGTTTGGGCGTTAGCCTGGCCTGCGCGTGAAAACCGTGGCTAACGCCAACGGCTCACATACCCGATGACACCTGCGTACCTGCGTTAGCCTGGCCTGCGCGTGAAAACCGTGGCTAACGCCAAGCGGCTCCCATCCCCGATGACACCTGCTTAGCAGCCAATCGGCACATCGATTGCTCATGAAGGGAAAGCACGCATTCGTGTTCCTTTCAATCAAGTGGTGGAGTTGTGGGTTTTCTCAAGCAGACGTTTTCGGAATTTTCAAAGGATCGCTGCAGCACGTTGGCAGCGGCTTTGGCGTACTACACCGCGTTTGCTCTGCCACCGCTGTTGTATTTGATGTTGACCGTGCTGACGTTTGGTCTGTCGGTGATGTACGACAGCGAGCAAGCGACCGACAAGGCGCAAGGGATTTTGCAATCGCAAGCGTCGCAGATGATCGGTAATCCGGCAGCGGTGGACCAAATTGAAACGATCATGAACAACCACGAGCAAGCCTCAGGGAAGTGGTGGAAAACGCTGCTGAGTTTCGCCGGGATTTTGGTGGGGGCAACGGGAGTTGTCTCGGCATTGCAGGGGGCGCTGAACCAGGTTTGGGAGGTGAAGCCGGATCCGGAAAACAGTGGCATCAAGGACATGCTCGCCAAGCGGTTCTTGTCGTTTGGAATGATCCTGGGACTCGGTTTTCTGATGCTGGTTTCGCTGGTTGTGTCCTCCGTGTTGACTGCCTTGGGAGATCAGGTGGGGGGCTGGATCGGGATGTCGGAAACGGTGGCGCAGCTCGCGAATTTCGGAGTGCAGGCGGTGGTGGTGTTTGTGATCTTTGCATCGATTTTCAAATTCATGCCGGACGCGGTCGCGAAGTGGCGTGATGTGGCGGTTGGCGCAGCACTGACAACGATTCTGTTTTTGATCGGGCGATACGCGATGCAGCTGTATTTCTCGATGAGTGAACCGGGGGCTCAGCTCGGCGCTGCGGCCGCGTCACTGGCCGTGTTGTTGGTTTGGGTTTACTACACCGCGATGATTGTGTTGCTGGGGGCAGAGGCCACTCAGGTGTACGCGGTTCGCTACGGGGACGGCATCCAACCCGAACCCAAAGCGGTTCGCGTGGTGGAGCAAATCAAACGAGAGGGCGATCGCAGCTCGGCGTGATCGAAAGTTAGGTTCTGATCGCAACCGCATGGTGGCAAGCGATCAAACCAGTCCAGCGTCACGATTCTGATCTCGTTGTGTCGCTGCTGCGATAGCAGGCAAGGACGCCTTGGGTAGCAGGCCCAGGCGTTCCGCGATGACGCTGACCTCGATGCTGTCCTTGACCAAGTGCATCGGGACGCCTGCTGCCAAGCTTTGCCTGGTGAAACGATCGACCTTTTGATCGTGATCGCTGAGTGCATCTGGATCGATGTCTCGAATGAAAATCGCTCGGATGCGGTCGCCAAACTCTTCGGCCGCGGTCGCGTACAGACGCGCGTCCTCTTGACCAGAATCCCCTACCAGCACGAATGGAAGTTCAGGGAAAGCGTTCATCAGGGAACGCGTTTGTTCGAGCTTGCGATCATGACCTTGCTTGATGAATTTGTGCTGATCGATACCGAGGTCACGCAGAAACAGAGGGCCTTTGGGGATCGCGTTGCTCTGGAGGAAGTCTTCCAGCAGATCGGACAGGTTCCATGGCGACGATGAAACGTAAAAGATCGGATTCACAGCTGGCCCGAAACGGTGCCCGTCATGTTGCATCCATTCATAGAGCGAGGCAACGCCTTCCAGTGGAGCCCGGGTTCGCGCGTTGCCGAAGAAGGTCAGCTTGGCCATTGTGGCAATGTCGGTGACACCGGTTCGAAGAATGGTGTCATCAACATCGCTGACGATGGCGTACTTTGCATGACTAGGAGTTTGAAGGACGTCGCAGGTGGTGAGTGAGTCAAACGGTGTGATGCGTTCGTCATCCACAATCGCGAGATGGGCCAGCGACCAAAATTCAGACTCGGTCTTGCTGCGATTCCGTGGCAGATCGAGTTGGAAGTAGCCTTCCGCGTCGCTGGTGGTGCGACCGCTGGAGCCTGCGAAAGAACCTTCCAGGGTGACGCCGGGAATTTCGTCGCTCGCAAATCGACGCCAGGAATGCCCCAGGTTTTGCCACCATCGATCGTTGTGGAAATCAGGGTCCAAGGGCGGGTTGGCGAGAACTCGCCCGCGAAGATGAATGGTGTCGGCGGTCGCGAACCCGGTGTAAGCCTGGATCTGAGGCGTGACGCCTGGTCCCCAACGCTGGCGGATTCGCCGGATGGCCGCGTCCGCCACCTCGTCTGCCGTCCCCGCGGTGCGGGTGAGCCAGTTGCGAAGAGAGTTGGGAACCGGTGGGGGAGCAGATTGGGGCATGGATGACAGGGAGTGAACGGGAACGTGAAAGCTCTTAACCAGTTCGGCAGGAGTCTTTCAACATTGGGAATGTTTGGGGGAGCGTCGTTGCTCCTACGTACAACCGGGGCTGACGCCCAAACGGCTCACATCGTTGCACCCGATCATTCCTGCCGACCTGCTTACGTAGAGCAAATCCGGCGCCACGCTCAGCCGTCTAGCAATGCTTTGGCGATTCGAAGCAAGCGGTTCACCTTCAACGGCTTGCTCAGGTATTCGTCGAAGCCTTCACTGATCAGTCGCCGACGGGTGCCTTTCATGGCGTCAGCGGTCAGCGCGATCACTGGCAGTTCGATCCCTCGACTGCGAAGTTCGCGAACCGCGCCCAGTCCATCCAGTTCGGGCATTTGCATGTCCATCAGGCAAAGATCGAATGGCGAATCTTGCGCGATCGCCGCGACAATCATGTCAACAGCCTGGCGTCCGTTTTCGGCGACCTCGACTTCACAGCCCGCCTTTTTAAGGAAGTGTTGAGCCACGAACCGGACGTCTCGCATGTCGTCGGCAATCAAGACTCGGGAGTTCAGTTGGATGTTCTGATCAAGGGTTGTTTTCAGGTTGTCGCTGTCGCGTTCATCGTTCAGTTGAATGGTCAGGTGGCTCATCGGGCCGATTGGATCGACCGGCAACCGGATGGAAAATTCGCTGCCCTCCCCTTCGGTGCTGTTGACCTGGATGGTGCCGCCCAGGGCGTTGACGAGTCGCTTTGTGATGCTGAGTCCCAGTCCCGTGCCACCAAACCGATTGGAGATCGTGGCGTCGGCTTGGACGAATGGTTGGAAGAGCATCCGAAGCTTTTCGTCAGCGATCCCGATGCCATTGTCGACCACCTTCAATATCAAGTGGGTCTGATGCTCGTTGCATTCGGACCGGACGATCACGTCGACGCGTCCCTTGGGCGCGAATTTGATTGCGTTGGCGATCAGGTTGATCATGATCTGCCGAAGTCGGGCGGAGTCGGTGGTGATGGTTTGCGGCAGCGGTTCGCTGACATCGAAGTGCAGAGTGTTCTCGTAATCTTGCGTACGCATCTTCATGGTTTCGAAGATGTCACCCAAGAGTTCGCCCAGCGAAACGCTGTTGGTGGCGGTGGTGAATTTGTTGGCTTCGATGCGAGAGAGATCCAGCACATCCCCGAGCAGTCGCAACAGGTAGTCACCGTTTCGTTGGATGGTTGCCAAGTATTCCTGGATGGTGCTTTCGTCGGGGTCTTCCTGCAGAATCTTCGTGAACCCAAGCATCGCGGACAGCGGTGTGCGAAGTTCGTGGCTCATGTTCGCCAGGAAACGACTCTTGGCATCGTTCGCGGCGTCCGCTGCCAGTTTGGCTTCCCGGAGTTCGTTCTCGACTCGCAAGCGATCCTCGATGTCGACGAAGGTCACCACCGCTCCGATGATGGTGTTGTTTTCGTGGATCGGGTGACACCAATATTCGACCGGGAAGCTTTCGCCGTCTTTCCGGCTGAATCGTTCGTCATAACGATTGAGCGCTTCGCCCTCGTGGATCGCGCTGAGAATTTGCAATTGCTGACGATCGAATGGGTGCCCGTCCGCATCGCGAGGCTGGGCCAGATCGGCCAACTCGAGCCCAACAATTTCGCTGCCGGAACGGTAGCCCAGCATCCGGGCCGCCTTCTCGTTGCTGAAGGTGCACGTGCCATCGACGTCCAATCCGAAGATGCCTTCGGCGGTTGAATCCAAGAGGAGACGAATCGTTCGTTCATTGGTTTCCGTTTGCCTGGCCGACTCGATGCGTTCGGTCACATCGTTTTGGACGCCGACAAAATGAGTCAGTTGGTTGTGTTCATTGTGGACTGGAGTGATGTAGAGGTCATTCCAGAATGGCTCGCCGTTTTTGCGATAGTTCTTGATCAGCTCACGGACGGATTCACCACGATCCAGTGCTCGGTGAATCGTTTGGATGGTTTCTGGATCGGTCTCTGCCCCTTGCAAGAATCGGCAATTGTGACCCAGGATTTCCTGTTCGGAAAATCCGGTCATGTCCATGAAGCCTTGATTGACGAACATGATGGGGTGATCGGCCTGCGAGCAATCGGTGATCACAATCCCATTGGCAGCTGATTGAATCGCCTTGCTCAGCAGACGCATCTGTGCCTCATGCGATTTGCGAAGCGAGATGTCGCGAATTGATGCGAACAGGCATTGCCGGTTCTGCAGGGTGACGGGCGTCAATGCAATTTCGACGGGGAACTCCGTGGCGTCCTTTCGGCGATGCCAGGATTCGAACAGATCGCCGCGTTTGCCGTGGGCGTTTTCGAGGCGTTCGTCGTAGGTTTGCGGGTCCCTCACGGACTTGAAACGCGAGAGCAACTGTCCTGACAATTCCTCTTGTGTGTAACCGAGTTGCTCGCACATCTTGCGATTGGCGTAGCTGATCTTTCCCTTGTGGTCGAGCAACACGAGTGCATCGATGTTCTCATCCGCCATGAATTTGAACTTCAGGACGTCCCGCTCCGCTTTTCGAAGACCATTGACGTCAATGAAAGCGAGCACCACCCCGCTGGCTTCGTGATTGCGAAGGTAGGGCAGCGCTCGAATCAAGTAGGACGACTCGCGACAGGTGACTTCCCATTCCATTTCGATGCGTTCGTCGCGAACCGTTTGGACACGTTCCAGGAACTGTTTGTCATCGATGGGTTGAATGAAGGATTCGAACAATCGGCCGGCGTCGTCGGGTTCGATGGATAACAAACGCGAGATCTCGGGGGTGACGCGTCGAATCCGCAGTTCACTGTCCAAGAACACCACTCCAACCCGTGTGGTCGCCAAGAGATTGACCATGTCCGCGTTGGCTTCATTCAGTTCGTTGACACGGACCTGAAGTTCCGCGTTGACGCTGTAAAGCTCTTCGTTGACGCTTTGCAGTTCCTCGTTGCTGGCGACCATTTCTTCATTGGTCGCTTGCAGTTCCTCGTTGGAGGTTTCAAGTTCTTCGATCGTCGCCTGAAGATTCTGGCGGTTGAAACTGAGTTCCTGCTCCAGGTCTTCGATTCGCGAGTGGGCTGCCGACGAAAAGTCCAACATGGTTTTCGTGGAGGAACCTGGGTTCGCAGGATCGGCCGCGTCCTCCCGGGCGATGTTTGGGATTTCGGAGGACTTGAATTGGACGAGGATGCAGGTCTCGGCCATCTTGGGGATTTGGTAGGGCTGGACGATCAAATCCAGCATCCGATTGGGGCCGTCGACAGGCGATGGAATGCCGTGGTAGTGGACGACTTTGTTCTGTTTGACGGCCTGAGTCACCGCGGCACCGATCGAGGCTCGCAATTCCTTGGAGACCATGTGGAGGATGTTGTCCGAGGGGACTCCATCTGGGACCCGCAAGTATTGGTTCATCCCTGGGAAGGTGTGGATGATTCGGTAGTCGGTGTCGATCACGACACTCGGCGGCATCTTGTCGGCCAACAGAACGTTGTAGATCTCGAGCAGATTGTCGCCGCGTCGTTTCTGGGGTGTGGTGACGGTCGCCGGCGGGCTGGCGGTCATCCGTGGGAGCGATTGGTTGGTGAGCGGCATCCGGAGTTCGATGGGCAGGCGAACATCCCGCCGTTTTCGGAAAAGCTTCCATTGAGAGTTGATGGCATCGAATTCGTCGCCAATGTCACCCACGCTTTCGCTGGGGCCCAAGAACAGAATCCCATTCGCTTTCAGGGCGAAGTGAAACAGTGACAGTGTTTTGCGTTGCGCCGGTGACTGCAAGTAGATCAGCATGTTGCGGCACGACACCAAATCCATCTGAGTGAACGGTGGGTCGTTGATCACGTTCTGCGCGGCAAAGACGACGCTTCTTCGCAGGGAATCCTTGACCACATAGGCCGTGTCTCGGCGAGTGAAGAACCGGTCGCGTCGTTCAACGGAAATTTCGTTGAGTTGTGCTTCGGAATAGACGCCGGTGGCCGCGATTTGCAGAGATCCTCGGTGCGGGTCGGTCGCAAACATCTTGAAATCGAGGTTGCGACCCGATCGTTCGATTCCTTCTCGCATCATCATGGCGATCGAGTAGGCCTCTTCTCCGGTTGCGCATCCACAAACCCAAATGCGGATGGTGTCTTCGGCACGCTCAATCAGTTCTGGGATGACCTGAGTTTCCAGCACATCGAAGGCATCTCGATCGCGGAAAAATTTGGTGACCCCGATCAATAAATCACGATAGAGTTCGTTCACTTCATCGGCGTGCTCGTTGATGTGGGCAACGTATTGAGTGAGGTCGTCCAGATGAAGCAGGTCCATTCGCCGCTGAATGCGGCGGTGAACCGTTCCCACTTTGTAGTGATTGAAATCGATTCCGTGGTTCTGTTTGAGCAACTGGAAAACTCGCTCCAGCCCGGAGCGTTGGATCTCTTCCATCTTGGACGGATGATCGGCGATCGATTTCTGCCCGTCGAACAGGTATTGCTGCAACGCTTCGCCCATGTGCTCGGGCGCCAGTTCCAAATCGATCTGGCCGGTGTTGCGGGCGTTCATCGGCATGGAGTCAAATTTGCACGTCGCAGGGTCTTGGATGACAACCAAGCCGTTGTGGTTGCTGATCTCGACGACACCTCGCGACCCATCGCTGCCGGTCCCGGAGAGGATGATTCCGATGGCACGTTCGCGGACGTCTTGCGCGAGTGACCGTAGGAATTGGTCGATGGGATGGGTCAGCACTTTTGCGTTGCCCCGGTCGGTGAGCAGCAGCTTGCCATTGCTGATCACCATCTCTTTCTTGGCGGGGATCAAATAGATCGTGTCAGGTTGGACCTGGACCCCGTTGTCGACCACTTCCACCGGAATGTTGGTGACTCGGCGAAGCAAGTCGTCCATGTGGCTTTTGAAGTCCGGTGACAAATGCTGAACGACGACAAAGGACATCCCCGTGGCGACCGGCATCTTTCCGAACAACTTTTCCAGAGCTTCTAGACCGCCCGCCGAAGCCCCGATTCCAACCACATGCTGCGGAGTTAGACGGACTGGCTGGTCGCGGTCGACGCTCTCGGTTTCGGAAGCGATCGAGGCGTTGTTGGATGAGTTGCTGTCAGCCATAGATGATGGTTTGAAAGGGACTGGTTGCCGTCTCGAAGGGCCCTTTCATTCAATGGCGAGTTGGGCACCTGGCGGGGATCCATGAGTCAGGTGATCAACAGGAAGCTGAGATGATTGTCTGCCATCCCATCATGGCATCCGATTGCAAAACGACCGCGTTGAACGAGTTGGCACCGCTGCAAACTGGATGCCGTTTCAGTTTAAGAATGCACCGAGGGTTGTCAATCTTACCTGGTGTCCGGGAAGCGATGCTTTCGCGAGGGGGGCGATTGCACCGGTGGCTGGCTTCAAATCGATCGGTGTGATGGAATTGCAATCAAACGACGTCAGCGGATGCCGCCTCGCGTGGAGCGAATGACGAAATCCGATGAGTCAGAATTCACGGAACTCCGAGGCAATGCGACGGAATCGTGCCGAGACGGAGTGGGCGGCCGTCGAGCCATCGCCGGGCGGCATGGGGCTGTTGCCTTGAGTGATGAATCGCACGCAGCCGACCACCTGCTCTTTCGAGACCGGCTTTCTCAAATAGGCGTTTCCACCCAGGACCGCAATCATTCGATGGATTTCACCATCTTCCATGCTGCTCGAAATGATGACGGGAATGGCGGCAACTTTCGGGTTTGCGTCGGATCGAACGGTTTGCAACAAGTGCAGGCCGCTGACATGGGGCATGTCGATGTCGGCGATCACCAGGTCGGTGGGTTCGCGGCGCAATTCCGTGAGCGCCGTGTCGCCACATGACGCATGAACGACTGAGTACCCCAGTTCTCGCATCCAGTGTCCCAATTGCTCTCGGATGACGCGAACGTCGTCCGCGATCACACACCGGCGGGGGTGATCCGTTTCGTGGGGCGATGTTGTTGGCATATAGACTCGTGGGCGTGGAGGGAGCTCGCGACCAGGGAAGCGAACGACGTGTAAGCGAACGACGTGCCAAACGGTTCAAACCATTCCGGGTTGGGTACGTCCAGTCTCTCCCCAAAGATCCCAATCACGACGGGACCGATCGGCTTGGCTGGGAACTTTCAGCGGCGGATTCGGGCGGGAAATCCTGAGGGCGTCGGCGCCAAAGCTGGATCGATGTGGCGACGTACGCGACGGGGTACCCGAGCGAGATGACCGCCAGCCAAATTGGTGGGTGGGGATAAGACGGAAGCATCGCGAGCAAGGCCAGCGTCCAGACCGCAGATCCCAGTAGCAACCAACGCCGATGCCGGCGCGGTGCTTGGTTGGGATAAATCAAATGGATCGGCGCCACAGTCAATCCAGCCAGCAACCACAGCAGCACGGCGACGGGCCAAGGGCCCCACGACACGTGCACGATTCCTGCGTAGAAGACCGCAATGTTCCAGTAGGACGGGAATCCACGAAAGAATCCGTGACGTTCGTTCTTTGCTTCGCGATGAGCAAATCCAAACAGACTGGCGCCCATCGCCAAGGAGACTGTGAACCCCAGCCCAGTTGGCATCCAGTCCATCCGCCAGGCCAGCATCAACGGGATAAACGCGAAGGTGAGGTAGTCCAACAAATCATCCATGGTCCGGCCGTCAATTGACGGGGCTGTCGTTTGGACGTGATAGCGGCGTGCCAGCGGACCATCGACGGCATCGATGAGTGTCGTCAACAAAAGCCATCCAAAGACTCGACGCGGATCGCAGTCGGTTTGGATGATCTCGTGCATCGCAAGGGCGGCAGGGATGATGCCGGAAGCGGTGAACACGTGCACGCCGTAGGCGATCCACTTTTCCCTGCGTGGCTTCCACATGGCTCAACCAATCGCGGGCGTGCGAGAGGAAAAGGGGGCCGAGGCGGTGTTGATGTCGCTTGATTCAGCGGCTCGTTGAAGCTTTTCTTGGGCCTCTTCCTCATCGCTGGCCTTTTCTTCCAACGGCCGTTGCTCGTCTTTCAGCACGGGTTGCAATTGCAGATCGATGAGAATTGGAAAATGGTCCGAACCCACATGGTCCATGCGTTTCAGTTCCCGGATCGCAAAATGAGTGGAATGAAAAACGTGGTCGAGGGGGAAACGCATCCAGACATGATCGGCATGAAAGGAGTTGTAGAAGCCACGGCCGCGTCGAGGGTCCAGCAGTTGGCTCAGTCGCAAGAACAAACGTGTGGATGGCGACCAGGCGACATCGTTCAGGTCACCTCCGATCACGATCGGACGATCGTCTTCGGCGAGTTCTTTTCCCCACAGAACCAATTCTGCGTCACGAGCGATTGCGTCGTTATCGCGGATGGGTTCAGGAGGACGCGGGTGGACTCCGATCACGCGGATGGCTTCGCCACTGGGAAGTTCAATCAACGCGTCGATCGAAGGAACATCATCTTGGACTCGAAATCGAATTTGGCTTTCGAGAATGGGGAGCCGCGATAGCATCGCCATCCCATACCAGTTGTCTTGTGGGTAGATGATCTGATGCGGGAAGATCGACTTTAGTTCTTCGAGGGTTGGTTTCCATCGCTCATCGATTTCAGCTGCAATGACCACGTCGGCATCAGTCTGTCGAACGACTCGCGACCACTGTTCGAATTGGCTGTTCTCCATTTCAACGTTGGTCACCAGCATCCGAAATCGACGTTGCTCAGCGGAGTCGTTCGTGGTTTGGGGGGGATCCCAGGTGGTGGCTTGGGTCGGCGCAACACCGGTGTAGGGCACAATCCGAAACAGGTGCCAGGCTGCGATGGCGACGGCCAAAACAGCGATTGATTTCCAACTGATCGCGGGCGACTCTGCCCCGAATGAATTCACCGCAAAAAATGCGACCGCTGCGACAGTCGCAATCAAAACGATTTGAACGCGAGGGAAGTCCCAACCACGGATGAACCAGTGAGGATGCGAACTGAGCGGTGCAAGCGAACCGAACGCCAGCACTGCAAACAGCAGATAGATGACTGAGTTGAATGTGGTCAGCATCTGACGTCCCGTGGTCCGAGGAGTGCGAGTCGAGGCAAAATGAAGTTTTCCAGCAAGGCCGAGAGTGATGTGCCGACGGTCAAGGCGAGAACTGGGAGCGGTTCAATCCGCGATCAGTCGTTGTGCATCGTAAACGTTCTGCAGCAGGAGCGGATCGATGGGTTCACTCGATTTCGAATGCAGAACAGAAATGTCCCCGGTTGTTTCGAAGACCACGGCTTGGACTTCGTTCAGGCGGCAGGCGTTTGCTTCGCGAAGTTTCCCCATCAAATCGTTTTCGGTCAGATTGGCTCGATGAAGATTTTCGTGGAGGATCGTGGAACCCGCCATCAACAGCACCGGTTGGTTGTCGATGCACTGACTGAACTTGTTCGAGCGACGGCGAAAGAACGCAACGGCCCACTGGAGCGTGAAAAGCGAGAGCAAGGCCAGCGACCCTGCGAACAAAGTGGGGGAGGGCTGGGAAATGGTGGCACCCAAGATGGACCCGGTGGCGATGGTCATCGCGAAGTCCGGAGCCGACATCTTTGAGAAACTGCGCAGCCCAGTGACGCGTGTGTAGACCATCACGGCGGCATACGCAAAGAACGCTGTCAACAGAATCCCCGCGATCTCAGTCGAGGAGATGTCAATCCATTTTTCGAACATCGGGTTCTGTCCTAAGCGAGAGTGGCGTCCAAAAGGGCGAGAGGACGAAGAATTGGGCGGCGGTTTGTCCCCTGCATTTCAGTGCGGAGTGGGATGCCGAGACGCCCAATTCGATCGGAATGATTCCGAAACCTGACGGTGCAGATTACAGAACCACAATCAGTGCGTGGATGATTCCGATGATCCAGAATCCGACCAGAGTCAGCACAATGTTCAGCAGGAACTGAGTCCCCACCCCTTTGTCCATGTAGACAGCCAGGGGTGGCAGTAGAATCGCAAGCAAAACCTTGAGGACAGTGTTTTCATTTTTTGCAACGGTTGTCATTTTGTTTCTCCGGTGAACGGGATGGGAAAGCAGAAGGGCGACGTGGTTCGCGTGTGTTGAACGAGAACGCGATCAGTCAACGAATCACTCGTCGGCGGGGAGATCGATGTCGACGTCCGGAACTTCGATCGTCTTCTCTTTCATGTTGACATCCACATCGGGCACTTTGACCTTGCTTTCCTTGGTGGAGATATCGACGTCGGGTGCATCGACGTCGTACTCGGGCAGCTGACCTGAGTCGCCCTTCACATCGACATCGACCGTCGGCATTTCACCGTCGCGAGTTTGTTCCACGTCGCAACCGGTCGTTGCGAGTGCCAGGGAAAGCGACAGCAACGTCGTCAGAAATGTCTTGTTCATCTTGATTCTTTCATGGGTGGATCAGGACAGCGGCGTCGAACCTGATCGTGGTGTTTGCGTTGATGCCGCGAGAGAACTGTCAAGGCAAAGGGTGTGCCAAATCAGCCGGTTGTTGCCGGAGAGAGCGTCCGGGATGCCTCAGCACCTCTGTTGAACTGCGGGCAGGCAGTGTGTCCCACCCAATCAACACCGAGACTGACAGCCAACCGGTCACGTTGGTGCCAAATCATTCTTTCATCAACGCTCAACCGGTGAGGGCAGACGAACGTCAGGCTTGTGAATCGATCGAAATGTCGCCTGTGTTTCAAACTCACAACGAGTGGCACGGTCGTTGCGTTCTGTTGGTTCTGCTGGCCCCATCACTTCGCTGGGGCGTACTTCAATCAAGGAACGACGTCATGGCCAATGAAACTGGCATCTTCGAAGAAACAAAGAAGGCTGTTACCAACGACGAGCGTCCGCTCGGTGAGGAATCACCGGGGGCACCATTCTTGTTCGTGGCGCTCAGTTACCTGGCAGTGCTTGCGGCGGTGTCGGGTGTGGTCGCGTTGATCATGTGGGCCTCGAATTGACGCTGGTGAACCAATTGGTTCTGACGCCACCCATCCTTCCAGGAGAACGAAATGAAACTTTCGCCTGAACTCGAGGCAGTGCTTTCCGAGTTGGCAGCGCAGTGCTGCGACGCACTGGAGCCAAGTCAAACACTGAATCAAGCACGTGTCGCATCACTCTGCCTGAATTTGTCGACCAGCGGTTGGGAGCGACATTCTGAAAACAGTCCACCGCTGTCAGTTGTTGTGAAGGACAGGGCAAAAGAGCACCGGCCGGAAATCACGATCCATCGTGGTGGCGAACTGGACGCGGTGGTGGGGAAGATCCAGTCCGCCTACGACGATGTTCGCCGAAGGCAAGCGTCTTCGGCTGGGGAGGATCCTGCGGGGACGGCGATGCCTCCCCGGACATCCTTGTCCTGACCGCCTTGTTCGAACTGCGTGGCAGCGTCTTTCGCGGCTCGGCCTTCCCGGGAACGGGAGTCGATGTGGCTTCGCCAGGACAGGTTGGTTGCCAGCCTCACTCGCCGCGAGCGAGTGTCTCAATTTCGACCATCAGTTGTTCCAGCTTGGGGCCCACGGACGCGTGGGTGTGCTGGGCCGCTGCGGCATCCTCGCTTCTTGCTGCGTCGATGAAGGGCTGCAGTTGATCGACGGGCGGACCAGTTTCGAAGGTGCTCAGCAGCCCTTTGAGTGCATGTCCTGTTCGAGCGGCTTCGCTCCAGTTGCCTGTGTCGACAGATTGTTGAACCTGTTTCAACATAGGCGGTCCGTCTTCGGCCGCGATGCTGGCCAGCATCACGAGCATGTCTTCGTCGCCGGCAACTCGCTGAAGAGCGGCAGCAAAACGTTTGCGTTGGGCTTCATTCATGGGAGGGCTGAGGGGGGATGTCTGATCGGGCATGAATGCCACTCACAGGGAAGAAGGGAAGGTCGGTGTCGCTCGAGCTTCAAGGCGAGACAAGCGATGAATTCGCAAGCGACGCGTTGAACGTTTGGGCGGACACCGGCGAGGACGCAGGAACGGGTTGGCGGACTCAGGACTCAACCGCAATGTCGCTCTTCAGGACGATGTTGTACGAGTTGATCCGGTCTCGAAGTTTGCCGCGGGTGATTCCAAGAATTTCAGCGGCCTGACTTTGGTTGCCATCGGTCGCTTGAAGGACCTGCAGGATGACGAAGCGTTCCATGTACTCCATGGCTTCACCATACACGTTCGTGGATTTTTCTTTCAGCAGTCGCTTGACCAGTTGGGGAAGCTGGCTGCCGGGGGCTTGGTTTTCCAATGTCTCCCCCGACTTGGCATCAGGTTTGTTTCCATTGGGCCTGGGGCCAGCGATTGCATCCGGCAGAGTGTCTGGGGTAATCACTGGCATCACCGTGTCGAGGACACAACGACGGATGACGGCACGAAGTTGGCGAACGTTGCCGGGCCAGTCGTAGACCGTCAACAAATCAACCGCTTCCGGTGACAGGCCTTCTAGGTCAGGCTTGTTGAATTCAATCTTTGCTTGTGCCAGAAAGAATCGAATCAATGCGGGGACGTCACTCAGGCGATCCCGCAAGGGAGGCAGTTCGATCGTGACCCCGTTGAGGCGATACAGGAGGTCCTCTCGGTAGTCACCGTCCACCACCATCTGTTCGAGTGGTCGGTTGGTGGCGGCAATGATGCGGACATTGGTGGTCAACTCTTTGTTGCCACCGACTCGTTCGAAACGTTGTTCCTGCAGCACGCGAAGAACTTTGGCCTGGACCGACGGAGCCATGTCTCCGATTTCGTCGAGAAACAGAGTTCCACCGTTGCACTGTTCAAACTTGCCGATCCGACGCGATTCGGCGCCGGTGAAGGCCCCTTTTTCGTGCCCGAACAGTTCGCTCTCGAGCAGGTTGTCGGGGAGGGCGGCGCAGTTCACCGCGAGAAACGTTTCTTCGCTGCGATGGCTGTACTGGAACAACGCTCGAGCGACCAGTTCTTTGCCTGTCCCACTCTCGCCTCGTACCAAAATGGGCACGTCCTGCTTGGCCACCTTGCCGACTGCTTTGAAAACGTCCAGCATGACCGGCGAGCGACCGATGAACAGTTCGGCGGATTGGTCGCCGCCCTCGTCATCGGCAGAGATCGCGACGGGGACACTGCTGATTTGTCGTTGTTCGATCGCCTTTTCGACGAGATCGCGAAGCGACTCAACGTTCAAAGGTTTGGCGATGTAATCGAACGCTCCCAGTTGCATCGCTTCGATCGCGGTTTTGCTGGCCGCTTCAACGGTCATGAAGATCACGGGGATGCGGCGATCGTGCTCGCGAATTTCGCAGTAAACGGCGAGTCCATTTTGGTCGGGGAGCTGAATGTCCAGGAGCACCGCGTCGAAATTGCCCTCCCGAATCTGGGTCAATCCGGTTGCGGCGTCGGCGGCGACCGACACGTCCGCAATGGGAGCCAACGCTTTCTCGGCGAGCGCCAAGATGGTTCGGTCATCGTCGATGACGAGAAGGCTGGGCATAGATTTCGACCACTTTGAGCGAGGTGCGGTTTGGGGCCCCGTCTCAGTGTGAGGGGCGTGAAGAGCGGTGCCTGCTGCCATAGGAGATCACCCGAAGGGAGAGATTATCGTTTGAAGAATCGTTTGTCGATCAGTTTGGTTGATGGCCGAGCAATTTTCGGGCCAACATTCAAGTGGCCATCGCCGTGGGGACTGTTTCAGAGACCACCTGAGCGACCACATTGCTCAAATTTCCGCCACGGCGTTGTCGGTCAGCTCCCGTTCCCGCCGAGACCAATTGGTTGGCGAAGTCTTCCACGGGGCGGGCCTCCCCGGTGGCAATCAGTGCTGGTTGCAGTGCTGACATCAGGCGATCGAGCAGATCTGCGGCCGGAATCATTTCGCTGGTCACCGGATCGACCAACTGCTCGCTCATTCCGTATCTGGCAGCATGCCAGATGGAATAGGAAAGCACCGATGGATGAATGGCTGGGATGGGGTGTTGATGGGTTGCCTCCGAGACCGCCTGCATCACGATGGCACGGACGATCCCGACGTAGCCGACAGTTTCCTCGACATGAGTCATCACGTCTGCCGCCCGAAATTCAATCGTTGGCACACGAGTTGGCAATCGGATGTCCCAGTAGAGAAAGCTCTCGTCTCGGATCGCGCCACACGCCACCAGATCGTCCACGCATCGCGAATAGTCAGCGAGTGAGTCGAACTGCGGGGGAGGTCCGGCCATCGGCCATTGGGCCCACAGTTCACGGCGGTAACTCGCGTACCCCGTGTCGACGCCGTTCCAAAAGGGCGAGTTGGCGGTGATCGCTTGCAGAATTGGAAGCCATCGCCGGCAACGATTCATCACTTGAATCCCAAGCTCTCGATCATCCATGGCGACGTGCACGTGACAACCGAAGATGAACAATTCGCGAGCGATCTGTTGGTAGCGATCTGTCATCGCCAAGTATCGATCTTTGGGCGTCAGAACTTCTTCATCGGGGAGTGGCAACGGGTTGGTGCCCGCCGCGGCCAGTTCGGTCTCGTTGGATCGGGCGGCTTCGATCAACAGGTGACGCGTTTGATTCAGGGCACTCCGAACCTGTTCCAGGCTGCTGCAAACGTCCGATGCCATTTCGATTTGGTTCAGATGCAGCTCATGTTGGATTTCTGATCCGACCGCCTGAGAACCACGATTGCGCCGTATGGTCTGCATCACTTCTTTGCAGTTCGGAATCAACTCGCCGCTTTGAGGGTCGACAAGTTGATACTCTTCTTCGACGCCGATGGTGGGGATGGTGAACGACACGAGGGATCTCCAATCAAACAGGGGACCGCCGATTGGATACCGGACGGGGCAGGAACGAAGTCAGGGGAAGACGACAATGATGCGGTGCGTGACCGCAGACGGCTGAGTCACTGGATGCGAGACGATTCCGGGTTCGAGAATTCGGAGAGTGGCGAGTCGGAATTCGTCGTGTCCTGGATCGCGGCCAGAGCCAGGACGCTGGCCCCGATCAGCAAGGCGGATTCGTCGATGTCGAACTTGGGTGTGTGGAGCGGTTCGCTGCCCAGGTCAATCCCGGCGACGCCGAGCCGGAACATCGCGGCCGGGACCTGTTGGGCGATGAACGCAAAGTCTTCGGCACCCATGCTGGGTTGCGTGATCTCACGCACGTTGGCTTCGCCCAAGATCTCCTCGCCCGCTTTTCGAAGTCGTCGGGCCACGATGACATCGTTGATCACAGGCGGCGTGTGTTGACCAAACTTCAGATCGATTCGGCAGGAGTGAATCGATGCGATTGCACGCGAGATTTCTGCCATCATTTCTTGGGCTTGCTCGGCACTTTCGGGCGAAAGCGTGCGAAGCGTGCCACTGAGTGAGGCGGTGGAGGGGACAACGTTGGGAGCATTGCCGGTGTGAAAGCTGCCGACATTGATCACAACCGCATCGCGTGCATCAATTGCTCGGGGAACGCGGCGATAGACGTCCGTGACCCACTGGGACGCCGCACCGACCAAGTCGCCGGTCAGGTGAGGTCGGGCACCGTGGCCACCCGGTCCGGTCATCTCAACCGTGAACAGGTCGCAGCCAGCCGTGAAGGCACCCTCGCGAATTCCGATGGTGCCGACCGGACGAGTGGGATCCACGTGCAGTGCAATCGCCGACCGCACACCAGCAAGAGCGCCCGACCGAATCATGTGCAGCCCGCCGCGGCTGGTCTCTTCTTCGGGTTGAAAGATCACTCGGGAGTTGACGGGAAAACCATCGCGAGCCAATTCCGCGAGGATCGCAGTGACACCGTAAGCGATCGCTGAATGAGCGTCGTGCCCGCAGGCGTGCATGACTTGATCGGTGTCGCTGGCGTATTCGTGTTGGACCAGCGATTGAATCGGCAACGCGTCGATGTCGGCTCGGATCGCGGTGCGACCAAGTTCCAGTTCTTCTCCGATGTCGACGAACAGACCACGGTTGTCATCAGCAAGTGTGGGATGGAGTCCGAGGTTGGTGACAATCTCTGCGAGAAATTCGCTCGAGCGATATTCCTGGCCGGAGAGTTCTGGATGCCGATGAAGGTAACGGCGAACCTCACGCATCTTCATCGCCTGGGAGCGCGCCAGAGTTTGCAATCGATCGAGAACGCTCTGCTCAATCATCATGAGATTGATCGCATCGAACGGTAGGCCGAGGAGGATGCCCGGCGGGAAGCGATGCGAGCAGCACCGACAATCGCGCCCGAAACGGCTCCCCACATCAACGCTTCACGCCACTGGACTTCATGGGAAGCCGGATTTTTCGGTGGGTCCCGTTTCAGGGCCGCACGCCAGCCAACCTGCAGTGCTTGTCGAACCAAAAAGGTGCAGCCGATCGCTGCTGCGAAGGCGAGTGCATTTTCAGTTTGCCCAATGCCCGGGTTGCGGCCATCGGGTTCGTCTCGAAACAGATCGGTGGTCCGTTCCTTGAACTGTTCAAGTTGTTCGTGCATCGTTGGTGTCCTTGTTGAACGAGCAATCGACGGGGATTGCTCGGTAGAAATCGAGAGCGCGCCATCGATTGGCACGCTGGAGGAAACTCGCCCGAGGGCGGACGCCAGAGTTACGGCTTGAGTTTCCAACCGACCATGACGCCCAATCCAAATGCCCAGCAAGCAGCAACGTCGGGATGGTCCTTCGCGTAGGCCTTGGCGAGCGCGAACAAGTCTTGAGCCGGTTCCTTGACGTAGTGCTGCGCCGCGTCTCGGCTGAACTCCATCGCGCCGTTGGCGACACGATCTGCCGCGTCACGTGCTTGATCCGACATGCCGTTCATGTTGGCAGTACTCGACGCAAAACCAGCTTGGGTTTGTGGGGTGGTGGCTTCGTTCATGACAATTACCTTTGAGGAAGTGGAGTGACAGGATCGGGTGAGTGATAGTGAGGGGGCTCACGGTACGTTTGAAACGATTCCCGACGCAGTTGATTGCGTGCGGAGGTGGATGGCGAAAGCATGGTCGCTTTCAGCCAGCGAACATTTTCGGCCAACTCGGACTTGGTTTCTGACATCGCATCGGTGGCAGCCTGAATGGCTTTGGCGGCGATGAACAGCAATCCGCCGACAATGGCAAAGGTCACGACGGCGAGCGTCAACAACGCACCGCCGGTTGACAGTTCCGTCATTTCGTCGAGTAGAAAACCCAGCCCAACCAGCGACACGGTCAATGCCGAACCCGCGAGCGCGAGAGCGATGACCGCGAAGATGGCAGCGGTGGTCAGTTTGCGTTTCGCAGCCTGAGCATCGACCGACAGCAACTGCAGTTGCAGTTCACAGAGGTCAAGCACATCCCGGAGGACTTTCTGAATGCTGGCGTTGTTTGGCATGTCGATCAGACGGGTCGGCGTTTAACGATCCAACCAAGAGCCACACCAAAGACACCGGCCGCAATCAGCGACGCGGTTGGGTACTTGGCAACGGATTGGTTGATGAACTTCAGTTTGCTAGGTGTTTTGCCATCCGCATCGAGGTCAATTGACTCCGGAAGAGCTTCGTCGAACTCGATGCGTCGGGGTGGTCGGGAGTGTGCGGGAGCAATCATGGGGACGTTCGGTTGGTCAGGATGCGGTTGATTTGATGAGCCGCCACGGTGCTGGCCTGCCGAATCGCGAGTGTCATCACGGTCCCGGCAATGCCCGCCATCAACCCTTTCTTAGCGGGTTCCGGAGTCGATTCAGCAGAACGCGACGTTTCGCGAATGATGATCCGATCCGGCGTTCGCTTGTTCGGAACGACGAGGAAACCGAGTGCCGCGACACCCGCCAAAATTGGCAGTGGGTGCCGCGACATGTGATACTTCCAATCCGTCAATTGACGCACGCGGACACGAGCGTCGTCAACTTCGTAGGGAAGTTCCGTTCGGATCTCAGCCATTCGCTGCTTGATGGCGGCGGACTGCTTCTTGGTTGCAAGCGTGGTCGCCATGATCACTTCTTGTTTCCGAAGAACAGCAATGCTCCAGCAGCGATTCCCAATCCGAATGCGATCGCCAAAGATTCACCGGGACGTGTTCGCACGGTGTCGGCCAACTTGGCGCCATACTCACCGGACTGCGAGGCCAGACGCTGATAGTTTTGCCGAGCGTAGGCGGCCGCGTCCGCGGCGGCAGCCTGGGCAGCCTCGCTATATTGCTGCACTGTTTCGGAGGCTTGATCACCGAAGTTGCGGTTCAAAACGCTGTCGAGAAACTTCTCGATCTCGTTTTGGGTGGCACCGGTCTTTTGCTGCACGACGCCAACGAGTTGCTCGGCTGAGCCGCGTGCTTGTTGCAGATCATCTTCGGTCAGTTGGCCCCAATTCTCTTTCAAGCGACCTTTGACTTCGTTCCAGTGACCTTGCAATTCTTGACGATTGACCATGAGTTGAACTCCTTTGAATGTGTGTTGTCTGGGTTGCGATCTCCTCTGAGATTGCGTTGGTGTAGAAATGCATTTCGTGGGCCAAAACGTTTTCTGATTTTGGAAACAGTTGGTGCGAGAACGTTTTCGGTATAGCGGGCGTTGGTGAAAATGCGATGTGCGGTTACCGGATGTCAGGGCATGATTTTGTGGGGAGCGTGTTGGGGAGGCAGTTTGCGAAGTGTTGTCGGTGCTTTCTCGAGCACTTTGGTCGGTTGCCGTTCAGCGAAACTGCTGGTTCGGTCCTGTTTGCCGTGCTTGCGTTTGCTTCGGACCGCGAGCGGCATGACGCCGGATTGCTGACGCCAGGTGGTATGGCGATTGCAACCAACCGCATGTTCCGAACGCATCTTTCGAACGCTCCACGTCCCGGCGCGTTCGCTCACCGAGGGATGGAGAGGCAACTCACTTGCCCTCGGCGAGTTTCAACCACGTCAATCACTTGCACGAAGGAACATTCCGATGTCACGCTTCCCGCTGTCACGCTACGCCCTGTCCGCTGTTTTGCCTTGCCTCGTCTTCGCGTCCCTGGTTCCGGTTCAGGCCGACGAACACACCCAGCCGCTGCTCAAACGTTTGGCGGGTGTCTGGGAAGTCGAAGAGGGCGTCAATCAGGGTGAGGAAATCCCTGAGGAAGAGTTGGAGGGAACGATCATGAAGATCGAAAAGAACATGATCATCACTTACGACCGCGAGCAAAATGAAGTTTATCGAGCACTGTTCACTTTGGATGAGACCAAGAAGCCAGTGCAGATTGACATGACAACCGAGATGAAAGGGATGCCGCCCATGAAGTCGCTCGGCATCATCCAAATGGAAGAAGGTGACGAGTTCGAGCTCTGCTACGCCTTGCCAGGCGGCGATCGACCCCGGGAGTTCAAGTCACCCAAGGGCAGCAAAGTGATGTTGTTCGAGGTGGAGCGGGAAGACTGATCGTGCTGGCACGCTGTCGAATCGATCCCCGAAGTCGTTTTCAGTTCAACCACGTCGAAGGAAATGTCATGAGTCATCAATGCTTGGTCGCCGAGTATTCCAGTCGCGAAAAGTTGGCGGTTGCCGTTGAGGCACTGCAGAAAGACGGCTATCAGGCCGCCGACTTCAGCGTCATCACCGCGGCTGACGATCGGCATGACGTCACGTCTGGCAACGCCAACCACGATCTGACGTCGTCGCCACCGCCGGAGAAGACAACCGGAGCAGCGACGTTGGCCGGTGGTGCAATCGGAGCGTTGCTGGCGGCACCGACGATGATCGGGCCGTTTCTGGTCGCAGGGCCGATTGCTGGGATGGCTGCCGGAGCGGTGGGGGGTGGTTTGCTGGCGTCCATCAAAAACTGGGGGTTGGACGACAAGTCTAGCGCCGATTATGAGTCCAACTTGAACGCTGGTTCGTCGCTGATCGTGATTGAAGGCGACCAAGCCAAACTCAATACCGCCGCCCAAACCTTGCAGACGTGTGACCCGGTTTCGATAGAACGCTACGAAGCCTGAGTTGGGTTTGGCTGCTGATTGGAGGGCAAGGTGGCTGAATCGACAGGTGTCGGTTCAGTCACGTTTTCGTGACTCCCGCCTCGCGAACCCGGTTTGCGGGCGTTCATAGCACCGATTCAAAGAACTCCATGGCCGCGGACTCATGCCAGCGTTGGCGGTTCCGATCGAGGAACCCCGTGTGCCCACCGGATTTGCAGAGCATGGGGTGCAATGCCTCGTTGCGTTCCCACTGGATTCCTTCGAAGACGTACGGCACGACAACCGGATCGTCTTCCGCATGCAGCAGCAACGTCGGCGTGTCGATGTTGTGCAAAGAGTTGATCGCCGAGTTTTCCGCGTAGTAGTCTTCCGCTCCGTCGTATCCAAAACGCGGACCCGTGAATTGATCGTCGAGTTCCCAGACGGAAGCGACCGATTCGAGCGTGGCTCGTTCAACGTTCGTCAACTTCGCTGAGCTTCGGAGGAGTTCTGAGCGTTGTTTGGTGAGCAGGTACTGATCGAACACTCGGTTTGATCCCGTTCGCAGGTTTCTTGACGTGATCTGCATGTCCAATGGAGCGGACACACTCACCGCAGCGTCAAAGCTCGATTTCGAACCAGATTCGGCCAGGTACTTCAGCATCACGTTGGCTCCCAACGAGAATCCGACACAGACCAGGCCGTTTCTCGTCCACTCTGGTCGTTGTGCTTTCAGATGATCTGTCAAATGGCAAATGTCAGCCGTCAAACCGGGATGATGAAAACGTGAGCAATTGGCTGCGGATTGTCCCGCGCCGCGATGGTTCCATAGCAAGACGTCGAATCCGTTGGCGTTGAGGTGTTGCCCAAGCGAACGCATGTACCGGCTGAGTGCGTGACCGCCCATCCCATGAAAAACCGTCACCAGAGGCTTGTTCCCTGAGCTTTGGGTGGCCGGAAAGTAGTGGCCACTCAGCTCGTCCGGTGGTGAGTGATCATCGGGCAGCGAAAGCGCGATGGAGTCCGGTCGAGATTGTAAATCGAGCTGAGGATTCAACCATTTCACGGAGAGTGTTTGCAGCCAGCCTCCACGGCAAAGTGGATGAGGTTCAAAGGGATCGATGGAATCGATGCATCTCGGGGCGGGGGAATCAACGTTGGCGTGCGTCGGGGTGACTTCGGACATGGCGGTCACATTGGAAAGGTGAGGCTGAGCTCGCTCGTAGACGCTCTCTGGGATTGTTTGCAGATTGTGAAGAGGCGTCTTCGGCTCGCAATTTCTGCGGTGAATCGCAGGTCGGGTGGGAGATGCCAATTGCGAAGCGAATTTCAGGCCAACTGCAATTGGAACGGTGTTTGCGTAGATCCCCTCAGCACACTCACTCAGCAAGCACTCAACGATGGGGACCAACGATGACACATTCAACACTCTCCCGACACGCGGTCGTGGCGATCGCTGCCACGGCACTGACCGCGATGTTCGCAATCACGATCGCTCACGCCGACGATGGTCTGTTTGATAGCGATGGCGCGTCCACCGTTGCAGGCGACGTTCTCGAATCTCGAGGCGATTTGGCGGAAGGGCTCGGCCGCGGAGCTGTCCTGCGATCCCTGTCGGCCAAGCGATTTCAGGAAGCCATTGCCAAACAACTCGAAAACAGAAAGGAGTCGGTGGAACTGTATTACGACCTCAAGAAGTTGCGAGAGGAGCAATTGAAGGAGGATCGTCTGTCAGCCTCCGATCGAATGAAGATCGCAAACGCGCAGAAGCCCAATCGTTTGAACGAAACGCAGATCAAGCGAGAGACCGGCGAAATCTTCTGGCCCGAACCGCTGGACAGTCCCGTGTTGGAACCGTACCGCCGTCCGATCGAACAGACGCTTGCCAAACGCTATCAGCCGGATGCGGAGTACCGGGAGTTTGACTTCATCAAGGTCCACCGGATGGTCAAGCGGATGGAAGAAGCGATCGACTCGATCAAAGACGAACTGGATGTTCGCGAAGTGGTCGCCCTGAAGGACTATTTGGTGCAGATCGACTATGAGGCTCGCTTCGACAGCAAGAACAACCGCGTCGACTTTTGATGCCCAGCGGGCTTCGTCGTCACCGGCTTGAAGGAGGGTGACGTCGATCCAAGACCCGTCGCGATCGTCGCATCAATCACTTGAAGGAATCGTTCAAAACGCGTGCCCGGCTTTCCAATGTATCGGCCGGACGCGGGCGCTCAACGACTCGCAGCGTTTCGCTCACCACGATGTTGTTGCGGAACGATTCCAAGGACTCACGCTTTCATCCCGTTTCTCGCCCTTGTCTGCCCTATGTACCGTGTTCTTCTCATCCTAGTCGGTTTGGCGTTGGCATTCATCTTGTCCATCACATCGGCGATCGTGCGGGGCAATGCACAGGATGAGGTGCCGACGGCCGATGACGTGGCCGCCGAGGTGACTGGCGGTGAAGCGGAATCAGCGAAGAAGACGGTTCAGGTTGCGGACGAAGTGCAGGTCGATCCCGTCAACAGTGATCAGCGAATCGAATCGCGATTGCAAGAGATCATGGAGGCGACCGGTTGGTTCAATCAACCCAAGGTGAAGGTCGATCGCGGTGTGGCCTTCCTGAGCGGGACGTCCGACACTAAGAGTCATCGAGAATGGGCTGAGGCGACGGCGATCAAGACGTCCGATGTGGTCGCGGTTGTCAATCGGCTTCAGGTGGCAGAGTTGCCACTCTGGAACTTTGCTCCCGCGATGGCGTCACTCAGACAACTCGGACGCGAGGCGACCGGCGTGCTGCCGCTCGTGTTGGTTGCGATCGCAGTTACCATTCTGGCTTACTTCTTCGCCCGTGCAGGAGCGGGGTTGACCCGTTGGTTCACTCGCTCACGCATCGAAAGTTCGCTGCTGCGTCAAGTTGCCGGGAACGTGGTCGCGGTGTTGATCTTCATCATTGGCACCTACGTCGCGCTTCGAGTGTCGGGGCTGACCCGATTGGCTGTCACTGTTTTGGGCGGCACTGGTTTGATTGGATTGGCTCTGGGATTCGCCTTTCGTGACATTGCCGAAAATTATCTGGCCAGCATTCTGCTCTCGCTCAATCACCCGTTTCGCGTTGGAGATCTGATCGAGGTCGAAGGGGCCAAGGGATTCGTTCGCAAAGTCACAACGCGGGGAACGGTTCTCAACACGCTGGAAGGCAACCAGATCCAGATGCCCAACAGCACTGTCTTCAAAGGGAAGATCATCAACTACACCGCCACCCCTCTGAGCCGCCAGGACTTCACCGTCGGGATTGGGTTTGAGGATTCAATTGTGGAGGCTCAGGAGATCGTGATGTCCGTGCTGAACGACCACGTTGGCGTGGTCGATGATCCGGCAGCCATCGCGATTGTTGAATCGCTGGGGTCAGCCACTGTCAATTTGCGTGTCTACTACTGGTTTGACCAAACGACGCATTCACCTCTGAAGGTCAGCAGCAGTGTCATCCGACTGGTGAAGCAGAAACTCACGGAAGCAGGAATCAGCATGCCCGATGAAGCTCGCGAATTGGTGTTCCCTCGAGGCGTGCCGGTGCAGATGATGGAAGAATTGCCTTCTGCCCCCCCTGCTCCGCCCGAGAAGTCTCCTTCCGTCGCCGAACCCACCACGTCGGTTGGCGAAGGTGACTTGGGGCCCGAACAAGGCGAAGTGCTGAGAGCGACCGAAGACGACGAGACGGTTGAGGGTGAGGCGAACCTGATCGCATGAAGACTTATTTACAGCAGCTCATCTATCGAATCAAAGGTAGTTACTGGTTCATTCCGTCGTTGATGGTCTTCTCAGCGATCGTGCTGTCGCAGTTGACGATCTGGATTGACCGCACGCTCGGGAACACCTGGTTGCAGGACTATTGGTTCACGTCGATGAATCAACCTGACGGAGCGCGGGCGTTGTTGGCGACTGTTGCGGGGTCGATGATCACCGTCGCCGGCGTGACGTTTTCGCTGACGATTCTGGCCATGTCGTATGCGACGTCGCATTTCGGTCCGCGATTGCTGGACAACTTCATGCGAGACCGCGGGAACCAGATCACGCTGGGGACCTTCGTTGCGACATTTTTGTACTGTCTGCTTGTGCTGCGGGTCGTGCGAGGTGGTTCCGTCCCCGAAAGTTGGGATTTAGCGGTGGAGGCCTTTGTGCCTCAGCTTTCCTTGTTTGTCAGTTTGGTGCTGACCATCGCCAGCGTGGGGGAACTGATCTACTTCATTCACCATGTGCCCGACAGCATTCACATTTCGACCGTGCTGCGGCGGTTGTCCGTCGACATGTCCAACAAGTTTGAGGAACTGTATCCCGAGACGTTGGGGCAAGCATTGGATGAATCGCAGGATGTTCCAAGTCTTTCAAATGATTTCTTGCATACGGTGACGTCAGATGTGTCCGGGTACTTGCAAGGCATCGACGACGAGGAACTGATACGGTTCGCAAAGGACCGGCAAGCGGTGGTGCGATTGACAAAACGGCCAGGTGACTTTGTCTGCCGCAGCGAGGTCGTCGCTGAGGTGACGCGAATCTCGAGTTGGAGTGAGGAGGACACGAAGCTGATTCGACGTGGTTTCGCGATTGGCTATTCACGCACGCCGACCCAAGACGTGTTCTTCATTCTGAATGAATTCGTGGAAGTTGCGACACGAGCGCTGTCGCCTGGGGTGAATGATCCCTTCACCGCCATGCAATGCATCGATTGGTTGTCGGATGGGCTGGTGCAGTTGTCTCAGCGAAGACTGCCGACTCGTTACCGGATGGATAGCGAGGACGAGTTGCGAATCATCACGACGGAGGTCACGAGGTCCGATTTTGTACAAGCCATGATTTGGCAGTTGATCCCCTACGTTCAAGGCGATCGAAATGTGTCGCAGTACATGGTTGCGTCGCTGAAACGCGTGGTTCAGATTTCGGATTGCAAGACGCTGAACGAATTGATCGAAGAACCCATCCGTACTCTCGAACAGGCCTGGAAAGATGAAAACTGATTCACCAGTGAGTTGCGGGCGTCGGTGGTGGGACTGGGCAGCGGTCTGCTTGTGCCTTTGCGTGAGTCTGAATCACGCTGATGGACAGGAGGCCAACGAAACGGAACCGGTGGTGGAAGCAAATGCTCCCGCGGAAACGGTCGCCGTGCAGAACATTGTCGACGATGATGCTATTCGCGATCGACTGACGGAAATTTTTGACTCGGCCAGAAACGCCGGGTGGCTGACCGATGTGGAAGTCAAGTTGCAGAGCGGCATTGTCACGATTCAGGGACAAGCTGACACCGACGAGCACCGGCAATGGGCCGAGAATGTGGCGCGGAAAACGGAGGACGTGGTCGCGGTGATCAACGAGTTGTCGATTGACAGCGCGGTGGATTTGGGAACGACTCGCGATGTGGTCAGCAAGTCGCTGGACTCGCTGTGGACTGATTTTTTGGTTCGGTCCCCGTTGTTGGTCGCGGCGTTGGTGGTGGTTCTGTTCACGTCACTGCTTTCGAAACTCGCCAGTTGGATCATCCACCGATTGCTGGACAAGCGAGGGATGCGTACCAGTCTCAAGGACTTGATCAATCAGTTGACATCGATTGCGATTTGGATTGCCGGGCTGCTGATCGCAACCGTCGTTGCCTTTCCCGGGATGACTCCCTCGAAGGCCTTGACGGTCCTGGGGTTGGGATCCGTCGCGATCGGCTTTGCGTTCAAAGACATCTTCGAAAATTTCTTCGCAGGGATTTTGATTCTGTGGGGCTACCCGTTCGATCGAGGTGACTTCATCACCTGCGGCGACGTGACTGGAGAGGTCAAGCAAATCACGATTCGCAACACGCTGATCCGCAAGCTGGATGGTGAGTTGGCTGTCGTTCCCAATGCGACTCTGTTCAAGAACAATGTCGATGTTTTGACCAACCAGCCTCAGCGACGAGTGCGGATCATTTGCGGGGTGGCTTACGACGAAGACGTTGCTCAGTCGCGGGATGTGATCAAGCAAGCGGTGCAGTCTTGCGAGACGGTGCAAGGCAAACGGACTGTCGAGGTTTTTGCCAAAGAATTCGCTGATTCCAGCGTCAACTTCGAGGTCGCCTGGTGGGCTGGTTCAAAGCCGTTGGATATTCGTCGCAGTCGTGATGAAGTGGTCGCGGCGATCAAGCGAGACTTAGATGAGGCTGGAATTGAGATTCCATTCCCTTATCGCACTCTGACATTCAAGAACCCGGAGCAGCTTGGTTTTCAATCGCCCGAAGCGGTTGGTGATGCCAATGGATCGGGCGGCAACTATTCTCCCTCACTGACGAAAGCCAATCCTGATGGATGACACTGGTTTTGCACGACGCGTTCTTCAGGCCAGCGGGATTGTCTTGCTGGTCGTCGCGACAGCTGGGCTGCTCTACGTCGCACGCAATTTGTTGCCGTTGATCTTTGGATCCATTTTGATCGCGGTGGTGTTGAACCAATTGGCGGACTTGATCGGACGTTGGATTCCGCTTGATTTGTCCCGAAAGACTCGAGTCGGTGGGGTGATTTCGGTGATTGCGGTGCTGGCCTGTCTGATGATGTATTCGTTTGCGAGTTCGGCGGCGCAGAAAGCGGCTCAGTTCAAAGACCGTATCGAGAGTTCGGTCCAGGAAACGTTTGAGTCGGTCAAGCAGCAACCGCTCGTTGAAGAACACTTGGATGAAGATGCCAAGCTCAGTTCCATGATGCCTTCCTCAGGGAAATCCTTCGGGCTGGCCAAGAACTTCTTTGCATCGGCGTTTGGTGGGATGGCGGACTTTTTGATTCTCATCATCCTTTCCATTTACTTCGCTCTCAGTCCTGACAAATACCGAGTGGGTGCGACACGAATGCTGCCAATCGGTTGGCGTGAGCAGACGTCCGATCTACTGTCGGAATCATCCACAACGCTGTGGCGTTGGATGATCGGTCGTTTGATCGCGATGGCATTGGTGGGGATCGTGTTTGGAATCGGTTTGGCTGTGATCGGCGTGCCCATGCCGATGGAACTGGGCGTGTTTGCTGGGTTGGTGACGTTCATTCCCAATATCGGTGGCATCGCGGCCGTGGTGCCGGCGTTGTTGCTGGCGTCGCAACAGGGATCGACAGCGCTCATTAGCGTTTTGGTCCTCTATCTCGTGATCCAAACGATCGAGAGTTATCTCATCACACCGATGGTTCAGGAGCACCAAGTCGAGCTGCCACCAGCAATGGTGATTTTGGCCCAGATCATCGGAGGGTTGGTCTTTGGTTTCTGGGGGATCGTGTTCGCGACGCCGATGTTCGCGGTCAGCATGCTGTGGATCAAACAGATCTACGTCGAGGACTGGCTGGAACGCTGATTGGATTGGGACTCAGTCGTTTCAAAAAGTGGCCTAGGCTTCCAGCCTGTGATTGCGCGGAACACAGGCTGGAAGTCTCTGCCACCATTCCTGTCCGCCACTTATTCGTCGCTTGTTGCTAAGCAGATTGGCAGCAGTCTTTCGGCATTTGAACTGTTATCGCAAACGCCACTGCTCCCACGTACACCCGGGCCGTACTCCAAACGGCTCACATGGTTTTGCCCGATCATTCCTGACGACGTGCTTAAGATTTCAACCTCGCTACCCCAGCAGCGAGAGAACGTTTCGCGGATTTTGGTTGGCGAGCGACAGCACGTTGGTGCCGGATTGAACGAGGATCTGGGCACGGGTCAGGTTGGCGGATTCTTGCGCGAAGTCAGCGTCGCGGATGGAGGAGTCGGCTGCCTGCAAGTTGGCTTTGGTCTCATTGAGCGAGACCAGGTTGCTCTCGAGCGTCGTGCTTTGGAACGAACCCAACCGCCCTCGCATGCCAACGACTTTGCCAATGACTTCATCGATGATTTTGGCGGCACCATGCACGTCGTTTGTCAGCGACTTGGCTTGTCCGCTGCCCAACTCGTAGAGACGTCCTGAATTGCCGCCGAGTTTGCCGGTGGAAACGCTGGCAATCCCCAGTGACGCTCGTTGGGTGTTGGTGACGTCGGCCCCAAGTTGAAAGGTGGCGCCGCCACCCAGGATGCTGAAACTGAAATTGCTGCTGCTGCCATCTTCGACGGTCACCGAAAGGTCCAAGCTGGATGTGTTGATGGACAGTTTGTTGCCGCTGCCTTCGGCGGTCACGCCGTTGATCGTCGCTTGCACGTCGTTGCCAAGGTCGCGAGAGGCACTCAGGCTGGTTTCGAAGGTGCCACTGTCGCCTTCATGTATCACGTCCAATTCAACCAACTCAGCACTGCCGTAGTTTCCGCTGGTGAAATGGAGACCGCCCTCGGTGCTGGCAACCACTCCCGTTGCATCGCTGACCAGATTGACCGCCGCGGCGATCTGCAACGCTGTGGCACCGTCCGAAAACTGCAAGGTTTCGCTGCCGGCACTCCCCTTGAGTTCGAAGATCAAGTCGCCTTTCAGCTTGGGCTCGAAACTGGTGATGTTGGTGTTGAGGTCAGCGGCGGTCAAGTTCTGGCGTTGCGTTGCTCCCGTGACTTCTTCTCCGTCGCTGTCGATGACCTGAGCGGTCAGGTCGGCGCCACCAGAGAGCGAGGGAAGGTCATTGATGAGCTGCGCGATGTCGACAAATCCCTTCTCGGTTTCGTCGGTTCCCAGTGCGATGTTGACGGTGTTGGTTTGTTCGTCGAAGGAGGCTGACGTGGCGGCTTGATCCGAATCAGAGTACGCGATCGCGATGTTGCCGCCATCGCTGCGACGAACTTCGAACCCGGCGTGCACAGGCGTGATGCCGCCGGTTTGCTGGGTATTCTCGAATGGTCCTCCCTCCCAATGAGCTTCGATGCCGGGCAGACTGTTGATCGCATTCGCACTCATGGCAATGCTGTGCGGCTGATCATACGAGTCATAACGGAGCGTCATAACGCCGGCATTGATCGATGCTGCGGGGAGACTATTGAAGTTGCCGTCGTCGATGAATTGGACCGATTCAAAGTCGCCCGTGATGCGGATACCGCTGTCATTGAGCACCGCATGATAGTACGAGTTGGTTTCCACTTTGCTGGTGGCGACCGCATCGCCATCCAGTGGTGGATCAAAGGCGGGACCGTCAATGGAAATTTCGGCCTTCGTTGCAGCAGCACTGACATTGACCTCGACGTCAAGGTTGCCGCTGCTGCCCAGGTTCGCTTGGTCGATTGAATAGTCGGTCACGCCGGGAGCCGTGTCCAATGTGCTGACGAAGTCTTGCGAACCGTCAAGCAGTTTGCGTCCCTGGAAGGTGGTTGTTTGTGAGATGCGATTGATCGCTTCAAGAGACGAATCGATTTGCAATTGATTCGCGGCAATCTCTTCCTTCGACATTGCGCCTGTGTTGGCCGCCTCGACCACCAACCCACGGACATCATTGAGCAAGTTGCTGACTTGACCGAGGGCACTGTCAGCAGTGCTGATGATTTGGCTGGCTCGGGTGGTGCTGCTGATCGCTTTGGTCAGTCCGGTGATCTCGCTACGCAGGGCTTGGCCCGCTATGAGACCAGCTGGGTTGTCAGACGCGCTGTTGATTTTCAGTCCCGTCGACAACCGCGTCAGCGATTGCTGGAGGTCTTGATTGCTGGACGCCAGACGGTTCTGGGCGACCAACGACGAAACGTTCGTGTTGATTCGGGTCATGGCGGCGGGGGCAAGGCGAGCCAAGAGGTGTTGCAAGAGTGACGACAGGAGGTCATGAAACCATGACACCTTTTTCAAACACGGCCTCGTTCAACCCTGGGCGAGGAGCCAAGATTGGGGGGTGAAAGTCTGCCTGTTCGCGGGCCATCCGCTACAGTCGAAACAACCCGATTGGGTGTCCGGTTTCAAAGGACTCATCACGGCTTCGACGTGACCGATCCGCGTGCCCTCCGTCCGTCACAAAACTCAAATCGCAACGCCTGCGTTGATCTGCTGGTCCGATTCGGCTCGCTCGCCCAACGCGACGGTTTGGCTGGTACAGAACCGATCAATGAATCCGGTGTAGCCTCTGTTGCCTGGCATCAGCTTCTTCCGCGATTGCGACAAGGCAGCGGTCGAGTCGATCCTGGCCACTAAATGGCTCATCCGACGCAAGGGTGCGCACGAGGTTTTCAAGGCATGCACCGAGGTCCGAATGTTCAATGATGGACGGCGTCCGTGTTGAAAACAACCCGCCGGCATGGCGAGCATGCCGGTGGGCCGGGAAGCATCTTCGGCGCATCGGAAACCAAGCGATTCATTGGCAAGTTGCTCCTCAGCAGAGCTTGCTTCCGCTTCACTTGGCAACTCAATTCGAACGCCTCGAAATGGTCCGTTCAAACTTCGGCCATCGGAGAAATCCCTCCAAAAACCTGAAGTCAGGGTACCGCGCACGCTTCCGTCGGATGAGCCCACTCAATTCCCCGAAGAACCCTCTAAATGAAGCAGGTAGGCAGGAGTCATTCGGCTTCCGAGACGTCGCCTGTATCCGGGCTTGCTTGGTTCGATGGCTGGTTCCGTCTATCTTGTGGCCACTGAATACGGTGCCGCCAAGTTTTAGAATGTTTGTCACCAGCCATGCCATTCACTTCGAAGTGACCTCATGAACCGAAATCGAATGAATCCGCCGTCAGCCTTCCCCATGTTGGTTGCGTTTTCCATTCTCGCTCCGTTTGCATCTCTGTCTGCCGAAGATCTCACGGCGAGGGCACTGACCGAGAAAGAGAAGCAGCGGGAGAACATGGAGTTTCGCGCGGCGATCTGCGCTCATCATCTCAGTTCCGGCCTGTGGGTGGTGGGGCGTGACCATCAGCGGACCCCGGAAGAGGTCATCGCTCAGGACCTGGCCCCGTTCACGTCCTTCGGTTGGCAACCTGATTTTCAATATCAGGTCGATGACATTCGAAAGGTCGTCACGGTGACCGCTCCGGACGCTCCGCCCCGCAGCGCTCGATACACCGGTGACCAAGGCAGCACCATTCTTCCACGCGGTGAATCAGATGTTTTCTTTTCCCCAGTCGAAGTCCCTCGAAATCTACCCGATCCTTCGACCGTGGATTGGCCCATGGGGGATGTCGGCGCGAGCTTTCCGGTTCCCCCCGGCGTTGATTCGGAAGCGGTGGCTGCCGCGCTCGATTGGGCGATGGCTCAAGAAAAACAGAACACTCGCGGCTTGGTCGTTGCCTACGATGGCAAGATCATCGGCGAGCGTTATGCGGCTGGGTGGACAAAGGACACGCCACAGCTCAGTTGGTCGCAGGGGAAAAGCATCACGGCAACACTGATTGCCATTTTGATTCAGCGAGGTTTGCTGGAGCTTGATCAACCGGCACCGATCCAGGAGTGGCAGGGAGACGCGCGACGCGAAATTCGGATCCGTGACCTTCTCCAGATGAGCAGCGGATTGAAGTTTGCCAACCTCGGTTTCAAGGGCGAGAAGCTGACGGTGGAGAACGAGCACATGCGGGTTTACTTCGATTCGTTGAATGTGTTTGAGCATGCGATCACGCCGCCTGCGGAGGTTCCACCGGGGACCCGAAACGCTTATCGCAATTGTGATCCTTTGAGCGTCGGGAAGATCATTCGTGACACGGTCGAAGCGCAGGGGGAAGACTATCTCACTTTTCCACAGCGAGCCCTGTTCGACAAGATTGGTGCACGCAGCCCGGTGCTGGAAACTGACCCGTGGGGCAACTTCATTCTGTCGGGCTATGACTATCTGTCTGCCCGCGACTGGGTTCGCTTCGGGCAACTTTATCTTCAGGACGGCGTCTGGCAGGGAGAGCGGATCCTACCCGAAGGCTGGACCGATTTCGTCGCGACGCCGGCGCCCTCGGATAAGAAAGAGAATTACGGTGGCATGTTCTATCTCAATCGTCCGCCTCGCATGGCCAAGGTGCCCAAAGACACCTATTGGTCCGCCGGTTTCATGGGCCAGGTGACCATGATCATTCCCTCCCGCAAGCTAGTGGTCGTGCGTATGGGACCGAGTCCTGGAAATGTTTACCCGTATTTGAACGAAACGATTGGACGCGTTCTCAACGCAATTCCGAACTGAGTTCAGACGAGCCGGCAGGTTGATTCACAACGACAAACGTGAGTGAATGAACGCACGGTTCTCCGCGGGCTTCCTCGATAGCTGCCCGTGACCTCGCCTCCCCGTTGGCAAACAAGGACGCCGTCGATGACCAGCGGTTCAGGTGGCGATGGTGTCACTCCGTTCGACTGAGTTGAAGGTCGTCGATGAGGACCACGGCATCGCCATCGGCTTGACTGACGAAGCCGATCCAGTCCAGTCGATTCCATTCTTCGTTGACGAGCGGCAAGTCGCTAAACGTTTGCGTGTCCTGGTTGGGGATCGACACCGAGACGCTCCATCCGCCAGCATCCGGCCCAAGTTGGGCGCTGACGTCGACCAGGATCCACTGGTCGACGGGAAGTTCCGTCAGAATGCGATTCGAGGTGCGTAGCTTGCCGTGTTCGAACCACAAACTGGGACCGGTTTGGTAAGGGTGAGCGGCATCCCGCCATTCATGCTGGAAGACAGCCTCCTCTCCGAGCCGGATTGCGAACCTGCAATTCGTCGTGCCTTCGCTGTGCTTGGGATGGAGGGATAGCATCGGGTAGTAACGGTGTTGTTGTCCGGGGGTGTCGGTGAACTGCATGACCTTGCTCCCGCTTCTAGCCAATGGCGATTCGATCACCTGGATTCCGCCGAGTTCAGGTGTGACAGAAACCGATGAGCCAACAGGGAGGTTGCCCCATTCAAAGTCTTCGCGGAAGGTGATGGGCGGAGGTGCAGGGGCTTGTTGCATCTTCGGCATCGGTAACGAACTGGCCCGTTCTTTCCACGCTTCGTCGCCGTCAACGCCAGCCTGCGAGGCGTCGAAGGGGTGGAATCCAATCTTCTTTGCGACCGATGGGTCTGCAAAACGAAAGTCATCGTTGGCGGGATCGACAAACAATGGATCCGCGATCAGTGAATCCTCGCTGGTGTCGGCTGGGCTGAGGTCAACCGGTTTGCCCATTCGCCAATACAGATTGCCGCCAATTTCAACGCCTTTGTCTCCCCAGGTGCCGTGGAACAATTTGTCGGAGTCCCACAACACAATGTTCTGTTGATAGGTGAAGGAGAGGTGCTTCTCAACTTTGCTGCGACGAATTTGATACTCACGACCGAACGCGAAGATGTTGTTGCGGATCACATTTTCGCGACCGTAGTGTTGGTGATAGCCGCCGGATTTGGTGCGATAGACAAGGTTGTTTTCCAACAAGATGCCGGTGCTGCCTTCGTCGTTGTACAGCCCCCAACCCCCGTATCCCCAAGACTCGATGTCGTGGATGCGATTTCCTCGTAGCACGGTGCCCGCTGACGGACCCAGGGTGTAGATGCCGCCCATGTCACTGAGCCAGCCCTTGCCGAGATGGTGAATGTGGTTGTGTTCGATCTGATTGCCCGTTGCCAAGCTTTGACCGTAACCCCAACGCCAACCCACCGAGATCCCGGTGTAGTACATGTTGGCGATTTCATTGTGTGTGACTCGGTTGTCGGCACTGTTCCCAATCCAAACGCCCACCGCACATGGGAAGAGATGTCCGGCGTCGTAGATGATATTGTTGTCAACGACGATGCGGTTGGTCCGTTCTGATTCATTGGATGCGATTCTCGTTTCACCGACACGCACTCCACCTGCGCCCAGATCGTGCACGAAGCTGTGACGGAGGACGCCGTCCGAACAACCCTTGCGGAACCAGATGCCGTAGCCACCGGTGTGGCCGATCTCGCAGTGATCGAACACGACGCCTTTGGTTCCGTCGATTTGCACCGCGGCTTCGATCGGAGAGGCCGCTTGCGATGGATCAAAGCCGGCCCGCGGGGTGAGCATTCCGCAATGCCGAAACGCGATGCCACGAAATTCGAGGCCGTCTACGAACTTGTCGTTCGCCGAGTCTCCTCGGATCACAACCAATTTCTCGCAGACGGGAATGGTGAAGGCAGCGTCCTCCATCGATTCACCGGCGCGAGGTCGGTAGCTGAGTTCCCCTCCCGGTGCCAGAAAGAACTCCCCGGGCTCGTCCAGTGCCTTGAAATAGTTTTCAAGGAGGTAGCCGGTGTTCCGCGTGAGTGGATTCCAAGATTTCATCTCACGACCGGAGATGACCAAGTGACCATTCTCAGCATTGGCACTGTCCAGGAAACGGCGTGTGGTGTCCCATTTGTGGAACGCCAGAATCTGCACCTGGCGAACCTCTTCATCCGTGAGTCCCTTGAGGCTGAAGACGTCTTCGGGACGCACCGAAAGGGTTTGCTGAGCCCGTTTTCCACCGTCGATGGACTGCTCTCGGCAAGCAACGAGGTAGTGAAAAAAGTGGTCGGGTTCACGGGCTCTCACAGCGCGTTGACCGTTGACCCACATCTGTTCAAAACGCCAGTCCGGAGGAAGCCGAGTGGTCCAAATGCCCTCTTTGCCCTCCGTCCAATCAGACGTGATCCGGCGACCTCCTGAAATCACCGGGGTGGCGCCTGCCGCGGCTTCGTAAATCACGTTGCCATCGCCCAGTTCAAACGTCAGTGGCTCGGTGATTTCATAGCGACCGTCTGCCACCAGCACACGAAACGCTTCCTTGGGGCGATCGATCCGGCGCTTGCGGATTTCGTTGCGGGCTTCGGTCAGGGATCGAAACGGGCGGGCTTCCTTTCCGTCCCCTCCGGCATCCGCATCGGCAGCCACGTGCAGGTTCGACTCGCAGTGGGCGATGTTTGTCATGGCCAAAAGAGCCAGCAGCAGGCAGGCAGTCGTCTTCATACGAGATGTTCTCGAGAGGGATGGACAAAGCGAGGCGACGCGGTGCTCGCCCTTCTCGAGCATGTTAGTTGACAAGGCAGAACGAATGTTCGTCTTGTCCCCAGGCTCTGCCTGGGCACACACTGTCTGGGAGGCTCCTGCCTCACGAACCGTCAATCGGCAGGCAGGAGCCTGCGGCGCATGGCGTTCCCAGGCGGGAGCCTGGGGACGAGCGGGTTGTCAACCTTGTGCCCAGGCTCTGCCTGGGAACACACTGTCTGGGAGGCTCCCGCCTCATGAACCGTCAATCGGCAGGCAGGAGCCTGTGAGGTGGCCTGGATTTTGGGGGCCACGCGTGTCCTTAAAATGAAAGGAACTCAAGGAACCTCAGATGCCACGAAAGACCAAGCCTTCAGCTAATCCTGAACGACGTACTTACACCGACGAATTCAAACGTGATGCAGTTGCCATGCTGCTCGATGGTCACTCGGCGACATCGATCGTTGAGCGACTGGGGATCTCCGGAACGAACCTGCTTTACCGCTGGAAGAAGCAACAAGTTGAGTCGGCCGGGCCGGTTGGCGAGGTGCTCGATAGCCGCGTCGTCGAACTCGAGGCAGAGCTGCGACGAGTCGAGCGTGAACGCGACGTTTTAAAAAAAGCTTTGATCATTTTCGGCCGAAACGAGTGAGCCAGCTCTACTCAGCAGCGGCAAGCATCATTCGCGATGGCACTGCATCGCAACGAGAAGTCGGCGAGATTCTCGGTTTCTCGCGATCCGCGTTTCAACGATTTCAAAGCGAACCTCCAAGCCAAAGAGAACAGAGCGACATGGATGTCTTGCCAATGGTGATCACCACGTTTCATCGACACCGCAGACGCTACGGTGCCCGACGGATCGCTGCAGACCTGAAGCTACAAGGAGTTGCAATCGGACGTGAAAGGGTCGCCAAACTACTGCAAATTGCGGGGCTATCGGCGTTGCAGCCGAAATCGTTCAAGCCGCGAACGACCGAAAGTCGGCACACGCTGGGCTACAATGAGAACTTGTTGCTTGAGCGGCCTGAGCCAACGAGTGTCAATCGTTTGTGGGTAGGCGACATCACCTACATCCCGATCGTACGAACCGGATTCGCTTACATGGCGACCCTCATGGATCGCTTTTCCAGACGGATCATCGGCTGGTCTTTGGAAATGGATATGACCGAGAGCCTCGTGATCAAGACGCTTCAAAAGGCGATTCGCAATCGACAGCCTTCAAGAGATCTCATCCACCACACTGATCGCGGTGGCCAGTACGCAAGCAAGAAATATCGTGCGATCATCCAACGCAGTTCGATGCGTCAAAGCATGAGCCGAGCTGGTGACTGCTACGACAACGCGTTTATGGAATCTTGCTTTGGAACGATCAAGACAGAGCTGCAAATGACCGAGTATGAAAACTATCGCGAGGCGTTGAGTGAACTGACTGAGTTCATTGCCTACTACAACACATCGCGACTTCATTCATCGCTCGGCTATCTCTCGCCGGCCAGATTCGAATCAACCGTCCCCTGCTAAAATAAGAGGACGCGTGGCCCCCAAAACCCAGGCCACCTCACTGCGTTGCATGGCGTTCCCAGGCGGGAGCCTGGGGACGAGCGTGTGTGCAACCTTGTGCCCAGGCTCTGCCTGGGGACGAGCGGGGGCTCAGTGTCTTTCACGATCTTCTCTGTTTCCACTTGTAGGCCGCAAGCGAATTCTTCCAGAAGTACTTTTCTTGGAGTTCACGCGGTTTGTCAGCGAAGTAGTCTTTCGCGATGCCCACGACCTCATCCAGTGGAGCAACCCCGTCGCTGTTGGGCCAATCGCTGCCAAACAGAATCCGGTCGTCTCCAAACACATCGATCAGTCGATCCAGTCTCGGACGATGCACCTCGAGGTCCTTGATCACCTCCCCTGCACGGCGATGAATCACGGCCGACAGTTTCGCGAAGATGTTCTTTCGATGGTGGAGAACCTTCAGAACGTTTTCGTAGGCCGCCTGAGTGTTCGGCGTCGGTCCCAACTTCGGCACATGATCGAGGATGATGCGCAAATCGGGCACGCTGTCGTTGAGCTTCACTGCAGCTTCCAGCAACGGCACCGTCGGGTTGGCAATGTCCAACGAGAGATCGAGCTCGGACAGCAAACGCATGCCCCTCATGAATGCATCGTCCCGGACCATTTTCGTGAGGTCGTAGCCCCAGAGGTTCCCGTGACGAATGCCTCGAAACAGCGGGTTCTTGGCGTGGCGGACGAGCAGTTCGGCGAAGTCCGGTTTCTCCGGCCGCAGATTCCCGACCAGTCCGAGCATCAGGTCATCGGACTGCATGACTTGTAGTGCCCAGAGGTTGTCTTCCACCCACGGGCTGGCTTCGACCTTGATTGCACCCGTGATTCCCAGCGGGACGGCCAGCTTCCGATAGTCAGAGGGCAGGGAGGTGGTGGGCGAGTCGCCGCCCGGACCAACGTACGGGGCGCCCTGGGGGCGAGATCCGTCGAACAGATGGATGTGCGAATCAAGGATGGGAATCGGTTGTTGATTCGGCGAAGGTGCCGCGACGCCAGGCTCGGACACCGCCGCCGCTCCCAGGGCAACCGTGCCCATTACAAATCCGCGGCGGGTCGTGTGGGGGACGGATGAGACAGCAGGAGCGGAAGAGGGTTGGCCAACCGAGCTGGGTGCGTTTTGTGTTTTTGGACGGGTCATTGGTTGCGGTCCCGTGTCGTGGATGTTCGCAGGTTGGTAGACGTTCGCTCAGCGTTCACGAGCTGGGAGGACCTGCATCATACAAAAAATGCACGATGAACAATCATCGTGCGATTCGGGAGCGAACGTTTGAGCGTGCTGGCGGGGCGACCGTCAGGTCCTGCTATCACAACGAGACGCTGGCATTGATTTGTTCGTCTGTCTCTGCTCGCTCACCTTGCAGGTAGGCTTTGCCCGCCCGGATCAAATAGTTGACTCCGCTGAGTCCGCTGTTGTCCCAGTACTCTCCACGAGCGGGGTCAACACGAAGCAACGTGATGTTGGGATCGTTCTTGCCTTTGGGGAACCAGACTTTCCAGGCTTCGTTCCAAAGTTGGTCCAGTTTGGCCCGGTCATCGATGACTCGGCACTCGCCTGACAACGTGACGAATTGGTTGGCAGCCTGCATGGTGACGGCCACATCACGGTCCAGCATCAGTTCGGCAATCTTTCCCGAGTTGCGGCTGGTCACAAACCAGACTTGTCCCTCTTCCGTCGCTTCGGCGATCGCCATGGGGCGAGCATCGAGCCCGCCATCGTCCGTTTTCGTAACGAGCATCGCGTTGTGAAAGTCTTGAATCAGTTCGATCAGTTTCTTTTGAGTGTTCATTGGAGGGCTCTCGAAGGGAGTTGATTTGACGGGAGATGGAAAGCGTCGCACAGCAAAGTTTGGGGGTCAGTTCAGATGGCTCTGCTGTGACGATCGGTTCCAACGCATGGCGATCGCGAGCACGGCGATGGAGCCGATGATCGATCCGATCCAACCGGACGCTTGCACCGCCGAACCACCGAACAGGAGGGAGGCGAGGAAGCCACCGACAAAGGAACCGGCGACACCGAGCAAGGTGGTTTGGACCAGGCCCAGTCCTTGGCGACCGGGGTAAATCAAACGGGCAATGGCGCCGACGATCAGTCCAAAGACGATCCAGCCAATGATGGGAATCAACATGCGTGAGCTCCTTTCAAGAGCGGTTCATGACGAAGTGGGAGTGGCCTCTCACTTCGGGGCAGGTAAAAGCGGTTGTCGAAAAGTGGTTGTCAGGGCGAAGGAAGAGGTGCGATCAAGCTTCCTGAGCTTGCACCATCCAAAGGTGCTTCTCGAGGTCCCCTGAAAGAGCGATCAACAAGTCCTCGCTGATTGCGTCCAGTTCGCCCAGTCGTTCGATGGCAGAGCGCAGGGACTCGATGACGTGCTTCAATGAGTCCGCGACTCGTGTGATCGTCTCACTTGTTTTTACGAACCCGGCGGGATAGTCGTCCAGTTTGCTATCAGCGGCGACCGTCGAGACCCGACCATCTGCTGTGACACCGAGTGTGACGATTCGCTCAGCGACTTCGTCGCTGCCGTTTCGAACCGTTTCGATGATTTCATCGAGTTGCAGGTGAACGCTTCGAAAGTTGGGTCCGACGACGTTCCAGTGGGCCTGCTTCATCAGCAGGGCAAGGTCGATCAGGTTGGTCAAATTGTCTTGCAAGATTGCGGTGACTTCCGCGGTCGTGTCGTCTTGCAAGATGTCACGTTTGAACCGAGTGGAAGTTGCGGTGGACATGTTGAGTCTTCTCCAGCGAGTGAGTGCGGCATAGGTGCCGCGGGAAATGAAAAATTGTGTGACGAGGCCAGTGGGCCGATTGGCAGTGACTGGCGGCGGTCGTGTGTTGTGTTGTGTTGTGTTGAAACAGCGCTGAGTTGAAGCGAGCCAGCCTTAAGCGGAGCGAAGGAACAAACCATGGGGGAGCAAACCATGGGCCAAAACCTTTCGTGGTCTGAGAAATCGCAGTCGGCACGTTGGATTCAGTTGGCCGACAGACAACTCCTGTCGCTCGCCGCTTCCAGACGGCTTGGAAAGCGAGGCGTGTCGGTTGGTCGGTAATCAGGCAGTGCGGAACCTTGGCGTTCGGGACCGTTGTTCTCACGCGGAGGTCTCGTAGGGGGGAAGACAGCACGAAGGGACGATCGGACCGGGGGGATGATCGACGGAGTCCGATGAGCGTGGCCTGCGCAGGGTGCGTGACCTTACCGAAAGGGGCCGGTTGCTTCCGTTTGCGGCGTTCTGGGGATGGCTTTCCGGGCACTTTGTCGATTGCGGCATGGCAGTTGCGACTGAGCATGCACGGTCACTTCCTACCCTGTTTGGTCCTCAGCATGTCCGTCTCCTCGACCTTCCGTCACGAAACGCTTCGTCAGTGGATGAAGTCTGTTGTGACCGTGACGATCGAAGGAGTGGTTCAAGGGGAGTACCCCTTTGGAGCCGGCGTCTTCACGGAACAGGGAAAGCAAATTGCGGTCGCTCACAATCAAGTGGTTTCCCGTTGTGATCCAACCGCTCACGCGGAAATCGTCGCCATTGGCAAGGCAGCCAAGAGGCTCGCTGACACAAACCTTGCCGGTCATTGGTTGGTTTCGACGGGGGAACCGTGTCCGATGTGTCTCGCTGCAATCGGGTTGGCTGGAATCGAACGAGTCGCCTTTGGGGCAACCGCTGCCACCATTGAGGCAGCCAACTTTGGCACCTTGGGATTGAAAGCCAGCGAGCTCGCAAAACAGTTGCCTCCGTCCGTTGAGTTGGTGGGGGGGGTGTTGGAGTACGACTGCGCGGCCCTGCTGATCAATCATCCCAAGAAGGATCGAGACGATGGTTGATCTCAATGTGCAATTCGCTGAGCAACTGTCTCTGCCAATGATCGGCATGCGTAACGTGCTCGTGGTGGACGATGTTGCCGTGATGCGAACCATCATTTCGCGGGTCTTGAAAGACCAACACGTCGACAGCGTTCAAGCCTCGGATGGCCAAGAGGCCTTCGAACAGTTGACCAAGCATTCCTTTGACGCCGTGATCACGGACATTGAAATGCCCAACTGGAGTGGGTTCGACTTGGTCGAAGCCATGCGGCAATCCAGAGATCAGCGTGTCGCAACGATGCCAGTGATCGTGACCAGCACGCTCGCCAGTCAAGCGGTCGCTCGCAAGGCACGTCGCTACGTCGGAGTCTACTTTCTTCCGAAACCAGTTTCGGTTTCCAAACTGACGGTCACCTTGCAAATGATCGCGATGAGCCGTTGGTTGCACAAGCGATTTGCCGATGGTCGACCGATTGGCATTTGAACACGCGTCTCGGCGTTAGGATTGGATGGATCATGGACCAATGGATCAAAACCATACTCGAGGAGTTCGGCGCGATTGGCGTTGGTGCTCTCATGCTGCTGGAGAACGTCTTTCCACCCATCCCGTCGGAGTTGGTGATGCCTTGGGCGGGCTATTCCGTCAGCCAGGGGAAGTCATCGTTCCTCGCGATCGTGAGCGCCGGCAGTGCCGGCTCTTTCGCTGGTGCCTGGGCATGGTTTTGGTTTGCTCGACGGATCGGAAAGGAACGTTTGGCGAACTGGGTGGACGCGCATGGCGCTTGGTTGACCATCACCCGGGACGACATCGAACGGGTCGACCACTGGTTCAACGACTGGGGCGCCGCTGCCGTGCTGCTCTGCCGGATGATTCCGGGGCTGCGAACTCTCATCAGTGTGCCGGCCGGGTTCGCGAACATGCCACCCGAAAAATTCTCGGTTTACACCGGCATTGGAACGGTTGCCTGGACGGCACTGTTGGCTGCGGTCGGCCTGTGGCTGGGAAAGAACTACGGCGATCTTGCTCGCCCGCTCAGTTGGGTGAGCACAGCAGTCATCGCATGCCTGTTTTCAATCTGGGTGTATCGGCTTGTCCAACAGCGGCGAACTGGAAGCCCTCACAAGGTTCGTTGACCACACTTCTAACTCACAAAAATGCTCAGCGCCAAAATGGCTGCTGTGTTTCGTCAATCATTTCTGCCCGCCTGCTTCCAAACAACACGAGAGAGCAATGAATCATTCCGAAACGGTTGAAACACCTGAGACCATGAACGCGATGGTGTACGAAGATTACGGGGACGCCAGTGTTTTGCATCAGCGGGAGGTGCCGATCCCGGAACGTCTGCCGGGACAGGTGCTGATCGACGTGCGTGCCTCCAGTGTCAATCCAATCGATTACCGCATTCGCAGCGGTGAGTTGAAAGGATTGTTGCCGGGCGGGTTCCCTCGCATTCCAGGGTATGACGTCGCGGGAGTGATTGTGGATTGCGCTGGAGATGGACCCTTTGCGGTTGGCGATCGAGTCGTTGCGTTCCTGGACACGATGCGTGGGGGAGCCTGTGCTGACTTCGCTGTGGCAGCGATTGATGTGACCGCCGCGATTCCCGATTCGATGAGCTTCAACGAAGCCGCTGCCATCCCGCTCGCTGGCACGACGGCTCTTCAGTCACTCCGAGATCACGGCGGCATTGCGAAAGGCAAACAGGTGTTGATCAACGGCGCGAGCGGTGGTGTGGGGATGTTCGCGGTGCAAATTGCAAAATCCTTCGATTGCCATGTGGATGCTGTCGCGAGCGGTGACAACGAGGAGTACTGTCGTTCTCTCGGAGCGGATCATTTTTACAACTACGAAACGACGGATTTCACAACCTCCTCGGAGCGTTGGGATCTGATCTTTGACGCCGCGGGAAAGTCCGGCTACTGGGATGTCAAGCAGGTGCTCAAAGAAGGCGGGCGGTATGTGTCGACCGAGCCGGACGTGAAGGGCATGTTGATGACCCTGGTGACTTGGCCGCTGTCGAAGTCCGGGACGGTCATGTTGGCAAAGCCCAACGCTGATGATTTGCGGACGCTGATCGCCCTGCATCAAAAGGGGCAATTGCAAATCACGATCGATGCGATCTATCCCTTCTCTCAATTGAGTCAAGCTCACCAGCATGTCGAGAACGGCGTGGAGCGAGGCAAAGTTGTGTTGACTGCTGACGGCAGTGGGCTGTGATCTCGGGTCGCTCCAAGCCGGTAGGAATGATCAAAGTGACATAGGCTTCCAGTCTGTGATTGCCCAGAACACAGGCGGTGGGCCTGTCAGCGTGTTGATTCAATCAGCCGGAACGCGATCGCGTCCGGTTCGTCTCTGGTAACCTGTTCGCCCCAACGGGGCAGCCCTATGACAGCCCTGGGTTCCGGCGGGACCAAGATTGCAAAGCCTCAACGGGGCGGTCCTAGCAGGGAGTCACCCAAAAACGCTAGGACCGCCCCGTTGGGGCTCGCGTTGGATCATCCGTAACGAAACCCCAGGTGATGCCTGGGGCTGGGATAGGGCTGCCCCGTTGGGGCGTGAGACAGAGCCCAAACCAAGGCCGCATCGGCTTTGGCAGCCCTCAAATTTTCGCGGGCCAGTGTTGGTCCCGGTTGCAGTTCAAAGCATTGACCGGACGTCGGATGCGAAGGTTGGGAAGGCAAAGAGCGTGGACTTCATGTCGGTTGCCGTCAGATTGAACTTCATCGCGAGAGCGAACAAGTTGATGGTTTCCTCCGCGGACGGGCCGAGCAAATGAGCGCCCAAGATGGCATCGGTTTTGGAATCGATGAGAAGCTTGTAGCCGGCCACGGTTGGACCTGTTTTACGAACGCTTCCCCATGAGGAGATGTCGTCGCTGAGAACCGTCAGGTTGTCATTGCGATCGCGAGCTGCTTGTTCCGACAACCCAACCGAAGCGATGCTTGGAATCGTGAACGCAACTTTGGGGACGTGTCCGTAGTCCGGCGTTCGTTCCAATGTTTCGGAGAACAAATTCTTCGCAGCAATGCGTGCGTCCTCGTTTGCCACGGGAGTCAGTCGAGGCATCCCGTTGTCGGCGCAGTCACCGGTGGCGAAGACTCGCGAATTGGTTGGGTTCTGCATGAACTGGTTGACTGCGATTCCCTTCTCACCGTGCTCGATCTCTCCCTGGGAAAGGCAAAGCTCGTCGATGTTCGGAACTCGTCCCGCACCGTGGACGACCAAGCCACATTCGATGGCGGAGTCTTCCCCGGCGAGGTGAACCTGCAAGCCACCGTTGGAGGATTTCTCGATGCCGGTGATTTCGGCATTCATCTGAAAGCGAATCCCATGCTCGCGGAGCGAATCGGTCAGTTGATTGACGAGATCCGGGTCAAACCCGGACAGCACTTGATCGTTCTTTTCGATCACGGTCACTCGGCTACCCGCACGGGCAACCACGCCGGCAAACTCCATGGAGATGTATCCACCGCCAACGAACACGACGTGTTCCGGCATGGATTCCAATTCAAGGAACTCATCGCTGCGAGTGACATGTTCCGCACCGTCGAACGAGAGTTCTCGAGGTCGTCCTCCGGTGGCGATCAAGAATCGATCTGCGGTCAGCTTCGTTCCCACGACATCGATCGTATCGGGCGAGACGAACCGAGCGACACCGTGAACGGTCTTGATGCCATCCTCTTGAAACGACTGCTCCTTCTTTTGCGCGACGGGTTGGGTGAACTCCATTTTGAACGCGTGAAGTTGTTTCCAGTCAATCTTGACCGACGCGTTTGAAATTAGCTTCCCATCACCCCGGTGGACTCGATCGACCAACTGACCGGCGTTGACATACACCTTCTTGGGATTGCAGCCACGCAGTGCGCAGACTCCTCCGAAGGTGCGCGAATCGACCAAGGCGACCCGTTTGCCTGCTTGGGCGATCTTCGTGGCGACCGTGCCGCCGGACGGTCCCGTTCCCAGGACCACCAAGTCAAAGTGTTCGCTGCTCATGGCAGTTCAATGTCCAGTCCGTGGTTGATTCGGTTGGTGAAATTAGCAAGCGCCACCGCAGCGGCCAGCGTGACAAGTTGTTTTTCATTGAGGAACAACTTGAGTTCCTGCACCACGGCTGCCTCGACATTAGCCTTGGTTGTCAGTTGCTCGGCATACTTCAGGACCGCTTGTTCTTTCTCGTCGAACAGATCGCCTGCACTCACATTCATCGAGTCGAGTTGCTGGTCGGACAACCCCGCCTTCTTCGCAGCTTGACGATGGTAGTGCGAACAGTAGTCGCAGGAATTCAACTGGGACGCTTTGTAGTAGGCGAGTTCGCGATACTTCGCGGGAAGATCGTTTTGCAGGCCATCGTTGATCTGAGTCATGCCGCCCAGCACATCGGGTTGATGTGCCAGCGTGCTGAAGATGTTCATTGATTGACCGAACTTCTCTTCGATTGCTTCCAGAATCGGCTTGGCTTCGTCAGGAGCTTCATTGATCGAGAGTGGTTGTGCGTAGGCCATGGTTTGCTTCCGAGTTTTTTGTGGGGGCGGTTCTGAAAAAGAAGCAGGCCAGATCAAACGAACCGGCCTGTTGAATTGATGCAGGGATCAGACCGTTTGCGCGGCGTGCTTGCCCTCGGCGAATTCTTCAATCGCTTTTTCACAGAAGGCTGGCAGGTCGTCGGGGTTGCGACTGGTCACCAATCCTTCATCGCACACGCATTCTTCGTCCACCCATTTTGCCCCCGCGTTTTTGAGGTCAGTTTTTAGACTTGGCCAAGACGTGACTCGGCGGCCACGAACGACGTCTGCTTCGATCAACGTCCATGGTCCGTGGCAGATCGCCGCGACAGGCTTGTGTTGCTTGAAGAAGTCACGAATGAAGCTCACCGACGTCTCGCAGGTACGAAGCGTATCTGGGTTGGCCACGCCGCCGGGCAGTACCAATCCGTCAAAATCTTCGGCGGAGACATTGGCGACGTTTTGATCGACCGTGAACTGGTCCGCTTTTTCATCGTGGTTCATGCCTTGGATCTTTCCGTCCTTTGGCGAAACCAGGACAACTTCGGCGCCAGCGGCTTGGATCGCTTCCCATGGCTTGGTCAATTCGACTTGTTCAAACCCGTCGGTTGCGAGGAAGGCGATCCGCTTTTTGTTCAGTGTTTGTTCACTCATATCGTTGTCCTCATTTTTGAATTCGGTTTTGAATGCAGTTTTTGAACTGCGGAGGACAGTGAACGCAGATAGCGTGCCACGACAACGTCATGAACAGAACGCGAGAAGGACTGAACAGAAATCAGGGGCCTAGGCTTCCAGCCTGTGATTGCGAGGAACCCAGGCTGGAAGCCTATGTCACTCACTTTGTCCGACGGTTTTGAACGCTCGTTGCTCAACGGGGCGATTACCGAGCGGAGTGACCGGTTTGCGGTCGATGGCAAGTTGCGTGATGATTGATTCTGCCCGTTACGGCCTGGGAATTGCGTTGATGCCGCAATGTTGACCGGCGTTTGTTGCTCTAGCGATTTGATTCGCAGGCTGCGGATCGCCATTTTGATGAACTTCTGCAGAAGGACGAACAATTGATAGCGAGTGATTTGATGATCGCGATGTCGGTGATGGCCGGATTTTCAATTGCGGCGGGGTGGTTTGTGTACGCAATCGCGTATTCCGACAAAGGCCAGCGTGTGATGTTGTGTTTGTCGCTCGCGGTTTTGGCGATGATTTACTTTCTGTTCTATGCATCGGGTCAGCTTTTTTGGGCCAAATACGTCTCCAGTTCTGCGGCGATCGTGTACACGAACTTTGCATCGATCTTTGCGGCACTGGCGGCGGGTTGGGCCTTGCGTCTTCCGGAAACACCCGCGTGGCGTCGTGGGATTTTGTGCGTCTTGTTGGCGATGGTTTCCGCCGCCGCGATTCTTTGGCCATTGCTATCCATCGCCATTCGTCCGGCGCCCGAGGGTGGTGACCAGTGGACGAATGGTGTCGCGATGCAAACGTCTTGGGCGACATGCAGTCCCGCTGCTGCGGCAACGTTGTTGCGTGCGGAGGGCATCGAAAAATCCGAATCGGAATTGATTGCCCTGTGCTTAACGGACTCGAGCGGCACACCCACACTCGGTTTGTATCGCGGAATCAAACTGGTCGCTGACGAACAAAACCGATCGGTCAGTGTGCTGGACGAAACACTGGACGAGATGTGGAATCGCGATGACTGGCCGGTGTTGATGGCGGTGAAGCTACCGTACGGAGTGGACGACCGACGTTATGTTGATCAATGGGGATGGATTCCAGGGATGGGGCACAGTGTCGTCGCGTTGGGGCTGACGAGCGATGGACAACGCATGCTTGTCGGTGATCCATCCGTTGGGCTGGAACAGTGGTCGAAAGATGACCTGCGAGTTCTGTGGCACGGCGACGGCATTCGCTTGGACTGAACGAATTGTCGAATGCGAGAAATCGGTTCGGTCGACACAAACTTCGTGATTTTGTGTTGATCGAGCCCAGTCGCGTCGCAATCGCTGAAGGGGCGGAAGTCGCCTGCTTTGATTTTGATTGCGAGTTCAATCGATCGGTGAAAGGTCATTGGCACGGTGATTGCGTTACCAGCAGCAATTCAAATCTTTGCTCCTGAGCCAACCATCCATGAACCAACTTTCCTCGCGAGTTTGCAATGGCGTCCTCGATGCAATCGGCGGCACACCATTGGTTCGACTCAATCAATTTTTGGACCGACCTGATATTGAGTTGATTGTGAAATGGGAGGCGGCGAATCCGGGCGGAAGTGCCAAGGACCGTCCGGCCGCGAAGATGTTGTTCGAGGCACTCAAACGCGGTGAGATCGGCCCTGACACCACGATTGTCGAATCGACGTCTGGGAACATGGGTATCGGTTTGGCTCAAGCGTGCCGGTACCACGGATTGAAATTCATCTGCGTCGTCGACCCCCGAGCACAGAAGCAAAACCTCTCGATCATCGAGGCACTCGGTGGAGCGATTGAGCTAGTCACCCAGCCGTTGAATGGTGATTTCCTGGCCGCACGCATCGCGAAAGTTTGCGAGCTGATCGAGACGACATCGAACAGTTATTGGCCCAATCAGTACGCCAACACTGACAACCCTCGATCACACTTTGAAGGAACCATCCGCGAAATCGATGAGAGCCTCGATGGCGAATTCGATGTCTTGTTCGTGGCGACGAGCAGCACAGGGACGGCTCAAGGTTGTCGTGATTTCTTGAAGTCGCGAGGACGCAACGTTCAGGTTGTGGCGGTCGATTCAGTGGGCAGTGTTCTGTTCGGCGGGTCGTCGGGGCCTCGCAAGATTCCCGGTTTGGGTGCGGGGAAGGAACCACGATTGGCGGCGGGTCAATCATTCGATCATCTCGTTCGCGTCTCCGATTTGGAATGTGTCGTCGGATGTCGCCGGGCGGCACAGCGAGAAGCGATGTTGATTGGCGGTTCGGCCGGTGGTGTTCTGATGAGCGTCGGAAGAATGCAAGAACAATTCGCTGGCAAACGCTGCGTCGCGGTGCTTCACGATTCAGGCACGCGATATCTCGAAACAGTTTTTAGCGATGAATGGGTTTCGGAGTCGCTGGGTTGTACCAGCGAGGAACTCAACTATCTGGTCGGTTCTTCCTCGTTTGAGTTTTTTGAAGGAGTGAGCGCATGAGCGTTGCGATTTCAGGCGGTCGCGTCGCCGATTATCCGGTGACCAATGACAATCCATCTAAAACACGATTGCGTTTAGCAATCGTCGGTTGCGGGCCTCGTGGTTTGCAATGCCTCGACGCTCTATCGCAAACATTGTCGACGGATGAATTGTCGAGAATGGAGATCACCGTCTTTGAACCTTCGCCCTTTCCCGGCGCGGGCTGCATTTACAATCCGAAGCAACCTCGGATGCTTCGAATGAATTTCGCGACTCAGCACATTGATTTTTGGAAGGTTGATTCCGGCCAACCCACTCCACGATCCGGTTCGTTGATCGGATGGTTGGATCGAAACTATCCGGAGTATGCCGCGTCGGATCAGTTTGTCCCGCGAGCCATCGTGGGGGAATACTTGCACGATTGTTTTGAATTGGTCTGCAAACGTCTGCGTCGTTGGACGAAGTTGAAGGTCGTTCGCAGTCGAGTGGAATCGATCCGATGTGTCGCCAGCCAGGCGTCCAGCGGCGGTTGGTTGTTGTGGGATGGAAAAGACGAAATCGGGTTTGATCGTGTTGTCTTGACGACGGGGCACGAAGGATTCCGCGGGTCGGACAGGGTTCCTTCATCGGATGACGAAGCGTTTGTGTTTCCGGTGGAGACCAATCTTTCATCCGAACGAATTTCGGCCGGAAGTGACGTTTGGATTCGAGGGTTTGGGTTGACCGCCATTGACGCCATCATGATGCTGACGGAAGGTCGTGATGGTCGTTTCGAAAACAGTGATGCACTTCCAGATTATGTCTGCAGTGGAAATGAGCCGAAGCGGATCACGGTTCATTGTCGTTCGGGTCGGCCGATGCTGGCGAAGCCCACCGCGAAAGTGGAGCCCATCACGGATGTGTTTTGGGAACCTTACCGAGAGGCACTGCGTGCGTGCGAACCGAATCATGGGAAGCTGAAATTTCACAAAGACATTTGGTGGGTGATTTGTGAAGCGGCAGCAGAATCGTTGTCGCAATCGGGCACGGTGGTGACTCCGCGTGAAATCGACGAATGGTATCGTGGGTGGTCGCGATACAAGATGGACGAGGCCGCCGCACGTCGTGCGATGTTGCAGTCCTACGGCGTTGCGACTGGTGCCCGACCGATTGATATCCCGTTTGCGCTGGGGGATGCATGGCGTCGCTTGTACCCACAGATCGTCGAATTGGTCAGCTTCGGTGGGCTGGCCGCTGGTCAGTACAAGGCGTTTCAGCAGGTGGCGATGGAAATGGAGCGCATCGCGTTTGGCCCGCCGGCCGAGAGCGTCGCAAAACTGTTGCGGCTGATGCGAGATGGTTTGGTACAACTGTGTGATCAAACCGTTGCACCAGAAGGGGCTGTGATCGTCAACGCTGTGATTGCTTCACCAAGTCAGGCGGATGAAACCGGGCCGCTTTCGCAACTGGTTTTGCGAGGTGATGTCGAGGTGGATCCGCTGACTGAAGCCATTCGCGTGAGCGATTCCGGTAACGTGCTGGGCGGAAGCAAAGGGCTTGCCGTGTTTGGTCGTGCGACGGAGGGTTGGGTTGTCGGCAACGATACCCTTTCGCGAACATTGCATTCGCAGATTCAGAACTGGGCCGGCACGATCGCGGTGGATATGCATGGATGAGGTATTCGACGTCATTTTTGAACGCTCTTTGGCTGGTCAAATGTTTGAAGGTCTACCCGCCGAAGATCAGGCATTGCAGACTGGTGCGTTGCGTAGGGGGTGCAGGGGCGTTTTGCCTCTGGATGCCCGGCTCGAATCGTGGATGGAGCGTTGTTTGCGTTCAGAGAACTTGTTCGATTGGGTTGAGACCTATGGTTCGCCACTGAATTTGGTGCGACCTCGAACAATGCGTCGCAACGTGGAGGAACTGAACGCGGTCGCTCGTGAGCGGGGTCTTGATTTTCGAGTGTTCTTCGCTCGGAAGGCCAACAAGTGTTTGGGCTTTGTTGACGAGGCGATCGAGTCAAATTTTGGAGTCGACACCGCCAGCGAGAACGAGCTGCGGCAGTGTTTGCGGCAGTGCGTTCCCGCGAAAGATTTGATTTGCACCGCGGCAATCAAAAGCGATTCGCTGATTGATCTGTGTCTGCAGCAGGAAGTCTGCATCGCGGTGGACAACGATGACGAGTTGCAGATCATTGTCGCCCGAGCAAATGAGCTTGGTCGGCAAGCTCGAATCGCATTGCGTTTAGGCGGGTTCCAGCACGAGGGAAACAAGCTTCCGACCCGTTTCGGTTTCGATGTGGATCGCGACCGTGATCTTCCTCAGCGTTTGACTTCATTGCCCGTGTTGGTTCAGGGGATTCATTTTCATCTCGATGGCTATGACTCTGGGCAGCGGGTGTCGGCTCTTTCGTTGGCCATGGAATGGGGCGAAAGATTGAAAGCGGTTGGGGAGCCGGTCGAGTTCATTGACATGGGCGGTGGTTTCCCAATGAGCTATCTGGAAGAGCATCGCCAATGGGCTACGTTTTGGAGGGAACATCGTCGGGCGTTGCTGGGCGAACGCGACACACTGACCTATCGGGGGCACGGATTGGGGCTGTCGGTTGAGGGAGGGCGTGTCGTCGGGGAACCGAAAATGTATCCCTTCTTCCAGCGTCCTGTTCGCGGCCATTGGCTGGCCGGCGTTTTGGATTCACAGATCGAAGGAAAGTCGATTGCGGATCGATTGGTGGAGCTCAATGTTCAGTTGCGTTGTGAACCGGGGCGAAGCATCTTGGACGGATGCGGAATGACCGTCGCTCGGGTTGAATTCCGAAAACAGAACGCGGAAGGCGATTGGTTGATCGGATTGTCGATGAACCGGACGCAGTGCCGGACTTCGAGCGATGACTTCTTGGTGGATCCGATCTTGGTTCCGAAACAAAGCTCCTTTGATCGTGCCACTGAGACGAAGCCGATGTCGGGTTACCTGGTCGGTGCCTATTGCACGGAATCGGAATTGATTTCACTGCGGAAGATGCAGTTCCCAAGCGGTGTCCAGCGTGGCGATTTGATTGCGTTCCCGAACACCGCCGGCTACTTCATGCATTTTCTCGAGAGCCGTTCGCACCAATTCCCTTTGGCGAAGAATTTGATTGTCGACTCGCATCCCGTGCCCTCGGTCCGTCTCGATTTGATCGATGAATGAGCAGGCTGGTCGGGCATCGTTCGCTGGTTAGCACGGTTCTCAATGCCGCTGAGTTCGAGTTTGCTCAATGTTCTGGGGTTGCGACGTTAGGCGTCCAGAGACTCCAAGGACGCCCGAAGTTTTCGTCTGATGGATCGGCACGTGGTTTACAAAATCGGCACGTGGTTTGCAAAGCGTAGAAGCGTGAAATTGCGATGAAGACGCTCCTGTTGTGAGTGGTCGTTGTCGGTTTTGGACGCGGTCGATTGGAGACCGCGTTGTTGCTCCCCACTTTCGATTTGGATGTTGCCATGCAGTTGTTGTCGCTCATCCATTTGGGGTTCATGGTTGAGATCGGTGGTCCTCGTTCGCAGGACGCCCGTTGATGTCACACATTCACCAATTTCGAACCATATTGGCTGGTGCACGTCCGGAGCGTCGGCGTGAAAAGTCGGATGAATTGGTGGCTGTCGAGCAGCTGTCGAGACACGTCCAGTGGGCTTCGGTTGGCGTGTGGGTGTGCGTGGCATTTTTGACTTTGTACACGCTTTACATCGGTCGAAACCTGTTCATGCCGATCTTGGTCGCGGGTTTCGCGTTTCTCACATTGCGGCCAGTGGTTCGCGCGGCGACTCGCCTCGGAATCCCATCCGGTGTTGCCGCCACCGCGATCATGCTGGCGATTGCGACTGTCTTCGGAACGATCGGCTATGTGTTGTCTGGCCCAGCGCAAGACATGCTGCAGCAGGTGCCGGGATCGATGCCCGAAGTCAAAGACAAGCTGGGATTCATTTTTGACCATTTAGAAACCGTCAACCAAGCCACAGAAGACATCTCGGACACCGCCGATGCAGAGCAATTGACATCAGAAGAGAAGCCTGTGCCGGTCGAGATCAAACAGCCCGCTTGGACAACCTCGTCGCCGTTGATCGCCGGGACGGGAAACGCGGTTTCGTTTGTCTCCATTGCCGCGGCGCTGTTGTTCTTTTTGTTGGCGGCGGGTGATTCATTGATTGTCTCCGTCGTCAGCTCGTTGCCGTCCTTTTCGTCCAAGCGACGGTTCATCGAAGTCTTGGAAGGTGTTCAAGACGCTCTGAGTAGTTATCTGGCGTGGGTCACCAGCATCAACGCGTGTCTGGGGGTTTGTATCGGAACTGCAATGTGGTTGCTGGGGATGCCCTCGCCATTGTTGTGGGGAGTTGCGGCCATGTTTTTGAACTTCATTCCGATCGTGGGCGCGATGGTCGGTATCGCGATGGTGTTCTTCGTCGCTCTGGTCAGCTTTGAGCATGCATCGTTTGCATTCGTGGTCGCGGGGACGTATGCGACGCTGACCACATTGGAAGGTCAGTTCATCACACCGACTCTGTTGGGCAAATCGATGAAGCTGTCGTCCGTGCTGGTGTTCATCTCAATCGTGATTTGGGGATGGATGTGGGGAATGCTGGGTGTGTTCTTGGCCGTCCCGATTTTGATTGCGGTCGTGATGGTGATGGAGAAGTTGGAGGCCACTTCTTCGATGAATGCCATGTTGAACGGCGGCGTTGGAAAGGCCGCTGACCCTGAGTGATGCCATCGCATCGCTGATCTGACTTCCCCTTTTGCAATCGTATCAATTCAAACTCGTTTCTATTCCTCTTCTAGCAAAGAAGTTCTATGTCCGAAGAATCCAAGTGCCCGTTTCAAACTCAGCAATTCGGCCGGGCGGTCGATGACAATCAGCATTCGCAAACCGCTGGACCACGCGGACCCGTCTTGATGCAGGACGTTCACCTGGTCGAGAAGATGGCGCACTTCAATCGGGAACGGATTCCGGAACGGGTTGTTCACGCCAAAGGCTATGGAGCTTTCGGCACGTTCACGGTCACGAACGACATCACCAAGTACTGCATGGCGGATTTGTTCTCCGAAGTTGGCAAGAAAACGGAAACCTTTGCGCGCTTCTCGACCGTCGGTGGCGAAAGCGGTTCGGCTGACACGGCCCGTGACCCACGTGGGTTCTCGCTGAAGTTTTACACCGATCAAGGTGTTTGGGATTTGGTCGGCAACAACACGCCGATCTTTTTCATTCGCGATCCGTTGAAGTTCAGTGATTTCATTCGGACTCAAAAACGCGAGCCGCAGAATCACTTGCAGCCTCATTGGCGTCGTTGGGACTTTTGGGGCGAGGTGCCTGAGGCTCTTCATCAGGTGATGTTCCTTTACAGCGATCGTGGAACACCCAAGAGTGCACGCTTCATGAACGGCTACGGCAGCCATACGTTCAGCATGTACAACAAAGACGGTGTCCGGCACTGGGTGAAATTCCATCTGAAGACCGAACAAGGTTCAGAGAACTTCAGTGCGGACGAAGCGATCAAGATGGCGGGCGAAGCACCGGACTACTCGACGCGTGACTTGTTCGAAGCCATTGAAAAGGGCGACTTCCCTCGTTGGCGAATGCACATACAGGTCATGCCCGAGTCTGACGCCGCAGACTACGAATGGCATCCATTCGATTTGACCAAGGTATGGCCGCACGATGACTATCCGTTGATTGAAGTCGGCGTGTTTGAACTCAATCGCAATCCGTCCAACTACTTCCAAGATGTTGAGCAAGCCGCCTTTGAGCCTGGCAACTTGGTCGAGGGCATCGGGATTTCACCTGATCGCATGTTGCAGAATCGTGTGCTGTCTTATCCCGATGCACATCGTTATCGATTGGGTGTGAACTATCACCAGATTCCGGTCAATCAACCGCGTTGTCCGTATGCGACATATCATCGTGACGGGACGATGCGAGTGGACGGAAACGGCGGCGGCACCGTTGATTATGAGCCCAACAAGATGAACGGTCCAAAAGAGACCGGGCGAACGATGGAGCCGCCCATGCCAGTGCACGGCGACGGCGATCGCTACGACGAGTTCGCGTGCGATGACAAGGACTACTACGGTCAGCCACAGATGTTCTGGAACAAGGTGCTGGACGAAGGAGCTCGCGAACGACTTTGCACTGCGATCTCCAATTCGATGGCCGACAGCCCCGAGAATATCCGCGAAAGAATGTTGGCTCAGTTCGGCAAAGTCCATCCGGATTTTGAAGCGGGGGTCCGCAGTCGCTTGGATGCTCCCAAGTCACAACCGATCCCGATCGCATAATCGGCATATCTGTTGCTTTGTACAGCGATGGTCATCCCTCACTCGGGTGGCCGTCGCTTTTTTTGTGCGTCTCACTCGGTCAAACGCTGGGGACTGCGCGATCTGGGTGACCAGTTGTTGCCCCACCTCCCCCCATTTTTGACTCACCGGAGACCAGTATGTTCGGATTTCGTTCTGCCTGCTTGCTCGATAATCAATCACCTGATCAGCACGACACTTCTCATTCCGAAAAAGAACTTGGGAAATCTTGGAAACTGAGAGGACGCAGAACGAAAACACGCCGTGCAACTCTGAATCGATTGATCGGCGAGCGCCTGGAGGAACGTCGTGTTCTAGCGGCCTATGTCGTCGACACTGCTTTAGACGTCGTCGCCGTAGATGGCATGGTCAGTCTGCGAGAGGCGATCCAAGCGTCGAACAGCAATATGGCGATCAATGCGGATACCGCAGCCGGAAGTCCTACCTCGACCGAGATCGACAGCATCAGCTTTGCCGATGGGCTGAGCTCGATTCTTTTGGGCAGCGAACTGGAGGTCACCGAATCGCTTCGTATCTCCTTGGGGGATTCATCCGGCCAAATCGTCAGTGGCGATAATGCATCGCGAATTTTTGCGATCAACGCGTCCGGTGATGGTGCGGTGAACGTCGACCTTTCCGGGTTGACGCTGCAAGACGGAGTGGCGGAATCGGGTGGTGCCCTCTATGTCGCATCGGGGCAATCACTCTCGCTCACCAACGTCACCTTGATGGGGAACACTGCGACTGGTGATGACGCTGACATGGGCGGCGGTGCTTTGGCCAACGATGGCGGAACCGTGACGATTACGGATTCGACGATCACCAACAATGCGGCAAATGGTGCGTCCGGCAGTGGCGGCGGGATCTTAAACCAAGGAATGTTGACCGTTTCCGGCGGCGAAATCAGCAGCAACGTCGCCAACCGCGCCGGTGGTGGGATCGAAGCGACCGCTGGTAGCAGCACAACGCTGACGGATGTTTTGATGGAACTGAACGTTGCCGGTCCGGATGGATCCGCGGCTCCAGGCAACGGTGGTGCCCTGCATCTCTCTGGTGATGGCAACGCGGACATTTCAGGCGGAACGATTCGCGACAACACCGCGGCGAGCGAAGGCGGCGGTCTTTGGAACAACACCGGAACAATGACGGTCGATGGTACGATTCTGACTGGCAACGTGGCGTCGGGTGACGCGGCCGACGACGGTGGCGGAGCGATCTTCAACAACGGTGGAACGCTGACGGTCAGCAACGCAACGATCAGCGGCAACGCGGCGGACGGAACGCTCGGTAGCGGCGGTGGCATTTTCAGCACAGACGGTGCGGTGACGATCAACTTGAGCCAAATCGGTGGTGCAATTCCATCCGAGGGCAACACTGCCAATCGTGCTGGCGGCGGCATCGAAGTGATCGCAGGCACGGTGACGTTGAACTTCGGAACCGATGTTTCGAACAACTTCGCCGGTATCAATGGCGGTGGATTGCACTCGACCGGAGCGGCCAGCGTCACCTCGAACTTGGCGATCTTCGGCAGCAACACGGCGGCCAGCGAAGGGGGTGGTTTGTGGAACTCGTCGACCGGAACCATGTCGATCAACGGCGGGGCGATTTCATCGAATAGTGCCAGCGGCGATGACGCCAGCAACGGTGGCGGCGGTCTATTCAATGACGGTGGCACGCTGAACGTGATCGACGCTGTGATCGGATTCAATGTCGCCGATGGTGCCAGCGGCAGCGGTGGGGGAATCCTCAATCAAGGCACGCTAACCGTCTCGGGTGGCGAGATCAGTGGCAACACTGCCAATCGAGCCGGTGGAGCGATTGAAGTGACCGCTGGATCCACGACCACGTTGACCGATGTGTCAATGGATCAAAATATTGCCGGGCCAAATGGTTCGGCGTCGCCGGGTAATGGGGGAGCGTTGCACATCTCCGGTGATGGTGTCGTGACGATCACCGGCGGGATGGTCTCGAACAACATCGCCGCTAGTGAAGGAGGTGGACTTTGGAATAGCGTGTCCGGTAGTTTGACTGTTGACGGGACTTTGGTGAGCGAGAACTCCGCACCGATCGGGGGCGGTATTTTCAATGACAGCGATGTCGACGTGACATCGCAAACGTTCCAAACTTCACTGAGTGCACTGAATGATTCTGGCGTGAGCGGAACCGCGACGGTCACTGTGGATACCAGCGATCCCGACAATCCGTCGATCACGGTTAACATCAATGCATCTGGTTTGGTTCCTAACCAACCTCACATTCAACACATCCACGGTCGGTTTGCTTCGGATCTGGATTCAACCGAAACCATCCCAGGTCCGTTTCTCGGCGAAGGAGGAGTCGCGATTGATTCGCGAACTCCAGACGTGGGAGATGACTCCAACGGAGATGGGTTCATCACGGTGGGTGAAGGAATCGCGGGGTATGGCAACGTGCTGCTAAATCTATCCAGTCCGCGTGCACCAGTTCCCTTGGAAGGCAACTCGCCCCTGGATGATTTCAATATTGCTGACTTCCCAACGACGGCCGATGGAACGATCGACTTCAGCGAGACTTACACGTTTGATCTGAGTGACTCTGATCAAGCTCGTCAGTTCAACAACCTGCTTCCGATGTCATTGCGAGAGATTGTGCTGCATGGAGTGAACACAGACGTTGATGTTGATGGGGACGGTTCACCCGATGGTTATCGAGTCACCGGGCCCGCCGCTTCGGGGACGTTGCAAGCCGTTGGCGGAACGCTGATCATCATGAATGCACAGATCACCGGCAACGTGGCATCAGGCAATGGTGGCGGGATTGCCAACGAAGGCGGACAGGTTTCAATCACGGACTCGAGCATTTCTGGCAATGTCAGTGGCGGCGACGAACCGGGTGAAGGTGGCGGAGGTGTCTTCAATGATGGAGGTGTCGTCACAATCACCGACAGCGATGTGATCGAGAACACCGCGATTGCGGGACTCGGGAACGGCGGCGGGATCCTGAATGCGAACGGCGGAACGTTGGTGGTTCGTGGTGGAACCATTTCCAACAACGACGCGTCTCGTGCCGGTGGTGGTGTCGAGAACGCTGGCAACGCAACGTTCTTTGCAACTGAATTCGACGGCAACACCACCGGTATCAACGGCGGTGCACTGCATACCTCCGGACCGTGGACAGCGAATTTCATTGACTCCACGATCACCGGCAACTCCGCCGGTGCAGAAGGCGGAGGCGTTTGGAACAGTGCGTCGGGAACGATGGCTTTGGTCGGAACCAACGTCGAAGGCAACTCGGCCAGCGGTGCCGATGCAGATCAGGGCGGTGGCGGTATCTTCAATGATGGCGGAACCGTATCAATCAATTCATCCACTGTGAACAACAACACGGCCGACGGATCTGCCGGAAGCGGTGGCGGCATTCTGAACCTCGGTGCGATGACGATCACCGGTTCAACGATCAGCGGCAACATGGCAAACCGCGCCGGTGGTGGGATCGAAGCCACCGATGCATCCTCCACTTCGTTGACCGATGTCAATCTGGATGGGAACAACGTCGGTATCAGTCCCGCGGTGGCGGCGCCCGGCAACGGAGGTGGTTTGCACGTCACCGGTTCCGGAACGGTGACGATCAGTGGCGGCACCGTGAACGACAACGTTGCGGCTTCCGAAGGTGGCGGTTTGTGGAGCGGAACCGGTGTGATGACCGTGACTGGGACCACGATCAGCGGCAACACGGCATCCGGCGATGATGTCGATAACGGCGGTGGCGGACTGTTCAATGTTGGTGGAACGCTGAGTGTCATTGACGCAACTGTCACAGGAAACGTTGCAAACGGTTCGTCCGGTAGCGGCGGTGGCATCCTGAACCAAGGAACGCTGACGGTTTCGGGCGGTGAGATCAGCGACAACACGGCAAACCGTGCTGGTGGCGGGATTGAAGCCACCGCTGGTAGCAGCACAACGCTGACGGATGTGTTGATGGAACTCAACGTTGCCGGACCTGATGGATCAGCCGCGCCGGGCAACGGTGGTGCCCTGCACATCTCTGGCGATGGCAACGCGGATATCTCGGGCGGAACGATTCGCGACAACACGGCGGCCCGTGAGGGCGGCGGTCTTTGGAACAACACCGGAACGATGACGGTCGATGGAACGATTCTGACCGGCAACGTGGCCTCTGGTGAGGCGGCGGATGACGGTGGTGGAGCGATCTTCAACAACGGTGGAACACTGACGGTCAGCAATGCGACGATCAGTGGCAACGCGGCGGACGGTGCACTCGGAAGCGGCGGTGCGATCTTCAGCACTGACGGTGCGGTGACGATTAGCTTGAGCCAAATCGGTGGTGCGATTCCATCCGAAGGCAACACGGCCAATCGTGCTGGCGGCGGCATCGAAGTGATCGATGGGACGGTGACTTTGAACTTTGGAACGGATGTTTCGAATAACTTCGCCGGCATCAACGGTGGCGGGTTGCATTCGACCGGAGCAGCCGACGTCACATCGAACTTGGCCATTTTCGGTAGCAACGCGGCGGCCAGCGAAGGGGGAGGGTTGTGGAATTCATCGACCGGAACGATGACGATCAACGGTGGGGCGATTACATCGAACGTCGCCAGTGGCGATGACGCCAGCAACGGCGGTGGCGGTTTGTTCAACGACGGCGGCACGCTGAACGTGATCGATGCAGTGATTGGGTTCAACATCGCCGACGGTTCCAACGGGAGCGGCGGTGGGATTTTGAATGATGGCGGAACGTTGACGGTGAGTGGAAACACGACCATTTCCAACAACACCGCCAATCGTGCTGGCGGCGGCATCGAAGCAACCTCAGGCACGCTGAACACGATCAGCGGGGCCACGATCGCATCGAACAACGCCGGTGTTTCGCCGGCGACGGCGGCACCTGGAAACGGTGGTGGTTTTCACGTCACCGGAAATGGTTCGGTGGAGATCACTGGCGGAACGGTCAACGGGAACATCGCTGCCTCCGAAGGTGGCGGACTTTGGAATGGGACCGGAACGATGACAGTCGACGGGACGGTCATCGACGGGAATGTCGCGTCGGGCGATGACGCGGACAATGGAGGGGGAGGCATCTTCAATGTCGGTGGAACGCTCGTGATCAGCGACGCGACCATTCAAAACAACGTTGCCAATGGTGTGTCTGGAAGTGGTGGCGGCATTTTCAACGCTGGGACTGCAACGATCGACAACACAACAATCTCAGACAACACTGCCAATCGTGCTGGCGGTGGGTTGGAAGCCATTGGCGGATCGACTACATCGTTCACCGGTGGATCGCTTACAGACAACGTGGCTGGCCCAAGCGGTTCCGCGGCACCCGGTAACGGAGGCGCGGTTCACATCTCAAACGATGGTTCCGTTGAGCTGACGGAAGTTGTCGTTGATGGAAACACGGCCGCCAGTGAAGGCGGTGGTCTGTGGAACAGCTCGAAGGGAACTCTGGTCGTCACACGTTCGACGATTTCCAACAACATCACAATCGACGGCGGCGGCATCTTTGCTGACGGAGATGCCGGTGTGGTCACCGTTGTCAATTCAACCATCGCGGCAAACTCGGCGTCGAATGATGGTGGCGGTGTTTTGAGCGAAGGTGGAAACGTTTCGTTGACGAGTGTCACTGTCGCTGACAACACAGCTTCACAGGGGGGGGGCATTTCGGTTGAGGCGGGCACGTTATCGTTAATCAATTCGATTGTTTCGCGGAACAACGCCTCAACCAATTCGAACCTATCGGGGGCAATTACCGATAGCGGAAACAATCTTGTCGATGTCGACGCAGGTCTAGGAACACTGGGCGAGTTTGGTGGTCCAACACCAACAATTCCTTTGCTCACCGGAAGTGCGGCTTTGGATGCGGGAGTGTTGGCCGGGGTGACGACCGATCAACGGGGTGTTTCGCGACCGCAAGGTCCAGGCGTCGACATTGGTGCGTTCGAATCAGATTTGGCGGCACCAGTTGCGGCTTCGTTAAGCATCGCTGCTGACAACACTCAACGCGTTGAAGGTGACTCAGAAACCACCGCGTTCACGTTCACAGTGACTCGATCAGAAAATACGATTGGCACCGTCACGGTGGACTATTCAGTGGTCGGAAGCGGAGACAATCCAGCAGATGCGAGTGACTTTGGTGGGACGTTGCCGACCGGAACAGTGACATTCGCCGATGGTGAATCGACGGCGACGATCACCGTGAACGTATCAGGTGACACTCAAGTCGAACCCAACGAAACCTTCTCGGTCGTGCTGAGTAATGCCAGCGATGACACGCTGATATCACAAGCGGATGCGGCTGGAATCATTCTCAACGACGACATCAATGAACGTGAAACGCGAATCTTGATTCCGACCTTTGTGGCGCGTCCGCACTTGATTCCAGGTGACGGCATTCCAACGGCAATCATCTTTCAGGCGTTGACGGACACGACAGTCACGGTCACGCCGATTAGCGTGACCAGCTTGAGCGAAACGGTGCGGATCGTCGACGCTGACACGTTGACAGTCAGCACCTACCGAAACGGAGTCGCCACGGCAAATCTTCAAGCCGGCGAACTGTACGCGGTGATCTTTGAGCCGCTATCAAGTGATCGTATCTTCTCGATTCGATCGTCTGCTGGTTCCGATACTTTGACCAATCGAGCGGCGACGAACATTCTGCAGCCGACGGACACATCGGCGGATGGCGAAACAACCGCTTTGGACGCGTTGATGGTGGTCAACGAACTGAACCATTTGAACGATGCCGGTGGTGAACCATTGCTGGGAAGCTTCGTTGATGTCAATCGCGACGCGAGCGTTACGGCACTGGATGCGTTGCTCGTGATCAACCACCTCAACCGAATGGAACTGTCGACCAACACGGCGTCGGGTGAGTTCATTGCACCGCAAGTGCCATTTGTGAACTCTGAACGCAATGAGCTTTTGAGCGATGAAGTCGATGAGTTCTTTGACAGCGGCGAGGTCATCGGTTTTGAAGAACCAGGAAGCACGATCGCATTGTCATTCGACGGATCAGCATCAACCGCTTCTGCCACGGCGGTCGGAGTGGACGAGGCGATGGCGGAATTCAATGACGAGGAAGACTCGTCATCAATGACCACCGAGATCGAGTTGTTGGACGCTGTCTAACCAACGGATCTGTTGAAATGCGAGCACGTCCGGCGTAGCTCACGGGGTGCTCACTGAAGTGTTTCCAGTAGTAAGCCGAATGTCCAAGCGTCAATCGCATCGCTGTTGGTGCGAACGACGTCGTCTTGCTCATTGCAGCTTAATCTTCAAGATTGCTTGACCGCCGCACACGAAGCCGATTGGATCATCGTTCGTGGGGGCAGTCCTGGTTCGTCAACGGGGCACCATACAGACGCTTGGTTCATCAAACGGCCACGCATTGGTACAATCTCTCGTAGTTCAACATCGCTCGCTTCGTTTAGGGCGGTGTCGTAAAAAACGTCCGTTGTGCGGGCGATCTGGTATAATTCACCTATGACCAACATGAGCGAAATTCTGACTGCGGCACAATCGCTTTCCTCTTCCGAGCGTGCGCAATTGATCGCCACCTTGTGGGACAGTGTTTCCCCTACTGATTGGGTTCCTCCGGATTCTCAATGGATTGCTGAGGCCAATCGACGAAGCGATGCATATGACGCTGGTGAAATGACCGGCTCCCCGTGGGTAGAGGTTCGCGAACGTGCTCGTCGCGAGGCTGGGTTGGATGGCTAATGTCATCATATGCTGGGCCGCCGAAGTCGATTTCATCGAATCTCTTAAATTGTACGCCGAGCGTAGCATCGAAACTGCAAACGACTTCGATGCCGAATTCGATCGGGCAATCTCTCAAAGTGCTGCCGATCCCGAACGCTTTCTGATGTGCGATGCACGTCACCGATACCTTCTGCTTCGACGCTTTCCATTTCGCATTATTTATCGGATCGCGAACTCCGACATTCTCGCAATCGCCGTTGCCCATGGCTCCCGCTCGCCCGACTATTGGACGAACAGGTAGGGCACGCCGCACAACGATTTAGGATTTGGGGTCAGCGAGGTACGAGCCTGAACCTTAATCCTTGTTCAAGGCGAGTCGCTTCGCGGTGGGGACACTCCGGCGATTGTTCCCTCGTGGTTTTGTCCGCTGCGGCGTGCTCTGGCGGAGGGCTTCGTGCGAGGTTCGGTTCGGCGCGGTGGTTTGGGCAGCCGCTCTGGAAACGCAGAACGGTGTTTTGAATCGGGCAAGGGCGTTGATTGGCTGTTGGAATCGTGTGCCGGGATGCTTTTCGGGTCAGGTGATTGCGACGGGCGCGCAGGGGCAGCGGAGTCACCGATCAGATGACTTTGAAAACGACGTGTTATTGGAGCGACGATCTGGATCATGGCGGTGCTCTGGCTGGTTGTGGCGGAGTTGTCGTGGCGGGGTAAGCAGGTGTCATCGGGTAGGTGAGCCGTTGGCGTGAGCCACGGTTTTCACGCGCAGGCCAGGCGAACGCCCAAATGGCTCACATGGTTGTGCCCGATCATTCCAGCCGACCTGCTTAGTAGCCCAGGTTGATCATCGGGCCGCCGCAGCAGGGTCACTGCATCGCGACCGGTTCCGCCATCACGATCTGCTGGCTGCAAGCCAGTTCGTACTGACGCTCCAGTGAGACAGCGACCAACCAGCGAACCTCTTCGAGGGATCGCTTGCTGCGCGCGTTGACGAATCCGTCGTGACGCACACGATGAAAGCCAGCCGGCAACACGTGCTGGAGCCAACGACGAATGAACTCTTCCACACGCATCGGCATCGGCTTGTACTGACGCGTTCCGCTGCGTTTGACTTGCAGCGTCAAGTAGGCTTCTTCGAGCGAAGTCAATTCGTCGCACTGCGTGACGCGTCGATTGGCCACCGCACCTCGCATCACGTAGGCCGCCAAGTACGCGACCGCGAATTCGCCGCTGCCGACCGCTTCGCTGTCGACGACAAAGCATACTTGCCAGGCATCATCGAGGATCGAGTCAAAGAACGTTTCGGATCGCAGTTTGTGTTTCAACTTGCCGCGAAAAAACCTCTCCAGAATCTGCTCGGGCACGAACACGCTGGCGCGACTGCTTTGCCAAACGCCGCCAGCGTCGATGCCGCCGGCGGGAACCACGACGTGAACGTGCGGGTGGTAAACCAGGTCACGTCCCCATGTGTGCAGTACGCTATCGCAAGCTCCGGCACGCTGGTTGCAAATAGCCCGCCGCTTTTCGGGAACTGTGCCAACCCCTTGATCGTCTGTTCGGATCGCTCAAGAAATCGCAAAGCAGCATCAAGACTGCCGTCCGCAATGTGCATTGCGTGAGATTCGACATCCTCGATGGCTTGGGGCCGTCGGGTGATTTGCTTCCGGTTCGCCACTTACTTGACGCTCTTTGAACCAACGCGTTCCTTGATCGTCTGCCATTCTTCATCCGTCCACGGGTCGGCCGGACCACTATTTATCCCAGCCATCAATGCTTGCTCGATTTCGCATTGCTTCACGTTCGCTGCGGCGACTAACGCGATGATAAACTCACTCGGATTCGTAAATCCACCGTTCTTTGTGCCTTGATCCACAAATTGCAGCAAATCATCTGGTAATTCGACTGGTATACTGGTCATAGAAATAGACCTCAAACAATTGGTCCGCGACCGACAACATGGTTGGTGCGCAAGGGCCTGCGGCACACCTCCGATTTGGCGCAAACTGCGTTCGCATTGTACAATCAAAACTTGATCCAATCCACCTTCGCTTCGGTTGCGTCGGCGACGTAAATACGTTCCGTTGTGCGGTCTGGCGAGGTGGAAGATGCAGTTCAATCGCATGGATTTGAAGGAGCGTTGGATCTGCGCCGATTCGTGTTTTCAAAATGTGTGCTGCGACGAACACTGATGTTCGCGAATCGAATGCTGATCCGAGGTTTGATCCTGCCGCCGAAATTGGTTTGCCCGCAAAGGACGTCCTGACATGCCTGCGTTGGTCAGTCAGCGACCACCATTGCTTCTGTTGTAGGGACGTGGCTGTCTGGTGTGCGGAAATTTTCGCGATGGCGATCGCTCGGTTGTTTCGCTCGTTGAAGCCACCACGAAATGGACGAACGACACGAAAGCGACCCTTGCTGAACTTTCGTGCGATTCGTGTCTTTCGTGGTTTCGACCTCCTCCGGGGTTGAGCGGTCAGCTTCGATGGTTCGCGGTCGTGGGGTTTGGCGAAGCAGGCCTGCAGGAGTCTTTGGGGAGGTGAGCGGTTCAAGCGTTCGCGCTGGTTACGCTCGAAAACCGTGGCTAACGCCAAGCGGCTCACATGGTTGTTCCCAATCGTTCCTGCCAACCTGGTTCGGGAGATTGCATTGCAGTTCAGGGGCTTCCACTTGGTGGATGGTGAAGGCTCCGCTGTGGCGGTTATTCATTAACCACGAAATGGACGAACGACACGAGAACGACCCTTGCTGAACTTTTGTGTGATTCGTGTCTTTCGTGGTTTCGACCTCCCCCGGGGTTGAGCGGTCAGCTTCGATGGTTCGCGGTCGTGGGGTATGGGGAAGCAGGCCTGCAGGAGTCTTCGGGGAGGTGAGCGGTTCAAGCGTTCGCGCTGGTTGCGGTCGAAAACCGTGGCTAACGCTGGACTGTCAAAAGGTTGGTATTGACACGGAAAATGCGACGTTGATTTTTATTCTGTCCTACGCCCCAACGGGGCAGCTCTAAGATAGCCCCAGGCATCGCCTGGGGTTTCGTTACGGAGATTCCGACACCAGCCCCAACGGGGCGGCCCTAAGAAAGACTCCCCAAAACCCGCTAGGACCGCCCCCGTTGGGGCTTTGTAATCTTGGTCCCGCCACAACCCAGGGCGTTGCCCTGGGCTGGCATAGGGCTGCCCCGATGGGGCGAAGTCGAGGAACGAAACCTGCGCAGTCCAAAGCGGTGTCAATACCAACCTTTTGACAGCCCAGGCGAACGCCAAGCGGCTCACATGGTTGTTCCCAATCGTTCCTGCCAACCTGGTTCGGAGATTGCAATCCAGTTCAGGGGCTTCCACTTGGTGGATGGTGAAGGCTCCGTTGTGGCGGCTATTCATTAACCACGAAATGGACGAACGACACGAGAACGACCCTTGCTGAACTTTCGTGCGATTCGTGTCTTTCGTGGTTTCGACCTCCCCCGGGGTTGAGCGGTCAGCTTCGATGGTTCGCGGTCGTGGGGTATGGGGAAGCAGGCCTGCAGGAGTCTTCGGGGAGGTAAGCGATTTGGGCGTTCGCGCTGGTTGCGCTCGAAAACCGTGGCTAACGCTGGACTGTCAAAAGGTTGGTATTGACACGGAAAATGCGACGTTGATTTTTATTCTGTCCTACGCCCCAACGGGGCAGCTTTAAGATAGCCCCAGGCATCGCCTGGGGTTTCGTTACGGAGTTTCCGACACCAGCCCCAACGGGGCGGCCCTAAGAAAGACTCCCCAAAACCCGCTAGGACCGCCCCCGTTGGGGCTTTGTAATCTTGGTCCCGCCACAACCCAGGGCGTTGCCCTGGGCTGGCATAGGGCTGCCCCGTTGGGGCGAAGTCGAGGAACGAAACCTGCGCAGTCCAAAGCGGTGTCAATACCAACCTTTTGACAGCCCAGGCGAACGCCAAGCGGCTCACATGGTTGTTTCCAATGGTTCCTGCCAACGTGCTTCGGAGATTGCATTGCAGTTCAGGGGCTTCCACTTGGTGGGTTGGTGAACACGCTGACGAACCAAGTGTTCGATGGTTGATCAAGTCACAGGTGCGTGGAACCAAGATTGGATCCGGCCCGAGCGGTCGCCGCGTCCTGTTTCGGAAGTCGGCAATTGGCGTAAAGACTGGTAAGAAACAATTCAAATTCTGTTGCAATCGCGACGGCCCAATTTGAAAGCTTCTTGATTGAAGGCCAGCAGACTGCACGTTGTTTTCAATGTTGACATGGGGCGTTCAACGCGTGGTGCACGCAGCTTACAAAGTTTGATCGGCGCAAACAAAAAGCCATGTCATGGGACATGGCTTTGTTTGTTCGGTCGGAAACCGAAATGATTCGACCAGCCGTGATCAGCTGGCTTTGTAGGCATCGCGAAGATCGCGGATTTTGTCGTGGCCGGCTTTGACCTTGGCATATTGGGCGGTCAAGACATCGTTCATGGCGCTGCCTGCGGTGTCTTTCAAGACATCTTCGTAGGCTTCCTTGATGTGGTCCTCACCACGCTCAGCTTCGATCAAGATGACTGTTGCATCGCCGCCGTTGAGTTTGCCTCGGATGTTGATCCAAATGCGGTGCGTCTTGGCGGCAACACTGCCGTCGTCTTCGGCTTCTTTGCCGTTGAATTCGACGTACTGCTGCAGTTCGCTGGCCATCGCCGAACGTTCGTCGCCGATGCTGCGGAACAACGTTGCCAAACGCTCGTCCTTCAGTTCTTCTGCGGACTCGTGAAAGCCGTTGTACGAGTCGATGTTGGCACGAATCAGCTTTTGAAGCTTGTCGATGGTGGTTTCGTTCAAGTCGATTTTGGTTTCAAGAGACATGTGAGATCCTTCAGTTTGCTGTGGTTGATAGTTTCATCAAACGGTTGCTTGATGAGATTGATGAGTCGCAACTACCGTGCCAGAACTGGACTTCGTTCTTCCAACGAGCCGTTGCCGTGGTCTGACACCGGCTTTGGTTGCACGTACTGCAGCGAATGCGTGCTCGAATGAAGTTGCGGGGAGTGGAGCGATGCTGGCGTGATGAACGCGGGCGCGGTTTGAGGTGGGGAATTGCGCGTACTGCCCTCCCCGGAATCCTCGCTGAACGCTTGGATTCCGACGCTCCTCAACTGCGTTGAGGTTGTGCAGTTATTAGGTGCTGTGTTCGTGACGTCCTGCAAACACCGCCCGCGCGGAAGGAAGGTCGTGCAGTTTTATTTCGCCCTCCCTCTGGGAGTGGCGGCCCGCTTCGGTCCGGGGAGGGTTACACGCTGGATCCAATGCTCGGCCCTCCCCTCGCTTCGCTCGACCCTCCCAAAGGGAGGGTGATGACAAACGCCTGGCAGGACAGCACCTAAAAACGGCATGACCTCCGTACGGGAGGGTGAATTCAACCTCACGAGCACGACCATCAAAAACTGCATGAACTTTGCGTTCAGGAGGGTGACGTTTAAGACGCGACCTTTGGCGGCGAACAATGCTGAGAGAAGTTTGTGTAAAAGAATGCGGTCCACCACATTCGACATTCCGTCATTCAAGTGAACGCTCGGTTCACTTGGTTCCGCTTGTTCAATCTTGGGTGCCTGATCAAAAGCCGGCCGGTGTCAGTGACGTTGCTTTTTGAATTTCCGATTCAGTCGGCAGGCGTTGGATTGCGATTGAATCGTCTTCTTTGTCGAATTTGATGAGTTCTCGTTCGGCGAAGGCGTTGAGCCAGGATTCCATCGGCCACACGCCCCACTTGCGGCGAAACCGTTCAGCGTTTTCGACAATTGGTTGGAGATGGTTCAGGGGTGGTTTGCAAACCGAATGATGCTGGTGATAGGCAACCGCGTTGACGAACCCAAATGGAACACCGGCCTTGCGGGCAGAAAATGCGAAGTCGGTGTCTTCGCCACCGTAGCCATCAAACGAGTCATCAAAGCCTCCGATTCGTTTGAAAGAAGACTGGCCGATTGCGAAGCACAATGACCAAAACATTTCGTATCGTTGGGAGCTTTGTCGTTCTTGATCGCCGAGTTGTGGTTGCAATGGATGGTCGACCGCTTGCTGGTGGAGTTGATTCATTTGCCAGTCGCCGTCAGCGGCTCCCGCAGGGAGGTAGCGAGGGCATCCCATCCACAAGCGGTCTTCTGCTTGAAGGGAATTCACCATCTTTCCGATCATGTCGGGCGATGGAATGCAATCGACGTCCAAGAACACGATCCCGTCCGTCGTGCAAAGCGAAGCCGCGTGGTTGCGGGCTTGTGCCAGAGGAAGCGGTTCGGTCGGATGATAAACGCTGGATGTTCGGACCGGAAAACGTTTGCAATCGGGGAGCGTGACTGCCTGGTTCATGCCGACGACGATCCATTCGTGTGGCAAGACGGTTGATTGCAGCAATCCCTTCAGTTGGTTTTCGAGATGTGCTTGGCGTCCGCGGACGATGGTGAGAACACTGATCCTCATAGCGTCACCAACTCCCCTGACATTCTGGCTTCGTGCGACCAGCGTGCGACTTGAGCGAGATGCTCTGCCGCCTGCGTGGCTCCATCGTGTTCAAAGACATCTCGCCATGGCGATGGATCCAACAGCATTGCTTCCTCAATCAGAGCCGGCCACTGGTTGGATGCGGGCCAACCTGTCAGTCCGATCGCCAACCGCTCGCGGCTGAGAATTTTGGCTTTTCGAATCTGTTCTTCGAAGGGACGGTCTTCTGCAATGGCAATGAACCGGCATCGGGCGTGCCCGAGTTCCATGACGCTGTTGTGACCCGCTGAGGTGACGACGACGCTGGCATCGGCGATCCATTTGCCAGGATTGTCTTGCCAACCGGCGAAGAACAGATTCGACGGCGTTCGTTCGGCATGCGAATTGTCGTCTTTTCCTAACACGACCCAGTCTGCGTGTGGAACCAAGGTTGCCGCGTCTCGCAAGTGCTGGTGAACGTCGCCCGTTCCTCCTCGACCAAACATCACCACGATCATCGGCCGCTCGCGATTTGGTTTTGTTTCTTGAATGGAGCTCAACGTTTCATTCGTTTGCCCACGGCAAAACCCGTTCAGGTACACCGTTTTCTCTCGTACGAAATCGGGCGTGATGTCGTCTTCCATCGACTGTGGAAATGGAGCCAGCAATGAGTGAGCGGCTTCGTAAGCAGTCAAGTGAGCTGGGTCGTCGCGACGTCCATGTTGCCGCATCACGATTTGTGGAATCGACGCCAGCCGCGTGAGCATCGATATTTCTGCGGAGACATCGATCACCATCACGTCCGGTCGAGTCTCATCCAGCCAACGCGTGTACTGGGCGACTCGTTTGGTGATGGAATCGGTCCACAGGGGTGCGTAGTGCAACGCGGAGACATCCTGTGCGAGCTGCATCCCACGTACTGGAACATGATCGTTGTCACAATCGATGCCGATGACATCTGTGAGCGTCGGGCCGCTCCAATCGAGGTCATGAATGCGGCTGGTAACGACCGATGCGGGCACCGGAAGCCGTCGGAGGATGGCCTCAGTCCGGTGCTTGTGGCCCATTCCGTGATAGTGAACGTAAAAGCCCACGTGAGGTTGTCGATCGATCACGCTGCGACCTCGTTTGGAAAGCTCCAGTCGGATTGGTTTTGGTAAAGCGACTCGTATTGCTCCACCATGCGATCGAAGCTGTAGTGTTCTTGTGCGACCCGGCGGCAGATTTCGCCGGGTAGCTTCATGCAACCAAGAATCGCTTGCGCCAGTTCGCGGACGCTTCCCGGTTTGGCCAATCGGCCGGTGGATTTGCCGATCAGCTCTGGCAATGCACCGCGATTGAATGCGGCAACGGGAGTCCCGCACGCCAGCGATTCTGCAACGACCAATCCGAAGGGTTCATCCCAACAGGGTGTGACCAGGGTCACTGCCGAACGACTGATCAGGGTGCAGAGTTCTTCGTGGGTGCGGTGCCCGTGATAGGCGTCGTCTGGACGGAGCAGTGGCAAGACTTCTGAGTCAAAGTAGTTTTGATCGGAGATCGGGCCGACAACGTCGAGCGGAATGCCAGCACGATGGGCGGCTCGCAAAGCCAAGTGCGTTCCCTTGTCCGGGAGTATCCGACCAAACCAAATGGCTCGTCGTTGTCTTTCCGCGTTGCAACGTACCCAGAACGAAGTGTCGACTCCATTGTGGATCACAGTCTGTTTGGGCAACAACGAACGCCAAGCATCCGCGTTTGCATTGGAAATGTTGATGAATTGCCCACATGCTTCGCTGTCGCGACGTTGCAGTTCCGCTGCCATGCGAGGCAAGACAGGTGCGTGCAACGTGGTCATCAAACGTGTCGGAAGCAGATGCGAGAACTGCAAAGGGATGGGGCTGAGCGAGTGATTGTGAATCACGTCAAAGTCGCTCGTGCTGAGTTGCAGCATCAATGCCGCGTAGGCTTCGTCTTCAACACTTTCGATCCAGTCATGGCACATCCGTCCAAGGCGTGCGTTGGATTCAGGAATGGTCGCGTTTGGGATGATGCTCTGGAGAGCCAACTGCGAATCGGAGTCCCCTGAAGCAAACAGCGTGACTTCGTGACCTCGGCTCATCAACGCGTTGGTGTACGCGTGAGTGAATGCTTCCAAGCCTCCTGCGTAGGGCTTCGCGATGGGAAATTTGAGATGACCTATGATGCCGATTTTCATCGCGAATGGCTCCCCAGCCGATGGAGTTGGTAACGGGTGATTGATCCTCAGATCATCCGTGATGTTGTTTTCGATTCCGTCGGCTTCGGCTTAAGCAACGACCGTGCCAAAGGTCGTGGGGAGTAGCTCAACGTCGTCGAGTTGCGATCACGGAGACGCGTTCCGCAATCGGGTGGATGACTCCGGAGTCGGTCAGCTTTCGATCAGAGTGGTTGATGAAACCTGCCAGCGCTGAAAACATCTGAGTCAGCGTTCCACGGCCAGATCGGGTTTGAAGCTGGGCGGCAGGAGCGTGCCCATGGCGGTGGGGTTTCCGTTGTGAAAAGCTGTTGGTGGACATTGTTTTTTCCTATTTGCGTTGTCACGTTGGGAGACGCGAAACGGTGGCACGTGTTTCGCTTGTGTTGTCGCGAATTGGTAGCGTGCTTGCACTGCATTTTTTGAGCCAGAGGGTGATCGCGTTTCGATCAACCTCGTCGCGTCGTGATCCTCGCACTTTCCATCTTTTCTAATTTGCCTGGCCTGGCGGTTGGCCGTTGTCCTCTCTCTCGCAGGAATCCATGACTGAATCGCCCCGTCGAATCGAACGCGACGCGTACGGCTATCGAGCGATAATGGCGGTTGCGATTCCGCTGGCGGCCACCGTTGGTTGTTTCTCGATCACGCTCTTCACCGATCGCACGCTGTTGATGTGGTATGGGCCAACGTCGTCAGCGGCTTCGATGGCAGCGGGCAACTTGTATTGGGCAATCGCTTGCATTCCCGTCACGGCGATGGGTTTCATCACTCCGCTTGCCGCGATGGCGATGGGCAAGAAGCGTGGTCGGGGAGCGGTCGCGCTGAGGGTTTGGTCTCTGCTCTGGCAATGCTTGTGGTTCACGTTGGCTTGTGTACCCGCCTTCGCATTGATCGGTTGGATGAGCCCCAATTTGTTCGAAGCGTTTGGACACGACATCGAACTTGCGAAGCTGGAGGCACGCTATTTTCAAACGTTATTGTTGGTCGCTCCCGCGTCCATGTTGGAAGCCGGTTTGACCGCGTTCTTTGTAGGACGACGAGTGACTCGACCGATCTTGCAAACCAACATCGCCTCGTCTGTGTTGAACGTCGGTTTGGACTATTGGTTCATCTTTGGCGGGTTGGGTTTGCCCGCGATGGGTGTCTTTGGCGCGGCTCTCGCAACGACCATTGCGATGTGGTTCAAAGTGGCCGTGTTTGCAGTGATGTTGATGCGTTTGAATTCATTTGGTCGTCATTTTCGGGCGGCATGGCGGCCGAGTCGTCATGTCATGACTGAGATCATCGTGCCGGGATCCGCGATCGGATTGCAACAATTGTTTCGCTCGGGATTGTTCAGTTTTGTGTTGCTGGTGATTGGGGCGGCATCTGTCACTGGTCTGGCAGCGACCTCCGCGGCGCTCACGATGTATCAGTTGTTATCGATCCCAGCGATTGGGTTGGGCACCGCGGTGACGGTTGTGACCGGGCAAGCATTGGCATCGAAAGGAATCGGTTTGGCGTCGGACACGATCCGGCGAGGGATGGGCCTGGGGGTGGTGGTGGCGCTGACACTGGCGATCGCCCTCGCCGCGTTCCCGGAAACTCTGCTGCAAATTCTGTTGGGTGGGATCAGTGATGAAGAGCGAGCCGAAATACAACCGCTGGCGATTCGCTTGATGCGGTTCGCGGCCGTCTATGCTTTGGTTGACGTTGCCAGTCTCTTGCTGGCCGCGTCTGCGAAAGGCATTGGCAAGTCCTTTGTGATTTTGGTGGCAACCGCGGTGCCCGGGGTGTTGGTCGTTGCGGGTGGATGGTTGCTCTCGCCAGATGGCTGGCTTCGGGCGGGATCGATGGGCGGGGAAGATCAAATCGTGATCCATTGGTGGTCCGCGTTGGTGCTTTGGTCGACGGCTCAAGCGTTCGTTTTGGCGGGGAGTTTGTTCTGGTCGACGAAGACACTCTTGCCCGTCAGAGTCGGCCAAGCCCCCCCATCACAACCCGACGCGTGAGCGAGGGACGCTCCCAACTCACACGACGGCCCCATCCGGGGCGAAACCCAGACGCCAGCCACCATTGATTTTTCGAACGTCCCACGCAGCGCCCCCCCGCTACCATCCGACATCCCTACCGGGATGGAAAAAGACAGAAGCCGGAAGAAAATTTGCATCTGCTATCAGAGCGTCACTAGCAAACATTTGGCAGTCCAGGCGAACGCTCAAACGGCTGACATGGTTTTGCCCGATCATTCCTGTCGATGTGTGTAGGGCCGCCCCGTTGGGGCTCGCGTTGGAGCCTTCCTAACGAAACCCCAGGCGATGCCTGGGGCTATGATAGAGTTGCCCCGTTGGGGCGTAAGGCAGAGACAAACTTAATGCCGCAATGTCCGCGTTAACCCCTAACGTCTCTTAAGTTCGGGTGAACGCCCAAATGGCTGACGGGCAAGAGTGCCCGTCCTACGTACGTTGACATGTGGTTGACGACTCGATCGGCACTCCCCGAGTCGGTCAAACGCTTGGTTTCTGCGAGATTCAGGTTGCTCTGAGAATTGAGCGTTGGTAGACTTCGAAGTATGAAAACGCCTCTCTTCATCGCTCTCTTGGTCGTCAATTTATTGACGTGCCCTTTGCGTTGTTTTTCGTGTCAAACGGAAGCAACCTGCGAAGAAGGTGTTGCTGCAGCAGCATGCGGTTGTTGCCATCACGGCGAATCCGCGGCACCAGCGTCCACGTCGGATCTTGATTCAAAACGTGGCGACTCCTCCCCATGCGGAGATGATTGCAACTGCAAAAGCTGCATTTGCGAAGGTGCTGTTCTGGAGAGCGATTTGGATCTTCCGGATCCTGGTTTGGTCGTTGTTTGGACGCATGTGGTTGATGCGCAATCGATGTCGCCATCCTTTTCCGATGCGGCTTTGGGTTCGCATCGTGACTTGCCGAGTTGTGCGAGTCGATCTGGCCGTCAGGTGCGTCTTGCGCACCAATCTTGGCTGATTTGATCCCGGTGATCGTTTTGGATTTGCTTCAACGCGGAGGATGCGTTGCTGCGCGTCCACGGATTGTTACCTGATTGGATCACTGGTTCGTGATCGCATGGCGTGATGGATTCGTCACGTTTGACCAATCAATTTGAATCGTTGTGCATGCATTTCATGTGTCTGCGACGGTGGACCGGATGGCGGTGCGCGCCAAGTGTTTGTTTCCCCTTGTGAATGAAAGATTTGACGATGATGTTCGGTTCGAAACGGAATGGATTGGGTTTGGCCGGTTTGGCTTTTCTCGTGTCCGCTTTGATTGGCCCCGCACCTGTGTCGGCTGACACGCCGGCGAACAAGAAGGAGCCCGCCCATCAAATGGTGATGACGGTGGGTGAGATGTGTGGAGGTTGTGTGAAACGAATCACCGCTCGGTTTGATTCGGTGGATGCGGTCGCGAAGGTGGTTTGCAGCATCGAGAAGAAGTCCGTCGCGTTGGTTCCAAAGGACGGTGTGAAGTTGAGTCCCAAAGGCATTTGGGAAATCATGGAAAGCATTGGCAAAACGCCAAAGAAGATGATCACCCCTGATGGCACGTTCACCTCAAAACCCAAGCGTTGAACATGCAATCGACTCTGCGTTTCATCGATCAAACGATTAACCGAGGCGATTGCTGATGCTGTTGCCATGGGAATACGGCGTTCGCAATCTGGCCCGCCGGCCGGTGCGTACCGCGTTGACATTGGTGGCTTTGGCGACCGTGGTGATGCTGGTGTTTGTGGTCGTTGGATTCATTCGTGGGTTGGAACGGTCGCTCGCAATCAGCGGGGATGACGACGTGGTGTTGGTGTACTCGGTGAACTCGGAGGAGAACATCGAGAACTCGTCGATCGCCGCGCGGACACCGTCGCTGTTGGCGGCCAGCCTGGATGGGACGATGAAACGTTTTGGAGTCAATCACGTTTCACCCGAGCTGTACCTCGGCACGCGAGTGGCCACGGAATCGGGACCAGGAGGACTGGGATTGGTTCGCGGTGTGACCACGTCGGCACCATTGGTTCGTCGTTCCGTGCAATTGGTCGAGGGCACTTGGCCAGCGGATGGTGAAGTGATGGTCGGCCGATTGGTTGCCACCAAACTTGGTCGTGAAGCGAGTGAGCTGACGATTGGCAAGCAGCTTGAATTTGAGGGACGCCAGTGGACGATTTGCGGCCGATTTGCCGCCGGCGGATCGGCGTATGAATCGGAAATTTGGTGTTCCTTGGGTGACTTTCAAACGGCAACCAAACGACAGGACTTGAGCTTGGTCGCAATTCGACTGCAGCCTGGTCGAACGGCCGCGGAGGTTCAGTTGTTCTGCAAAGAGCGTTTGGATCTGGAACTGAGAGCGATCCGCGAAACGGATTACTACGCATCACTTCAGCAGCACTACAAACCGGTCCGAGTGTTGGCTTGGTTTGTGGTGGTGCTGGTGTCCGGAGCGGGCGTTTTTGCTGGATTGAACATGATGTATGGATCCGTCGCCGGACGGATAAGAGAAATCGCAACGTTGCAAGCCATCGGATATCGACGGCGTGCGATCTTGCTAAGTGTGGTTCAGGAGGGCGTCTTGTTGGCGGCCGCTGGATCTTTGTTGTCGGGGGTGGTGGCGTTGCTGCTGCTCAATGGCATGGCGGTTCGATTCACGATGGGAGCTTTCACCTTGAGAATCGATAGTGTCGCAATCTTGATCGGTTGCGGCGTCGGAATTTTGTTGGGTGTCCTTGGTTCGTTGCCACCGGCACTGAAAGCGTTGCGAGAAGAAATCGCAACGGGATTGAAAGCAGTCTGACTCACAAACCCTTTGAAAAGAGAAACACAATGAAACGTTTTCAACACCTTGTTTTGGCGAGCGTGGTTGCATTGATCGCTGGTTGTGGCGGTGCCGAAGTTGCCGACCAAGATGCGACGCAAGTTTCCGGTGCGGATGCGGCTTACCTTGCCAGCTCCGAACCTGCCGATGCGATGCCTGTTGGTGAGGCTCGCGAAAAGGCAGCTGACGGAGAGGAATTGACCTTGGTGGGTTTGATCGGTGGTTCGACCGAGCCGTTCGTGGATGGTTTGGCGGCCTTCACGATTGTAGATCCGAAGGTTCCCTACTGTGCCGACGAAGAAGGCTGCCCGACGCCATGGGATTATTGTTGCACGCAAGACCAGGTCAAAGACAACATCGCGACCGTCAAGGTGGTCGATGAGTCGGGGGCTCCGGTTTCGAAGACAGCTCGTGAACTGCTTGGCGTGAACGAGCTGACGACCGTGGTGGTGCGTGGCATCGCCAAACGCGACGAGCAAGGCAACTTGACCGTTGAGACCAGCGATGTCTTCGTTCGGTCGAGCAAGTAGTCATGGCTGACGCTCCGCTGGACCTCGGCCAACTGGCCATTGATCGCACGCCAACGCAGGGCAATCCTGCGTCGTCGCCACGGCGCCGACGTTGGATCAGCCGTTTCGTGTTGCCATTTGGAATCTTGGTGGGCTTTGCGGCACTGCTTGCGGTTGCAGCGGGCCGTCACTGGTTGCCAAGGCAACTGGTCACTGTCGTGCCGGTGATCGCCAAGCGGGCCGAGGTTGTTCAGGCGGGGCAAACGTTGTTTCAGTCGCCTGGGTGGATCGAACCACGACCGACGGCGATCAGCGTCGCGGCGTTGGCGCCTGGGGTGATTGAATCGTTGTTGGTGGTGGAGGGTCAACCCGTCAAACGGGGTGAGCCTGTCGCTCGGCTGATTGCCATTGACGCGGAACTGAATGTTCAGCAGGCCAAGAACGCTGTTGCGATACGGCACGGGGAGCTGCAGCGTGCGGAGGCGGAACTGAATGCTGCCAGGGTACGTTTCGAAAACCCGGTGCACTTGGAAGTTCAGCTTGCTGACGCGCAAAGCATGTTGGCCAAGGCGGAAACGGAACTGGCGAAGTTGCCGTTTTTGATTGATGCCGCCGAGGCAAATGTGGAATATGCGTTGAACAACATGCAGGGAAAACGGTCTGCCCAGGGGGCGATTTCCGGACGGATTGTGGCGCGTGCGGAAAGCGACCACGCCGCCGAACGTGCCAATTTCCAGGAGCTTCAGCGTCGTCAGCCCAACCTGAAACGGGAGGTGGATGCCTTGACCAGCAAGGTGCGAGCGTTGGAGAAGCAACGAATGTTGCTGGTGGAAGAAACGCGGCAGGTGGAAGAGGCCAAGGCCAAGGTCGTCTCCGCCAAGGCACTGTGGGATGAGTCCAAGTTGCAATTGCGGCAGGCGGAGTTGGCATTGGAACGCAACGTCGTCCGCGCCCCGATGGACGGGCGAATCTTGCGGTTGGTCGCCGCACCGGGGACTCGCGTCGCGGGGGCCTCGTCCTCGGCGGGGCACGACGCCAGCACGGTCGTGGAAATGTATGACCCGGAACGCTTGCAGGTTCGTGCCGATGTGCGTCTGGAGGATGTCCCGATGATTCGGAAAGGCCAGCCGGTCGAGATCGAAACCGCATCGTCGTCCGTGGTCATCCAGGGCCGAGTGTTGCAGGCCACCAGTGCTGCAAATGTTCAGAAAAACACCTTGGAAGTGAAGGTCGAACTGATCTCCCCGCCGCTCACTGTGAGTCCGGAAATGCTGGTGACGGCAACGTTTCTTTCACCAGCCACTGAATTGGACACTCAAGCGGCAAAGGACAGACAGCGATTGTTTGTTCCGCAGTCGTTGGTTCAGACGGGAGAGTCGGGAACGTTCGTGTGGTGCGTCACCGAGGATAGAACCGCACGGCAAACGCCGGTGGTTGTCGGTGGTGCCGGAAGTGATGGCTTGGTGGAAATCGAAACGGGACTGAATGTGACGGACAAATTGATTGCTCGCGTTCCATCGGGTTTGGAAGCTGGCGATTCCGTCTTGGTCGAACGCGAAGACACAACGATGGGGATGAACTGATGGCATTGGTGGAACTACGTGGCGTATCCAAGAGCTTCCGCAAGGGCGATGAAACCATCACGCCGCTGGACAAGGTGGATTTGGAGATCGAAGCGGGCGAGTTTGTTTCGCTGATGGGGCCCAGCGGGACGGGAAAGAGTACGCTGCTGAATTTGGTCAGTGGGATCGATCGGCCGGATGCCGGCACGATCCATGTGGCTGGGACCGAGGTGACCAGGCTCTCGCGAAGCAAGTTGGCCGATTGGCGAGCGGCGAATTTGGGTTACATCTTTCAGACCCACAATTTGATTCCAGTGCTGACGGCTTATGAGAACGTCGAGCTGCCCACATTGCTGTTGAAGATGACTGGTACCCAGCGTCGGCAACGCGTTGAGCTGGCGCTCGAAGCGGTGGGGCTGAGTGATCGCGCGGATCACTACCCGAGGCAGTTGTCCGGAGGACAGGAGCAACGCGTTGGGATCGCCCGAGCCATTGTGGCGCACCCGAAAGTCGTTGTGGCGGACGAACCCACCGGCAGTTTGGATACGGAGACCAGCGAACAGGTCCAGATCTTGCTGCAGCGTTTGAACAAGGAACTTGACATCACTTTGTTGATGGTCACCCACGACACGGACGCGGCCAGAATTGCATCGAGGCAGTTGGTTTTGGATCGTGGCAAGTTTCTCGAGGTTGGATCGGGTGACCCCTCGGCAGTTGTTTGACTTCAGGTGGCATCGTTTTGGAGTGGGGAATCACAGGCATCGAAGTCTTTGCCACATTGGGCCGTTCCGAGTTTGGGGGAATATCATGTTTCGTTATGTTTTGAAAACGCTTTGGCGACACCGCACGCGGACGCTGCTGACCGTCACCGGCGCTGCCGTTGCGATGTTTGTGTTTTGCTTTGTTGGTTCGGTCCAAGAGGGCCTGCATCGGCTGACGACGGGATCGGACGCGGATCGCAATCTGATTGTTTTCCAAGAGAACCGGTTTTGTCCGACCAGCAGTCGTTTGCCAGAAGACTACGAACGGGTGATCGCAAAGGTCCCCGGTGTACGCGACGTGATGCCCATTCAGGTATGGACGAACAATTGCCGGGCCAGTCTTGACATTGTGGTGTTCAATGGGGCGGACCCAAAGCAGATTCAGCAAACACGTCCGTTGAAATTGATCAGTGGCAGTTGGCAGCAGTTTGAGTCGAACCGAGACGCGGCCATCGTGGGCCGGAACGTTGCCCAGCGTCGCGGGCTGAAGGTCGGGAATCAATTCACGATTGGGGAATTGTCCGTGCGTGTCGCGGGGGTCTTTGAATCCAGCGTGCCGTCGGAAGAGAACTTGATTTACACCAGCCTGCAGTTTTTGCAGTACACACGAGGGTTGGACGCAGCGGGGTTGGTGACGCAACACGAGGTCATGCTCACCGAGGATGCGGATCCCGACCGCGTGGCGGCAGCGATTGATCAAAAGCTGCGGGCCGGCGCGGTCGCGACCAAGACCCGCCGAAAGGGAGCGTTTCAGGCCAGCACTTTGTCGGACTTGGTGGATTTGATTGGCTTCGCGCATTGGCTCGGTTACGCCTGTGTGGCGCTGGTGTTGTCATTGGTTGCGACGACCACGGTGATGAGCGTCCAGGACCGGATCAAAGAGTACGCGGTGCTGCAAACCGTGGGCGTTCGTCCGCTGCGGGCCATGCGATTGGTGTTGGCGGAAAGCACCATCCTGTGCTTGGTGGGCGGGGTCGCGGGAACCGTGCTGGCGCTCGCCGCCCTCGGGTTCGGAGGGTTTGCAATTGGTGCAGAGGGAGCCACGATTGCATTTCGCCCATCGCTGGGGTTGGCGGTCACCGGAACCGTGGTATCGGTCTTGGTTGGGATCCTCGCCGGGTTGGTACCCGCCATTCAGGCTGCCACCGTCCCGATCGTCAACGCCCTGCGGCAGGCGTGAGATCACACGTGTTGCACGTTATTCTCTCATGGCGACTGAAAGAGCGATTCTCCGCGTTCCAAAACATGGTTGTTACACGAGGGCCTTCGGCACACCTTCCTTGATTGGTTACGAGGGCCGGCCTTGGTACAATTTCGGTAGTTCAGGCATCGCTCGCCTCGTTAAGGTCGGTGTCGTCGTAAACGACCACGATCCGACACGGAAGACCAGTATCAATGAATTCACTGCGAGCCTTCTTGTTCGTCTCGACCGTTCTGATTTATGTCATGACGGTGCTCGCATCGTTGTCTCAGGGAATCAACTGGCCAGCAGTGGCGCTCGACGACTTAATGGCATTCAATTGGAGGTCACAGTTTGACACTGACTTTTTGGTTTACCTTTTGCTTGGCGCAACCTGGATCTCCTGGCGAGAAGGGTTCACCGCCAAGGGCCACGTCTTCGCGTTTCTGAGCGTGTTCCTCGGTGGGATGTTTAGTTTTCCCTATCTACTGTTCGCTACCTACCAGGCGAATGGTGAAGCAAAGCGTTTCTTATTGGGGATTCACGCCACACATGCCTGAGATCCGGCTGTCTTCAACTGTGAGCGGCTCGTGAACGGTTGGCTGACGGTCAACAGACGACAATGCCCAATACCACCTGCCCAATGACACCCGCGCAATGACTCCCGCGCATGCCTAAGCAGTTCGGCAGGAGTCTTTCAGCATTTGGGATTTTTTTGGGCTCATCCGACGGAAGCGTGCGCGGTACCCTGACTTCAGGTTTTTGGAGGGATTTCTCCGATGGCCGAAGTTTGAACGGACCATTTCGAGGCGTTCGAATTGAGTTGCCAAGTTCCAAACTGAAAGTCGGATGTTCAACCAAGCACTTTGTACGAATCAAAAGATGCTGATCCGCCAGCGGTTATGCCCGATGTTCTGATCGAAGCCACTTTCGATACTTGGGCGGCGGACGTCATTTGGGCCTTGGCTCTCATTCGGATCGAAGTGGTGACGAATGCCGCAAAGCAGGGGGGCGACAGCTATTTGCGTGCGTTGAGCTTGCTGGCTGCGTTGACGTGTCGAGTGAATGAGCTAGTTTGGTGCCTTTTTTCAACGCACGCAGTGGAGTTTCGTGACTACCAAATTGAGAAGTGAGGATCGGTCGAATCTTGTTGGATCGATTTGGATGGTTGCCTCCATGGCGGCGTTTTCTGCGGAAGACGCGTTGGTCAAAGCCGCTGCGGAAGTGCTGCCGGTTGGCCAGATCCTGTCCCTGTTTGGGTTGGGAGGCATGTTGGTCTTCGCTGGGATTGCGAAACGCAATCGAGAACCGCTGTTCACGGCGGACGCGCGTGCGCCGATCATGCTGGTTCGCATGTTGTTGGAGGTCACTGGCCGACTGTTCTACGTGCTCGCGATCGCGCTGACCCCGTTGTCGGCAACCACGGTGATACTTCAAGCCACCCCGTTGGTTGTGGTCGCAGGTGCCGCGATCGTATTTCGTGAAAAGGTTGGGCTGCGAAGATGGATGGCGGTCTTGGTCGGCTTGCTCGGGGTGATCGTTATTGTTGGCCCTGGAACGGACGGGTTCTCGATGCTGTCGATGTTGGCTGTCATTGGGATGCTTGGATTTGCCGGGCGAGATCTCGCCAGTCGTGCGGCGCCAGCAAGGGTCAGCACGTCGATTCTTGGTTTGTACGGTTTTCTGTCGGTGTTGGTCGCTGGGGTGATGTCTTCCTTGTGGCGAGGGGAGTGGTTCGTTTGGCCAACCGGCAAGGTCTGGTTCTGTTTGTTGGGAGCGGTGTTGGTGGGCGTGGCCGCGTATGGCAGCTTGATGAAAGCGATGCGGACCGGTGAGGTCTCGGCCGTCACTCCCTTCCGCTACTCGCGATTGCTGTTCGGCGTCGCCTTCGGAGTGTTGCTGTTTGGCGAGCAGATGAACCTGCAGATGGTGGTGGGATCGGGACTGATCGTGTTGTCGGGGTTGTTCATCATTTGGCGAAAGCGGGCACCGGCGCCAAAGGGCGAGGTTTCGTGAGCGAGTTTTTATCGAGAGCCAGGCTCGAAGATCGTGTTCCGTGTGTGTGCCTACCTTTGATGTTTTGGGGACCTGAACTCGTGTTTGCCCCTCCGCGTCGTTGGGTGACGAGGGATGGCCTTGGTATGATTGTGTTGCCGAACGCTCCACCGCATGTGGATTGGTTTTTGAACGGCGGTGAGCCGGCCGGAGTGTTGTTGGCGAGTTTTCTTTGGACGACCAATCGTTGAAATCGAGAATTGCAATGAGATACTGCCTGTTCGTTTTTCTCTTTTCTTTTGTTTGGTCTTCGGCCGTTCACGCGGAAGAGTTGCCGGAGGTGTTGATCATTGGCGATTCCATTTCAATTGGTTACACACCCTACGTTGCTGCTGAGCTGGAAGGCAAAGCGGTGGTTCGCCACAACCCTGGGAACGCACAAGATTCGGGGACCGGAGTGCAGAAGCTGGAGAGATGGATTGGTACCGAGCAGTGGGATGTGATCCATTTCAATTGGGGACTATGGGATCTTTGCTATCGACATCCGCAGTCCAAGGTTCAGGGGAACCGAGACAAGGTCAATGGGACGCTGACGACGCCGGTGGAACAGTACGAGAAGAACCTGGATGAGATCGTTTCGCGACTCAAGACGACGAATGCGAAGCTGATTTGGGCTCAGACGACCACGGTCCCGGAAGGTGAGGCTGGCCGGAAGGTCGGGGATGACACCATTTACAACGAGGCCGCGGCACGAGTCATGAACAAACACGGCCTTGCGGTGAATGACCTCAACCAGGTTTCGGATTCCTTCGCCGCGGATCTGTACGTTGCCCCGGGCAATGTTCATTTCACAGCGGAGGGATCGAAGAAGCTGGCGGCTGCAGTGACCGAGGCGGTCTTGAAGGCGTTGGAGGATTAGAGTCTCACACGATCCCCGACACGAAGTGCCGGCAGGTGATGGTCGTTTCAAATCGACGTTGAAGAGTTTGGTTGATCCAACGTCTTGACGGTTGAGGCGATTGAAATCGATGTCCGCCTGTTCTCACCGTGATCGTTTTCAGCGATCGATCAAGGGCAGCGTTTTCTGTTGAGCAGCGCTTTGGATGGCGGTCTCGATGATTTGCTGGCCAATTCGGGCGATGGTGGGCGAGAGCGGGCCTTCGACGGGGAGGTCTTGGTTCAATCGCGAGAGCGTGTATTCGATCCCGTTGGTTTCGCCCGTTGGGAGGTCCTCGACCGGATGCTCGTAGCCTTCCGGATGTGCCTCGGTTTGGACTCGCAGGGTGGTCGCATAGTCGTAGCTGGAGATGGTGCCACGTGTTCCTCGAACGACGTAACCGCATTGGGGTTGTGGCTGGTGAACCCATGGATCCGTGAACGTTCCCCAGCGAGTTTCGAATTTGGACATGCCAGCGGGGTAGCGAGCGATTGTGATGCTGTGCTCGTCGACTTCCAGCCCTTGGGTTCCGGTGGTGACGCAGGTCACATCCAGTGGTTTTTGGCCGCCGTTGAACCACGTGCCCATCGTCACGCCGTAGCCGAGGTAGTCTCGCAGTGATCCGCCACCGACGTCCAGTTTGTACCACCAGCTGCGCTGCTTCTCTTCTGCGGTGGGTTCGAATTCAACTTTGCCTGCCCCGTGGTAAAGAGGCCCCCGGTTCCCACCGTAGTGATGCACTTCGACAACGTCACCGATGGTGCCTTCGTTGATCAAACGCCAAGTTGTGTAGTGAGCGCGGTCCCAGCGAGCGGGCCAGTTGATGATCAACTGTTTTCCCGTGGGCCGCATTGCCTGGATCATCCGATCCGCGTCGGCGAGGGAGGCCGCAAAAGGTTTTTCGACCAACAGGTGAACACCCAGTGGAGCGAGGCGTTCGACCCATTCCGCGTGCTCGCCGGTGGGCGGGCACAAAATCACCAGGTCGGGTTGGGTGGATCGAACACATTCGATTTCGTTGGTGAAGACATTCTCGGCAGGAATGCTCAGCGCATCGATCGTTGGCTGCATCGACTGGCGATCGTGATCACAAACGCTCACCAGTTCGGTGTCGGTGTGCTCGGTGACTTGCCGCAGCAGGTCGCCCATGTGCATGTGAGAAAAATTGATCCCAGCGATTCGCCAAGGTTTCATCATCGGTCGCTCGTGTCCTGCGTTGCTACGGAAAGCCAACTGGATGCGTTGGCTGATGCTCAACGAGTTTAGCGAACGCAGGGCGATTCGACATGCCGGGCAGGCGTCAGCGCGAGGAGGGGGGAGTTGGAATCATGCTTCTCCACTGGGTGCCGATCCAGTCGGTCGGTCACTTCGTCCACGTGCTCCTGCGACGAACTTTTCCATGGCACTGGGCAGCGGCGTGTCGAAGTTGACTGGTTCACCGGAGACGGGATGAAAGAAGCCCAGCGAACTGGCGTGCAACGCCATGCGTTTGCGGTGCCAGCGAGCGTGGGTGGCTTCTTTGGGTTTGTAGCGTGGTTCTCCCAGCACCGGATGCCCGGCGTTTGCGAATTGCACGCGAACTTGGTTGCGTTTGCTGGTTTCGAGTTGGGCTTCGATCAGCGTGGTGTCTTCGCCGTGGCTGGACTCTCGTTCGACCAACCGACGAACCACCTTGTAGTGCGTGATGGCTTCGTCGGTGTCTTTGCCCGGACGGGTTTCGTAACGATCCAGGTTGCTGCCGGTGGCCAAGTGCGATTCAAAGGTGCCTTCATCCTCGACGACATTCCCTGCCACGATCGCATGGAACACGCGAGTGGGGCGACGGTCCTTGAATTGTTCGATCAGCAAATCCGCGATGGGTTCGTGTTTGGCGAAGACCAGGAGACCTGACGTTTCCCGGTCCAGTCGATGGACGACGAAGGCCTCTTTCTTAGCTTTGGAGTAGCTCAGGTAAATCGACACACGGTCGACCAAGCTGTTGGGCTCGCCACGATCGGTTGGGACGGTCAGCGTGCCGGCGGATTTGTTGACAACGATGATGTGCTCGTCCTCAAAGACAATCTCGAACGTGCGGTCATCCCACTGACGCTTTTTCTCACGATAGCGTTGGTGTTTGTCGTATCGGACTGCCACCAGGTCACCTGGTTTGACCGTGGTCCCAACACTTTTGCAAGGAGAACCATTGATCATCACGCAGCCCTGATCGATCATCCCGCGAGCTTGGCTGCGAGAGGTTCCAGAGAGTTCTCGGACGATGATATCGACACGTCCTTCGTTGGTTTCATCAACGGTGGTCGAAACGCTAGTCAGCGGCATGAATGGATTTCAAAGGAAAGCGGCATCGGGATGAGGTCTGCAAAACGTCCTTGCGAACGTTGGCAGAATCCTCGTTCACGCCACAGTCTATTTCAGATCCGCGAAAAATTGGATGGCCTGTTTGGGTAAGATTGCTTCGCTTTCGATTCGAATGTCGTTCCCGCTGACCTCGCCGGGGATGTTTTCGATCGTGAAAACCCTTGTTTCGCCCGGTAGAAGTCCCCGGAGCGTCTGTTGGGAACGCTTGCCTGGCAGGGCAAAAAAGGCGTCCCGATAGAGTGGTGCGACGCCTGTGTTGGCGACTTTCAGCGCGACCGTCGTGCGCAAATCGGTCTTCCAGAGGATTGCATGGGTGACTTGGAAGCGGTAACCCATCGCCATTCCAGCCTCGCGAATGCGATCCATTGGCTGGTACTTGGGCTGATCATTGCCGATCATGAAGGAGACATGAAAGTCGCGGCTGGATGCTTCGACGGAGACCCCGTTGGGGCCCGATTCGGACAACGCTAACTTTTGATCTTTGCGATTGTAGTAGCTGAATTCGCCTCCGCCGGGGGCCCGGTGCCAACGGTCTTTGCCCATCGAAGCCCAGTTCTTGGCGTTCCACTTGGAGTGGGATTTGGAAAGGAATGAGTCGTCAAACAGGCCGAAGTCGAGGGCCAGCAGCGAGTCGTCAGCGGCGATGGGAGTGAACTCGTCGTCGGCCGCATCAATGCTGATCATCCATGGCAGGGAGTCAAACTGCTGGTCGAGACGCTGCAGGAATTTGGATTGGTACTCGGCGGAAGGGAACGTTTTGCCAAGTTCCATCGGGCCATCGTAGATGTGATATTCCGACCACAGTCCAAATCCGGTTTGGACAAACGCGATCCGCGGATCGGAGTCGTAACGCTTGGCGAATTCGGTGTAGAAGTCGAGCGTGAATTGCTGCAGCGCGGGGTTGGACCAGTCGCAGAAATGAGTTTGCTTGCCTTCGCTCTTGTCGACCGTCTCGTGGTAGTCCGCTGCGTCGCGAATGAATGCCGGAACCGTGGTGGTTTTGCCTGGGTAAACAAACCGGAAACGCAGGATGGCTTGGTGGGACCGAGAGGCGATGTCGTCGAGAATCTGGTCGACCTTGGAAAAGTCCCACTGTCCGGGGCCGGTCGCGACTTCGTCGTAGCCGCAGTAGCGAAACTCCAGCGAGATCGCGTCGGTGGCAACTTTCTCGTGATCATGCCACAGCACAATGCCGGTCATCGGCTGAACACCATCGATGCTCGATTGTAGCGGCAGGTTGGACCGCGACACGGATGGCGAGTTTCCATCCTGGGCGGACGTGGAGACCGCGAAGATCAGTGGCAGGCAGAGCAGACTCAAGCCCACGGCGATCGGACGAAGCGGCTGGAAAGGGTGGAGCATAAGGCTTTCGGTGGCAGAGGGCAGGTTCACTCCGAGTCGAGGGGCTCGGACTTGATTTGAGCAATGATTTCGCGAGCCTTGGCGGCATCACGCTCGAATGTTTTGACTTGCACCCATCCCGGGGCTTCGGCGGCGAATCCAGCGGTGAAGCCACCAACGGCAACGGCTCGGATACCCACGTCCGAAAGGATATTGACCAGAACTGCAGCAGCAGGTTCAGTCGGACGTTCGGCCACGACAACCAGCGTTGCATCGTCGTCCGCGGAAGGTGATGTTCCGCTGGGGGAAGGAGGCCCTTCCGGTGGGATCGATTGAGTCATTGGTTTCATTCAGAGAGGAAAGATGAATCTTTGGCGAAGACAACGTTGAGGGTCGGTGCCAAGCGAACGTTGAGGATACTCGATCTGGTTGGGCAAGGTCGTGTCGATCGGCGTTGCATCTTGAGCCATTGGCTCGGGCCTGCGGTGGCCGTCGGGACGCAACATCTTCCGGGATTGGCAAGTTCGAAGACCGGCAGGGAGCGGCACTCGTGCTGCGTCGCTTTTGACGACAGGATGGCCAGTGGTCGGCGCTGGCAGATGCAGGATACAATCCAAGGATGAGCAATGAATCAACCATCATTCTGGCTGGTACCGACAACGACATCCCGTCGCCTCCGCCCCTGGGGCTGAAGCGATACACCGGACTTCGTGAGATGGCGCGTGGCGCCACGGCGGTTTTGCAGGCCGGGGTCGATTCGGTCATTGGCCGGACGGTGGCAATCAAGAAGCTGTTGCCGGAGATTCGGACGGATCGCTACGAGCGTCGGCGGTTGCTGCGTGAGGCTCGTGTCACGGCTCAATTGCAGCACCCCAACACGGTTCCGGTTTACGAGATTGGGGATGATGATATTGAAGGCGTTTACTTCACGATGAAGCGGATCTCGGGAGAGAATCTGTTTGAATCGTTGAAACGAATCGCTCGCAAGGATGAACACGCCGTTGCTGCATTCCCGCTGCAACGCCGTTTGGAAATTGTCGCGGATGCTTGTCAGGCACTGGCCTACGCTCACGCTCGTGGGGTGATTCACCGCGACGTCAAACCTGAAAACATTTGGGTGGGCAACTTTGGCGAAGTCATCTTGCTGGATTGGGGCGTGGCCAAGGTGTGGGGGCACTCCGATGACGCTCAGGTACTGCATCGTCAACAAATGCAGCCCGATCACGAGACCAAGACCGAAACCCAGCTTCAGACCTTGACCGGTGGCGGCCAACGCCCCGGCACGCCGCTGTACATGTCGCCCGAGCAAGTCAACGGGAACCGTGGCATCGATGAACGAACGGATATCTTCAGCGCTGGTGTGGTGTTGTATGAGTCGTTGGCGATTCGAGAGCCCTTCCGTGGTCGAACGATTGACGAAACGTTCGACAACATCAAGCATGCGGATGTCCCGCCACCGAGCGAAAAGTCGCCACAGTACGGGATTCCAAAAGAAGTCGACGCGGTGGTCATGAAGGCAATCGCGAAACGCCCCGCCGATCGTTACCAATCCATGCGTGAATTGATCGCGGACATCCGAGCGTTGACCGTCGCGGTGCCGTGAGCGGACCGTACTTTGCCCCCTACGGCAAAGCCCCGGTGCACTATCCAATCGACGATCCTGTGCGGACGGGAGTCACACCGGACCAAACGGAGTTGCTGATTGTCGAAGGTGACAGCGCGGCGAGATCGGTCAACCAAGTTCGTGATCCAACCCGGCAATCGATCTTGGCGTTGCAAGGCAAGCCCATGAACGTTGCCAAAGCCACGCCGACGGTCGCACTCCGCAACGAGGTTTTGACGCGTTTCGCGTCGACCGTGTTGGACCGACAAATTTCAGCGGGCGAAGATTGGATCGGGGCATTGCGATCGGCTGAGACTTGCCGCTACGCGAGGTTGGTGGTGCTGATGGATCCCGATGCCGATGGCATTCATTGCGGCGTCTTGGTGCTGGGGTTCTTGCTTCGGTACGCCCCCAAGATGTTCGACGAACAGCGAGTCAGTGTGGTTCGTCCGCCGATGTTCTTGTTTCGGATCCGCGGAAGCGATTCGGGAGACGCGGCCGGGCAGGATCGAACCTTGGTGGCTTCCAACCCGGACCACGCTCAGCGGATGGAGGCCAAGTTGGCGGCAGCGGGTGTGTTCGACTACGAGCGATTTCGGCACCGAGGATTGGGCAGCATTCCACCGGAAGTCTTGCGAGCCTGTTGCGTGGATCCTGGTACCCGCGCGGCGGATCAGATGAGCCGAGAGGAAGCCGCTGCTGCGGTGCGCTTATTCAGCGGAGGATGAGGCGGCGGTGGGGGCTTCCACTGAGTCGCTGGCAGGAGATTTGTTTTCAGGGAAGGCTTGTTCGCGAAGGGCTTTCAGTTTTCGACCGGATTGGTCCAGCACTCGTGTGGGCAAACGGTCATTGTGGAACATGTCGGGCAGTTCGATCCAATCGCTGTGTTGGAGTGTCAGTGAATCGTAGAGGGCCCGTCCGTTTTTGCGTGGCACAATGCGGTCCGGTGAGCCATGAATTTGGACCAACACCCCGTCGTAGTTTTGCAGGGCCTGGACGCTGTCATATTGGTTCTTCATCAGCCAGCGTACTGGCAGGAAAAAGAAACGATCCGCACCGACGCTGGCAGCGCTGTCAAAGGTTCGGTCCAGCAACAACGCGTCGATCGACTCGCCTCGGTCGTGCAGGGCAGCGACCAATCCACAGGCGATGCCGCCGCCAAGTGATCGGCCGTAGACGATGATTTCCGACACGGGGGTGCCGGTGGTGTCGGAGAGGGCATCGATGGCGCTCACCGCGTCTTCGATCGTGCTCGTTTCGCTGGGTGTGAACCCGTCGCCTTGGAAGCCTCGGTACTCGGCGGTCAGAACCGTCGCGTTCCAGCTGTCGGAAAGCCGGCGAGTCCAGTCATCCATCTCGTCCGCGTGAATGCCATTGCCGTGTAGGAAGAGGATCACATCGTCCGCTGAGTCGCGAATCAGCAATCGGCCCTCCAGGTCCGCTCCATCGACTGCCGGGTAGGTCATCGTTTCCACGACGCCGGGTGTTGGGCGATCGGGGGTGAAGCGATTCGGGTCCATCAGAATGCCGGTGTCGAAGTAGGCACCTGGGAACAGCAAACGCGTTTCCATGACCACCAATCCCAGGCAAACCATGACGTAGATGACCGCCAGCAAAGCAGAGGTTCGCAGAATGCGGCGTCTGACCGTTGGCTTGGCTTTGGTGCTGGCATCGGCACTGGCGGAGCTCCTCTGATCAAGATCGCGATTCGCGGGGTTGGATTGATCGGAATCTGCGGCTGGTTCGTTCGGCATCGTGGGGTCAGCAGCGTGACAGGGAAGGCATTCAAACGGAACGACAGGATCCGCATGCTATGTTTGATTGGACTCTCGTGCAGCCATGTGGGATAGGCTTCCAACCTGTCGTTTAGCAGGTCGGACTGACGCGAAAGACAGGCTGGAAGCCTATTCCAGTTTTGAATTGTCGCTGGTCGGACACGCGTGTGTCCAGGACGTCACCCCAAGTCGCTTGTCATTCAGAATCTCGTCATGTGGATTCGTCGATCGTTTTCGAAAATCGAAACCAACGAGAACGCGATTTCTCGCATTCGTTGTGGCCGGATCGTGATGCGCGACAGAAAACTGGAGCGAATCGAGCAGCACTGGATGCGACGTCCGGTCTCGGTGGCTCAGGTTTGGTGGCAAGCCAAATGGGCTGCGTTGCCGGGAGACGTTTGTTGTCTCGACTACCACATTCCGCGAGGGATGAACGCGTTCATCACGCTGGACTACGTTCGCAGTGGTGATGCGACGGGGTTTGCAACGGCGATCGGAGCGTTTCAGGTGCTCGACGAAATCGCCCGGCTTCGAAAGTCCTACGCCATCGTGGCGCACGTGAGCAATGCCCGGATCACCGACCGGCATCTCAAACGAGCGGGTTGGGAAAGACACCTGCTGGATTGGCCTGGCCGACATTTCATTCGGCGAATGCAGCCGAACGTGCCCGTTGCAGCTTGAGTGGGCCAATCCCGTAGCGAAAATCGGGAGGACTTTCGCTGCGAAGGAATCAAAGCGAAATTCACAGAGAATCTCGCGGTTTGAGACAACCGAGTGCCCTAGAGCACGCCACCGTGAGTCCGGATGGGGGTCATGTGTGAAGGCGAATCCAGGAACCAGAAACGTTCCCATTCGTCGACCAACGAACGCAAGTCTTCCGAGGTGTACAGCAACTGTTGAACGCGTCGTTCAGGGCGGCTGGAGTAGATTGGGACAAAGCAGCCAACGGAAGTTGCCAGGCCGGCCATTAAAACGCATCCCAGAACCAAGCGGCTCATGACGGATCGTTGGCCATGACGGGCTGCGGAATTCGTTTTCGCGGTCGTTTGCGAGCTTTTCATCGTCAGTTCCTCCGTGAACTTGTCGGTGCGTTCTATTGCCAACTGCCCGACGGGCTGTTGGGGGGGCTGTTTGGCGGACGGTTCGAGTTCGGGTCGTCGGTTTCGTTCGGACGCTCGGCAGAACCGGAGGCTGGCACGTGATCCACAGGCATGACCCAGGTGTCAGGCAGGTTGTCGCTGGACAGCTGCCGGACGCGTTGTTCCATCACCTTGCCGGGTTTGAACGTGACGACGTACTTTTCGGGCACGTCGACTTGTTGTCCCGTCTTTGGATTGCGTGCTTTTCGTGCCGCTCGCGGTTTGACTTCGAAAACGCCGAAGTTCCTCAGTTCAATGCGGCCTTCCCGCACCAAGGTTTCGACGATCGAGTCAAACGTCCGTTGCACGACCTCTTTGGTTTCCTGCTGAGTCAGACCGAGTTCTTCGGAAATGACGCGCACGATTTCTTTTTTTGTCACCCCGTCTGGCTCCGCAAACCATTGTGATTGATGGACTTACAAAGGCAGCTTAGGTTTCAAGTCGGGACCGGTCAAGCCGCCGAAGCAGGCAAGAGTTGGTCCCTGATGAACCGTATCGACCGGCATAACCGCTACACTCCAGTCAAACTGACTTTTCTTTCCGGCGAATCTCGATTTCGTCGAAATTGTACAGTTTGCCTTTTCCCGCCCCCGGACAGACCTGGCAGGTTTCCTCCCAATCGGAGGGGCCGGCGAGCGTGCTGTCCCAGAAGGGCCATGTCCGGCACTGAATGGGGCGAGCTTTGTAAACCATACACCGCCGCGACTTTGGGTCCAGGAAAATGCAGTCGCCATCGGGGTATTCAATCAAGCTGAATTGGTTGCCAACGCGTCGCAGGAACTTCAGCTCAAACGCGTCGCGGTCGAGCTTCATTTCTTTGGCCAGGCCTTCGATTTCGTTTTCGTCGACGAAGACATAGCCGGGTTCACCGCTGCAGCACTCGCCGCACTGAGTGCATTCGAAACGCAATCCGTCGGCGTACCAGGGAGCGGAATTGGTCTGAGGACGAGGATCAGCAGGACGTTTGGCCACGGCGATTGAGTGCGGGAGAGGTGGTTGGAAAGCAAAGACGAAGCTTAACCGGAGAAGGGCCTGTTCGTCGAGTTCGTGTGAGGGTGTCCGATGGCGAGCGAACGGGCACACGCTAAACTCTCGCGTGTTGTTTTCAGTGCCTCTGCGGTGCTTGGTCCGCGCAGCGAATCTCGATCGTTGTCGATTGTGCGTTGCTTGGCAGAGGGATTCGTTTGAATTCCGGTCCGGCTCAACCCAACCCATCACGCTTGGCATGGACATCATTCACTTGGCGGTTCGTTTTGTCTGACGCATTGACTCTGGATCGTTTGTGCGTGTCGGCCGGCAAACGCACGCTGCTGCAAGACGCTCATCTGGCATTTCCGGATGGCAAGATCACCGTTCTGGTCGGTGGCAGCGGTGCTGGGAAAAGCGTGCTGCTGAGAGTCCTGGCGGGCATTTTGCCTCGACACGGCGACGCGATTCAGTGGAGCGGCGACATTCACTGGCGAGGCGAGTCGGTTGATTCGCAGTCGATGCCGCGAACGGGGATTGTTTTTCAGCAGTTCGCCTTGTTCGATGAACTTTCCCCCACCGCGAATGTGCAATTCGCGATTGACCACCGTGCGGATCTCAGCGAATCGCCTCAGCACAACGCGTCGGATTGGCTGGAATTCCTTGGTGTCCCTGCATCGACACCTGTGGCGGCCCTCAGTGGTGGTCAGAAACAGCGTTTGGCGATCGCTCGGACGTTGGCATCCGCGCCTGAGATCATTCTTTACGACGAACCGACGTCCGGACTGGATGCCGCGACTGGAAAACGCGTCGCGGATTTGATCCGAGAAACGCAGTCGCGGTTTGGTCGAACCAGCATCGTTGTGACGCACGACTACGAAACGTTGCTGCCGATCGCAGACGAAGTGTTGTTGTTCGATTCTGCAGGGAAAACCATCCGCCGGATTGAGCCGAAGGACTGGAACCATGTGGCCGAGCAAATGGAGTCGGTGGCGCTGGCACCGTCACAGCTCAATGACGTTGGTGTGGAGCCTGCCACGAGTCCAGTCGAGATGGTTCGACGTGGAGCGGAACGATTCTTGGATTCGACGGGACGCAGCTTGGTCGCCGCCGCGAGGCTGCCTTGGGATGCGCGGCCGGTGGTCCCCAGCCTGAAGTGGGCGGGGCGTTTTCTCGCTCACTATTTGCGATTGGTTGGCGGTCCGTCGGCGTGGGTGTACTTGATCATCGCCGGTTTGATCGCGGGATTCACCACCACTTATTTCACGCTGCGTTTTTTGCCGTTTCGGTTGTACACCCAGCCGTTGTTGATCGATGAATTGCTCTCGTCGATTGGGTTTGCGCTGTATCGGATTTTGGTGCCGGTGTTGGCGACCGTGTTGATCGCGGCCAGGTGTGGTGCTGCGGTGGCCGCTGACGTGGGAGTCAAGCAATACGGCGGGCAGGTGGATGCGTTTCGGACGTTGGGGATTCGAGCCCCGGCGTATTTGTTGATTCCAATCTTGGCAGCCTTCCTGATTGCGACACCGATTTTGGAGTGGATCGCGTTCACTGCCTCGCACTGGATCAGCCGCATCACGTTCAACTTTTCGCATCCCGAAATTGGCGTTCATTTCTGGCAACAGCACTTCTTTCGTGCCATCACGCCCGATACGACCGGAGGATCCCTGATCACCTGGTGGAAAGGTTGGGATTGGGTGCTGGCAAAGAACTTGCTCTGTGGTTTCGGCACCGCGGCGATTGGTTACCATCAAGGGATTACCCCCAAACATTCAGCCGGTGATGTCAGTCATTGCATCACCGCAACGGTTTTGTGGACAACACTGTACGTGTTGGTCGTGCACTTCATCGTTGCGTTGCTGGAATTTTGATTTTCCCGCAGGAGACACCATGGACAAGAAGGCGAAGAAACGTTTGGACGTCATCAATAAGAAACTTCAGACCTTGCGTCCTCGACTGGCTGGTTCAAAAGAACAGGCCGACGACTTGGATGAACTGAAGGAACTGGAAGACGAAGTCAAAGCGCTCGAGGAAGAAGCCGCCAAGCTGCGGGCGTCATAGGGATGCGAACGCCACAAGTGGTGGAAGACCGATGATGAACCATGTGTGGCGACCCTATTGCCAGATGAAGACCGCGCCGCCGCCGATGAAGATCGTGGCGACGGAAGGTTGTCATTTGATTGGCGCCAGCGGCCAGCGGTGGATCGATGGCATGGCGTCGTGGTGGTCGGCCTGTCACGGGTACAATCACCCTCATGTTCGCGAGGCGGTGACGGAACAGTTGACTCGCATGCCGCATGTGATGTTCGGTGGGATCACGCATGACCCCGCCGAGCGATTGGCGTCGCGGTTGACCGTGTTGGCTCCGGGGGATTTGAATCATGTGTTCTTTTCCGACAGCGGATCGGTCGCCGTCGAAGTCGCGATGAAGATGGCGATTGGGCATTGGCGTCGCCACCATCGTCCCCGTCGCACTCGGTTCTTGGCGTTCCACAATGCGTACCATGGTGACACCACCGGTGCGATGTCATTGTGTGATCCGCAGCGAAGCATGCACGCTCGCTACAGCGACGCGATCACCAAGCAATTCCATGTGCCGCTTCCGCGAGATGAATCGGCGGACGAGGAGTTGAATCGTGTGCTCGCGGAACAGAGCGATTCCATTGCGGGCGTGTTCGTCGAACCGTTGGTGCAGGGAGCCGGCGGGATGCGATTTCACGATGTGGAGACGCTGCTTCGAATTCGCGATGCCTGTCAGCGTCACGATGTGCTGTTGATCGCCGACGAGATCGCGACCGGGTTCCAACGAACCGGCAAAATGTTCGCGGTGGACCACACCGCGGAGGACGAGCATCCGGTGGTGCCGGACATTCTGTGCTTAGGCAAAGCGCTGACAGCCGGCACGATGTCGATGGCTGTCACGATCGCCCGAACCCATGTGTTTGATTCGTTCTACGATGACGATCCTGGTGCGGCATTGATGCACGGGCCGACCTTCATGGCCAATCCGCTGGCCTGCTCTGCCGCGAATGCTTCGTTGGATCTGTTTGAGACGACTTCGTATGACATCGATCGCTTGGAATCAGTCCTTCGAGATCGATTGTCTGTGTTGCGAGAGATCGACCATGTGGCCGACGTTCGATGTTTGGGCGCGGTCGGCGTGGTCCAGTTTCGCGACCCACCGAAGATGCAGCGTGTGCAAGAGGAGTTGGTTCAGCGTGGCGTTTGGTTGCGTCCATTTGGCGACTGTTTGTACACGACACCGCCGCTGTGCATCGACGAGGATTCATTGCACCAAATTTGTGATGCCATGATTGACGCGACACACGCGACGTTGCCTTCGGGCAGTCAATTGCGATAACGCTCGTGGCATTGATTGCACGCTTGTTTCAGCCGTGTCATTGAGTGACGCAGTTCGTGCCAGTCCTTGGCTTCCACTTGGGATTCCATGGCCTGAACCAGTTCGACGGAATCGAGCATCCAGTCACGCATCTCTTCATTGCAAACCCGGTGGGATTCTCGCAGTGCCTCTTGAAGCAGTCGGACATCGCTGACATTCCAAGCGTTGTCCTTCATCGCGCTGAGCAGGACTTCGTATTGCAGTGAGGTCTCAACCATGTGGGAGGCCAGCGTGCTGATTTCGGCGATCTCGACCAGTTCAGGGAGTTCGGCGGAATCGGGTGGAGGGCGAAAGCCATCCACGTCACGCCAGAGTCCCGCGTACTGAGATCCCGTGCCAGCCCGTTTCAAGAGGTCAATGGCTTGGTCGCGATTCAGCCAACCGGCGGATTGCCCGATCACAGCGGCCATTGCGGGGCCACGGTGTTTGCCATGATGGCAATGAACATAGATGGGTTCCTGGACCTGTTGTGTCAGTGCAGCAGCGGACTTGCAGGCGTCTGGGGCCACCCCGTCGTACCCGATGGGGATATGGATGTATCGCATTCCATGCCGGCGGGCCAATTCAACCTCGGGACGCTGGCCATCCACGCTGACAATCACCTTGACGCCCAATCGAGCCAGTTCGGCGAAGGCGGCTTCGCCGACCGGCGCAGCACCGGACATCAGGTTCGGATGAACGTCGATCCGGTTTTCGAGCACGGAGTGTTCTGGTGCGACGGTCCGTTCATTCGCCGTGGCGGGCTGGTCCGCGAATGTGTGAGGCGCCCCAGCTAGCGGAGCGATGAGAAGGCAAAACCATCCAGGGACCCGAGTGATCCAATTTTTTGACTGATTCATGCCCCAAAGATAACTCATTTTGAAGCGCTGGGAAAAATCGGTCGGGAGGAATGCAGCCAGGGACGCTGAGAGAAAATTGCTCTCAAGCGTTCCTGGATACGGTGGTCGGCAAACGAGAGTCGCCGCTTCGAAAGACTTACGACTTTTTAAGTTCGATGGTCACGCTATTTTCGCCTTCGTTGACGATTGCTTGAATATCCGTGCTGGCTTCATTCCAGTATTTCTCTGGAACTGATTCATCAATTTTGACGGCCTCTGGCGACCCCTCTTCCATCGGAACCGTTCGCGGCGCGAGGTACACGCTGTAAGTTCCGGTTGGAACTGGTTCCTTCAAAGCGAATTGGCCGCCGTCTTGAATGTCCGTTCCCGCCGCTTGTCCGGTCGTTGCATCCAAGAACATGACCGCAGCGTCGTCGTAAGGTTTGCCGTTGAGAGTGACGATTCCCTCGACCGTCCCTTCCGGAGGCGAATCGCTGCACCCGATCGAAATTGTTGTGAGGAATGCCAGGCCGGTGCAGAGCATGGTGGTTGGAAGGTTCATTGAGTTTGATCGTTTCATAGGAAGTGTTGACTACTCTTGGTGGATTGGTTGTGCCAAGCAGGTCGGCTGGAATGATCGGGCACAACCATGTGAGCCGTTTGGGCGTTCGCCTGGCCTGCGCGTGAAAACCGTGGCTAACGCCAACGGCTCACATACCCGATGACACCTGCGTACCTGCTTAGCGAAATTCGCGAAGTCGAACTGATTGCCTGGTTTGGGACCGAAGGGCTCACGCCGCGCCACGGCGATTGGAACTGCCAAGGTGGCCCGTCCAATGTGTCCCGAAATCGACTGCATGCGGCTGACTGCCGACTCACTGCGGAAGCGTGGTGATTTCACCGTCGTAGCGGCAGCACAGTTGCTTCAGCAGCATGAAGTCAATTGAATCCGTGATGAACTGAACGCTGGCGTCGCCCATGACCACGTTGATGCCACCGGTGTGCATGGAATTGATCACGGTGTTGTTGCGGTACATTCGATCAGTGGCCCCAGTTTGCACGATCTGGGAGTTCGGAGCGAATCGGACGCAGGTGGTCCCGGTTTGCCAGAGGTCCCAGCTGCTGGATCCATTCACGGGACGCGGGTGCCGTGAACCCATCCATCCACCGTAATAGTTGGAGGTTCGGTTGACTCCATCGACCCAGCCTGACTGTTCCGCGATCATGATCGCATTGGTGGTTCCATCGACGACATCTCGCATCTTGATTTTTCCGTTGGGGAACAGCATCCCGTTGTTGGAGGACCAGCCGTGACCAAGGTCTGCGGTCCCTTTGTTGGGATCACCACCAGGAACTGGTCGAGCGGCGCCTTGGATTCCAACATATTGGACGTTCATAGCTCCTTCGGAGTTGTTGGAGACCGGAGCGTTCTCAAACATCTCGATCGCAGAGGACGGGCAAGCGTAGGTTGGGACGGCGAGATACTTGAGAACTTCATTGCCCTTCAACGCGTCGGCACCCGCCGCACCCCCGGCCATGAAGTGGGACGAGTAGCTGAATTCGAGCTTCTCGTGAATGTTCCCTTGTTCAATGAAAGGCAACAGCAATGCTCGCCAATTGGATCCGCTGGCGGGCCAGGCTTCTCGAAGGTTGTAGGAACCCAGAGGGAAAGTGGACATGGTGTCGTGATAGTTGTGCATCGCAAGACCGAGTTGCTTCATGTTGTTGGAACAACTCATCCGTCGGGCTGCTTCTCGGGCTGATTGGACCGCTGGCAGCAACAGCCCGACCAAGACTCCAATGATGGCAATGACAACCAGCAACTCGACCAAAGTGAATCCAGAGCGTTTCAATTTCTTCTGACTCATCGACAGGTCCCTAGGTGAGAGTTTCGAAAACGCGAGTGGGATCGAGGGATCGAAACATGGGGTGAAGAAGGGAAGAATGCTTCCCAAAAGTACGCGTCGTCGCATGAGTTCTGGTACCGGTTGGGGCGCCTCCGTCACTCACACGATGAAACGCTGATGGCAAAGGAAATGCCAACGCATGGGGGGCTGCGACGTTTTGGTTTTGGGGGGCGTTTTTCGGGGGCGACTCTTCCCGTCGTGGTGTGCAAGGTGGATGTGGCGGTCATTGGGGAGGTGCGGCGAAATCACCTGAATGCTTCCGAACGCAGCAGTCGTTGCCCATCAGATGCGCAGGTCCGCAAAGTGGGTGCGTGTTATTTGAGCGGCACCCGAAACGGGCGGATGCATGTGCACAGCGTGTGTCAGGCATTGGTTTGCGAGCGGGGGCAGACCGGTGGAATGGGCTGGCGAAGCAGGGAGCCAGCCGTTCATTCGCTAGAATCGTTACAGCCTGAACGCTTTGGCTGGTTGGGAGCAGTGAACTGAGGAATTTTTTGAGATTCCTTTGACGGCTTCGAAAAGTTTGGGTTTGCTGATGCTTGGCCGTGAAGCCAACTCTGGCTCGTGCTCAACGAACAAGGAATCAATTTGTCGTTTTACGTCTTTCTGCTGGTTTTGGTATCGCTTTGCTGTGGGTCGGCTCCCGGTTGGTCAGAGCCTTCGTTTCGGTCGGTGATTGCCAGTGTGGCGCTGGTCGCCGGATGGACGATCCTGTGTCACACCGCGGCCCGAATGATGGTGTTGCAGGTTCGTCGCGGGCACATGCGTCTGCGTGACGCGGCTCGGATGTTGGAAATTCAGCTGGACATCTTTCGGTGGCTCGGTTTGCCAGTTGTGTTGGTTTGCCTGGGGGCTTTTTCGCTAGCGGCTTGGACGCGAGAGCAACCGGTACTGGAATCCAGCATGATGCTGCAGTCGATTGTGTTGCTGGCACCTGGAATCACGATTTTGCTGGCGACATGGTCCGCCGAACATGTCTTTGGAGCCCGGTTGGGACTCACGGATTCAACGCTTCGAAATTACTTCGTGTCGCTTTGGTCGGGGCTTCGCGGCGGTCCTGTGTGGTTGATCATCCCGACGATGATGTTTCTGTTGCTGGGCGATTTGGTGGAATGGAGCCAGCCGATCGCGACTGGGAACGCGCTCGTCATTGGGATCGTCGTGGGCATTGCGGTGATTGCGTTCCTGTTGCCGTGGGTGGTTGCCCGAGTGATTCGGCAAGAACCGTTGTCCGACGAAGATCGCGAAACAATCAGCCTGTGGTTGGAACGTGTCAGTGTGCGAACCGGCGGATGGGGTGGCATGCGGATTGTGCGTTGGAACACGAACGGCCGCGTCTTCAACGCAATGGTCGCGGGGTTGTTTCGTCCAGGCCGTTTGCTGCTGTTGTCCGATCGTGTGCTCGACGAGTTGCCTCGCGGGCAAGTGTTGATGGTGGTGATGCACGAAGTCGCTCATGTGCGTCGTTGGCATGTGCCCATCCGAATGGCCGCGGTCGCACCGGCTTGGTTCGTTTCGATCTGGGTGGGATCCTTGTTCACCAACGAAGCTTGGGGAGCAACGGTTGGCGGTCTGGCTGGATTGTTGCTGACGGTGGGGACGCTGAGTGCGGTGGCGTATCTGACAGAATGGGATGCCGACGCGGTCGCTTGCAAGTTGGCAGTCAAAGCGGGTGGCCAGGCGGAAGGCATGCCGGCTACCGAAGCGGAAGCGGCGGGAATGATGGCCGCCGCGTTGGGGCGAGTCACAGCCGGCCATCCCGCGGCCCGCCGAGCGAGTTGGTTGCATCCAAGTTTGGCCATGCGTGTCAAGCGATTGGCCAAACCACCACGCATTCACCTGATTTGACCCAAGCGACGCAGCGACAATCAAAAGATGGGGAAGGACGATGGGAGGGGTTTGAGTTAGAATCGGCGTCCCCTCACACGTCCCCACCAATGAAGAGCTGTTTGCATGCGTTCCCGCTATCTTCTGTGTTTGCTTGTTGGACTGATGGTTTTGTCCAATGGGTTCGCACCCGCCCCAGTCACGGCGGACACCCCACCTAGCCAACCGAACATCTTGTTCGTTCTCTACGACGACCTTGGTTGGGGCGATCTGGGGTGTTATTACCAGAACGAATCCAAGCACGACCGGACGCATCAAACGCCCCACTGGGATGCGATGGCCGCCGAAGGCTTGCAGATGCGAAATCACTACTGCCCGGCTCCCGTGTGTGCTCCCAGTCGTGCGTCGTTGCTGACGGGGGTTCACCAAGGGCATGCCGCGGTTCGCGACAATCAGTTCGACAAGGCATTGCCGGATGTGCCGACGGTGGCGTCGGTTTTGAAAGACGCGGGCTACACGACTGCCTTGATCGGCAAGTACGGATTGCAGGGGGACGGCAACAACGCCCAGAGTTGGCCCGCGTATCCGACCAAACGTGGCTTTGATGAATTCTTTGGCTACGTTCGGCATCGCGACGGTCACAATCACTATCCTGCTGACAAGTGGCCGCTTGCCAACAGTGAGGCGCACGCCAACCCGGTGGAACTCTGGCACAACGACGATGAAATTTCGTCTCAGCTGAAGGGCTGTTACACCGCCGATTTGTTCACCGCGAAAACAAAGCAGTTCTTGGTCGATCATCAATCCCAATCGGCGGACGAACCCTTTTTCGTGTTCTTGTCCTACGACACGCCTCACGCCTCGATCCAGTACCCGGCGTCGCCCTATCCAGAAGGCCAGGGAGTCAACGGCGGCGTGCAGTGGCTCGGCGAGACCGATCGCATGATCAACACGGTCGGGACGATCGACACTTACAAGCACCCGGATTACGCCAATCAAGGTTGGACGGATGCCGAGGTTCGATTTGCGACCAGCGTTCGTCGTCTCGATGATTTGATGGGCGACCTGCTGCAAACCCTTCGCGACCTGAAGATGGATGAGAACACGCTGGTGGTTCTTTCCAGTGACAACGGACCGCACAGTGAATCGTACCTCCGCGACGTGAACTACAAACCAACCTCGTTTCAATCATACGGTCCCTTCGATGGGATGAAGCGTGATTGCTACGAAGGCGGGATCCGAGTTCCGACCATCGCGTGGTGGCCCGGAAAGATCTCACCAGGAGTGGATCGTAACCCGAGCCAGTTCCATGATTGGTTGACCACGTTCGCTGATTTGGCGGGAGCCACGATTCCAGCACGAGCGGACGGTGTTTCGTTGGCACCGACGTTGTTGAAGAACGGCGAACAGGCTGCCCCGACGACTTACGTCGAGTATTTCAACGGAGGCAAAACGCCCGACTACAACGACTTCGAGCCCGCCCGACGCGGCGCTCGTCGAGGGCAAATGCAAGCGATCTTCTTGGAGGGGTACAAAGGCGTCCGGCACAACATTCAGTCGCACTCGGATCCCTTCCAAATCTACGATGTGGCCAACGACCCCGGCGAAGCGAACAACTTGGCAGGAACCTCCGCAGAAATGGATGCGTTGCAACAACGAATGCATGACCGTGTTTTGCAGGTCCGCTCGATCAATGCGTCCGCTCCGCGTCCCTACGATCAGGCCCCGATCCCGGCGGATGATTCCTTGGATGCCGATGCTCCGATGGCCGTCAGTTATAGCCCCACTGAAACGGCGGTGGTCTCGCGTTTGAATGCCTCTGATTCGACCGTGGTCGACATCCAGAAACTGGACGTCGACGAAGCGTTGCGAACCGCTGGCAAGGGAAACGTTCGCGTGCAATCGGTTTTGAATGTTGCCAAAACCGGACGCTATGAACTGCGATTGACCGCGACCGGCGACGCGGTGCTGCGGTTGCATGATGCCGCTTTGATTGACACCACGGGCCAATCGAAAACCGAAGCGTCCGTCGAGGTCATTCTCGAAGCGGGGACGCACCCGGTTGACATGATCGTCCGTTTGGCGGGCAATGATTCGGTTCCGGCATTGGAACTGAATGAGCTGCCAGACGCTCCCCAGAAGTCACGCCAACCAGCAAAGAAGAAGAGGAACTCCAAATGAATGCTCCCGCCGAACCGCTTCGCTATGCAATTCTTGGAAGTGGTGCGGTCGGCGGGCTGTATGGAGCCATGTTGGCGAAATCCGGATGCGACGTTCATTTTCTGTTGCATTCGGATTTTGACCACGTTCGCAAAAATGGATTGCGAATTGACAGCGTGCAGGGAGACTTTGTCTTGGAATCGCCGCAGATTTACCAGTCGGTGGAATCGATGCCGAAGTGCGATGTGGTGATCGTGGCACTCAAGTCCACTCGCAACGCGTTGCTGGATGAGTGGTTGCCGCAGGTCACGGCCGAGGATGGCGTCGTGCTGACGTTGCAAAATGGATTGAACGTCGAGGCCGATGTTCGCAGGACCATCCCTGCGGGGCACGTGCTGGGCGGATGCTGTTTTCTGTGCAGCAACAAGGTGGGTCCGGGGCACATCCATCACCTGGACTACGGCCGAATCGCATTTGGTGCCTACCAAGAACCGGGCGAGGATCATTCCTGGGCGGAGACCGCCGGGCACCGGATCGAAGCAGACATGAAGTCAGCGGGCATCGATGCCAATTGGAGCGATGATCTGGCCAAGACTCGTTGGCGAAAGCTGATGTGGAACATCCCGTTCAATGGATTGTCAGTGGTCTTGGATGCGTCAACGGACCGGATCATTGGATCGCAGCCGGGCCGCGAATTGGCCATGCAGTTGATCTCGGAAGTTCACGCCGGTGCGGCAGCCTGTGGTGTTGAGATCGACGCGAAAGCGATCCGGGCGACGATGGAGCACACCGAGACCATGGTTCCCTACGACAGCAGCATGCGATTGGATTTCCTCGCCAAACGCCCGATGGAAGTGGAAGCGATCTTTGGAAATCCACTGCGGGCGATCGGCGATCAAGCCAGCCAGATCGCCCCTTCGATTTCGATGCTGTATCAGCAACTCGCTTTTTTCAACGAAGCGATCTGCCAAGACGCGTGAGCGTTCCGCACGAGCCCCGGTTCTGTGCGGTAACCGGGGCAAACGCCAAACGGCTCTCATCCCCGAAGACTCTTGCCCACCTGTTTAACCGAGAGCCTTCTTGGAGACGGCAATGCGTTTTCGGTCGAGGTCGATCTCAAGCACTTTGACTTTGACCACGTCGCCGACGGAAACCACCTCGGATGGGTCGCTGACAAATTGGTTGGATAGTTGAGAAACGTGAATCAAACCGTCTTGATGGACGCCCAGGTCAATGAAGGCACCAAAGTGGGTGACGTTGGTGATCACGCCTTCCAGGACCATTCCCTGACGCAGGTCCTCCATGGACTGAACCGAGTCATCGAACTGGGCAACTTTGAATTCGCTGCGTGGGTCGCGTCCCGGTTTGCCCAGTTCCGCGATGATGTCGCGAATGGTGGGGATTCCAAACCGGTCATCCACAAAGGATTCCGGTTGCAGTTTTTGGCTCAGTGTCGCGTTGCCGACCAAGGTTTTGACGTCGGCTTTGAGTTCCTTCGCCATGCGGCTGACCAGCGAGTAGCTTTCGGGGTGCACGGCGGAGTTGTCGAGTGGTTCATCGCCACCGCGGATGCGTAGAAAACCGGCGGCTTGCTCAAACGCCTTCTTGCCGAGTTTCGGAACCTTGGTCAATTCTTTCCGGCTTCCGAAACGACCGTTGGTGTCTCGATACTGAACGATGTTCTCGGCCAGTTTCGGACCGATCCCTGCGACACGTGAAAGCAACGGCACACTGGCCATGTTCAAGTCCACTCCGACATGGTTGACGCAACTTTCGACGGTCCGGTCGAGGCACTTGCGGAGGAGAGGCTGGTTGACGTCGTGCTGGTACTGACCCACACCGATTGATTTCGGGTCGGTCTTGACCAATTCCGCGAGTGGATCTTGCAGACGCCGTGCGATGCTGATGGCACCCCGAACGGTGACGTCCAAATCGGGGAACTCTTTTCCTGCCAATTCGCTGGCCGAATAGATCGACGCGCCTGATTCGCTAACCATCACTTTGGTGACGTCCAGTTGATTGTCGCGAATCAGTTCGCCGACGAAGGCATCGGTTTCGCGCGACGCGGTGCCGTTGCCGATGGCGATCAATTCAACATGGTGTTTTTGGATGAGCGACAACAACTGTTTCGATGCACCAGCGGTGTCGGATTTGGGCGGCGTGGGGTAGATCGTCGTGTTGGCCAAGAATTTGCCGGTGCCATCGACCACAGCGACTTTGCAGCCTGTGCGAAATCCAGGGTCGATTCCGATCGTCACCCGTGGACCGCCGGGTGGTGACATCAACAGTTCGTGCAAGTTCTTGCCAAACACACCGATGGCGTCCTCATCGGCCTTTTCTTTCAGCATTTGAAGCACGGTGGATTGCGTGGCAGGTTGTAGCAAACGTTGAAAGCAATCTTCGGCGGCGGATTCCAGTTCTTTTGCGAACTCAAAGGAGCGGTTGCGAATGAAGGTCGATTGAATGTGCGAGATCGCTCGGTCTTCTTCCATTTGCAATCCGACTCGCAAGACCCCTTCTGCTTCGCCACGCAGCATGGCGAGCAGTCGGTGACCGGGAATCCGCGCGGCCGGCTCGGCACGATCCAGGTAGGCCTCGTATTTATCGGCCTGGTCCTTCTTGCCGCGTTTGACGGCGGAGGTGATCTTCCCGAACTTGGTTCCCTTTTCGACCATCCACTCGCGAACCGGCGCGTCCTCACTCCATTGTTCCGCAATGATGTCCAGCGCGCCTGCCAGGGCTGCATCGCCATCCGTGACTTCCAGGTCGGGGTTGACGAAGCCCGCGAGGGTTTGCTGCTTGGATTGAGGCAGCTTGGTTTGTTTTAGCAGCAGATCCGCCAGCGGCTGCAGTCCTTTTTCACGCGCGATGGTGGCTCGTGTGCGGCGTTTGGGTTTGTAGGGCAGGTACAGAGCTTCCAGTGTTCGCAAATCGTTGCAGGCTTCGATTTGCTTTCGCAGGTCCGCGGTCAGGGCGCCTTGTTCTTCGATCGTTTTCAAGACCGTGGTTTTCCGAGCCTGCAACGCGTTGTGCTTTTCGAGCGCGTCCTCGATCGCACGCAGCGCGATTTCGTCCAGTCCCCCGGTGGCTTCTTTGCGGTACCGAGCGATGAAGGGAATCGTGTTGCCGGCTTCGAGCAGTTCGATGACCGCGGCGACTTGTTTCTCAGGAAGATTCAGTTCTCGAGCGATGATTTGCATGGGACGGATGGTCTGAGCTGCGACAGGAAACGAAGGGCAGGGACTGATTCAGGAATTGGTCTCCGGAGGTCAGGCCCCGGAGAAAGGATCGCGAACGACCCGATCGGCATTGATAGTCAAGCGTGCCGGCGTTGTGCCATCTCAAAATGGTGTTTCACGGCGCGGCCGCTGATGGTGGTCTTTTCCAGCAGCTCTTTTGTGATTGCTCGGATGGCGTCCACGTTGGCCTCGTCGTGGAGAATGTGTTCCGTTTTCGCGAGCATGCGTTTGAGCAAGGTTTCGTGTTGTCGCTCGGTGGCGGCTCGGGTGCACAAGCGAGCCGAAACGTCCCGTAGATCCTGGGAGGCCCCAGCTTGGCAGTAGACACCGGTGAAGCGAGCCTCGGACACCATTCCCGCCAGCAACACCAACACGTCGTCCTCGAGCTGGTCCTTGCTGCCTTTGGAGCGGCCTTTTTTGATCTCGCACGTGCCCAGCCGCGACCCACCGAACTGCAATTTACCGGGAGCGATCGTGACTTTCTGAACGCTGCGTCCAACCGCGAGCGCCATCACAGCGTGCCCGGCCTCATGAAAGGCGGTCGCGATGAGTTCCTTGGTGGCCGCCGGGATGGGGCTGGGGGCCGCCGATTCAGAGTTGGTTTCGCGAGAATTCATCACGGCAGTCTAGGTCAGAATAACAATCCCGGCGATCGCGGGCGGACGAGTGGCGGGACTTCGGACCAGGGCAACCCAGATCCTTCATTTTTAGTTTGTCGGTTACTGAATCGACAATTGTCATCTGTCAAAACATCAATCCGAAGCGCGAGCGAGGCAGTGAACAGGAAATCCCTGCTCTCGCGTCGGGGGCGTATCATACCAACTTCGTTTTCTTGGTGATCACTGGGAACAACGGCCACGTGTTGGTACAGGTTGACAGCTGCTGCCCACCAGCACAGCAAGTTCTTGTTAAAATGTTTGGTCAGGGAACCCGGTATTTGTCGTTTGGTTTTTGTCTGTTCGGTCGCTCCCATCCTTTTCCCCACTCCGAAATTTGCCATGGAACGTCGCTCCTTTCTAGCTGCCAGCGCTGCCGCTGCCACCGTTGCTGCCACCCACGCCAAGTCGGCTTCGGCCGATGAAAGCCGTCGTCCTCGACGCGTCGCCTTGATCGGGTGCGGTTGGTATGGCAAGTGCGATTTGCTGCAGTTGCTCAACATCGAACCGGTCGAAGTGGTTTCGCTTTGCGACGTCGACCAAAAGCTACTCGATGAGTGTGCGGACCTGATCGCCACCCGGCAGAAGTCGGGCAAGCGACCGGAGACTTTCACAAACTACGAGGTTCTGCTGGCCAAGAAGAATGCCGACATCGTGTTGGTCGCCACTCCCGATCACTGGCACGCTTTGGCGATGATCGCCGCGGTCGAATCCGGAGCAGACGTCTACGTGCAGAAGCCAACCGGCGTCGACACGTTGGAAAGCAAAGCGATGTTGGATGCGGCTCGGCGAACGGGGCGGGTCGTGCAAGTCGGCACGCAACGTCGGAGCACACCGCACTTGATCGACGCCAAGAAGAACGTCGTCGACGCTGGTTTGCTGGGCAACGTCGCATTCGCCGAAGTGTGTTGTTACTACCACATGCGAGCGAACAAAAATCCACCGGCGATCGATCCACCGGCCCATTTTGATTATGAAGCCTGGACGGGGCCCGCGCCGATGCGTCCCTACACGGAACTGACTCACCCGAGAAAGTGGCGAGCGTTCATGGAATACGGGAACGGCATTGTCGGGGACATGTGTGTGCACATGCTGGACTTGGTGCGCTGGCAACTGGATTTGGGATGGCCCAAACGGATCAGCAGCGTCGGTGGGATCATGGTCCAAAAGGATTCAATCGCCAACATCACCGACACCCAAACCGCGACGTTTGACTTTGATGAGTTGGATGTGGTTTGGACCCATCGAAGTTGGGGCAGTGCTCCTGACCCAGAGTATCCCTGGGCCGCCAAAATCTATGGTGACAAGGGCACGTTGAAGTTGAGCGTGAACAAGTTCGAATTCGAACCACGCGGCGGTGGCAAGAAGATTTCCGGTGAAGCCGTGATTGAAACGGATCAGTACCCGACCGATGTCACGGACAAAGAAAAGTGGTCATTGGAATTGCACGTCGCCTCCGCCATTCGTGGTCACATGCGAGACTTCCTCGATGCCATCGACAACCGCACGAAACCGGTGGCAGACATCGAGCAAGGTCATATCAGCAGCGCGTCGTGCTTCATGGCAAACGTGGCCATGGAACTTGGTCGAACACTTGAGTTCGATCCCGAAACTCACTCGATTGTCGGTGATGATGAAGCGACTCAAAAACTGAAGAGAAGCTATCGGTCTCCTTACCAGCACCCGGCTGATCGAGCGTAATCTTCCAGGGACAGGACACTGGCTGGCACCTTCTGGCATTCTGGTAGGCACCGTCCGGCAGCGAGGGAATCGGGGGAAATTGCTGTTCGGGCGGTTCATCAATCCGGGGCCTGACGACCCCGGCAATGGATGTGTCGACCCTTCGGGCCTGCCGCCGCTCGGCGGCTTGTTGAGCGAAGGTGGTGACGACCGAGACCTCGGGTTAAAAACCCGAGGCTGACAACTGTCACCGCTCCGCGGTTGTTGTCGCCACCCAAAATCGCACAACCAGTCGCGGAGCGACGGCAGCCGAAAGCCTTGGGTTTCAACCCAAGGTCACCTGCCGACAGCCAAGTCCCCAAGTCGCGGAGCGACGACAGTTGTTTGCCGCTCCGTCCGATCGAGCCAGGAAATGGCTTGGCACCTTGCGGACATGACTGACAACAGACGCAAGAGCTGCGAGATCGCTGCTCATGGCTGCTTCGGAATCAGGCCGGTGCTATGTCCGACCAAACGGCGAATTCGTTGCCCGAGGGTTCGGTGAAGTGAAACCGGCGACCGCCGGGGAACGCAAAAATCTCTTGAACGATCTGGCCGCCACAGGCTTGCACCTTGGTCTGCGTGGCCTCCAGGTCATCGCTGTAGAACACGACCAACGCGGATCCATTGGCGGTCGTGGATGACTTGTCCGATTGATAGAACCCGCCGTCCAATCCCGCTGCTTTGTCGAACGCAGTGTATTGCGGCCCGTAGTCGGTGAACTTCCAAGCAAAGCAGGATTGAAAAAAAGCTTTGGTCGCGGCCAGATCCTGGGCGGGGAGCTCCAGGTAGTTGATCAATTCGTGTTGGTTGGACATTCAGAATCCTAAGTCGTGGGATTGGGATGGCCCCGCGACTTTACCAGGTTGATTCGTCGGCCGCCCATGGCGGATTCATTCGACTTGCATCAAATACGAAATCAGGTCGGCCAAAGCTTGCGGAGTCAGTTGTTCTTCCAAGCCTTCGGGCATGATCGACATGCCAGTGCTTTGAAGCAGCTCAATGTCAACGCGGAGCAATTCGTCTTTGGCGGATTCAGCTCGCTGCAGCGTGATCGACGTCGCGGATTCATCCGTGATCATGCCGGTCAGAGTGCGTCCATTCACATCCAAGGCGACGTAGTTCAGGTACTGCGGATTCACCTCGCGGTTGGGATCCAGGACATTGGTGAGGATGAAGTCGGCTCCGCGAGCCTTCACAGTCGCCAAGTTCGGGCCGATCTCGTGGCCGTGATTTTCCAGCCGATGACAATTGGAACATTGCGTTGTGAAGAGTTTTCGGCCTCGAACGACATCGCCCTCTTTTTGCAACGCGATTTGATAGGCATTCACGACTTCTTCACGATTCTTGGAGCCGCTGGATTCCAGCAGTTGATTCCCAAGGTCGCGAATGGTTGAGTCGTTGGATTTGGCAGCGACCTGCAAGCGAGAGCGGGACACTTCGCTGATCGGAATGTCGCCAGCGACGATTGCACTGAGCAAGGCTTTCAAGCGATCGGGGCGTGAGAACAGGATCTCGCTGGCCGTTTCGCGAAGGCTCGGGCTGAGACCGCTCCATTGTCCAAGCAGCGTGGTCGTGATCTCACTGGAATCGAATCGTCCCCATGTCATCATCGCGGCGCGTTGGACTTCGATTGGTTGTCGACTGTCGATCAATGGTGGCAGGACGTTCGAGATGCGTTGTGGACCCGCATAACGAAGGTTGGCGATGGCAGACGCACGAACGTTGACGGAAGCGGAGTCATCGGTTGCGACCTGTTCCAACGTCGCCAGCATCTGCTGCATCTTGTCATCGATGCTGGTCAGTTCGCCCGCAGATGCGAGGCGGTGCAGAACGCTTCCTGACCGAGAGCGTGATTGCAGTAATTGGCCCAGGATTGGAAGAGCGAAGCTGCCTTCTGATGGCGAGAGATCCGAGACAGCGGCGAGCGCAAGTCGAATCTCCGTCTCGTCGTCTTGTTGGCCGACTTGAGATGCCAGTCGGGTCAGGAAACCATCCAGACGAGTGTCAAAGGGCGGCGTGAGCAAGGCGGCGAAGAGCCTGCCTGCCCCTGTGCCGAGCGAACTCTGAACTGCTGTTTGCATCCAACGATCAGTGGGGGGGTGCCGGATGATCGCTGCCAAAATTTCGGTTTTGTCGAGTCCTGGAACTGAGCCGGCGGTGAAGGCCAGTTGATAGCGAACCTCAATGGATGGATCGTCTGCGAGCGTGGTCAGCTTTGTCCGTAAGTCTTCGCTGGCGTCGACGTTTTCAGCCAATCGTATCGCGAACCGCCGCAACGCGGGTTCAGGGGCGTCGAGACACAAAAGAATGGTTTCTGAGTTCAGTTGTCCTAGTCCATCCAAAACCGCCAGTGCGTGCAAACGCCCGAGCGGAGACACCGATTCGCTGGCCAATTGACGAAGTGATTGAGTGGCCTGGGATTGTCGTTCGATCAACAGTCGGGCCGCCGTTTCGCGTTGCCAAGCGTTGGGGTGAGCGAGGGTTTGAACCAACTCCGCGTCGGTTGACGCGTTCAAATTTGGCGTCGGTCGGTGTTGATAGTTTTCAGGAATCAGACGGTACAGACGGCCTCGGTCACGTCCGGAGGTCAGGTCCAAGTGCTGCTTGATTTCAGCAGGCAGACTCTTGGGGTGTTCAATGACCTCGCGGCAGACATCGATGATGTGCAGCGATCCGTCGGGGGCGTTGGCGAACTGGGCGGGCCGAAACCAAATGTCGGTGGAGGTGACCAGTTCACTGTTGGTGTCGACTCGTTTTCCGACCCATTTCAGTCCATCGGGTTGGAGTCGTTTGCGGTGAATCAGGTTGCTGCCAACGTCCCCGATGATCGCCATCCCTTGGAACGATTCCGGCCAAGCATCGCCGCGCACGATGGTCACGCCGGTAGCGCCGGTGAAGTATCCGGCCGCTCGGCCGCCACCTTCAATGGGACCGCGAGCTTTGCCGCTGACTCGCAATCGGGTGCGGACAATCCTCCAGGGTTCGACGGGACTGGTTCGAAACACTTCGGCTTGTGGCCCATCTTCGGCGATGGAAATTCGCGCCGGTGCAGGTTGAAGCAACGGGTTGCGACCGAGGTAGCGGTCTTCGTACATGACTTGCTGAAGATGATCGCTGTTGGAGGAAACGAACTTGCGCCCCCAATCGTCGAACCCCATGCCGTGTTGGGCGGCGCCGCTGGTCAATTCGAATTCGCCAGTGCGAGGGTCCAACGCGATGTCGCGGCCGCGGACATTGATGGCGTCCGATTCTGGTTGTTGTGGTCGCCGGATCATACCGCCAGTGCTGCTGCAAGCGATGTGAATGCGGTTGTCGAGGCCCCATCGAAACGAGTTCATGAGTCCTTGGACATTGGAGGTGCCAAATCCAGTCAGGATGGTTTCACGTTGATCTGCTTTGCCATCCCCGTCGGTATCACGAAGGTAGTACAGGTTGGGAGCGTCGCCGACGAACAGCCCACCATTCCAAGGGAACAGACCGGTGGGCCAGAGCAGACCGTCGGCGAAAATGGTGCTGCGGTCGTAGACTCCATCATGGTCCGTATCAACCAAGTGAGAGATTCGCGAGATACCCTCGTCGCGATCTTCGCTGTAGCCGCGCATTTCGCAGACGAACAAGGACCCATCCGCGGCCCATTCCATGGCCACGGGGCTGGTCACCAACGGTTCGCTGGCGATCAACTGAATTTGAAAGCCACCGGCGACTTGAAAGTCCGCAAGTGTTTCCGAAGGCGGGGTGGCTGGGACGCGAGGAAGCTCCGCGGCATAGTCCTCCTCGGCGACACCGATTCGAAATCCCAGCGTCAGCAGGAGGGATAGGCCGACGACGATGCTGCTTGTTGGCGAGTTGCGTGTGATCGACTTCATCGTGAGGGAACCTCGGCTGTCTCTTCTGCTGCGGACTCAACGGGCTGGTCGGATTCCAGCTGCTGTTCTTCTGGGACTTCAAGAAGGGTCCGCACGCCTTGCATCAAAACGGATTCCACTTCGGGGGCCACCTTGGACGCTCGTGCGCTGGTTTCGTAACCGCCTTGTGAATAGGCCTCTGCGGTTCCGATGTAGCCTGGGCCGTAGTCGCCGTAGGCTGCCATGGCAACCTTGAGATCAGGACGCATGGCTTTGGCTGCCAATTGATATTCGACGAACAGTTCACCGGGCATGTGCAGCAGCCGAACGTCTCCGACCGAGAGGCAACTCAAATCGATTTTGTGTCCGTTCTGGCATCGCAGCAACCAAGCCAGGTCATCGGGACTGCCCCAGTAGTCGGTTGAATTCCAGGACCGCAGTTTTTCGCGAAGCGCATCGGCGTCGAGGTGGGGCGCGGGCGGCAGAGCAACGGGCGCGAACGACCATCCGACATCGTTTGCCGAAAGGGCAAACTTTTCGGTGGACTGGGCAGCCGCTTCCATGGCGTCGGCCAAACGTTGAGCGAGGATCAGTCGGTTGGCGGGAGAGCCGTCGTTGTATTTGCCCGCGCCAATGTTCCCGCCGGCCCCATTGAAGTGGACGTGCATCACGTCGGGCCGGTCTTGGCCGCGAATGAATCGAGCCAACCCGGGAAAGTCGGGGCTGGGAACGCCGGTTCGGTAGTAGCTCTGTGGATGACAGGCGTAGTGCGTGATCACCGCGATGGCTTGGTCGCCATTGAAGAACGTCAGGGATGTCAGTTCGGGATCGATCGTGCCATCGGGTTCGGCTCGCAGTTTCGGATCACGACAGGCGGTGTAGCGGGTCGCGAAGACCTGGCCCGTTTCATCTTGAAGTCGACGGTTGGAAGCAATCTTTTTGACCTCTGCGGTTCCCCAACCTGCGTGAGTGACTTCTTTGGCACTGGCGATGCCCTCGGTGACCGCGTCGGTCAAACGGTTCAAAACTTCTCGGGCGAGCGAACTGTCGTAGGGTCCCAGGTCCGATTTGCCGGTGTCGTTGACGAGTTGTTCCGCGGAAAAATCACAGCGAGGTGCGTCGTGTTGATGCAAGGTGTGCACGGCGACTCGTTCGGGCGTCGTCCCGGCGGCTTTGGCCAGCCGGCTTCGGAATTGATCGTGCCCTTCGTTTCCAATTCCGATCCAATCAACGGCACACAGCACGATCGGGGCATCCGCGCCGAGAATCACGATGCCGCGAGCCCGGAGCGTCATTTCTTCAACTCGTTTGACACGGTCGTACGCCATCATGGATCCGACCGGCGGCGTCGCGTCGACGTCAAATGTTGCCAATCGAATGTGATGAGGCTGGGGCTCCGACTCCGCCGTTTCTGTTTGGGCCAGGAGACTGTTGGGGATAACGATCGAGCCGACCAAGCACACAGTCAACAAGAAGGGAGCAAGTGGCTGGAACAGAAAACGAGACATCATGGTGGGGCTCCGGGCGAGTTACCAAGCACACGAAAAAAGACCAATGATGCTGGCGGTATGGTGGGCATCGCAGGAGATCTCATTCCAAGATCCTCGATGCAATGACGTTGCCATACCGTGCCAACGTGGTTGTGTCCATTCGAGATGGATGGCGATCAGGGGGGAGTTGTTGGTGGGAGTATCCGCTCGAGTGCGTCTTGCTGAGTTGATCAAGCGGACTGGCAATATGGTAGCAGATTGAAACCATGGTGATGGGTTGAGGAGGGCGATGGATGGCAGAGTCTCCCAACGTGACCTTTTGAGGCTCATCCGACTAAAGCGTACTTTGCTTGATGGAGCGAGTAGAGAAGTAGTTCGAAGTATTCGCGATCACGAATGCCGTAGGATTGTCGTTGGACCGTTTTAATTGGCTCATCCGACGGAAGGGTGCGCCCGAGGTTTTCAAGGCATGAGTTGGCGACGAAGTTGCCTCGATACCACCTGAGCGGCCAAACATCCTGTTGATCCTTTGTGATGATTTGGGGTACGCGGATGTGGGTTTCAACGCGGCGCACTTTGGCGTGCAGACCGATGTTGTGACTCCCCATCTGGACCAATTATGCAGGTCGGCTGGAATGATCGGGCACAACCATGTGAGCCGTTTGGGCGTTCGCCTGGCCTGCGCGTGAAAACCGTGGCTAACGCCAACGGCTCACATACCCGATGACACCTGCGTACCTGCTTAGCAACGCGTGAACAACAAGTGACGATGTTAGCGGTGTGGCGCAAGCCGCCCGGTGAGGAACCGGAGGGCTCGCGCCCTTCCGCTACGTCACTTGTTGTTCACGTGGTCCTTAGCGAACGAGGGGGTGATGTTCACTCAGGCGTATGTGTCGCATCCATGTTGTGGTCCGACCCGGATGGCATTGCTGTCGGGACGGATGCCACATTGTTTTGGTGGGCAGAAGAGCTGGATCGAGAATGGAATGCCGAAGTTCGAGCAGACGTTCCAATTGCGTTGATGACTCGGGAGACGTGCAAGCCAACGATTCAGCGAGGCTGGTGAGCCTGGTTCACTTCACCAGTGGCTGCTGCATGCCTTGTTGGCTGATGCATGCAATGGTGCCCGATCGAGGTGATGGCACAAAAAGGGACGGCCCGATTGCCGCCCCGAAGAACAGTTGAATGACAACTGTTCTGCTTTGATGTTGGAACTCAAATCAACGTTCGGAGAACGCGATCAGATGAGTTTGGTTTTGCCTGGGATGGCGAAGCTTGGCTCGGGACGACTGCCGTCCCACTGCAGGTCTTTGGGGAACAGATCCAGTTCCGATTCGTTGGCCACAAAGTCCCAAGTGACTTTCTTGCCGGTGTAGGCTGCCATCCGGCCCATGACAGCGGTCAGGGAACTTTTCGCGGTTTCGAGCAATTCGACAATGGGTTCACCGGACCGAATGGAGTCGATCAAGTCCTTGTGTTCTTGACGGTAGGCGTCCGCGATGCTGCCTTCCAGTTTCAAGGTTTCTTTGCCGCTGCGATCCAGGAAGGTCGACCCGCTGCTTCCGGCACCGATGACGGCGAAGCCCTTGGTTCCGCGAACGGTGCTGCCGTTCTCGGCGGTGGTGCCAGGGATTTGGCGACACATGAACGAGACGGGGCGATCGTCTGTGTACAGATAGTCGATGCACATGCTGTCCCACATTTCGCTGTCGTCGGGACGAGTGAAGCGACCGCCCGAACCGTAGGCACTGACGGGCGGGCCTTGCATGACCCAGTTCATCAGGTCGATGTTGTGGACGGCTTGCTCGGCGATTTGGTCGCCGGACAACCAGATGAAGTGCATCCAGTTGTTGAGTTGGTACTGGGTGTCGCTGACGTCTTTGCCGCGGTTTTTGTACCAGATGCCGTTGCTGCAATAGCGGGAGGTCATGCCGATCACGTCGCCGATTTCACCGTCATGGATTCGTTTGACCGCTTCCATGTAGTTGCTTTGGCGACGGTACTGGGTGCCGGTGACGATTGCCGTGCCATTCTTCTTGGCTTCTTCGTGAGCAGCCACACAGATTCGGTAGCCCGCGGGATCGACGCAGGATGGTTTTTCAGCGAAGACGTGTTTGCCAGCTTTGACTGCTTCGGCGATATGAAAAGGACGGAAGGCAGGCGAGGTCGTCAAGAAAACGACTTCCACATCGGGGTCGGCCAAGACCTTCTTGTAGGCGTCCAGCCCGGAATAGATGCGGTCGTCGGCGACGTTGATCTTGTCAGCGTGTCGACGTTTCATTCCTGTGCGGAGACGTTCCGCGTTGCCTTGGTCCAAGTCGGCGATCGCGACCAATTCGATGTTGTCATTGATCGTGAGCGAATCGTTGACCGCTCCGGTGCCACGTCCGCCAGCACCAACGATTCCGATTTTGATTTTGCGATTGGGGTCGGTGGACGCGGCTTGAGTGTGAACCATTTGATTGGCGCCAACGGTTGCCGCCAGGGCAGCGGTGGCGGTCGCACCGCGACGCAGGACATCGCGGCGACTGGTGGTCTGACGATCAGAAGTGGTGCGGTTCAGCTTGTCGTTCATATCAGGCTCACTTGGAAATTGTCAAAGGAACAATCGCGGCATCACGATTGGGAAGGACAGAAACAGGCAGGTGGGATTGCGTCAGAGCAAGTGTCTGGCGGGCGGGAACAATGCGAGGGACTCAGGTGGAAGGGAAAATGGACGAGGCCACTGATCTTCTGGGGAGCAAATCAAGCGGTTCTCGTGACCTCGTCCATCCCATTCGCTTCGCCCGAAAAACGGGCTTCACGAAGTTTAGTTTGAAACGGTCGGCAGTTCTTAAAAACGTCAGTTACTGACCGTTTCTTGGCTTTGCAGTTCGATTGTCTTGCCGGTTCGGAAGGACTCATCCGCCGCCGCGACAATTTTCATCGAGTTGACCGCATCCTGGAGGTGGGCCGTTAAGTCGTTGTCTTGTTGAATTGCATCCAAGAAGAACTGCTGTTCGCGATGGCAGAGTCCATCGTGGTCGGGTTCATCTTCCAGATGGATCCATTCGTCGTCGCGGGCGAAGTTGCCCTCGGCGTTGAGTTTGCCGTGGTGCAAGCGGATCGATTCAGTTTTGGTGTGAGCGTCCACGTTGTCGCTCTGTCCCGTTGACGAGGCGGATTCCGCAACGATGGAAACGGATCCCTTTGGACCCACCACGTCTTTCACAAAGAATGCTGTTTCGCTCATCATCGGGCCCCAACCGGCTTCGTACCAACCGACCGAACCGTCTTCAAAAGTGACTTGCAATTGGCCGTAGTTGACCATTCCTTCGGGAAGTTCGTCGGTCAAACGGGCACCAATTCCGGAAACACGGATCGGCCGCGAACCGGTCATTTGGCACATCACATCGACGTAGTGCACGCCGCAGTCCACGATCGGCGAAACCGTGGACATCAACCGCTTGTGAGTTTCCCAGGTCGCACCCGAGGAAGACTGGTTGAGGTTCATCCGCATCACCAAGGGCTTGCCCAAGGTGTGAGCGATTTCGATGAAGCGGTTCCAGCTTGGATGATGTCGCAGGATGTATCCGACCACCACTTTGCGGTTGGTTGCCAAGGCAGACGCCACAATGGATTCGGCGGCTTCGACTGAGTCCGCAAGCGGTTTCTCAACAAAGACGTGGCAACCGGCTTCCAAGGCAGTCGTCACGAAGCGAGCGTGCGTGTCGGGCCAAGTGGATACACAAACCGCATCTGGCTGGGTCGCCTGCAAGGCTTCGTCGAAGTCTTGGTAGGTGGGGTAGTCGCTGCCAAGTTCTTCGTTCAGTTTGGCGCCGGATTCTTTGGAACGGGTGCAAATCCCGACGATCTCGAATCCGTCGATGGCTTGGTAGGCCAACGCATGGGATCGTCCCATGTTGCCGGCGCCCACGCACAGAATCCGGACGCGTGGTGAGGAGGAGGTTTGTTCGGACGCACTCATTGCGTGGGTTCTCCAAATGTGGATGGTGACAAGCATTTCGCAGCGGCGTCGTCAAGCAAATATTGGACGTCGCGGTGCGACTGCAAGAAGGAGGCTGGGATCGAGGATGTCATTGGTCCCTCGATGGCACGCTGGACAATGTCGGCTTTGTGTTCGCCGAATGCGAGCAATCGAATGCGATGAGATTGCAGTATCGAGTCGACCCCCATGGTGATCGCGAGCAGTGGCACGTGGTCCATCCCACCAAAATCTTTGACCGCATCCAATCGCGTGAGGTCGTCGAGTTTGACCAACCGTGTGCGTGTGTCTTGGGTTGCGCCCGGTTCGTTGAAACCGATGTGCCCGGTGCGTCCAATCCCTAGCAGTTGAAGATCAATGCCGCCGGTCGCTGCGATCAATTCATCGTAGTCGCGGCAATACCCCGGAACGGTTTCCAACTCAATGGTGCCGTTGGGAATGTGAACGTTGGAGCGAACAATGTCGACATGATCAAACAGCTGTTCGTTCATGAACCGAACGTAGCTTTGGGGGGCATCGGGGGTGATCGGAAAGTATTCGTCCAGGTTGAACGTGATCACGTTGTGGAAGGACAGGCCCTCTTCGCGGTGCATTCGCACCAATTCTCGATAGACACGAATCGGAGTTGATCCGGTCGCCAAGCCCAAAATGCAGTTTCGATTTTCCGCAGCACGCTGGCGGATCAACGCTCCGATCTCTCTGGCAATGCGTTTGCTGGCGACGCTGGCGTCCGCCAACTTCAGAACAGACAGTCCCGGTGTTGAGTTCGTCGAACGATTGAGTGGCGACGGGCTTTCCAAGGTACTGCTCATGAGTGGGACGCATGCATTGCGGTGTCGGGCGAACGGGAGGAATGTTGGTTCGGGAAAAGTGCTGCCAGCACGTCGTCACCGGGATGGCCATGGCCACGATGCTGCACAAAGGCTTCTGCCGCATGCGTTCCGATGTCGGTTCCTCGAGCTTGGCTGTGGGCTTGCATGGCGGTCAGGTATTCGCTGATGCCGTTGTGCGATCGCAGCCACTCCGATTGGCTTTCGTGACAAGCCAACATGCGTGTCTTCGTTTCGAGTTGGTCGCTGATGTCGACGTACGTGGTGGGCGTGATTGCGTCGCCCATCCGGTCTTGTCCGTCATGTCCATCGGTGTAGTACAGATAGGGAACTCGCGAACCTTCTTGTACTGGTTCCGCAGATGCATTGGGAGCGGCGTACACGAAACTGGCGGCTCGACCGAGTTGACCAGAGACCTCGTGATCGGCGTGGTAGTCCGACATCGGCATCGTGATCACGAGCGTCGGGGCGATGCGCCGAAACAGGTCAATCGACTTTTGCAACGATTCGCGGTCGTAGACGACGCGTCCGTCAGGTTCACTGAGTGTGTGGAAGGTGGCGCCGATCAAGTTCGCTGCGTTGGTGCCTTCTTGAATGCGAGTTCGTGCGGTCTCCTCCGGGCCCATGTTCATCGACCCGCAATCGCCAGCGGTCACGGAAACGATGTGGACGTCCCAACCCGATTGTTGCAATCGAATCAAAGTGCCACCGCAGCTGATCTCTGCATCGTCCGGATGTGCCATGAACGCGAGGGCCACTTTTCTGTCGGGAATGGAGGGGCTGGTTGGCATTTCGGCGTGACTCACGTTTGGGGGATGCGATTCGTCGTGGCCCATTCTGCAGACTTGCGAAAGTCGTTTCTCCACGACAGTTGCCATTTTGTGGTACTCTGTTTGCGCATCGAAGGGGTGGGTTGTGGAAGTATGCGCGTATTTCCATGAAGTGATACTTTTTGTGCGCAGTGAGGAGGGGCTCCGCGTGTGAGCTCATCGCGGCACGATGCCCCGGAACCGAATTGCATCACCACCATTGCAACCGTTGCTGCGTCCCTTTCGTTTCACTTCAAACTCGTCTGTCCGTCATCGCTTTTCTATTTTCAGCCACATGAAAGCTTCCTACGAAAAGTTGGTCCCCGACGGTGGGCAATCGTTTCGATGTTTCAACCGCGCGTCGTTGCAGTCACCTGTGAAGTGGCATCGCCATCCCGAAGTGGAGTTGACCTACATACCGTCCGGAGTGGGGTCCCGAATGGTTGGCGACCACATTGGCAGTTACACCGATCATGACCTGGTGTTGCTGGGGTCCGAGTTGCCGCACACGTGGTCCTCCGACGAATACCGAGGGCAGGTTTACGACTTGCACTCCGCGATGGTGTTGCAGTTTCATCCCGACTTCTTGGGCCCCCACTTCTTTCGGCTCAATGAGATGGTGGAGATTCACCAGTTGCTGCAACGGGCCAGTCGTGGGTTGTGGTTTCCGGCCAGCGTCGCGGAGTCGGTTGGCAACCGGATGGCGGATTTGGAGACTCAGCGGGGAGCAGGTCGGTTGGTGACCCTGCTGTCGATTCTGGATGAACTCGCGGGGTGTTCTGATTGCGAGCCGCTCGCGTCCCATTTGTATCGGGCCAGTCACAACGAAGAGGTGGAGACCCGCATTCAGGTCATCTGCGACCACATCACGCATCACCTCACCAATCCCGAATTGACGCACAGGGAATTGGCGGAGCTCGCAGACATGAACGCGTCTGCTTTCAGCCGGTTTTTCAAGCAGTCCACCGGTCGAACGGTTTCGGCCTACATCAACGAGCTTCGAATCGGGTTTGCCTGTCGCTTGTTGACCGACACCGAGGATTCCATTTTGTCGATCAGCCAACAATCCGGGTATCAGAACCTGTCGAATTTCAATCGGCGTTTTCAACAGCACCGAAAGATGACACCACGTGACTATCGCAATCGTGTTCGGATCGCGGTTTGAGTGCTCGATCTCAGTTGGCAGATTCTTCTTTTGAAATTGCTCGTGTCAGTTTGACCTTCATCTTCAACGCCTTGCGCCGCCACTTCGCCGCCTCGTCTTGGTCACCGGCTTTGAGGAAGGCGTCCGACACAACCATGAACGCCTCGGAGAGGATTTTAGGATCTTGCGGATCCTTGGCTTCCTGAATTCGACGCACAAACTCATCCATCTTCTCGCGGACTTCTGGCAACGCACAAATTCTCTCGCCATCTCGCGTGGAACAGCCGAACACAACTCCCGCCAGCTTGTCATAGTCGCCGAGCAAGTCCGTGCCCTTGGGAACCAACCGCATCACGATTGAGTTTTCAGAGTCGTCGGAGACTTCCATGTCGACGTTTCGCCGTCCGAGCACGATGGGGATCTCGTGGTGATCGTCATCGACGTAAAGTCCCCAGGTGCCAGCAGGCAACTTGATCCTTGCGATGCCATCTTCGTCGGTGTGGTCGACAAATGTCGATGGATAACGGGGCCGGTCACGTTGATTGTGGAAGTAGGCGAGCAAGTCGGGGTTTCCAAAGAAGTCCGCACTCCGCGTCAGGGGGTTGCCGTAAACTTGGGATCCCCAATTGGTCCACATCACGTTCGGATAGGCAGTCACTTTCACGTCGCCAAGCGGTTTGTCGTCCAGGCTTTTCACCTGGACGCGGCATGCATGCAATGACTCCATCTCTAGAGTGATCGGTTTGTCCAACGGTGGGTCAAAGACGACTGGGTGCCCGAGACGACTGTTCTGCTTTTGGGCTGCTTGCGGGGAACGGACTCGGTGATTTTCGGTTAGCCCGATGATTTGAATGGATTGATCTTTCGGCCAGCCTTCAATCAGAAAGGTCCCGTCTGCATTGATAGGAACCCAAGTGGACCAAGTCACGCGTTCCCGCGTTGACTTTGGTGGAACGGTCATCGCCAGAACACGGCCATCGACGACTGGACGCGGAACATTGTCGGCGAGTCTTCCGGAGACGGATGTGGCGGGATGAAGCGGAACATCCAGTGGTGTGTTTGCGCCAGGCTTGAGTTCGACTTCGAAGATTTCACTGAAGTGTGTGGGGGCACCATCGACCAGACGCACCAACAGAAAGTCGCTTTCACCAGGGAACAGTTGATTGACGCGGACGTGGTCGCCTTGGATCTCCCTGTGGTAACTATTTTCCCAAGAACCGATGTCGGAACGAAGAACTTGGATTTCGTCCATCGTGAAGTCGTCGTCCATCACGACGACCGGTCGGAAAAGGATGCTTGCTGCCGGCTGCATTTCGATTTCAAACACGTCGTCGGACGGGACGTCCATGTGGATCGCATCTGCCAAACAGAATGACTCATGTCGAACATGCACGGAGACTTGCAAGGTTCGTGATTTTTCGGCGGCATCACGATAGAACGGGTACGAAATGTTTGCGATTCCGCGTTTGTCTGTGCGGGCAGCTTCCGGCTTCATCTCGGAAGGGTCGTTTCCATCGCGGAGCCAATGACCGTGGCCTTGCGAGTAACGAAGTGCCCAGGGAGTCACCACCGCACCGTTGATCGGGGCGCCATCGGGATCGGTCACCTCGACAGTAATCGTGTGGGTCGTTTGCTCGCCCACGATGGTGAACAGATCGTTCTCGTCCGCCGAAAGCGAACCGCGCCCGGGTACCGCGAACAACAAAACAACGACGGTTAGCAGCGAAAGTCTCATCACAAGTGCCTTTGAGGTTAGCGATTTCAGGCGGCAATTCAAATGAGTTGCCTGCTCGAATTGTAGGCGAGCGACTGACTCGATGGGGGAGTTGCCGCGATCAGGCGAGATCTTTCTCCAGCCACTTCCAAGCCATGTACTGCATCCTCGGTAGGTGAAACGGTCCTTTCCAAAGATTGCCTTTGAGTTCACTGCTGATGCTGCCGTCGCGGTGCAGGTACCCGAACCATTCGCCGTGCCGGGCGTCGGGGAAACGAGCATACGCCCACTGGTGAGCTTGCTGGTGCCAATCGGCGTACTTGTCGTCGCCGGTCAGCAAATGAGCGAGCAGGGTTGCCAGAATGGTTTCGTTTTGAGGCCACCAGAACTTCATGTCGTGCCAGTATTCTTGGACGGGCAAACCATGCACATCGACAAAGTAGAGGATGCCTCCATGTTCCCGATCCCAGCCACGATGCCACATCCAATCCAGCATTTGGCAGCCCGTTTGGATCAAAGAAGCGTCCTCGCGGAGATGCCCCTCCCAGAGGATGAACCAGGCGCCCTCGATCGCGTGTCCTGGATTGAGCGTGCGACCTTCAAAGTGATCGAGCAGCTCGCCGTTGACGCCGACGGTTTCCATCACGCATGCGATGTCCGGCTTCAGGTGGAAGTCGCGAATCGTGGCGATGCTGCGGTCGATCCAGTCGTCGGCATCTTCCAGACCAATCGACTGACGCAGTTCTTGAGCGGTGACGATGGTCATCATCGGGAATCCCATGCTTCGCGCCGGACGAGTCCCGGTGAACTTCGAGGCGGCCACTTCGCTGTTCAAGTTGTGGTCGATGAATCGCCGGAACGTTTGGATCGCACGTTCGCGGTAGTGAGACTGGCCGGTGGCCAGGAAAAGTTCGCCATAGGCAATCGCGGCAAAGCACTCGGAGAACGCATAACGTCGTTTTCGGATCGGGCGGCCATCCTGCGTGACATGGAACCACATTCGACCATCTGACGGGTCGAAGCAATTTTGTTCCAAGAAAGCCGCTCCCTGAATTGCGAGCTGAAGCCATTCCTCGCGAGGTTCCACATTGTTGTAGAGTTCAGCGAGCAACCAGGTGCAGCGGCCTTGCTGCCAAACACCTTTGTCGGTGTCGATCACCGTTCCGTCGCGATGGAGCGAGGTCAAGAATCCACCGTGTTCGTGATCGACACCGTGCCGCATCCAGAATGGGACCGTGTCATTCAGCAGTCCATCTCGATACACATCGATCAATTCTTGACGTCGCGTGGGATTCACTGATCAAGACTCCGGTTGGGCAGTGTTTGGTTTGGATTCGGTCTCCACCAGTGTGTGGATCGTCAAACCTGCAAGTGATTCTCTTGGCGGTGAGGTCAGCAGACTGGCCAAGTAGCCTGATCCAAAGCAGCTCAAGATGCCACAGGTTGTGTAGAGGTAGCCGTTGACGTCAGTGAATCGCCACAAAGCGAACATGGTCGCGGCGCCGATGGCGGCGCCGACCATCGCGCCGGTCGAGTTCGCGCGCGTGGTCAGCCCGCCCAGCACAAACAGTCCGCCCAAGACTCCCATGAACAGGCCGATCACCACAATGAAGGTGTCGAAGAGTGACTTGATGCTCGGATCGACAAAGACCAATCCGAACAGAGTTCCCAGCGTGCCGATGAGAAACGTCAGGGTCCGCGCGGCGAATAGGTAGCCGCGTTCGTTGCGGCATAAACTCAATGGTCGAAAGAAGTCGGTGACCAGCGCGGTCGCTGTCGAGTTCATGCTGGTGGAGACCGTGGACTGGGCCGCTGCAAACACACCGGCGACGATCAGGCCAGCCACTCCGATGGGCATCTCACGGGCGATGAAGAGCGGGAAGACCTGGTCGGTTGTGATCGCCGGTGAAAGTCGCTCGGGATGCGAATGGTAAAAACCGTGCAGCGCCGTTCCGATTCCAAAGAACAGCAACGTTGCTGGGATGCTGAGCACGGCATTGGTCCAGATGGAACGAGCCGCCAGCGATTGAGAGGCGGTGGTCATGTAGCGCTGAACAACGGCTTGATCGGCAGTGTACGAGGACAGGTTTTGACCGATGGCACCGAACACGATCACCCACAACGCGATTTGGGCGTGAGTCGGACTGAGGTGGAAGTTTGCCAGTCGCAGTTTGTCGGCATCAACGGCATGCGACCAACTTCCCGCGAATCCACCGTCGGTGGCGGACAGCATCAACAGGATGGCCAGGAAGGCTCCGCCAAGCAGCACGACGGTTTGAATCGTGTCGGTCCAGATGACCGCTTCGATTCCGCCCAGCGTGCAATAGGCGATGCTGAGCCCGCCCATCAACAACACCGATTGCTGTGGCGTCAGCGGAGTCGCGACCGACAACGCCAATCCAGTCAGCGACATCACCACCGCCATCCGAAAGACATGGAACAGTGAGAAACTGAGGCTGCCAAACCAGCGCACCGAACGATTGAACCGCTTCTCGAGGTATTCGTAGGCACTGGTCGCATCGATGCGGCGAAAGAACGGCATCGCGACGTACACCGCCACGATCGCCACCAGCGGGATTGTGAAGTTGCCGATCGAATACGTCCAGTCTTGCGCAAACGCTTTGGACGGAATGCCGGTGAAGGTCACCGAACTGAGCATGGTGGCGAAAATGCTGCAGCCAGCTGCCCACCAAGGGATCTGACTTCCCCCGCGAAAGTAGTCGTCGGTGGTTCGGTTGCGACGAGCGAAGAAGACCCCGATGCCAACCATCGACAGGAGGTACCCAAACAGAACGACATAGTTCAAGGTTCCAAAGCTGCGGCCCGGGGCAAGGATGGACACGCGGTAGACCGCCGGGGAACGAACGCGGGGACGGACTTCTCCGGTTGCGACCACGATCGCATCGTTCCAGTGCACCGCCGTGGTGGTCACATGATTCGCGGGACTGCTGCCGGTTTCAGTCCAGGTGTCCGTGATTGTGTGGTAGGCAAACGTATTCTTCAGAAAACCGGGGTGATTGTCCTTCAACACATCCGCTTGCCCAAACAAGCTGCCATCATCGCCGCCCAGGACAACCACGTGGCTTTGTCCGACGTGCGTTGCAGTTCCCGCCATCATGGATTGCGGGATGTCTGTTTTCTGTTGCCAGGTTTGGTCGCTGGGACGATACACCCACGTGTCAGTGAGGAATTCGACACCGCTTGGCGCCTGCCGGCGCCCACTGATGACGTACAGACAGTTCTCGTAGCCATCGTGCTGAGCGGCGGTCAAGTGAAGGGCGCGGGATGGGCCCGGGAAATCCGCAAGGCGACTCCACCTCAGCAAACTCGGATCATCGGATTGGCTCAGGTCCAGTGTCCAAACCGCCGAAGTGGCGGTGGAAAGGTCACTGCCGCGTTGCCCGCCAACAACGTAAACCGTTTGCCCAATACGCTGTGCCGAGGCATGAACGCAAGGCTCCGGGAGCGGAGGCAATGGCTGGTGCTGAATCGTTTGGTCGGTCGCCTCCCATTGAAGCAAAAACACGTCGCGAAACGTTTCTTCTGCGTCATTGCCGCCGATGCACAGCAATCCATGGTGTGGGGACACGTCGATGGGAATGGAGACGGACGCACCGTAGGCCGTTGCCCGTGGGAGACGCCCGGCATCGATCCATTGGGAACTGGAATTGGTCGCGTTGTCGGGCTCTGTGAGGACATAGATCGAGTCGTGCCATACCTTGTTGGATTCCCAAATGGGACGCGGGAAGTTTGCCCCGCCGGCAACGATCAACGCGTCCCCATCGACACCGACGAAGGGGCCCGCCACGCCAAGTGGATCTGGGATCGAGGGAAGTTCGTCCCACTGCAACCAGTCGCTCGCCTCGGCTTGCGCGAATGCCGACTGGCTTGCCAGCACGACGTTGGCCAGCGTGATGGCTGCCAACGCAAGCAGAACGCTGATCCCCAAACGACGTTCACGGCGTGGGGCAGCAAGACGCGTTCGGAATCGCTTGGAAAGGCAAGGGCTCATGCGCTGCCCAACTCCGCCGGGACACGAAACCAATCGAAGAATCCAATCGCCTGCAGTTCATTTCGCAGGGATTGAGTTTGCGTCGGCGAGAGGGATTCGAGTGGAAGCCGGCATGAACCGACCTCCAACCCTTGCATCGCCAAAATTGCTTTCATGGCGGGATGAAAGGGATAGCGTCCAATGGTGCTGATCATCTCGATGGATTGAGATTGCCATTTGCGAGCCGCGTCGAGTTGACCACTCGTCAAAGCAAGTGTCATCTGTCGGTAGAGCTTGGCGGCGATGTTGTAGGTGCTGCCGATCGCGGCGCGAGCACCGGTGGCGGTGGCGCCCAGCAGCATTTCATCACAGCCCCAAACGACATCAAATTGTCGGTTGGCCAGTTCCAGGCAACGTTGGAATTCAAACAGCTTGGTGTCGGTGTACTTCAATCCCACCAAGGTCGGGATCGCATCGTCCGCCTGGGTCAGGAATTCCGGCATGTCGATGCTGGATCCCGTTAGCATCGGGATGTGATAGTAATAGAAAGGTGTCTCCGGCGCAGCGGACGCCAATTCTTTCATGCACTGGACCAGTGCCTGTGTGTTGGAGACTTTGAAGTAGGAGGGGCAGGTCGCGGAGATCGCATTGGCACCAACTTCTTGGGCATGCGCAGCGAGTGCCTGGGCTTCTCGCAGACTGTTGTGCCCGACCTGAATGATCACGGGCAATCGCCCGCCGCTGGCTTCGACAAAAGCGGCCGCCACCGAATGTCGTTCGGATGTGGTCAGCGACATGCCCTCGCCGGTGCTGCCGCAAACGTAGAGCCCCGAGATTCCGTCGTGGAGCAGCTTTTCAACCATCTCCGGGACAACATCAAGACGCAGGTCGCCGGTGGCGGTCATCGGGGTGTAGGTTGCTGCGATCAAGCCAGAGAGTTTTCGGCCTGACATCCGCTGCACCAAGAGTGATTCGTCGACCATCAGTTGGCCTCCTTGCCGTTGGGTGTTGGTTGGTTGTTTGAAGTGGAAGGTTCGATTGAATCGAGTGGGATCGCGGTGAAGCTGATGGTTTTGTAGCCGTCGCGCTCGAACAGCACACCGATGCGATCATCTTGCAAGCGAGTCAGGCACGAATAAGCGAACCCGCGTGGATAGACGTTGACCTGATTCGGCCACGTCTGACCTTCGTCGTAGCTGATCCGAAGCACACCGTTTTCGCGTTTGGTTTGACTGGCCGGGTTGGAGAACAGAAGGCGGCTCTTGCCTTCCGATGGCCAGGAATAACGCAGGATCGCGGCTTGGCAGGTGGGGTCAACCAATTGCTCATCGATCTCAAGTGGGGACCAGGTTTGCCCGGCGTCATCGCTGATGGCAATCTTTCGGTGTTTGGTCGAACCGACCCCCTGGGTTCGGGCGTTCAGCATGACGCGGCCGCCCGCCAGTTCGACCATTTGAACTTCGTTGCCGTGTCCCTTGCCGTCGCCTGGTGCGACGTCGCCCATTTCCCAGGTGCGGCCATCGTCATCGCTGAAGGCGGCGTAGACTCGCCATTGGTCGTAGGGGCCTTGGTTGAATGGCATGATGATCCGCCCTTTTCGCGGGCCATGCTGCAAGACGATGCCGATGCCGGGCCCCGCAGCGACGCTGGTGACGCCCTGCTCTCGCTTGACTTGCTGGGAGACGTCGCGTGGTTCAGACCAGTTCAGTCCATCGTCATCGCTGGTTTGAACGAACGTGAAAAAGGAATCCGGCCCGTAACCATCGGAAGCGTTGCGTTCACCCAGTTTGCTTCGCTGGTACATCAAGAGAACTTGCCCCGATTCCAGCACGACTGCTTGCGGGTTGTTCAGTGACAGTTTGCCTTGGTCGTTGAGGACGATCACCTCACTCCAAGTCGCTCCATGATCGGTGGAGCGTTTCATGATCAGATCGTTTTCAGAGTGGTCTCCGCCCTGGCGGCCCTCCGCGAAGGCCAACAGGGTGCCTTGTTTGGTCGTGACGATGGAGGGAATTCGGATGGCGGGGTAACCATCTTTTGCGGGCACGAACACATCGACAATGGCATGTTTGCCGGAGGTCGTCGTGTCAGCGGCGACCAAGTTGGATGGCGGTGAGAGGAGGCTGTGGCAGGTGATCGTCGCGACCAACAAAGCAGCGGCCACACGACAAGCAAAGCGACGATGCAAACGGGAGGAAAACAGGCGGGGCACAACGGACTCCGTTGAGGATGGTTTGGCGGGAGGGAGAGGGGAGGTGGGATTGGAGTGGCGTTATAGCATGTGACGCAGGACCAAGGTGGCGTTGGCCAGTTCAAGCCATCTTGGCAACGCCATTTTTCGTAGCCATCGTCCAGGGCGACAACCCGCTGGATTGGCATGAATTGCTGGCACGGAACGCGTCACTTCAACCGGGGTGTCGATTTTGACCGCTTGTCAGCGTGACACCGCCAAGTGATCGGGTCATACTGTTGCCATGAACCAGAATCATTGCCGTGCTCGTCGTCTCGCCGCCTGGTCCGTTTGCACAATCGGATTGTTGGGGGCTGCGTTCTTCTGTTGGAACGAATCCGCCTGGAGCAATCAACCGGTTGCGCAACCCACGTCGACGCCCAACTCATCGACTCGAGGCGGGGATGCTTTGCCGTTGGTGGAGCCAGGAAACGCCTTGCTGCGTCGGCCCGTGGCGGTGGTGAACACGAACGCCGACCAGGTGGTCGTTGCCAATCGACGCAGCGGAACGCTGAGCATGGTTGACACGGAAACGCTTCAGGTGCTGGGGGAGTATCGACTGGGTGGGCGCCCGACGGATTTGATCGCGGTGGGGGAACGGTTGCTGATCACGGAACAAGATGGACGGCTGACTGCGGTCCAGATGAAAGATGGCAGGCCAGCGATTCAGTGGAGCGTGGCGATGCCGAATGAACCGGCAACGGTTCGGGCTTCGGATCAAGGCGAATGGTGTGCGGTTTGTTCGACGTGGGCAAGAAAGGTCACGTTTGTGAACCTGCAGGGTCCCGCAGATCAACCACCCGAAATCATGGCCACCGTCTCGCTGCCGTTTGCACCGCGGGCGCAGTTGTTGCTTCCCGATCAAAACCGATTGCTGGTCGCGGACGCGTTTGGACCGCGTGTGGCTGTCATTCGCTTGGATGATTTTCAGGTTGAATCGATCCGTGAAATTCCCGGCAACAACATTCGTGGGTTTGTACGCAGCACGAACCGTGAGATGGTGTATGTGACACATGAGTTGATCAATGAAATCGCGCCGCCGCGAAGCAGTGAGATCATTTGGGGATCGATGGTGTCCGACGCGATGCGTGAGATTTCGGTCGCCACGATCGTGGATCCCAACGCGAATTTGATGAAGGCCGGACGCTTCATTGCGGTTGGCAACAACACGCGGGGAGCCGGAGACCCCAATGCGTTGATGATGCGAGAGGATGGTCGGTTGGTCGTGACCATTGGTGGATTGGGGCAGGTGGGCGTGGTCGAGCCCGGCGGGATTGGGGTGACTCGAATTGTTGCCGGACGCCGGCCGGTTGCGATCGCAAAGATATCGGACGATCGATTTCTCGTTGCCAATGAACACTCGGATTCATTGACCCGATTGGATTTCCACTTCGAGGGACCGAAAGTGGAACCCGAGGAGAGACTGCCTTCGCGAGACAGGGTTGTTTCCAGCAAGGCGGAGATTTCCAGTGATGTGGAAACCCCAGTTGACGCTGGAGGTTACTCTGAAACGGAACAAGTCGAGTACGAAGGCGAGTACGAGTACGAGTACGAGTACGAAGCAGAATACGAAGACGAGGAAACAGAGGACGAACTGGCTGACTCGTCGGCTTATAGAAGCAAATCCTATCGATCGTCCGATGACCCAGCCGTGGAACCGGTCAGCTCGGACGTTCCGACGAGAAGCTACCAGATTGGTCCCGACGTCCCGGCCGGCGAGCAACAGTTGTTCGTGACCGCGACCTCACTGAGTCTGGGGGAATCTGCTCCGCTTCAAGCGAGCGATCGTGGCGAGTTGCTGTTCTTTGACGCCAGTTTGTCTCGTGGAGGTTGGTACAGTTGCCATAGTTGTCACACCGACGGGCACACCAGCGGATCGCTGGCCGACACGCTGAGCGATGGTGGGGAAGGCGCCCCCAAACGCATTCTTTCTCTGCGGGGAGTCGGCGAAACGGGCCCCTGGGCTTGGGTGGGAGACAAGTCAGAGATTGAAGGCCAAGTTCGGCAAACGCTGGAATTGACGATGCAAGGAAGGAAGATGAACGATGGTGACGTGGCGGACCTCGTCGCATTCCTGGAGTCGATTCCACCCGCTCCAACTTTTCGCGATCCGGTGACTGATCTGGATCGCGACCTGGTGGCGAAAGGACGACACCTATTTGAGACGTTGGATTGTGTGTCCTGCCATTCCGGTTCGATTTTGACCTCGGATGCCACTTACGACGTGGGGTTGAAGGATGAACGCGGGATCACCGAATTCAACCCACCGTCCTTGCGAGGTGTTGGCCATCTGCACTCGCTTTTCCATGATTTGCGAGCCTCTGAGTTAAGCGAGGTGGTCGGCAACTTCAAGCATCAACTGCCGCATGAACTATCGCTCGAACAACGGGCACAATTGATTCGCTATCTCGAAAGTCTGTAGACTCGAACGAGCGATTTCTTAGGGCAGCCGATCACCCGCTTTGGCGACTTGTGGTCGCTGAAGTCGCATCCTTGCGTTGCGGTGGACTGAAGAATGCTCGTTTTGCGGTTTCATTAGATCAAAATTCACGTAGAACGTGAGTGTGAGATTCGGCGATGCAAGTGGCACGCGTTACACCGGAAATGGATCTCTGTCAGGGGCCATGCTGACAAATCAATTTGCAAGGCGATGGACTGGATGCATGTTCGATAAGGCAGCTGGCGAAATGCTTTCAGGTTCCTAGGGGACCTGAAGATTGGTTCATTTTGCGGATGACCTGGGTGTGATCCGGTTGGATAAATCGAGAACAGGTGCATTCGGGAGTCGATTGCGGTTTGGGGCCGTGTTAGACTGAGCCTCCATTTGCGGAGAACCGCAAGTGGTGACAAGGTCCTGCATTGCGACCTGATTCTGTCATTGGTACGCGTTTGTGCCTGGGATCCGTTTTGCAGGCACGTCGGTATTTCCAAACGATAGCGGAAGGACGCAAGCGTCCGGGAATGCACCCGGCTAAATGTGTCGCTGGCGAAATGGAATGGCGGTCGAACGGTTCACGAGGCGGTGTTTGCACTGAGGTGAACATGTGACTGATAGTTGCACCTCATTCGACCCATCAATGAATTCCGAAGGCGGAATCATTCCTGTGGGCGAAGGACGGTGGATGACTGGTTACTTTGAACGCCTTCGATTGAGATGAATCGAAGGCAGGGATTTTTTGTGGTTGATTGAATGGCCTCGAACTACAGGGACACTGAACGACGCGAGTCGGAACAGCGGATCGACGTAGCGCACCAACCGATTGTTTCGCTGGGAAATGCGTTGGACGAATTCGAGATCGGATTTGTTTGCCTTGACGTCAAAACGACTCGCTTGCGCGGCGTCAATGCGGCGTTCGCCAAAATGCTTGGGCGTGACGTGGCGACACTGCACGACGTGGCCCTCGGTGAATTGGTTGAAAACTCGGACCAGTCTGCTTTCGAGTCCGTTGTGCAATCGCTTGCCATGCACTCTTCGAAACGCATCTCGGCTGAGTTGCCGATTGCCCGGTCCGATGGCAGCCAGGTTTGGTTGCGGTTCACATTCGTCGGCAGCCACGGGGAACACGCCGCATTGGGGAGCGTCAACGGGACCGTGATCGATGTTTCGCCAGAGAAAGAATTGGAAGCAGCGTTGCTGTTGGCCAACGATCGGTTTGACTCGGCTCAAGCAACTTCAAGGGTCGGGAGTTGGGAGTGGGCTGTCGGAGAAACGACAGCGTGGTGGTCAAAGCAACTCTATGAGCTTCACAACATTGACCCGTCCACGGGGCCGATCTCGTTTGACGAGTTTATCGTGACGGTGGATCCAAATGATCATGAGCTCATCATCACGGTCAATCAGGAACCGTTCCCGGAGGGAGATGTTCGCCGGTTTAGTTTTGCGAGCAATCCAGCACACGGACCGCAGCGACACTTCAATGCCACGGTCTGGATGACGAAAGTGAATGGGAAGTTGGTTCGCCGGGGGACAACTCAGGATGTCACCCGTCAGGTGGAGTTGCTGTCCGCATTGGAAAAAAGCGAAGACCAGTATCGCGAGATGGTCGTGAGCAACACCGAAGGCAACGCGGTGATGAATTTGGACGGAAAGGTCTTGCAGGTGGACGAGACCTTCGCTTCCATGCTTGGCACGCAACCTGAGAGCCTGAATGGTTTGAATCTCTGCGAGCTAGCGGAATCCGAAAGTGCAGCACTGATCGACCAGCGAATGTTGCATCGAACTCATTCAGCAACTCATGAAGTGCGACTCAGGCACGCGGATGGGCACTTGGTTTGGCTGTTGTTGACATGCTCGCCCTTGCTGAATGATTCGGAGCAATTCGTCGGCATTCAGACCAGAGCACTCGACATCAATCACCGAAAGCATGTGGAACTGCTGACGAAGCGTGCGGCGGAGGCGAAAGCCCGATTGCGGCGACTGACCAGCCGAGAGCGTGAAGTTCTGCAGCAGATCGTCGAAGGCCGTATGAACAAGGTGATCGCAAATCGCTTGGACATCAGCGAGAAGACGGTCGAGCGCCACCGGTCCAACTTGATGAAGAAGCTCAATGCTCACAGTGTGGCCGAGCTGGTCAAGATTTCATTGACCGCCGAGATCATGTCGGCCTGAGCATGTTGTGGCATGCCGAAAGGTTGGGTCACGCAGGACGAGTGCGGTGACTCGCAAGTCTCAATCCGTCGCAAGAAGGGGGACGGTTGCTGGTGATAAGCTGGTGGCCAGGAATGATTGGGTTGAATCCCGCGAGCCGTTTGGGCGTGAGCCCCGGTTGTGCCTGGGAACCGTCGCGAACGCCAGGCGGCTCACATATAGAAAGCAGGCAAGCTCGGCCAGCATCCAAGGTGACCCACCTTTGCCCCAAGGTAAGTCGAGAGGATGCTGACCGAGCTTTGCTCTTTGCCCCATAACAGTATCGCTCCAAAGTGGGCTCCAGGAGGTTCGCTTCTTGTGAATTGAGGGGCATCCCCAAGGGGGTGTTCAAAATGAGTGTTTGAAGCCACGGAACGTTCGTTTAATGGCGTTAAACGATCATGGAAACTTGGTTTGTGAGCGATATGAGTCAGCGTACCACCCCCGAACGGCTGGGTAGAGTAGGTCTGTAGACTGCAGTGGTACGCAATTTGATGTTGCTGTTCGATGACTCTTGCGATGAGTTGTCGCCATGGATCAGCCATTCAATTCTCGGCCAGTCGACTGCTTAAGCAGGTCGGCTGGAATGATCGGGCACAACCATGTGAGCCGTTTGGGCGTTTGCCTGGCCTGCGCGTGGAAACCGTGGCTAACGCCAACGGCTCACATACCCAATGACACCAGTGTACCTGCTTATGATTCACGCCCATCACACCGGGGGCAACAATGCGATGTGGCGCAAGTGTCGTTTCTGAGTCGCTACTGCTGCATGACAATGCCGAAGCTGAGGAAGTCAGCCGACATTCGGTTGGTAACCGAAGACCCAGGGACCGCGCCAATCCCAGGCAGAATGACCGCTCCAGTTCGAGTGTTCTCCATGTAGTGAGACCAGCCGACGTTCACAGCCACCTTTTGGTTGAGTTTGTACGAACCCCCCATGCTGAGCATGTGTTCGTAGATCAGTGGAGAAGCGAGGTTGAAGAACGATTCGCTTTCTCGAATTGGATTTTGGTTGTAGGTGTAACCCGCTCGCAGAAACACTCGTTCGCCGACGGTGCGTTGGGCTCCAAAGGCAAGGGCAAACACGCTGCTCCAATCCAAACCGCCGAGCTTGCCGGTTGCATCGTAGGATGCCTCGTCACCAAAGCCATCTGCGTTGGCATAGTCGAGGTAACGGATGTCGGCGGCAAAGAGCCATTGGTCGAATCCGGTGTATCCGGTTCCCAGTGAGATGACCGATGGAAGATCGATGTCAGAAGTCAAGGTTCTTGGCAAGCCGTTTTCGTCGGCACCTGTGAATTCGAACGTTTCCATCCACGCCTTGCTTTTGTACGACGCTCCTACCTGCCAGTCGGGACTCATCAGGAAGTAGGAACCAACTTGAAAACCACCGCCCCAGTGATAACTCGTTGCTCTCCCAGAAGAGTAGGTGTTGTCGCCGTTGACGGAGTCAAAGACGAACGGTTCGATTCCGACTTGGCCTGTCGTGATGAGCGGGCCGGCGGCGACTGACAAACGCTCGGTCATTGCCATCGAGAGCACAGGTGCGATTTGCAAGAAGGACGCTTCGGAAGTGATCTGTCCCAATCCGGTCGGTTGCGGTGCCAACACGGGATTGGTTGGATCGGCGGGCAGATTGGTTTTGAATCCAGCGACGGAGTTGACGCCCAGTCCAAAGGTGAAGCGTGGGTCTTGCAACCGATGTGTCCAGGCGAAGTTGGGGACCGGAAAGGAGCCGGGTTCCGCATCGGTCGTGCCTGTCGTTGCACCGACAGTGGAGGTGACTTGGTGATCGGTGAACAATAGGTCGACTCCGACCTCCAGTTCGCTGTGTTCCATCCCACTGATGGAAGCTGGGTTCCAGTACATCGCGCTCAGCGCGCTGATGGGAGCTGCCGTGGAAGCTCCCCCCATGCTGCGGTTGACCGGTCCAGCAGCCGAAATGTAGGCACCCTGGGAATAAGCGTGGTTCGCCCAACTGAGCGACAGAATGAGAAACGTGAACCGAATAAAACTCTTGCACATCCAATTTGCCCCAACGATGGATTCGTTTTGTGCTCACCAGCAGAATCGCCGGCAGCTTCGGTCTAATCGTCGCAATCGTTGTGGCTTACATTGTGAAATTGATCGGGACGTTACAGTTTCACACCGTGCTCAAAATGCACCCATGTGGGAGCCGTGAACGGCAGTCGTTCCGGCAGCCATTGGAACCTGGAAGCAGGCAAACGCGACCAAGGAAGTGACGCTGAATCAAATGCAAGTTTCTGAAGAACGGGTTGCGATTCGGCTACTTGGATCCAACTGCGAATTGATAGGTCGCCAAGACCGGGTCGTCCGAGCGTAAGAACTCACCCACCGTCATGGACTTGGTTTGCGGTAACCCGCAGGTCAAGAAGAAGTCCGTTGGCGAGTTGCTGCCAAAGATGAAACGTTCCCCGAGTTCTTCCATTCCGTCCGTGAAGTTCTTGATATCGGGTGAGGGAACGGTTCCTTCCACCACGTTTTCGCGAACCAGATCGCACCACACGAGACTGCCGGGATGTTGAAGGAGCGTGGCGATGTCACGGAGGATTTGCTGGTTCTCTTCTTTCGTGAAGTACATCGAACAACCTTCGAAGACGATGGCAGTCGGGCGTGTCGGGTCGAATTCGGCGTTCTTGGACAGGAGTTCTGAGATTTGATCGACTTTGAAGTCCGCTGCCATGCAATGCCGTTTGATGTCGCCATTGGATTTCACTTCGGAGGTCACGCGATTTCGCTCTTCAAGCATCTCCGGTAGATCCAATTCAAAGAAGGTTGGATCTCCCAGTTCCTTGCTCAGTCGGAAGGGACGCATGTCCAACCCCACCCCCAGGATGATGACTTGCTCCAGTCCTTCGACGCTGCGGAGGGTTTCGTCGATGTGACGGGTCCGGGCCAGCACCATGTCTTTGAGCTGTGGCAAGACTCCGTTGAGTCGATTGGCCAGCAGTTCACCATGGGGCCCGGCGGCCTGACGCTCGTGACTTTGGTCGACACGAATGTTCTTGCTTTCGGACGAGGCACGCAATCCCGCGATCATTCGGGCGGACGCTTTGAGTTTCTGTTTGAAGATCGGAGAGATGCGTGGGTTTGATTTGGATGGTTTGAGCTGGATGGACGGTTGTGCGAAGTACCGCATTTCGGCTTCAGCGACGAGTTCCCCATTGGAGGTGAACACAACTGGCAAAGTCACCAAGATGCGTTTGCCACCGAAGTACCGCTGCTGAACCGTGCGGGCAATGTTCGCAGGAATGTTGCAGGTCGCGGTCAGGTGGCCGGTGCTCGGGTTGCGATACTTGACGTCCATGGCAGCCAACCACAGCGATGCGGATTCCTCGTCGGTGCAACGGTGGATCCCCGCCAGGGGGACCCCTCGCAACAGCGTTGTCAACGCGAGGCCTCCGGTGTAGTCCGCGGACAACGAAATCAACGCGGCTTGGTGAGTGCCATGTTGATTGGTGGAAGCCTTCGTCAGCGGAAGGATGGACTCGCAGGAACCTTCTCCTACGGAGGTGACCTTCCACTGAACTGATTTCAGAACGGGGATGGCATTGTGCAAGAGCTCAGTCATCAGCTCGGGGTTCACGCGCTGGGCGTAGTCTTCTTCCCAGCTGACAACTGGTTTTCCATCCACTGATGTAAGCATGTTCTCTCCAAGAGCCGTACAAGACAAGCAAGAACGCGTGTTCACCCAAGAACACTTGATCCAATATGCTTCGAATGAATCGGGAACTTTACCGAACGTTCTTTGGGGTTGGCTCGCGCCAAGTTTTGGCGCAACACGATGGTTATACCAATGGTATGGACACTATTGAGAGTTTCCTGAAAGTCAACTGAAATATTCTGCTCATTTTGTCGGCGAGGAGGGAGTGACACCAATCTGCGCGGTACTGTTGCGAGGGCAATCTCTAACCATTGCGCAAGCGCGACGGATTGCTCTAAGAGGCGACGGTGACCAAGGCCCCGATGTCATGATCGCTTCTTCGCAGTGACGCTTTCACGAAATCTTATCGAGGCAAATGTGAGTTCTGAAACAACCAGGGAAAACGAGTCAACGATCAGCGCGCGTTACAACGTCCAAAAGAAGTTGTCCAATGCCTCCGTTGTTGCTTGTTTCTCGGCGATCGACACCACAACAGGTGGGAAAGTCATCCTCCGTGAAGTTCCCAAGTTGTTCTTTCAAGAGCGGGGCTTCCATCGTTTCAGAACGGAATCGCGACTGACGTCAGGGATTCATTGCGAAACCTACTCGCGGCCAATCGATTTCATGGTGGGCGAGACTCATCTTCGAGTGGTCTACCCGTTTGTCGAAGGGACCTCTTTGGCGCGGCGTTTTCGAAAGCGCCCATTGACGGCCACGGAGGCCATGCTGTTGGCCAAGGATCTGTTCGAAGCACTCGAGCAAATCCATCAGATTGGGTGTATCCACCGAGACATTCGGCCGTCCAATATCATTGTCCGAGAAGACGGACGGTCGGTGCTTTGCGGCTACGTGCCTCTGTGGTGCCCTGAGTTGTTCGGCAAGGATGATCTGCTCGCTCGCGAGTGCGCGACCTACACGTCGCCCGAATTGTCCGGGATCATCGATCATGACATCAGTGAAACGTCGGACCTGTATTCGGTGGGGCATGTTCTCTACGCCGCACTGACGGGAACGCCTGCGTTTTCGGGTGATGTCAGTGAAATCTTGTACCGGCACATGACCGCGGATCCAGAAAGCGGCAACTACCCGAATGAAACGCCGTCGGTGGTGATCGCCTTAGTCGACAAACTGATCTGCAAAGAGCCTCGCGACCGCTATCAGAGCGCTGCGGCGGTTCTCCATGATGTCAAAGCGATCTTTCATCAATTGACGACGGGAGGTTCCGCCGAAGACTTTGTGATTGGCGGCGCTGACAAACGAACCGTCCTGATCGACCCCGCCTTCGTTGGGCGTGATGAACATGTCCGAACGCTTGAGAAGTCCTTGGACAATGTGCTCGAAGGTCGCTCCGATCGAGTGCTGCTCCGCAGCGAGTCGGGGATGGGGAAGACGCGATTGTTGAACGAAGTGTCGCGTCTGGCATCGCGGAAGCGGTTCTTGGTTCTTCGTGGGCGTTCGCTGCCTGACGCGAACCAGCAGCCCTCTGCGATTTGGCTGCAGGCGATGGATCAACTGATCAAGCATCTGATCAATGATCCGGAAATGTTGAAGGGCACACGCGATCGGATGGAACCGTATCGACAAGAAGTCACCACGGCACTGCCGGCGTTGGCCAAGGCGTTCGGATGGAGCAACGCGAAGCTTTCCGGTCCGGAAGAGTTTGGCCAAGGCCGAATCGTTTCCGCTTTTCGAACCCTGTTCACGGAACTGGGGACGCCGGACACGAGTGTGATGATCACGCTGGACGATTGCCAATGGATGGACGATCAATCGTTTCGAATTCTTCAAGCGATCTGCGAGCAACCGGCGCGGCATCTGTTTCTGTTTGCCGTGACGCGACCGGACGAAGGTTTGAGTGCACGCCTGAACGATGTCAGCTTCCCTGTGAAGCTTTCGCTGGGGCCGCTGTCAGATCAAGCGGTCCAGCAATTGGCGGAATCAATGGCGGGCCAGTTGCCACAGGCTGCGATCGATGTGGTGCAGCGATTTGCTGGCGGCAGTCCCTTCATGGCATCCGCCATCGTGCGTGGCTTGGTTGAATCCAGTGCGCTGCGTCCGGTCGACAAGAGTTGGGGCATCGATGAGGCCAAACTGGTCAGTTTTCAGGCAGCCGACGATGCCAGCGAAATCTTGGTGGATCGTCTGACACGACTGCCCAAGGAAACACGCGAGTTGCTCACCGCAGCGGCGGTGATCGGTCGCGACTTCAATCTGGAAGTCGCCGCTGAACTGGTCGGGATTCGGCTGGCCGACGCACACCAAGCCATCCATCCAGCGCGGGTTCAGCGTTTGGTATGGAGTCGTCCCGATCGGATCTTGGCCTTTGTGCATGACAAAATTCGGGAATCCATTTTGGCGGAATTGTCGAGCGAGCGAATTCGTTCGATGCACGGCCAGATCGGTCAGTACTACGTCGAGCATGAACCGCTTGAGTTCTTCAAGTTGGCCTACCACTTTGACGCCGCAGAACTGCACGAACAAGCGTTGCCGTTTGCGTTGCGGGCAGCTGAGATTGCGCGGAACAGCTTTTCGTTGGTGAGCGCTGAGGAGCAACTGCGAATTGCCGTTCGGGCGATCTCGCATGCCGACCGTGCGAAGACGCATCTCATCCAAATGATGATGAGCGATGTGCTGATTTTGCAAGGCGAATATGACAAGGCCGAGACGTGGCTCGATCAAGCATGTGAAAGCGCTGAAACAGACACGCATCATGCACGCATCTCGTTGAAGCGTGGCGAGTTGCACTTCAAACGCGGTAGCAAAAACTTGGCGGTGGAGTGCTTTGAAGCGTCCTTGAGGAAACTTGGGCAACCGGTCTGCAACAACCGATTGGAGCTGATGGCTCGCATTGCGCTGGAGGGCACCCGCCAGGTTCGCAATTCATTGTTCACGTGCTTCCTGGGGCGGCGTGGCGGGCAGCCAACCGAAGAGGAGCAGATGTCGCTGTCGTTGTACAGCCAGATTGCGCATGCCTATTGGTACACGCGAGACAAGTACTACACGCTTTGGGCGCACTTGCGGTCGATGAATGCGGCGGAACGTTTTCAGCCCACTCGCTTTTTGGCGCAGTCCTATTCCGAGCACGCTCCGGTGATGACGTTGCTGCGGTGGGAAAGACGCGGCGTTGAATACGCTGGCCGGTCCTTGGAGATCCGCAAGGCGTTCAGCGATGTTTGGGGCCAGGGGCAGACGCGGAACTTCCTCAGCATTCTGCTGCTGTCCTTTTCACGTTACGAAGCCTGCGTGGATCAAGCCGGGCAAGCGGTGAAGATGCTCGAACGCACCGGTGATTTCTGGGAGGTGCACATCGCTCGTTACCAGTTGGCCGCGGCGTTGTATCGATTGGGAAGACACAAGGAAGCGTTGGAACAGTCTCGTATTAACTTCGACTCCGCTTTGAAACGAGGCGACTTTCAAGCGACCGGCAACATCATTGATGTGTGGGCTCGAGCGACCAACGGAGACATTCCCGAGGAAGTGATCGAGAACGAACTCGCGAGAGATTTGGCGGACTCGCAACGAATGTGCCAGGTCTTGCTGGCCAAAGGGGTACGCGAGTTCTACCACGATCAATTCGACGAGGCAGTCGCATCATTTGCCAAAGCGATTTCGGTCGCCAAGGCAAGTCAAGTGAAGAACACGTATGTCAGTCCCGTGTACCCGTGGTGCTGCACCGCGATGCGTCGCCAGTTTGAAACGATGGTGCCACGCAGTGCGAAGCGGCGCCGACGAATGATTCGAGAACTGGGCCGTGCGACCAAAACAGCGGTGAAAGTAAGCAAGCAATTCACGAACGAAATTCCCCATGCTTACCGAGAGCGAGCGGCCTACTTGGCGCTGACGGGGAAGCTGCGGGCTGCCCAAGTCGCCTTTCAACATAGTTTGCAGGTTGCCGAGCAGCAGGGAGCCATGGTGGCTCATGCCAGGACGATGATCTTGTTTGCTGACTACGCAGAGGAGTTCGGTTGGACGATCGATGCAGACGCGATTGAAACAGCTCGGGGAACCTTGTCTGAATTGGAATGCAGCGACTACGACGTCAACGAAAGCGGTTCGCTCTCGTTGGTGAATCGTTTCGACTCACTGCTCGCGTCGGGACGCCGGATCGCAACCAGCGTGCTTCCCGAACAGATCTACCAGGAAGTGCGTCGTGCGGCGACAAAGATCCTCCGCGGTGAACAAGTCTTCTTGGTGATTCGTTCCGACAGCGGCAGCTATCAGACAGTGCCGCCTGAAATGCCCTTTGATGCAGCGATCGTTCAAGAAGTGAACCGCACTCGTCAGACGGTGGTGGTCGAGGTGGAGAACACGGTTGCCAATGGCATCACGAAGTCAAGGCAAGGCACGTTCTTGTGCAGCCCCGTGGATGTCAACGATCAGACCGTGTTCTACCTGTATGTCACCAACGAGCGATTTTCGAACCTCTACGACGATGATGAGATTCGAATCGCCGATTATCTGACCTCCGCAGCCGGTGCTGCGATGGAAAAGGCCAACAGCTTCCAGCAACTGCAAGATTTGAACTTGAATCTGGAGAGGAAGGTTTTGGAACGGACGGATTCGGTCGTGCGTCATTCGAAACAACTCGAACTGACGGCTCAGCAATTGACGGCGACCAAAGATCAACTTCAGATCGCGAAGACAATCGCGGAGCAGGCGAACCAAGCCAAGAGCGAATTCTTGGCCCGAATGAGCCACGAGATCCGCACTCCCATCACCGGGATCTTGGGATTCACGGAGTTGTTGTTGCGGGGCGTGGTGACGGACGATGTGGAACGCGAGTCGCACCTGCAAACGATTCATTCCAATGGACTTCACCTGCTTCATTTGCTCAATGATATCTTGGACATTTCCAAGATCGAGGCAGACAAGATCGAAACCGAACGGGTGCTTTGCAATCCAAGCTGGATGGCTCAAGAGGTCATTGCCTCGTTGCGTTCCAAAGCGATTGAAAAGGACATCACGCTGGGATTCCGCGTGGACAGTGATGTTCCGGAGGAAATCTACAGTGATCCAACCCGACTGCGTCAGATTCTGACCAACTTGACCAGCAACGCGATCAAATTCACCAACGAAGGCGGGGTGACGATCTCGATGGCGTCCGATGTCTCGACGTCAGACGGAGTCCAGCGAACACCGACGAAGTTGAGCTTGGTGGTCAAAGACACTGGGATTGGGATGACGAAAGAGCAAAGCACGGTCATCTTTGAGCCCTTCAAACAAGCGGATGTGTCGACCACGCGAGAGTACGGCGGGACCGGATTGGGACTGTCGATCAGCAAACGTTTGACCGAAGCATTGAATGGAACATTGGATGTCGCCAGCGAAAAGAATCTCGGCACGCAGATGATGCTCGAATTTGCAATCGAATGTCCACAGGGCGTTCGAGTGCTGCGACCGGAGGAGGTGATGGCCCCAGGCAACTGCGTCAACGAGAATCAGTTTGACGAAGTGGATTTGAGTGGCGTTAAGATTTTGGTCGTCGACGACTGTGAAACCAATCGACGATTGTTGTCCTTGTTCCTGCAGGACGCTGGAGCGGAGGTTCTCACCCGCACCAATGGCAAGGAAGCGGTCGATGCGCTGACAAGTCAACCCGAGATGGTCGACATTGTTCTGATGGACATGCAAATGCCGGTGATGGATGGCTACACGGCGTCATCGACTCTGCGTGAAAACGGGATTCAACAACCGATCATCGCATTGACCGCCAATGCGATGACCGGCGATGAAATGCGTTGCCGTTTAGCGGGATGCACGGACTACCAAACCAAGCCGCTGGATCTCAATTCACTGCTTCAGAGCGTAGCCGACAACACGATCGGCCATCACGGTCTGGCGATCGACGATGAAGTGGCTGTGGCGGAACCCTTGACCGTTGAGGACGAAGTCTGTGAGTCGGTTGCCGAGGAAATGCCTGAGACCGCCGAGACGGTGGCTCCTCAGGAAAACAAAATTTTCAACTACGATTGGTTGCACACGTTTGCCTGTGATCTGATCGATCAGGTTGATCAGACAATGCCCAGCATCATCAACGCCTACGACCGAGGCGACCTGGAACAAGTTGGCAAACATTTGCATCAGATCCGAGGTTCCGGTGGAACGGTTGGATTGGTTCAGTTGTCAGAGATTGCCAGCAAGGGTGAAACGGCAATCGAAGTGGCGGAATGGCAGCAACTTCGCACGACACTGTCCGAGCTGCAGGAATTCGTTGACGCAGCGATGGTCGAAAAACAAGCCTCCCTTGGACCCCCTACGGAAGAGGAACGTGAGATAGCCGAAGACGTTCTTCGTCGCTCTGGCAGGAAGGCGTAGCAGGCACTCGCTATTCAGAACCTTTCCGTTTGGGGTAGATTGACGTTCTGATTGCATTCGTCGAGGGAATGGGCCGCGAACACCGTTCGGTTCGTCCAGCGAAACATTTTCTTCCGTTGCATCCAGTTGGGTGAAGTGATGGAATGCAAACTGAAAGCTGAAACCTCGTTGATTGTCGCAGGCGGAGTCACCAATGGAACGGAACGAGAGGCGGGCGTCGAGGATCGAATCTTTGCCGTCAAAGCGAACGACCATCGCCGCGGATCATGAGCCCGACGAACTCCCAGTTCGCGATTGGGCGATCGGTCTTGGTTGCCTCTTATCCTGCGTGTTGGTTTCGGCCACTTGGTTGGGATGCAGTCGTGCTTCAGTGCCCTCGGACACGGCGACAGCGGCATCCGATTCAGCGGGAAATCAAACCCCTTCGGATTCCCCAACCCTCCGTCCAGACATCGACCACGCTTCGGACAGACTGGATCTGGAACCTGAGGTCACTCTGACGAGGTCTCAGTTGCGTCCCGTCGTTGAGCTCGAGGAGGGGTTTGTTGCTTCTGAAACTTGTTTGCAGTGCCACGCAGAGGAGCACCAATCCTGGGACGCCTCGTTTCACCGGACGATGACTCAGATCATCAGTGAGGACACGGCGCCTGAATCCATCGTCAACCAAGAGGTGGTCGTCAACGGAAAGCGTTACCTGTTCGAAAAACACGAGGACGCATTTTACGTCACTTATGCCGATCCGTTCCGGGGAGGAATGGTGTTGCGCCGGGAACTGCTGATGATGACCGGATCGCATCACATGCATGTTTTTTGGCACGCTTCCGACCATTGGGGGACACCGGCCCAACTCGACATCGTCTACCTGATTGAGGAAGAACGCTGGATTCCGCGTGCTTCGAGCTTTTTGCAACCTCCGGACAATCATGCTGGACTGGAACTGGGCACCTGGAATCGGACGTGCAGTCGATGTCATTCGACGCATCCTCGTGAGCGTTCGAACGAGCCGACACTGGATTGGAACACTCGCGTGGCGGAATTCGGCATCGCCTGCGAAGCCTGCCATGGGGAAGGGCGGGGGCATGTCCTTCGCCATTCCAATCGCGAAGGCGAAGACTCGGAGGTGAGTTTGGAGACGGAAGTTGGCACGGATCGGGTGGTGAATCCAGCGAAGCTCTCCAAGCAGCGATCAGCGGATGTTTGTGGCCAGTGTCACAGCGTGTTTCTGCCCGACTACGACGTGGTGAGTTTGCCGGAGTATGAGCAAACCGGGAACCCATTCCGCCCAGGCGATCGACTGGATGAAATTGGTTTTTCGAGGGTCGTCCGGGCGACCGAGGAACATCGTGATTCAGAAACGTTCCAACGCTGGTCAGAGATGGAAGACGTGGGCGGTGCCTTTTGGTCAGATGGCATGCCTCGCATTGCCGGCCGAGAGTACAACGGATTGATCGAGTCGGCTTGTTTTCAACAGGGTGAGATGACGTGTTTGTCTTGCCATCAAATGCACCCGCCCGAGGGTTCCGGGACGGACCGAGAAATCCAGTTGGCGAGTTGGCGGAACGATCAACTTGGGCCGGGGATGGCCGGCGACGATGCCTGTTTGCAGTGCCATGCGGAGATCGGGGAGCAAATCGAGATGCACACCCATCACGCCCCGGATTCTCATGGCAGTCGATGCCTGAATTGCCACATGCCACACACCACGTATGGGCTGTTGAAAACCATTCGCAGCCATCAGATCTCGAGCCCTTCGATCGAGCAAAGCCGTGTCAGTGACCGTGCCACTGCCTGTTCGTTGTGCCACCTCGATCGAGGTTTCCATTGGGTCGCGAATCATTTGCATGATTGGTACGGGCAGCCTCTTCCGGACCAGGACGAGTCGGCGGATGAGGTTGATCTCGCGACTTCAGCGTTGCATTTGTTGAGCGGCGATGCTGCTCAACGCGCTGTTCAAGTGGCCGCGATGGGGTGGCCTCCCGCCCAGGAGGCTTCTGGAACGGAATGGATGGAACCGTATTTGTTGTTGGCCTTGAATGACCCTTACGATGCGATTCGGATTGTGGCGGAGAAGTCTTTGCGTACGCTTCCCAATCGAGTTTCCAAACCGATGGACGCGATGGCTCCTGCCGGTCAGCGGATGCAAGCATTCAATGCGGCGATTGAGGCGATCGACAAGTCGCTTCAAATGGAGCCGAAACCAGAGGTCTTGATCGACGCGGAAGGACGTTTCGACTTCTTGCGAGCGAGAGAGTTTCTAGAGCAAAGAAACCATCGGCCGATTCACTTGCGAGAATGATTCCGTCTTGTCCAAGGCGTTGTTGATTCGCCTTCGATGACGACGTACCGATGATTGGGGGCAAGGTTGGCGAGGGTTTGCTTGGACCCCGAGGGCCACTCGATCATGACTTGGCAGGGATGCTCGGAATCACCGAGTCCAATATCCAACAGGGCTTCATTGTTCGCTAAGAATCCGCCGTTGGCCTGCCAATGGGTCCAGCGTTCGGTCCCACACTGAATCTCCACCGTGGCCCCAATGGCGTCTCGTTCGCTCCGTGTTCCAATCAATTCCAACTGCAGCCAGGCTCGAGGGGCGGATTCGTTCTGCAACAGGGTCGCTGGCTGGTCGAGATGATTGGCCAAGACGTCAGGCAGACCGTCTCGGTTCCAGTCCAGCACCGCAAGCGTTCGGCCGAGCGTCGGTTGGGTCCAGAACGCATCACGCTGCTCCGCGTCGGCAGCGGTTGATTCGGAGACGAATTCGAAATGGTTGTCGTGACCTTGGAACAACTGGGGCAGCATTTGAAACGGCACGCCTCGATGACGATGGTCGACAATGTGTCCATTGAGAACCATCAGGTCCGCGCGTCCGTCGCGATCAAAGTCGGCGGCTTGACTGCCCCATCCGACTGTCGGTTTGCTGCGTTCATGAATTTGCCAACCGCGGCTGGAGTGTTGAAACGTCTCGCCATCTTCTTGAAGGTAGAGATCGGCCTCTTGATCCCAGTAGTTGGTCACGTGCAGGTCGGGCAGAGCATTGCGATCAAAATCCGCGAATGCCAAGCCCATCGATCCGTGTCGTCCTCCTAGCTGGCTGGTTGCGATTCCAGACAGAGAGGCCGTCTCCTCCGCGATCCAGGTTGCTTGATTGGCTGGGGCCAATTGGGAATCAGCAAGGGGGGTCTCGTCCGTCACGCTGGCGAGTGAACGTGGGCCGCGATTTTGCCAGAAGTGATTCGCGTCGCCATCATTCGCAATGTAGACGTCATTGCCTAGCTGGCCATTGAGGTTGCCGAGCAGGACCGCGAAACCATGCCCCGCATTCGGCTGGGATCCTTCCGGGTTGGAAAAGGATCGAAACGCACCCTGTGCGTTGAGTGACAACCAACGGTCAGCGGCAGGTTGGAAGCGACTGGGGCCGCAGGCGTCGTTGTCGGGAACACAGGGGATCTCGAATGCGCTGGGATCGTCGATGTAATTGACTTCGATGATCTCCGGCAAGTGATCTCCATTGAGATCACCACATGCGATTGAGGTGGTCCATTTGCCATCGCCTTCAGGTGGCAGTTCGACTCGAGCGAAGGTTCCGTCGCCGTTGTTTTGGAAAGCGACGTTGACGCCGATGTTGGCTACCAGCAGGTCCGGGAAGCCATCTTGGTTGATGTCTGCGACGGCAATTCCTTGACCGTACCCTCGATCGCCGGTTTGAGATTCCTGCGTGACGTCTTGGACAGCACTCGCAGTGAAGTTGCGGAACAGTTGATTGGGGCGGGGGGACTGCGCGTCAAGTGCCTGGATGCCTGCTTGAGCGCAGTAGAGATCGACCCAGCCATCGCGGTCGAAATCCAAAATACCCAATCCACCGCCGGTTTGTTGATGCAGATAGAACTTGTTGTCGGTCTGGTCATCCCCGTTGTCGTATTGGAAATGGAGGTTCAGCGACGGGGCCACATTGCGAAACCGAATGGGGGCGGGGGCGGAGCTGAGTTGAGAGGAAGCCCGCTGCTGAGATGCCTGTTCCTGGTGGAGGTCGACTGAATCGAGTGATGCCGGAAGCGGCCATTGGGATAGATTTTCGCGTGACCAGGGAACAGATGAGTCAAGCTGTGAAGGGGAGTCCGAGGCATCCAGTTCCATCAGATGCTTGCGTTTCTGGCTCAACGCGGCCTCATCGAGCGGTTGGTTTCCCGTCATGGCAACCGCGATGCGTTCCCAAGCGATGGATTCCCAGGGGCGTCCAAGTTCAGACAGCAAATCTGCCATTTCCCGATACTGGGCAGGTGTTCCCGACGCCAAACCAAAGATTTTCGCCAGTTCGGAGGTCCGTTCGAGCATCTCGAATTGCCGCATGGCGGTTTCGGCTTCTTCGTTGAGCCCAAGCTGCCGGAAAGACCGAGCGACCAACACCAGTGACTTGCGGTCCGTCGGGTCACGTTGAATGGCCTCCCCAAAGCAGCGAATGGCCACCTCGGGGTTGTTGCGATGCGAAGCGAGTTTTCCGAAGGCGTGCCAGTACTCCGGTTCATCCTGAATGTTGGCGGGAAGCGACTCACGCCATGCTTGGAGTGAATCGAAATCCTGCAGATCAGCCAGCACGCGGCCTTGGAATGCGGCGATTGCCGTCGACCCCGGGTAGCTTTTCCGGAGATCGCTGAGCAATTCATTGGCCTCGCTCAAATTGGCTTCGTCGTGTTGCCGGCGGGCCAGCGACAACGAAGCCAGGCTCTGTTTTGTAAAGTCCGGGGCCGAAAGTGTTTCGTCAATGAACGCTTCTCCCCGAGTGATCGCCGAGAAAAGGTCTCGTTCACTCGCCTTTCCCTCGCGGATCAATGGTTGCAACACCCGGAATGCCGCCATGCGTTGACCGGTCTGATTGAGGACTTCGACCAACCGATGGCGGAACCGATCCTGACCGGTGGTCGTTTCCACCGCATTCATCAAGAGTTCGATGGCGGGTTCGTAGGCGTTGGCCTGCAGGTACCAATCGACGGCCTTCAGCTTGGCTGCGGAAGATCGATCGGGGTTGCTGTAGGGGATGGACGCCAGCAGGTCGGCGGCGGCAACGGAGTGTCCGGTTCGGTGTTGCACCTCGGCCATCAATCGCATCACATCGGTGCGTTCGGGATGGCTCATCAAGATGGGTTCGAGCATCGCCTCGGCTCGCTCAGCCGAGCCAAGCTTCAGTTCTTGCCGTGCCAAAGCGATTTGTTCATCCACGTCCAGTTTGGACGTGGCTTGGTTGGTTTCGCTGTGTTGCTGTTGCTTGCGAAGTTTTTCAAAATCCGATGGTTCCGTGGAGCAGCCCACGATCCAAGCGAACCATGAAAACGCGAACAGCGTGGTGCCAACCTGGAAACGTCTCGTTGAATCACTGAACATGTTTCTTCATTGGAATCGGTTTTTCGATTCCCTCCACCAAGAGGTAGTCTTGCCCAGCGTTTAAATCTTGGAACGGCTGGCTGAGTCCCGACGGCCAGTGAACCTGAATGTCACTGGTTGTGTTGCCGCCAGGAAGAGGCAGGTTCAGCTTGCGTTCCTGACTGCCCATGTAGCCATCACCGCCAGTGAGCTGGAGTGTGCGTTTGTCATTGGGGTTTCGAACTTCCACGGTGGTGCCGATTGCATCGCGGTGTCCGGTCGTGGCTTTGAATTCCAACCCGATGGCCTGGGAGGCCGGTTGGGATGCATTGATCAGCAAGGCAACTGGTTCGTAGAGGTGCGTGATGAGCGCATCGGTTCGGCCGTCGCAGTTCGCATCGAGAGTGACCAAGGCGCGTCCTAGATGCAATTGTTCAAAGTAGGTGCCGAGGGAGTCGTTGGGCACTGCTTTCCAACGGCCGGACGCCAGACGCGTGAACATTTGGGGCGGCATTTGATAGCCGATGTCGGTGCGTCCGGTTTCGCTGACATGCCCATTGGTGATCAGCAGTTCTGTTGCGCCATCCAGGTTGAAGTCGGTCCAAGTGGTGCCGAATCCGAGTTGATCCAATGAGGGTTCATAGAGTCCGACTGCATGAGTGCGGTCTTCCCAGAGCCCAGGGGCGACTTGTTCGTAGTAAGTGTTGTGTTCTTCTGCAAAGTGGGTCAGGAAGAAATCCAGGTCTCCATCACCGTCAGGATCGCCCACGGCCATCCCCATGGACGCTTGGGAATTGGATTGCCCGCTCATCGCCAATCCCCGCACGGTTCCAATGTCTGTCAGCCGTGTCGTTTGTTCAGACGAGATTGCACCGTTCGTCGGTGCGGAATGCGAGGACGACCAGAGATGATTGACGGACATGTCGTTGGCGATGAACAGATCGAGTCCCGGGAGTTCATCGAGTTGACCGGCAATGATTCCTAATCCACGGCCGATGCTGGTCGGTTGCATCCACGTTTGGCTGACGTTTTGAAAACCGCCTGTCCCGTCACCACTCCAAACCCGATCGGGACTGGCTTCGAATTTCAGAGGAGGGCAGCTCGAAAGTTTGCCGTTTGCTTCGCTTCGGCAAGGGGTTTCGTAGGGGGCCATCCCACCGCAGTAATTGACTTCGAAAATGTCTGCATTCCCGTCTCCGTCGACATCCGCGATCACAGCGGAGGTGGTCCACTCGCTGCCCACCAAACCCATTTCATCCGTCGCGTCGGAGAAGGTTCCATCGCCGTTGTTGCGATACAGTCGGTTGCGACCGACATTGGCGTCAAACAGATCCGGGAATCCATCATCGTTGAAGTCACCCGACGTGATGCCTTGCGCAAATCCGGTGTCCAGATAGCTGCTCGAAGTGGTTGTGTTTTGGAAGTGACCCTCCAAATTCCGGAACAGTTGATTGGGCGACGAATTTTGGATCAGCGGTTTCCCATCGAGATTGGCGAGCGCGACGTCGGGCCAACCATTCAGATCAAAGTCGAGGACAGCGGCGCCGCCTCCCGTGCTTTGATAGATCCAGTGGCCTTCGGATTCGGCTTCGGGAGCCAATGAAACCGTGTGTTTCAACCCCAGCTCAGCGGCTTGTTCGAGAAATTGAAGTGGTGCGACATCGATATGATTGGCGATTTCGCGAATGCGGTTGCTGGATGCATTCCATGACACGGTTGGCAGATCGCTGACCTGAATGGAATCCGCTACCAAGCTGGACTTGGACTGCCAGGGCGTGTCGGCGCGGAGCCGAGATCGGATCGCCAGATGCGCTTGTTCAATGCTCGGGACGGGATCATTGGGGAGCGATTTGGCAAGCCGGGTCCAGGCTTCGGCTTCCCAGATGCGTCCCAAATCGACCATGCGGTAGGCGACTTTGAGGGCTGCAATCTGGGACTGCGAGTTTCGTTCGAGGAACGTTTTGACGGCATCGTTCAAGCCAGCGATGTGGTCGAATCGTTGTGCAACTTGCTCGGCTTCTGCTTTGCGTCCGAATTGTCGCAAGCTGGCTTGCAGGTCTGCGAGGGAGGGCCCGTGATTGGATTGATGCAGGCGTGCTGCTTCGGTGAACGAGCGGACTGCAGAAGCGTTGTCGCCTGTGAACTTCGCCCACATGCCCGCGGCATTCCAGTATTCCGGAAGAGCTTCCAACCCCGCTGGCTTCGCCTGACTCCACTGAATCAAACTGGACCGGTATTCGGCAACCTCAGGATTCGCCACCGCAAGGGAAACCAAGGCTTGTCCTTGCAAGGCCCAAGCAGGAAGAAAATCGGAGTGTTGCTGGAGGACAGGCGTGAGCCGTTGCGAAACAGCCAGCCAGTCTTGTTTGGCGGCATCCAATTTTGCGAGTGCGAAATGTGGTCGGAGATCTTCCGGTGCGCGGCTCAACAGTTTGTGACAAAACTCAGGGTCGGGTTGGACACGATCGGGATTGGAAAGCACGACCAGGCTTTCTTCGTCGCTGAGGTTGTGCTGGATCAGCCACTGCAGCGGACCAATCGCATCACGATTGAGGCCAAGCACGGTGACCAGTCCGGCCAGGTCATACCGTGGGCGTTCCAATTGAGGATGAAGTGAAATGGTTTGCTTCAGGACCTCCACCGAGTCATAGGCCAGTCCGTTCGCCATCAAGTGCTTGGCCAATTTGTTGAGCAAGGCGTCGCTGGGGACGGCTGATTGTTCCGCTGCATCGCGGTACCACTGAATCGCCTGAGCAACGTCGCCAGTCCGGGCAGTGACATCGCCCGCCAGTTCCATCGCCTTCACATCGGTCGGGTTGGTTAGCAGGTGTTCACGAAGAGCTCGCTCCGCCGATCGGAAATCGCCACGACGCACTGCCTGAACGGCTTCCAGATAGTGAACGTTGAAAGCCTTGGGTGAGTCACCCGAAGTGACACGGTTCTCGACGGGCTCCTGCGTGGCGTTCTTGGATGATGTCTCACCGGAACCATCGCATCCCCAAAGAAGGCAGCACACGAGGCAACTGCTCACGGCGTCGATGGCGATACGGGATCGGGTCACGGGGGGCTCTGGAATGTCCGAGTTGATGCGGTGTGTCAAAGCAAGTGCAGAGTGGTTTCGCAACGGCGATGAACCGTACGGGGAATGTCATCGAATCGGAAGCAACAAGGATGCAGTGAAAACGTCTCTCTGCTATTCAGCCCTGCGTCCAAGCCGCGATACCATCTAAGATAACGGATTGTCCGTTAACGACCTGTCTCGTCGTTCTCTCACTCGCACAGCCAAAATTGATGACGTCTTCTTTGCTTCGATTCGACTGGACCTCGCTCTGCCGAGTATGGTTCGTTCTTGTTTGGTTCGGCATGAGCTGTGTGGTTGGGTGTGGGCGATCGGGATCCGAATCGGCAGCCTCGACGGACCAGCCCGCCGGTTCCACTCCCAGCGAAATGGCGCCGCGAGCCGCGAAAACGGATCGCGGTTCCTCCCCGATCGTAAAGGATACGGCGAAAGCGTTCGATGAGTTGCTGCGAGCGTCAAAGTTTTCTGAGGCGGAAACGCTGCTCAAGGGTGCGGTGGAGCAGGATCCAGACAATGTCACGTCCCGCAGACTGCTAGCACAATTGCTCAGTGCCCAAGGGCGACGGTACGAGGCGAGCCATCACGTGCGTCACCTGATCCGGATGCGGGTGATTGAGCAGCACGAATTGCTCAGTCTCATTGATCTGAGTGGGCCGTTTTCGTTGGTTCATTATGGCGAGATGCCCGGAATGGGGCCGGAAACGTTGTTTGGTTTGGGGGCAGCCCGCGAGGCCTATTTTTCACCGCGAGCCGAAGCGGATGTCGTCCTGCCCATGCTGATGAAGGTTCGTCGCCGTTTCCCCTCCCATTCAACCGTCGTGGCTTTGACCGGTCGGGTGTTGGCTGAGAACGCACGATGGGCCGAACTCCAAGAATGGATCTCGGAATTGCCAGAAGAAGTCCGAGAACTCAAGGCATCAAAACGCCCCGCTGGTGGCTTGGCGGGAGTGGACCGACCGATGACGCTGCCGGATGAACCCGAGTTCTGGTTGACGATTGGAATTTGGTTGGCTCATGGAAATCAGCACGCTCAAGCGGTGGATGCTTGGGCCGAAACACTGCGGCGCGATCCGACCAACCGAGCCGCACTCCGGTTGATCGTCTCAACGACGGAGAAGCACTTGCCGGAGGCTTCGAAATGGCACAAGCAACTTCCACTGCTGCGACAATGGATGGGTGATCTCGACAAGGTGTTTCGGCTCGCTCGGGACGCCGATGCGGAGCAAGCGGAGTGGATTGCAGAGCGGATGCAGAGCTGGTTTCGGCCCTGGGAGTCAGCGGCATGGACGATGCGAGCGGGGCACATGACGGGCCGACTTCCCAGTCTGCTTCCGGAGCTTGAGCAACGCCGGCAAGCCTTGTTGGTCTGGGAGGCCAAAGCAACCGAAACGCAGATCCAGCAGGCGCGCATGCAACGGACCATGGGGATCATTCCGGGACCATTTCAGATGCCTTCCTTCACGGAATCCTTCGCGATGGGCGAGACTTCGCAAATCGAAGAGAGATCGCCGCTGGTCTTCCGTGATGTGGCTTCCGAGTTGGGTATCCATTCGGACTTCACCACTGGATTCCCTGCGGACGGAAAGGAGTTCTATCTGCATCAAGCCAACGGGGTTGGGCTCGCTGCTCTCGACTATGATCTGGACGGCCGTTGTGACACCTACTTCGCGCGTGCCGGAGGGGATCCCCATCAAACGAACTCTCGGGCAAACCAGCTGTACCGTCAGCTACCCAGCGGAATCTTCGAAGAGGTGACGAATGTCTGCCAGGCCGATGATCGCGGGTACGGGCAGGGGGTTTGCGTGGGGGACGTCAACCAAGATGGGTTCCCCGATGTTCTGATCGCGAACATTGGCCGAAACAGCGTTTACATCAACCAAGGTGATGGGACGTTCCAATCCGATCCAGGACGGATTGTTGGCAATGAGGCGCGGTGGACGTCAAGTTTGGGGCTTGCCGATTTGAATGGGGATGCGCTGCCTGAACTCATCGAAATCAACTACATCGATGACCCATTGGCATTCCAGGTGATGTGCTCGCCGCCCTTTGACAACTGCCAACCTCAGAGTTACCGGGTGGCGCAGGACTACGCCTATGAGATGCAACCTGATGGCACGCTGAAGCCATGGGAATCCGTTTGCGAGGCGATGGCTGAGCATCCAAAGTTCGGGTTCGGGGTCGTCATTGGCAACTATGACGGCCGCTGTGGAAACGACTTCTTTGTGTCCAACGATGGTGATCTCAATCACTTCTGGGTCTCTGATTGCTCCGATCCAGGGGCGTCTGATGCTGGGGATGACTCCGATCCTGGCATCGCCAACCGCTCCATCAAGCGGATGGTTGAGAACGCGGGCTTGGCGGGCTGTGCCGTTGGCCGCAGCGGGATTGGAGAGGCCTGCATGGGAATTGCTGCTGGAGACTTCAATCGAGACGGTCGCTTGGACCTTCATGTGACGAATTTTTACCAGGAGTCAGTCAACCTGTTCGTCCAAACCGCCGGTGGGTACTTCTCCGATGACGCCTTGGCTTATGGGGTCGATACCCCCTCGCGGCCCGTGACTGGCTTCGGGACTCAAGCCGCCGATTTCGACAACGATGGGTGGTTGGACCTGGCGGTTCTGAATGGCCATCTGTTTAACAACCAATCTCAAAGTGTCCCCTACAAAATGTTGCCGACCCTGTTCGGGGGTGGACCGCGTGGTTTTGTACAAAATACTCCAGAGGGGGGTGAGGGCTACTTTGCAGAACCGCAGCTAGGCCGAACCCTTGCCGTCTTGGATTTCGACCGAGATGGCCGGATGGATTTGTTGGCCAATCATCTCAATCGTCCCGCCGCTCTGCTTCACAACCAATCGCAGGCAGGAGACTCAGTTCAGCTCGAATTCATCGGGAAATACAGTGAAAAGTCTGCTTCCGGTGCCGTCGTTCAGGTGTCGTTCGAGGGGCAGGATGGTGAACAAACCCTCACAGGATTTGTATTGGCTGGAGGTGGCTACATGTGCACGAACCAGGCCTTGGTCCACGTTGGAGTTGGACCCTCAGGGGGCGAGGTCACGCTGGAAATCTCATGGCCGTCTGGACTTCTGGAAACGGTGGAAGATCTTGCGGTCAACAAACGGTATCAAATCTTAGAAGGCACTGGTGCGATAAACGCCACTCGCTATCATTCTAGTGACGAATAGAAAGCCTTCGTTTCTCCGTAAAGCTTGTTGTCACCCCCATCCTCATCCGTTGCGAAGGTTTTCATGGTTTGGGGAGCACAAGATGTTTCTTCATTTAGGTCTGCTGACATGCGCCGAAGTTTGGTCCTTTCCCTGTTTTTGTCACTCGGTTGTTTCTCAATGGTTGGTTGTGGTTCTGGGGGGGAGACGGAATACGACCCGTCGGAGGTCCCAGCCATGACGGAAGATGAGAAGCAGGCTGCAGAGGACTACGACGCACAAATGGAGAAGGAGTTCAAGGAACAGTACGGCAACTGATGTCGACGTCGAGGACCGCCTCGCGTGGAAACTTCCGCAGGAGCGAACATTGCATTTGAGCAAATCGAAAAGTTTCAACGAAACTTGGATGGACTATAGGGGTTGCTAGAGGGGGGGATCTTCCCCGTTCAAAGGCATTCGAGGTGGCGTCGATGGAAATCCATTGGCGTTTGTTACGAAGGATTTTCTTTTCTTTTCTTTTTCGGGATTTTGAATTTATGAGAAGCAATCAAACTCGGCGGGGATTCACCCTGGTCGAACTTCTGGTCGTGATCGCGATCATCGGAGTCCTCGTTGGACTTCTGCTGCCGGCAGTGCAAGCTGCTCGGGAAGCCGCGCGTCGGATGAGTTGCAGCAACAACTTCAAGCAAATGGGGCTGGGGCTGCACAACTACCACGCTGCTTACAACAAGCTGCCAAAACACAAAGGTGGGACGCACATTGATGGGGGTAACAACTACACCCACAACCGTGGCTACCTCTCTTTCCTGGTTGGCATTTTGCCTTTCGTTGAACAACAGGGCATGTGGGAAACCATTTCCAACCCGTTCAACTTTGACCGGAATGGGAACGCTCTGACCGCTCCCAACACCTACCCTTCGATGGGCGGTACGCCATGGTTCGAAGATTACCAACCCTGGCTGACTCAGGTGCCAATGTATCGCTGCCCAAGCGATCCTGTTGTCCCCGCGCCCACGCAGGTCGCGTTCTCGAATTACGCTGCCTGCACGGGCGACGCATTCTTTGAACAGCACCACAATGGATATCAAGACGGTAACGGTCAGCCGAGTGGCGACGGAACCTGGGGATCCACCGCTGGAAATCGTTGGGCTCGTGGAACATTCCATGGACGCAACTTCACCGGATTCCGTGATGTCTTGGATGGTCTGTCCAACACAATCATGTGTGGTGAGATCGTCGTGGGGAATGGAAACCGTGAAATCATCAACTCGATTCACCGCGATGGAAATGTTGCCAACCTTCCGCCAAGCCATTGGACAACCGCGGGCGTGATTGATCCGGCACGTCCTCAGTTCTGGTCCGACAGTGCCAACTGGGATAGCAATCCAAACCATCAACGTGGTCGTCGTTGGGCCGACGGTCGTCCGACCTACACGTCGTTCGTGACCATTGCTCCACCAAACAGCTTCAATGTTTGTCGTGGCGAAGGCAACTTTGGCATCTACTCTGCCGCCAGTCGTCACCAAGGTGGTGTGCATGTGTTGATGGGCGACGGGGCTGTCAAATTCATCACGGAATCCATCGATGCTGGCAACCAAGATCACGTTGCCTATGGTCGCGACAACGGAGACGGTCGTGGTGCGAACGGTGGAGCGGGACGGGAAAGTCCTTATGGCCTTTGGGGTGCCTTGGGTACCAAGGGGATGAAAGAGGTCATCGACTCCGAGTTCTAGGACTCGTTCCCTGATTCAACATCTCGACCGCGTGCTGCCTTTTGTCAGCACGCGGTTTTTTTATGCGCAGGCAACGCCAGAAACCCGGTTCAGCTGCGATTTGGGTTTCCGCGCCGGCGCCGCAGCGATTCCAACGCAGCGGTCAGCGAGAGCGTTGCAGGCCATGCCTGACTCTGCCGGTGCGCGTGCTTGCTCGGATCAGCCAAACCAAAACCAATTTGGAAAAGCCAAGGGTTTCAAGGGTGGTTAGGGTGTACTTCCTTGGGAATGGGGTTGAGGAGCCCTCTAGAGCTTGACACAGGGGCCAGGAGGCGCGAAGCTCAAGGAAGGGGGCAAAACGATGCTTTTTGATGTTTTTTTGAGCACTTTGCTCCTTCGGTCGTATTTCCTCTTTTTTCTCAGATCTGAAGGATTAATCAATGAACAAGTACGGACAGAAATGCCATCGACCGGCGTTCACGCTGGTCGAGTTGCTGGTGGTGATCGCCATCATCGGGGTGTTGGTCGGTCTGCTTTTGCCTGCCGTTCAGGCGGCCCGTGAAGCGGCCCGAAGAATGAGTTGCGGGAACAACATGAAGCAACTCGGGCTTTCCATTCACAATTATCACAGCGCGTTCAACGGATTGCCTCCCAACGGAGGTGGAACGGATAACAAAGCAGGAAGCCAAACAACGCAGAACGGAAACAATGGAAACGGCCGTCGGATCAGTTGGCTGATTCCAATCTTGCCCTATGTCGAACAACAAGCGTTGTGGGAGCAGATCAGCAACCCAATGGATTCCGACGGTGACGGTACCATCAACTATCCCGCCATGGGGCCTCGGGCTTGGGATCGCAACTACACGCCATGGATGACCGACATTGGTACTTTCCGTTGCCCGAGTGACCCAGGCGTTGGCTCACCAGCGATGGGACGCAGCAACTATGTTTGCAGTTATGGCGATGGATTGCATTACGGTGATGTTGGACCTCTCAATGCATCTGGCGGTTTCTACTACGAAGACAGTGGACGTGCGAACCAAGTCAACCAATCGTTGCGAGGATTCTTTATCTTCCGCAACACGGTCAACGGAATCAAAGGTTTGGGCCAAGCTCGTACCCGTCCACTCATGCGTTTCCGTGATGTGACCGACGGCCTGAGCAACACGATCATGCTGGGTGAGATGGCAACCCATGTGAACCCGCGTGCGGTCAAAACCGATGCTGGCATCGGTCCTGGGTTCCGACCTTTGGGTGAGGATCCAGGCTGGGCCGATACGACGGCTGCAAAGGACCCTGCTCGACCACAATTTTGGCTGGATTCAACGGACTCCGTCGTTCGCAACCTCAACTCAGGCTACGGCCGTGGTTTCCGTTGGGCGGATGCGGCAACGATCTATTCTGCATTCAACACCATCTTGCCGCCAAACCGCGAAATGGTCATGCCAAACCGTTCAGACTCGGCTTGGTGCGTTGCGCCACCTAGCAGTCAACACCAAGGCGGTGTTCACGTCGTGCTCGGCGATGGTGCTGTGAAGTTCATCACCGACAGCATTGATGCCGGGAACATTCACGCAGAAGTGATCTGGAGTGCGAACAACCCTGGGGCTGAATCGCCTTACGGCGTTTGGGGTGCACTTGGCACACGGAACGGCAAGGAGACGGTCCAGGCCGAGTTCTGATCCCCCTGTCGTCATTCAATGGGATGTCGCTTCGCCTGCCTTCAAGGCTGCCACTGTTCGCAACTGGGCTGTGCGAAGCGACCGTTTTTCGTCGCTTACTCAAACCAATTTTTCAACGAGAGAACTCAATGAATCAGAATTTCAATTGGACGAAACGTTTTTGCTGCGTTGCCCTGTTGGCGTGCACACCGGTCCTGTTCACAGGATGTGGACCTGGTGGGAACACGGTGATCGAATCGGAAGACGGTCCGATGACAGAACAAGAGCTGCAAGATTACGAAGAGCAGGCTCAGCAACAAACGGAGAACTACGAAGACAACTACCGCTGATCCCAGGGCCCTTGAACTCATCGCGAGACGAGTTCAAGGGAGCCTGCTCCCAGTCGAACGAAAGGTCGCCCTCCTCAACGGGGGCGGCCTTTCGTTTGGGGTGGTTCGCGATAGGTGGCGCCGTTGTCCTGGGGCATGGAGCGGTGCCAGGCAACCACTGCGGTGGTCAGCTCTTGGACCACATCGGGATGCTTTGCCGCGATGTTGTTGGTTTCCCCGCGGTCTTCGTTGAGGTCATACAGCTCGGCTGAGGAACCGTCGTATTCACAGAGCAGTTTCCAGTGGTCCTTTCGGATCGCGAGATCAGGCAGGTCGTTCACCCCGTAGTAGGCGTCGCGATCAGGAGGCCGACGAAAGAACAGCGGGGAGGTTCGTGATCCACCGTCGCCGGTGATCGCAGAGACCACCGATTGGCCGTCAAATTGGGCTCCAGCAGGGTAATCGCTGCCGGTCAAATCCAACAACGTGGGAACCAAATCGATTGCTGCGAAAACCGATGTGCGGTCCACCTCGCCGGAGCGTTTGACGACACTTGGGCCCCATGCGATCAATGACGAACGAACGCCGCCTTCATAGAGATGGGTTTTGAATCCGCGGAAGGGACCTGCCGAACCAGCACCTTTCTCGGGACCATTGTCGGAACAAATCAGCACCAAGGTGTTGCTGCGAAGTTCTTCGTCGTTCCGGATGACATCGAACAACTTGCCCAGTTGGCGGTCCATTTCCTGCAGGACAGAGAGGTACAGCCCGCGTTTACCGTCTGCCCATTGATCCACTGGTGGCCAGAAAGGGGCGTGGACATCGTCGGGCCAAAGGTTGACGTAGAAGGGTTGCTGATTGGCTTTCGCACTCTGAATGAAGGGGATCGCAGCATCGACAAATCCACCGGTGATTTCCGAACGCTGCATCCATCGGAAACCTTCGCCGAGGCGTTCGGCATCGGCCCAGATTCGTCCCGGTTCTTCATCGCCCGGTTTCAACGTCAGGGGCAAAAGCTTCGGACCCATGCCCTCAAAGTTGGTGAGCGACTCATCGAAGCCGTACTCGGTGATGTACGGTGCGTCATCGACATTCCGCTGCCCGCCCATGTGCCACTTCCCAAAGTGACCGGTGGCGTACCCGGATTGCTGCAGCGAACGGGCCAGCATGGGAGCCTTGGGATCCAGCCATTGGGCGATGCCACGCTGATCGTTGTGGTCACGATTGCTGAGGTAGGATCCGATGCGCCAACGTTGTGGGTAGTGTCCCGTCGAGATCGCGGTCCTCGACGGCGAGCAAATCGGTGAGTTGACATAGAACTGTTCGAAACGAACGCCCTCACTCGCCATTTTGTCGATGTGCGGTGTTTGGGCATCGTGGTTGCCAAAGCAGGAGAAGTCCTCCCAGCCCATGTCGTCAATGAACACAAGCACGACGTTGGGACGCTTGTCATCAGCCATTGCGGTGGTGGTGTCTGATGCCAGCGGATTCAGAAACAACAGCAGGCAGGTGGCCAGCGAACGAATCGGAGTTCGTTGTCGCAGAAATTTCAGGTGGGGGCGAATCATCAGGGTGATTTCCTCATTGTGGTGGGAAGGAATTGGGGAGGGAGTCTGGGATCGAATGATGGCTTCGTTTGAGACGGAAGGGGCGTGATAAGCAGGTCGGCTGGAATGATCGGGCACAACCATGTGAGCCGTTTGGGCGTTGGCCTGGCCTGCGCGTGAAAACCGTGGCGAACGCCAACGGCTCACATACCCGATGACACCTGCGTACCTGCTTCGCGAGAGCCACGGATTGTCGCGTTGCCGATGGAGCGACGCAACAAGTTGATCCTGCAAAAGAAAACGCTCGGACCGAAAACGATCCGAGCGACAAGATACTTTTGATTCACTTCAGTTGTTAAGCAGGTCGGCTGGAATGATCGGGCACAACCATGTGAGCCGTTTGGGCATTAGCCCCGGTTGCGAGTGAAAACCGTGGCTAACGCCAACGGCTCACATACCCGATGACACCTGCGTACCTGCTTAGAAGTTCATTCGTTGGAGTTGGCTGAAGCGGTTGGTTCGAGAAGCGGTGCATGAAGTTCGGCCAACTCGTCGGCGGAAATTTTGATGACCTTTCGATCGTATGTCATCAGGCCATTGATCTCACCTTCGACATCCGTTGTCTGGGTGTAAACGCCAGCTGCAATGCCTTGCTGTTGGAGTTCCTGTAGCTTCCGGATCGAGGTCACATAGCGGTCTTTGTATTCCGCTTCGTTTTGGGGAAGCGTGCCGTAGCCCCAGTTGCGACGATTGGCGTCCCACAGGTGACCTTGGACGGGATAGCCGTGGCCTCCGAATTCACCGATGACCTTGATGAAATCATCAAAGCGACCGTTTTCATTCAGTTCGAATGGGAACCCGGGGTGCGGGTAACGGTGTTCATCGACAATGTCGCCCGCCGGCCAAAAGTTTCCGCCACTGGCGATGTTGACCAACCGCGTTGGGTCTCGTTGGGAAGTCCATTTTCCGACTTCCATGGTCAGGTGTTGGCCCCATGCTTCATTGAAGGGAACCCAACAAACAATCGCAGGATGATTTTCAAGCGAGGCGATCATCCATTCCAGTTCACGCATGAACTGAGCATGCTGTTCGGCTGGCCAGGTCGCGTCGGCAGGGTTGGGAGCCAAGCGTGTCCACTTGGGCCATGCTTGCTCACGAACGCCGCCGCTGACTTGGTCTTGCCATACCATCATTCCCAAGCGGTCGCAGTGGTAATAGTACCGGCGAGGTTCGACCTTGATGTGCTTGCGAATCATGTTGAAGCCTGCGGACTTCAGCCACTCGATGTCGAACAACATCGCTTCGTCCGACGGAGGCGTGAGCAACCCGTCCGGCCACCAACCCTGGTCCAGTGGCCCCCAGTGAAAAATGATTTCTCCGTTGAGAGTGAACCGCCAGTTTCCGTCGACGTCTTGCACCTTTCCGACGTCTCGAATGCCGGCGTAGGACTGGATCTGATCCAGAATCTTGCCATTGCCGTCTGGCAAGCTTGCCTGGATGGAGTACAGATGTGGTGAATCAGGTGACCACAATTTCGCGTTGGGAATGGTCAGTGTCAGGTGGTTGGCATCGGTCGTCCCACTAGCAACGAGTTGGTCACCGTCCTTGATCTGTATGTCGACGGGGCGGTTACCAGTTTGCTCGACCGCAATGGAGATCGTGCCGGCGTGTGCATCCGTTTTGATCTTCAGATCGCTGATGTGGTCCGTCGCGACTTCTTCCAACCAAACGGTTTGCCAGATGCCAGAGACCTGGGTGTACCAAATGCCGCGTGCGTTCAGCGTTTGTTTGCCACGCAACTGCCACTCTTCAGTGGCGTCTTCTACACGGACGACCAGTTCATTCTTGCCGGAGTGAACGGCATCGGTGATGTCGAAAGAGAAGGGCGTGTTGCCTCCAACGTGTGAGCCAACGGGTTTGCTGTTGACGAAGACCTCGCACCGATAGTCAACCGCTTCGAAGTTCAGCAGGGTGCGTGTTCCGTCGGTTTTGTCGGATTGGAAATCCCGGCGATACCAAAGTGCTTCCTCGGCGTCGAGCAATCGCTGCACACCACTGAGTTTGGATTCCAGTGGAAAGGGAACCAGGATCTTGCCGTTCCACTCGGTCGGCGTCTTCGATCGCTTTGGCGTGATCGCGTAGTCCCAATTGCCATTCAGGTTGGTCCAGTCGGAGCGTTGCAGTTGAGGACGTGGGTATTCGGTCCACGCGTTTTCCGAAGTGACTTCAGCTCCCCACTTGGTGATGAGTTCCGACTGGAACGGTTTCCGACTGAGTTCTGGTTTGGGGAGTTTGGGAATGTTCTGCGAATCGACCACGTGAACATCGATGAACTGGCCGCCGTCTTTTTGCACGCAGTGCACAGCCATCAAGTTCGTGCCAACGCGGAGGGCTGCTGCTTGAGCGGGCTCGAGCAAAAGCGTGTGGTATTGGGTGCTGTACCCGCTCAACTTGGCAACCAATTCCCCATTCAAGTGGACCTCGGTGTCTTCATCATGATGGACCAGCAGAGCAGGATTCGCGGGAACCGATTCCAGCTCGAACGACTTACGCAACCAGATCGAGTCGGTGTCCCACACGTGACCGATGCGTGCGGCGGGTGTTTCAGGCGTCCCAAAACCGCCGGCCGCATCCGTCCAGTCTGAATCATCAAAATCGGGCTGCTGCCAACCCTGACCGGGAGGCGTCAATTGGAACTTCCACGCATCGCTGACTTCCTGCGCGGTCGCGGCTGAGCAACAGAGCCATAGAAACAGCCCGCTCAACAGCCTGAAATGCTTCGACATGAACTGGGGACCTTCGTGTGTCATCGGGAATCTCTTCCATTGGGGGATGTTGTGATCTCGACAGCCAAGGCGTGACGCAGAAACTGAGGGGTGTTCTCCGTCGGGAAGGTTGTCGAAAGGAGGGTGGGGGTGGGGGCAGTGGCCTGTTTCGGAATCGTTCTCAATCAGTCGGACTGAGAATTTCGATGGGCGACTGTGTTTTGGACCGCCTGACACTTCGTTGGCAGGCCTGGTAACTCCTAAGCTAGCATGACAAAGAGTCGTAGTAAAGGAATCGAGTCGTTGAGGGCAGCGACCCGCCGGGAGGCATTCGCAGGATCGGAGTGCTGGCTGATTTCGGACGGTGGGCGTGGTGGTTCTCGGAAACTTGAGAATGGAGCGGTGTGGTGTCCCAGACCGATGGTGTTGTTTGCCATGGAGGGGGAAGATACCGATGATGCGTTACTTTCGATGACTCAACGCAGTTGCAAGGAAAAAGAGATGCCAGAGAAAAACGCGGTCGCCGAGGACGAGAAGCAGGTCTTGGCTGAAATCAATGCGTTCGAGTCTGCTTACGGATACAACGCGGATTACATGAAGGATCTGTTCGCTCGATCACCTGAGTCGTTCCGGCGATTCGTGGCTGCTCGTCCCATGACGATGCATTACGATCAGTTGCCGCCGGAAGCGTACTTCACCGCCGCGATTGCCGTGATGCAAGAGGAAGACTGCCGTGGATGTTTGGACTTGAACGTCAAGATGGCCAAAGAAGCCGGTGTCCCGGATGGACTCATCGAGCAGATGGTTGGGGCACCCCACGACTTGCCAGCGGAACTCAAAGATGTGCGTGAACACACTTTGAACTGCTTGCGAGGTGGGGCGATCGATGAACAAGTCGCCCATCGGATCGAGCGGCATTTTGGACACGCCGCATTTGGTGAACTGGCAATCGCAATCGTCGGTGTTCGGATCTATCCGGGGCTGAAACGTGCGTTGTTGAAGATGCAGAGTTGTCAAATCCCTAGCAGCGTTGTGAGCCATTAGGTTGGGGCAATACGCGGAAGATTTGTTGTGGGTGGTGAACAGTCCATCGCTCATCTCGCCATCAGGGGAATGGTTGCTGCTTTCACCCGGCCAGATCGATCCGCAGCAGCTTCGGTTGTTCATGGATCGGCAGGCGTCGCGCAAGGTGGGACTCTACTTTGAACGATTGATGCTGTATTGGTTGACCCACATTCGCGGCGTTGAGATGGTGGCTCATGCGCTCCCCGTTCGCATGGATGGCAGAACGCTCGGTGAGCTTGATTTTTTGTTCGTTGATGAGCGAGGGCGGCTGACTCATTGGGAAGTTGCGGTCAAGTTCTTTCTGCATTTGCCAGACCAGCCTTGGCAAGGAAGCCACTTTGTGGGCCCCAATTCGAATGACAGTTTTGAACGCAAAACGCGTCGAATTTTCGATCATCAATTGCCGCTGAGTCACCGAGTTCGGGACGATGTCGAAATTCGCGAAGCAGTGGTGAAAGGTTGCTTGTTCTACCCGCCGGGAGGCTGCCCGCCGTCGACACTGCCGCCCGCAATGTCGGTGAGTCATGATCGCGGCAGTTGGGTGCATCGGCGTGACCTGGACCAAGTTGTCGATTCCGACGCAACATTCCAGATTCTGGCAAAGCCGTTCTGGTTGTCGGTCAATGCAGCGAGTGCGCAGGAGGCATCCTGGATGACTGGAGATGAATTCGTGCTGACCGTCGATCAAACGTTGCAGGAATTTGATCGCCCGATCTTTGCCGTGCGATGGGAAACTCCAACGGGGAAGATCACTTCCGAGAGCAAAGTTCCCCATCGGTTCTTTGTTGTGCCCGATCACTGGCCAGGCAAACGGTAGGGCCGCTGGGTTCACTCGGGTGCTTGGAGGTTCTTTTTCAAGAACGTCTGAATCAGTTCGCGAATTTCGGGAGTGGCAAATTCTCGCCCGCCATGTTGGGCGCCTCGAATGAGTTCGAGTTGGGTTTCGACGCCGGCGGATTCCAGCGCCTCGTGAAGCAGTTGGCTTTGGTTCATCGGGACGACGGGGTCTTCCGTTCCGTGAATGATCAGGAACGGTGGGTCTTGATCGTCGATGTAAGTGATGGGATTGACTCGGCCAATCCCATCGTTGTTGCCGAGGACTTCGCCACCACCGAGCAGTTTGGATTCCGGTGAGCCGGGCCGGTTGTGCGATTCAAACCCCTTGGTGGTGACAAATTTTGAGAAGTCAGTGGGGCCATAGAGATCCACGACCGCTTGAACTCGACTGGATTGATCCTGCCAGCCGCCGTTGCCTTCGAGTTCTTGGACGTCTCCGCTGGTTCCCAGCAACGCGACCAAATGACCGCCGGCTGAACTGCCGCCGACGGCGATGCGATTGGGATCGATGCCATACTCCTCGGCATGTGCTCGCAGAAATCGGATCGCACACTTGCAGTCTTCGATCTGCGCGGGGAACGGGGCTTCGCCGGTCAAGCGATATTCGATGGTCGCTCCCACGAAGCCGTCCGCAACCATCCGAGAAACTTGGTTGACGCCGCCTTCTTTGGAACCGGATTGCCAGCCACCGCCGTGCACCCACACGTAGGCCGGCAGCGGTTTGTCTGGCATTGTCTTGGGAAACACCAGATGCATCTTTAAGTCTCGGTCGCCTCCCTTTCCGAAAACGACATCGCGTTTGACTTCCACGTCACGGGACGAGCGAAGGTTCTCGACGCGATTGTTCGCCGGGCGTCTGATGGACATGGAGTTGACCACTTCTTTGATATCAATCTTGCCGTCGCCGTCTCGGTCCAGGCGTTGGAACATGGGAGCTGGTCCACTGAATTCTTCTCGCGTGACTTGTCCATCCTCGTTGGTGTCATCTTTTTCCAGTCGGCTTTTGAGGAAGGTTCCGTCGCGTTGAGGCGTGGGCTGGGCTGCGACTTGGGTGGGCAGGGCACAGACTGCCATGCTGGCGGCCAAGCCGAAGCAAGAGAGGAGGACTGTCAAACGCATGAGGATTCCGTCGGCGTTGGGTGAGTGTCAGGCTTCAACTTCAGGATTCCATGATAGCCAGCGATTCGATGCCGTTCGCAATGGCCAGTCAATTGATACACAGGGACGGTCTTTCCGAACCGATCACGGGAGATCGGATCGCGTTTCCCATTTCGCGTGGGCCTTGGATACCTTCGTCCCCCAATTGCCGTACCAGCTGTATCCGCTTCTTCGTTCTTCTCCGATTTGATCGAGGTCGTCCACCACGACACCGTCGCGATCACTGAACATGGGACGATTGGTCTCGATCTTGTAGAACCGAGCCCAGAGCGGAGGTGCGTCGCGGTCGCTTTCGAGTGAAGGCAGTTCCTTCCGCTTTTTATATCGGAAGCCCAGGATCTTGGATTGGTCGAACCACTTCACACCCGCCTCGATTGCCTCTGCGACTTGCGGGGAAGGATTGTTTTGTGTCATCAGGTAGAGCAGGACACCTGCGCTCTCGGCACCACTGAGCGAAGGGTGTTCATAGCTTCTGGCGAGCACGGGAGTCAGGGTTTCCGCATGATGCTGGGCACACCAAACGGTCCGCACGCCATCCACGATCACTTGGCAGTCCAAGATGCACTGGATCCCGCGATCTAAGGCGGTCCGTGTGGAAGCTTGGCGTTGGTCCCCGATGAACATGTACGACGGATCGCTCTGTGTCTCTTCAAGGAATTGCATGATGTGGATCATCGTGCCGTCATTGAAGGTGATGTGGCGGTGGTACTTTTTGCTGAGCGGAAAGTACTGTGGCCAACCACCATTGGGATACTGGGCGGCCAACAGATGATCAAAACCTTTGAGGAAGGCTGACTTGTATTCGTTTTGGCCCGTGGCTTTGAACGCTCTCGCCAAGGCTTGCAGTTCACCAATGGTGGCACCATTGTCGAAGGTTCCGTTCGGCTTCTCATCGTCAGCGGTGAACGGTTTGGACGTCGTGTCAGTGTTCTTCGGCCAGTCACCGTGATCGGTTTGCCAAGACAGAATGCAACGCATCGCGTGTTGTCCCTGGGCACCCCGGAACCATTCGTCGGTTTGCTTCGCGACTTTTTCGGCGGGCGTCGCCGCTGAGAGGAGTGACGCGTTGACGGCCAGAACCGCCAGAATCACGATTGATAACCGTTGCATGTTGAATCTCTGTAAGAAAACGAAAGTCGTTGTGTATCGAGCAGCGGACATGATGGACTATTCAGGATTCAGAAGGCCGCTGAGTTTTTCAACGGTCGAGTGGTTGCGTGCCGTAGTGCCCACGCCCAGCTTGCGCTCAACGCTTTTAACCAATTTGGACGTTCCAAACCCGTCGGGAGCGTGGAGATAGAACACGTTGTCAATCAATTCGAAGCGTTCGGTTTCGGTCGCGAGTTCGGCGATTGTGGCAAGATCTGGATTGATCGGTGGGGCCGCGAGGAAAAAGTAGTGGAGCGTCTTGGGAAGGGCCACAGCATCAGAAAAAGGATTGTTCGCGACAGCGGATTGGAATTCATCTTTCGTCAGCAGCATCACTTGAGGCCGGAACCCGAAGTTCTCGTCCACCGCGTCGGCAATTCGTGTGGCAATTGCTTCTTTCGAGCTGGGCTGGCACGAGAACAGGACGTTCCCACTTTGAATGAAAGTACGAACAGACTGACACCCGATGGATTCCAGAGTGGATCGTAGGGCAGCCATCGGCAACGTGTTCTTGCCACCAACGTTGATGCCGCGAAAAAGAGCGATCCAGGTTGTCATGGTTTTCTAATATGGAATGGAACGTCGGTGCCGCTGTGACAAAGCACAGTGCAAATGAAACCAAGCAGATTCACTGACCGTGTTCGCTATCGACGGCCTCACTGATGCTGTCGCGAATCAAGTGGACTGAGGTGATCGTCAGTCCGGGTTGGGGTTCGATTTGGATTTGGTTGTTATTTTGCAGCCAGTCTTTAGAGATCGGAATTTCCAGCGGTGCCAACAGCTGATCAAACTTGTGGGTCCACTCCGGGTGTGACTCAAAACGGTGACCGTTGAACGTACCAGAAACGGCTTGCTCAAGTCCTTTGATTCGGTGGACCCCGACGACCAATTCAGTCGATTCGATATCGGATGCGTCGTCGATATCGATTTGGAATGTTTGCGTTTGATCGGCGGTCACGGCGGTGCCGGCCGCGTAAGCAAATTTGCGAAGCAGTGTCTTTTTAGGCTGAATCGCTTCGTCAAACGTGAACGTCAGCACGGTTGTTTCCTCCGCATCGACTTCAATCACCGTCGAATCGGACAATGAAATCGCGTCTTCGTAGATGACTTCGCCGTCGTTGTATCGCAAACGTCGTTGCTGGATGGACGATGCGTGCAATGCTTCGCCTGCGATGTCCGATAGGTGAACGCTGAGTTGATGACTGGTCATGTTGGTCAGTGCGATCTGCAAACGATTGCCTTGATAGACAGCCGTCGCGTTCAGGCCGACTTCAGCCAGACCATTGGTTGCGACGGGGAGTCTTCGACCATCGAAGTCACGCCAGAGCTCGAAGAAGTGAGCAACGGGGGTGGGCTGGAAATCGGCCAAAGGACCTCTCGCCGATGCACCTTCGGTTGGAACAAAGGCGATGTTTCCGCTGGTCGGGTTCCAGTGCATGTTCGTGAAGACAAACGGAACCGACAAATCGATTTGATGCGGACGGCTCATCAGTTTGTGCAAGAACGCACTGAAAGATCGCAGACGCAACCAATAGTCGGCCGCGCCGCGTCCAGCTTGAAGTGAACCACACTCGGTGATCAGGATGGGTTTGACGTTGTCGGTCTCTTCCATGTGTGCTTGCAGCATGTCGAGCGTGGCTTCGAGACGACCGAGCAAGTATCCCGAGTAACCTTTGTCGCGACGTTCCCATGCACCGAGCGAGCCCATGTCCTCGTAGAAGTGGTGTGAGTAAAAGTCCAGATGATCACGAGTGAGATCCATGAATTGGGTTTGGTCGCGATACAAGCCAAATTGGTTGACGTGCAATTGCATCCAAGCGGAGGTCGGGCCACCGACGTTGACCGAAGGAGTTTTCGCGTGCACGGCATCGGCGACCGCATTATGAAACTCGGCGAGCAAAGCCCAAGAATCATGTTGCTTCTGATAGTGGTAGTCCCACTCGGCTTTGATGGTGGATTCGTTTTTGACTTCCCACCAATTCGCGGTTCGTCCGCCATCACGTTGTTGATCTGCGATGTGAGCGGCGGCTAAGTTCGCTGCGTCGCCAAAGTGCTCGATCAATGGTGTTCCCCGTCCGACATGTTCGACTGACATGAATTCGGGGTAGTCGTTCAAGCACATCGCATAGTCGGTCGCTTCGAACTCGGGAATCGTCTTCGGTGGCGACGAATCGTGGCGATCAAAAAACGTGAGGTCAGCGGCTCCTTTGTTGTTGGGATCTTCCTTTAGCTTTTCGCCGGGACCATAGCCAACGACCAAAGCAGGATCGAGCTTGAATATTTGCCGGCCCGGGGAGAAGTTGCGTTCGCTTGCCCATCGTTCAAAGCTGGGGTCGGAAGTTCCCGGTGCGGCATAGTAGCGAAAGAACTTCTGGCGTTCCAACTCGACGTGGCCGGCGATGGAAAGTTCGTGTTGCAGGTCGACACGCACGTTGACCGGAACGCGAGGTCGGTCGGCGCCCAGAGTTCGATAAGGGATGTCGTCGAACTTCACGGGCAGTTTGCCTTGTGAGTTGAAGGCGATCTGCGTGACGGTTGCGGTCTTGCCATCGGCGCAACGGGTGCGAATGCGGATCGGCGGCATGTCCTCGCTGGGGACAGGCATCGCGGGCAATTTAAAACGATACAGCTTGGGTTCTTGAGTGCTGCGTTCAACCGTTCCGCCACCGGAATAGGGAGCGACCTCGATGCCGCCAAGATGATTCAGGTTCTCACCACGAAGGATGATGTACTTGAACAGCGAAGCGACCCGCTGGCTTCCGGCCGGCAACTCGATTGAAACGTCTCCGCTGAGTTGAAGGGGTTCATTGGAGAGCACCAGCTCGACCAGGTTTCGGTTTTCGCCTTCGCCCCGATAAGTCGATTCTTTGTCCTTCGAAAACTCGTCGAACAAATACGCATGGGCCGCTTGGCGAGCGAGCCCTTCCTTGCTCAAAAGGTTGGGGGCCGTCGGAGTCTGAGCAGACGCGAAGACAGGAAAGAAGGAAAGGCAGACGAGGGCAGCGAAATGAATCTGTTTCATCAGTGTGCTGAATCCAGTGACGATGGGATGGGGAACCATCAATGATTGTCACGAGGTGTTCCTTTGTCCAATGTATGGACTTGTTCTCAGTTCGAATTGGTGTTGTGAGGTTGAAGCTCTCGTGGTCAAACGAAAAAAGGCCGAGTCGGTTTGACTCGGCCTTTGAATGATTTGTCTCGATCACTTCAGGCTCAGAGAGCCAGCAACAGGCGACTTGGTGCCTGCAGGTAGCCGATCACATCGTTAAGGAAGCGAGCTGCGGTTCCTCCGTCGACCAAACGGTGATCGTACGAAAGGCTGAGCGGCATCATCAGGCGAGGTTGGATCGAATCGTCGGGCATGACGACAGGCAACTTTCGCGATCGGCCGACCAGCAAGATGGCGACTTCGGGAACGTTCACGATTGGTGTGCTGTATTGGCCACCGATCGCGCCGAGGTTGCTGATCGTGAACGATCCACCACGAAGGTCATTGACGCCGAACTTGCCGCCACGAACTTTACCTGCCATCTCGGCGATGTTGCGTGCGGTGTCTGGGATCCCCATTTGGTCGGCGTTGTGCATCACGGGAACGACCAAACCGTTGTCGGTGTCGACCGCGATTCCGATGTTGACGTAATCTTTGTAGATCACTTGCTGGTTCTCGGAATCGATCACCGCGTTGAGCGATGGGTGATGACGAAGAGCGGTCGCGACGGCTTTGACCAAGAATGGCATCGTGGTCAGTTTCAGACCTTGAGCCGCGTAGTCTTCTTTGCTGCTCTGCCGCAGTCGTTCGAGATCGGTGATGTCGGCGTCGTCGAAGTTGGTCACTCGGGGAACGGTGGACCATGACAAGTGCATCTGAGCCGCGATCGTTTTCCGGATCTTGCTCATTCGCTCGATGCGAACGGGGCCGTAGTCGTCGTTGTCAGGGGTGCCGGGCAAATCGCCCGATGTGACGTTGGCTCGCGGAGCCGATTTGCCAGCGGCGGGCGCAGGCTTGGCGGCGGGAGCGGCAGCCCTTTGGCTGGCCGAGCGAACCACTGCCAAGACATCGTCACGGGTGATGCGTCCGCCTGCACCGGTGCCGGTGACGGTGGCCAAGTTGACGCCCGTCTCACGAGCGAAGCGGCGGATGGCGGGGCCAGCGGGAATCGATCCACCAGCATCGACGGGGGCCTCGGACGCTTCAGCAACTGCGGGTGCTGGGGCGACTGGGGCGGCAGCTGGCGGAGCCGCGGCCGGTGCAGCTGGCGCCGGTGGTTGGGCGGCCGCAGGGGGCGGCGTTGGTGCGGCTGCTGCAGCAGGTTCCGGTTTGGGTTCGGGCTTGGCTTCCGGTGCGGCAGGCGCTGCCGGGGCGGGGGCCGAGGCGGCACCGGCGGCGGCTTCGATTTCCAACAACACGCCGCCGATGGGAACCGTGTCCCCTTCGCTGACCGAAATCTTGGTGACCTTGCCACCCACATCGCTGGGCACGGGAACGGTCGCTTTGTCCGTTTCCATTTCCACAATGTCCTGGCCAGCGGTGATCGTGTCGCCGACGGAAACGAAAATTTCAAGGACATCGCCAGATTCGATGCCGTCGCCGAGTTCAGGGAGTTTGACTTCAGTCATGGGAAAGGTATGTCAGGGGTGTGATTGGAGAAGGTTGAGACGCTCGGTCCCGGCGGTCGTGGCCGTTCCTGGTTGGGAACAGAGGCCAGCTGACCGCATCACGAAAAGGACGCTCGCGTGGATGCGGCCAAAGTTACGCGAAGTAAGGATCGACTTTGTCGGGATCGTAATCCAGATCTTTGATCGCTTGAGCAACATCGGTGGCTTGGAACGTTCCAGCTTTGGCCAGACGCCCCAACGCAGCGATCGTGATGGACTCGGCATCGACTTCGAAGTGGCGACGCAGGGCTTCGCGAGTTTCGCTGCGGCCCATGCCGTCGGTGCCCAGAACGTAGTAGTCACCTGGGATCCAAGGGGTGAGTTGTTCGCCCAGAGCACGCACGTAGTCGCTGGCCGAGATGAACGGGCCCTCGACACCATCAAGCACTTCTTCGAGGTAGCTCTGGCGCGGCGTTTCGGTGGGATGCAAGCGATTCCAACGTTCGGCGGCATGCGCGTCACGACGCAGCAACGTGTAGCTGGTCACGGACCAAACATCGCTGGCGATGTTGTACTTCTCGGCCAAGATCTCTTGAGCCTTCAAAGCACAGTTCAGGATCGCACCGCTGCCGAACAATTGAACGCGTGCCTTGGCACCGTCCACTTCACGGCTCCTGAATTTGTACATTCCCTTGATGATGCCTTCTTCGCATCCCTCAGGAATTTCCGGTTGTGTATACGGGTCGTTTTCGGCGGTGATGTAGTACAAGCACTCCTCGCCTTCTTCGTACATTCGTTTCAAGCCTTCGTGAACGATCACGGTGACTTCGTAGGCGAACGCGGGGTCATAAGCACGCACGGTTGGGAAGGCAATCGCGTTGAGCAGGCTGTGCCCGTCTTGGTGTTGCAATCCTTCGCCATTGAGCGTCGTGCGCCCGGCGGTACCACCGACCAGGAAGCCCTTGGCTCGCATGTCAGCGGCGGCCCAAATCGAGTCACCGATTCGTTGGAAGCCGAACATGCTGTAGTAGATGTAGAACGGGATCATGTTCACACCGTGGCAGCTGTAAGCGGTGCCGGCGGCGTTGAAGCTGGACATCGAACCACACTCGGTGATGCCTTCTTCCAAGATTTGGCCGTCTTGAGCTTCCTTGTAGAAAGCGACTTGGTCCGAGTCCATTGGCTCGTAGAGCTGGCCCGCGTGAGCGTAGATGCCGAACTGTTTGAACATGCCTTCCATGCCAAAGGTTCGTGATTCATCTGGCACGATGGGGACCACAAATTTGCCAATCGACTTGTCGCGGCACATCGCGACCAACATTTGCACGGCGGCGAAGGTGGTGCTGACCTCTTTGTTGTCCGTCCGTTTGGCAACAAATTTCTGGAACACATCCAGAGCCGGGATTTCCAACTTCGGGTGCTCGGTCGGACGGCTTGGCACTGGGCCACCGAGAGCTTCGCGGCGTTCCTTGAGATACTTCATCTCTTGGCTGTTGGCCGGTGGTTTGTAGAACGGGGCCTCGCCGACTTTTTCGTCGCTGATTGGAATCCCGAAGCGAGTTCGGAATTCGAGCAGTTCGGCTTCGTTCATCTTCTTTTGGTTGTGAGCCACGTTGCGGCCTTCGCCGGCTTCGCCCAATCCATAGCCCTTGACGGTCTTGGCCAGGATCACGGTTGGTTTGCCGTTGTTCAGCGCGGTCGCTTGTTTGTAGGCGGCATACACCTTTTCGGGATCGTGACCGCCGCGACGGATTTTTTCGAGCTTCTCGTCGGACAGGTGTTTGACCAACTCCAGCAGTTCGGGGTACTTGCCGAAGAAGTGCTCGCGAATGTAGCTGCCGGGCATCGAGGTGTACTTTTGGTACTGACCGTCGACGACTTCGTTCATGCGTTTGGCGAGCAAGCCGGTCGTGTCACGAGCCAGCAGTTCGTCCCATTCGCCGCCCCAGACAACTTTGATGACGTTCCATCCGGCACCGTGGAAGATCGATTCCAGTTCTTGGATGATCTTGCTGTTGCCGCGAACGGGGCCATCGAGACGCTGCAGGTTGCAGTTGATGACGAAGATCAGGTTGTCGAGCTTCTCTCGTGAAGCCAACCCAATCGCGCCGAGAGTTTCGGGTTCGTCGCATTCGCCGTCACCGAGGAACGCCCAGACCTTTTGTCCCTTGGTGTTTTTGATCCCGCGATCGTTGAGGTATTCGTTGAAGCGGGCTTGGTAGATCGCCATGATCGGACCGAGGCCCATCGAGACGGTGGGGTATTCCCAGAAACCGGGCATCAACCACGGGTGGGGGTAGCTGGAAAGTCCGCCACCGGGAGCGAGTTCACGGCGGAAGTTGTCGAGGTTCTCGTCGGACAAACGGCCTTCGAGGTAGGCACGTGAGTACATGCCGGGCGAGGCGTGACCTTGGAAGTAAATCGAGTCACCGGAGTAACCGTCTTCGCCACGGCCTTGGAAGAAGTGATTGAAGGCGACTTCGTAAAGCGTCGCGGAGCTGGCGAAGGTGCTGATGTGTCCGCCGACGCCGCCGGGCCGTTTGTTGGCTCGGACGACCATGGCCATCGCGTTCCAGCGGATGATCGATTTGATGCGACGTTCGAGTTCACGATTGCCGGGGTAAGCGGGCTGTTCGTGAGGTGGGATTGTGTTGACGTAAGGTGTCGAGGTGTCCGAGGAAAGCGGCACGCCTTCTTCGGCGGCTCGGTCACGCAATTGGTCGATCAGAAATTTGACCCGTTCAGGGCCTTTGCTCTGGAGAACATATTCGAGGGATGAGATCCACTCTTGGGTCTCGGCGGCGTCGACATCGACATCCGGCGAGTGTTGCAATTCGCCGAGGTTCTGAGAAATTTCGGCTTGAGCGACGGATTTTGATTCGGACATAGAGAGTAGAGAACTCCGGGCTCGCGGACGTTTGGATCAGATAGGTCGAGTTTTTGAGTCAGACCTCGTAGTTTAGCGGCTCTTGCCTGTTTCCAGCAAGGTTAGGAAGACGGCCAGAAATGCTCGTTTCCGCTTTGGTGGACAGTTGGTTGCGCTGATCGCGGTTGTTTCGGCTCGCTGCCACCGGTTGGCTGACCCGGTGGCCCCCGAGGGAGCTGCCCGGCGTCCGAGGCCGCGGGGGTGCCCCGTTCACGCCGGTGTGCACCAGTTCGCACGGCCTAACGGTGTGTTGACGCACCTTTGGGAGGGCGGCAGACCCTGTCCTGCGTCAATTGGAAACGGAGACGTCACCGGGAATCCGGTTCTTTCTGGTTTCCGAACGGCCAAGACGAACAACCAATCACGCTCGGCAGCGACATTTGGTCGCGGGAAAGGTGTGAACGCCCCGTTGGAAGCGTTCGTGCAATTTTGAAGACTTGTATGGCCAGGCGTTTGTCATCAGCCTCCCCTCCCTCGCGTCCGCCTGAACGGCGTCGCTCGGCCTTTCCCACCACTTCGTTTCAGGAGAGGTGCGGCATGTGGAAATCCGCCGAAAAGCGGTATGCGTCATCTGCGGGAGGTCAGGGGAGGCTTCGGATTGTCTCGTCAAAACCCAATTCGAGTTGCGTGTCACGATCATCGAATCCAAGTTCGCGGTGCATCAGCGAGGGCTGGATGTCGTGGCTGTTTTGGTATTTCTCACTGGCCTCTTCAGGGCTGTCGCCGCTGATTTCCCAGTAAGTGATTTGGCAAATTTGGATGTGTGGGTAGATCCGGACCGGCTGGACACAGTGCAGTTCCAACGTCCAGGTCCCGCGGTAGCCCGCGTGCCCGAGACTGCCGCCGGGATTCAGGAACAGCCCCAGCCGCCCGAGTGAGGACCTGCCCTGGACGATGGGCACCAACCCGTGCGTTTCGGTGTGTTCGACCGTTCGCCCCAAGAACAACGTGCCGGGTTGCAACGTCAGGCCCTCTTCGGGAATGGTCAGGCGGCGATACCGATTGGGAGAAGCGGCATCCAGCACGACTTCTTCGTAAACCAGCAACTCATCGTGAAGCGTCAGGTTGTAGCTGTTTGGTGACAATCGCGCGGGATCAAACGGATCGATCACGATGTCTTTGCCCAATCGCTGTTGAATGTCTTGACCGGAAAGGATCATCGACTTGGGTTGCCTTTGCGGAACGTGGCGAGGTGCGGGACGGGAGGAACCACTCCGAAAGATCGGCACTCGACGAATCACCGAGAGTGTCCCATGCCCAACAACGGGGATGGCATTCGGGGGATTTGAGTGGATTGGGGAATGAGGAGCGGTTCGTTGTCTGGGCTGCTCCTGGCAATTTAACCACTTCCGGCTTGCGATTGATCCCCGAGATCTCGCATTGAGGTATATTTCTGGAAAGCCGAAGGTTCGAAGCGAGCAACAACCGATTTGCTCCGTAGAACCGGTTTGACCCGCATAACTTGTGAGGTTGACGTCAAAGCTGCTCAGCCCCGTCATCTCCAACAGAAACGATCGTGAATTTCGAGAGTGGATTGTTCATTCTGGGGGTCAACGTGCGACCAGCACCTTGGCGTTTGGGAAACGGCAGTCCGTTTTCGAGTTTCCGATACCGATTTGCATTCCGCGATCGGATTTTTGTCTCCCAACCTTGATTCAGCCTTTCCACTGAAACGAACGACCTATGAGCAACATGAATCCTTACTCTTCCGGCGTGGACGGTGCCACCTATGGCAACGCAGCGATCTACGCAGACGAGACCGATCGAATTGCGTTCATTCGCCGCACTTACGCGCACCTTTCAGGAGCGGTTTTCGCTTTCTTGGCGTTAGAAGTCGTGCTATTCACGATGGTTCCCGCCGCGACGATGGACATGATGGTCCAGCGAATGACGGGCGGGTACGGTTGGTTGTTGGTGTTGGGCGCCTTCATGGGCGTCAGTTGGATGGCTCGTTCCTGGGCCAGCAGCGGACAATCTCGCGGGCTGCAATACGCTGGGTTGGGACTGTATGTGGTCGCGCAAGCCGCGATCATGTTGCCGCTGATGTACATCGCGATTCGCGTGATGGGCCAACCCCAGATTCCGATTTTGGCAGGGATCATCACCACGCTCACCTTCGCGGGGCTGACCGGTTTCGTGATGCTCACGCGGGTCGACTTGGCCTCGTGGGGAACTTACCTGTTTGTCGCGGGTTTGGTGGCAATGGGAGTCGTCGTTTGCGGCGTGATCTTCGGCTTCTCATTGGGATTGTTCTTCAGTGCCGCGATGGTGGCCTTGGCATGCGGTTACATTCTGTATGACACCTCCAATGTTTTGCATCACTACGACACGCGTCAGTACGTCGCCGCTTCCTTGGCGTTGTTTGCTTCGGTCGCGTTGCTGTTCTACTATGTGCTGCGAATCCTGATTGCCTTCTCCAGCAACGACTGATTCATGAGTTTTGATTCGATCACAGGAGTGACCAGTCTGCCGGATGACTTCGACGGGCTGGTCCGGTTGTTTCCGCTTCCGGGAATGGTTTTGTTCCCTCACGCGATGCAACCGCTGCACGTGTTCGAACCTCGATACGTCGACATGCTGCAAGAAGCATTGTCGACGGATCATCTGATCACGATGGCGACGCTGACCAATTCTCAGGGCAGCGTGGTCCTGGATGACACGGCGAACCTGAAGTTGCCGTTGAATATGTTGCCGCCGATCTCGCCCACCGTGTGCGTGGGCAAGATCATCTCGCACGCGGAATTGGAAGGCGATCGGCACAACATTTTGGTCGTCGGGATCCGCCGCGCCACAGTGCGTCATGAACTGGACACCGGGCGTTCGTTCCGGACCGCCCGTGTTGATTTGATTGACGACTTCTATCTGCCCGCTGGCACCCAGAAGCGGGCTGATCTGAAAAAGCGATTGCTAGAAGCTTTCGGAAAGATCATTCCCGTCAGCGAAGGCTCCCAGAAGTCCCTGCATGATTTGATGGCCGGGCAAATGGGAGTCGGGCCGATCACGGACATCATCGCGTACACGCTGCCCTTTGATCCTGATGAAAAGATCAAACTGCTCGCCATGTCCGATGTGGATCAACGAGCCGAAACGCTGATTCGAATGATTCAGCGGGGCGGTTTGGACTTGCAGTCCGTCAGCGTGCAAGAAGGTGACGTTGACCTTGCCGAGTCATCGCGTTCGCGAAAAGAGTTCCCGCCGCCGTTCAGCGTGAACTGAAACGAGTGAGGTGAACTGAAGCGAATGGGCGCATGAAAAACCCGTCTGCTGAGACCAAGGTAACCATCTCAGCAAACGGGCTAGGCTCGCGTTCTAGAAAGTGATCGCGAGTGGGGTGGCTGACCCTGGCGTCAGCCCGCCGACTTTCGTCAAGGGTTTCCACCCCGTTGGCTAATACAGCAATAATCCACTTGATCACCTCCTTTGAAAATTTGGTTCGACGCCACTTGCCCAGGTGCCAACCAGAACAGACAAGCGAACGTGCGGAAGTTTTGTCGCGACGCGGAATCGCGACCCAGTGACGACATGATCGTCGGTAGTCAAGACGCACGCAACTAAATTCAGGTTCGCGGCCGCCAAACGAAATTCGAGTGGAATTCTGAACCCATGTCTTCCGAGTCTTTCAAATCGTCGGAATGGACGGAACGAGAATCGACCTCCGATCCGATGCGAACCGCCTTCGTCGCCGCGATCGAGGCGCTGCGACCGGGGGAAGTCGTCAGTTACGGTGATGTCGCCGCACGAGCAGGCTATCCCCGCCGCCACCGAGCGGTGGGGCAATTGCTGGGTGCATCCTTTGATGCGTTGCCTTGGTGGCGAGTGGTCTACAACGATGGGCGATTGCCGCCGGTTAACCCAACGCTACAAGAACAACGGTTGATCGAAGAAGGCGTGACGATGGAACGCATGCGAGTGGTGCAGTCGCCTCTGGGAAGGTTCGCTGCCTCGTCGAAATGAGATGGATGCATCGGCTGCAAACGCGTGAGACTGACTGCGTTTGAATCGCTCAAACGCGTTTGATTTCAATCATCGGTCGGCATCGTTTGGTCAAGGTGGTGCAGTGCTTTCGCCTTTTGCGGCGCCAGCAACTCCAGGGTCCGCAAGGATTGCTTGAAGTCCGACTGATTGCCTGCCACCAAATTCATCAGCGCAGCCAGGGACGCGAACGCCTCGCTGCGGCGCAGAGTGTTGATGGACGACAAGTCAGCACGGCAGCGTCGGCATTGGTCCGAGACACCCTGTGTTGCACGGCAGACAGGACAGACCAACGACAATGGCGTTGGCTTGGGCTGGAATTCGCCGGTGGCGGTTTCGCTGAGATCAGGCATCGTTGAGATAGAAAAGGAGGTCTTCGAGTGCTTCGGCTTTTTCGGCAAACACTTCGGTGTTGTTGCTGTCAGCGGCCGATTTTAACTGAGCCACCAAATCATCGATCTCCTCCGCATCCTGTTCGTCAGCGTTCTGGCGGGTTGCGTCGATCGATGGCATCAATTCCTGGAGCCGACGTGTCAGACTGTTGCCGGGTTTGGATTCCGCTTCGGGGGCCTCGATCGTTTTAGACGGCTGGCCTGCAGGGACGCGTCCTAGCATCTCTGAGATCTCGTCCGCCGAAACCGACCCGAACTCGGTTTCTGATCCCGACTGTCTGGAGGAATCGTTCAGACGCTTGATCTCAGTGGATGCCTCTTTGCCCGTTCGCCGGTCAACGGCTCGGACTTCCAACATGCCGTTCAGGTTCAACGTGAATGTCACCGAGATGGGACTGTCGGCGGGTGAATCAGGATCCAAGTCGGTCAGTTCGAGCTCTCCGACATAGAAATTGTCTGTCACGACTTTGGCTTCTCCTTGGAAGACCTCCGCCGAAACCTCTGTCTGACCTGGGACGATGGTGTAGAAGGTTTGCGATCGTTTGCAGGGAAGGGCGCTGCCGCGGGGGATGATGGGCGCAAACGCATTCGCGGGACCAAGCGGATCGCGATCCTCGGCGCAGCGAACGCCAAGGGTGTGCGGCGTGATTTCGATCAAGACTCGGTCGACGTCTTGTCCTGACAAAAGAGCCCCCTGCACGGCAGCACCCAAAGCCACGCAAAGATCGGGATCAACTTCTGCGGAAGGTTGGTGCCCCAGTTTCTGCGTCAGGAGTTGTTCGACCAGAGGTGTCCGGGTGCTGCCGCCGACGAGGATCACTTTGTCGAGTTGGCCGGCATGCAAACCCGCATCAGCGAGAGCAGAATCGACGCACGAGATCGTTCGATTCAAAAGTGGTTCAATGAATTCTTCGTAGTCCTCCCGTTCCAAGGTCGTTTCCAGGTGGCTGGATGGATTCCCGGGCAGCAAGAACTCTTCCGCAACCTTGGTGAATGTGTCGAAACTCAGGCGTCGCTTGGCGGCCTCGGCAGACAACGACAAACGTGCCATCGCACCCACATCGGCGAGAATCGATTCCTTCCAGTCCCCCGTTGCGTTCACCAATTGGTTGCACAGGAGAGCATCAAAGTCGTCCCCGCCGAGGTGCGTGTCGCCAAACGTGGCCAGGACTTCGACGACGCCGGATTCGATGGCGACAATCGAAACATCAAACGTGCCGCCGCCCAAGTCATAAACGAGCACTTTGTGTGGATCCTGAGTTTGCGAATCGTAAACCAACGCGGCCGCGGTGGGTTCGTTCACAATCCTCAGCACTTCCAATCCCGCCAATTCGCCGGCTTGGCGGGTGGCTTCCCGTTGACCGTCATCGAAGTAGGCGGGCACGGTGATCACAGCGCGGTTGACCTCGCATCCGAGGTCTTGTTCTGCCCATTGACGCAGACGCCCGAGGATCACAGCGGAAACTTCAGGCGGCGTGAATTGTCTTTCGCCGAGAGTGAGTTGGACATGCTCCCCCATCTTTCGCTTGACGCTGCGAATGGTCGATTCAGGGAACAGGGCGGCTTGATTGAGTGCAGGTTGACCAACCAACCAATTGCCAGACGGATCCAGCCCAACGACACTGGGCAGGACAGCCTCACCCGTCTCCGGGTTCTTGATCACTCGGGGAGTGCCGTTTTCAACGACGGCGACCACGCTGTTGGTCGTTCCTAAATCGATCCCGATCGTCGGTTGCATTCTGTTTCCTTGAATGGATGGTCAGTCGTTGGGGGGTGACGCGTGAAGCGCAACAAGGGGAAGAGTTCGGTTCAAGAATTCGCGGTGATGGCCTGGGCCGTGACAACTTGTGCGGGACGAATCAACCATGTCCCTTGTTGATACCCGGTTCGCAGGACCCGCAGGACCGTGCCAACGGGATGTTCTGAGGAGGGTTGGACTTCTAGCACCTGCATCGTTTGCGGATCAAAGGCGTCTCCAGGGGCTCCCACGCGTTCGATATTCAGTGATGCCAATTGTTGACTCATTCGCTGCGTGGTCAATCGCAGGCCTTCCGCCAGTCCGTTGAGGGATTGATTTCTGGATTGCCAAGCGGTTTGCCAGAGCTGTTCGTGCTGTTCGAATTTGCGACGACCAAACCATCCGGTGCCCAACGTGGACGGCGGCGTGGGGCAATCTTGCACGGCGGCTTCGAAAGCTTGGGTGAGCCGCGAGAGCGCTTCGTCGACTTCCACGATGGCGGTGATCGCTGAACGAGTCGTTTCCGACATCGACGCATCTGCGGGGGACACCTGTTTCCCCGTGGTCGATTGACCGGCAGTCGTCCGAGTCGAGTTTTCGTGGAGTTGTTCCAGCAACGCGTCGCTGGCCGCAACGATTCGTTCCGCGTCACTGGCAAGCGTATCGGAAAGCGACCGGTTTTGTTTCGTGTTGAGCTTCAGTTCATGTCGAAGCGCGGTCAGGTCTCGAGTGATTTGCCCGAGTCCATGAAGTGAGGCTGCGGCGGCTTGCTGCGTCGCCTCCGCTTGCGCTGCGGTGGGGGCAGACGCATCAGAATTCTCTTGTTGGTCCAGTTCCGCCAGCATCCTGGCCAATTGTTGTCGCCCGTGGTCGGTTTCACCTGCCGTGTCGATCCATGCGAGGAACCTGTCTTTGATTGCTGCTCGCGTTTGGGGCCAGTCGTCATCTGCGGGAATGTTCACTTCGCTGGTCCACGGTTGGATTGATGGAGTCGTTGGGCACAGCGAAGCAACGCCTCGGTGGGCAAGCGTTGAGGTTGAAATTGAAACTTCTCAACGACGTCATTGAAATGGGGGAGTGCAGGAGCAAACAATCGGTTGGACCAAACGCGGATCGGATCTCCAACGGCGGTGTACGCATCGTGGATTTCAGCAAACCGATCGGGGTCATGTTCGGGTGGATGTTGACGCACCAGTTCCAAGTACCGGACGCGAATCTCAGCGGTCGTTGCCTTCGTGTCCAAGCCAAGGACTTCGAAGGGATCTTGATTCGAGGGGCTCATGGCGATGTTCTTGTCTGTCAAACAGTGAGTTGAATGTTGAGCGAGAGAGGTCGAGAAGACGGTAGGAAGCGTTGGGGTGGAATCAATCTTGCACACGCATTGCGAGCACCTCGAGCAAAGCGTCAACAAGCTTGCCCGGCATCATTTGTCTCATCTGCGCTTCCATCATCTCTGGGTTCTGCATATACGCCAACAGCATCTCGGGCGGGATCGAATTCATAGCGTCGTGGGGGATCTCGTCATCGTCTAGAAATTCGAAGTCCATGTCGTCGTCATCCGAGTACATGCGTTCGTTGTAATGCTCCTCGCTGGCTTCATAGAGTCGCTGGGCAATTGGACGCAGTTCGGCGGGCAGGCTATTGGGGGCATCGGGATCCGCGAACACCACATCGGAGAGGATGGGCGAAGCAAGTTCCAAATCGACTCCGAACGCTCGGACCAAGCTGACGATGTGCAAATCGTAGTGGTGGTGTCGGGTGGTTCGCAAGAATCGACGGGACAGGACGTCATCTTGGGCGTGAACGACAAAGACGCCGATGGTGTTCGCCGTTTCGATGTCGTATGCATCGATTCTCGATTGGGTCAAGGCTCGTTTGGTCACGGTGATCAGCTCCGTCTTCATGCCTGAACGGCCAGGGAAGTCGAGCTTTTCGTTCACCAACATACGGCCCACCATGTCACAGGCGGACGAAACCGCTTGCAGCGATGGCGATTTCGAAAGCGGCTTCCGCGCGTCGCGAAGTTTTTTGCGAGTTTTGGCAGGCAACCCACACCTAGCGGCGATCGCCTCCAACAGAAGCAACGATGCATAGCGAGGCACCTTCGATTCATCGTTTTTGACGAGACAAGATTCCACATCGGTGTCGGGGGCTTGCGCCAACTGGCAGATGGCACGGTACAGTTCCACCACACCGTCTGGCTGACCGAAAGGCACGTTTGAGCTGAGCATGTCGAGATGCTGCTCAGCTTCTTCCGTGTTCCCGTTTTGAATCGCGACGATGAAGGAGAGTGTGCCCAATCTCCATGCGAGACGGATCGTGCGCTGGTCACGCGGTGCGATCTGAATCAACTGCTGCACCAGTGGACGAGCGCGTTGCAGGTCGGTTTGGATATAGGATTCGGCTGCGGAAAGGAGGACACCGAGATCATCCCCCCGAGCCTTCAAACGGGTTTCGTGTATCTCGTAGATCAATTCTTGGGGAAGCAGAATGGGATCGATGGCCGCAAAGGGGGCGTGCTGAAGCGGCGCGTCCCATTGCGGGCACGCCTGGACGGCATTCAGCATTCGCTCCAAGTATCGTTTTCCGATGACTTGGATGGTTTTCAGGGAATCCGAGTTCCCATCGGTATCAGGCAGAAGTTCATCATGGAAGCGTTTCACCAACGTGCCGAGGAAGAACGCGATGTTGGCGTTCACCACGGCTTTGATCGCGGTCCGATCGGAATCTGATAGGTTCGGATTGTTTTGAGTCGATTCGACGAACCGATCAATCTGGGCATGAGCATGGGGGGCGGCCGGATCGCCGGAAAAAAATTGTCCAATTGCCAGGGGCAATGCTAGCTTGGGGTCCCAAGCCGGTGGGCGAAGTTTGCCGTAGATCGCACCGGCCTGATCGGGAGTGCTCGTTATCAACAATTGTGTGTAGATGGCGTCGTGCAGAGCATTGCGAGTGGTTGGTGAGATCCAACCTTCTTTCTCCCAGACTTTGATCTTCTGAAGGATTTCGTGGAACAGTGCTTCCTCGAACAATTCTCGCAAGTCGTTTCGGGCGTCGTGCAAGTCGGGCTGCTTGTTCTTTGTCAGACCTGCCAAATTGCGTTTGTCGACCTTGGTCTGCCCCGGCAATGCCGCATCCACGGTTCCCAGAATCGTACGAGCCATGGCATGGGGCAAACGGTCCGGGGGCAACCGTTTCCACGCTTCCAACGCTTCGTCCCTTCGATCCCCGTAGAAGTGAACCAGGCCGCGAATGAAAAGACGCCAGGGCGCCATCAACGAGCGGAACCCGATCGGTTTGAGGATGGACAATGCCTTTTCATCTCGGCCCGCCTCGACGTGTTCGAGAGCTTCCACGACCAGCCGTGTTTCTTCGGCCAGTTCGTTTGGCAACCGTTCTCTGAGTTCGGGTTTGGCGATCGCTTGATCCGCCATCACGCTTAGCAGATCGGAATCCGCAATCGCTTCCCCACCGAAGATGTTCCGCAAACGTTTGGCTGACTCGAGAATGGCATCAACGCGATCCGATTCGCCGGTCGTGGACGAATCGTTGATTTTCAGACGTTCAAGGATTGAGTCGATCCTGGCCAGCAGTGCATCGGGATCTTTGGGAAGGTAGGCAAACGATTGGGCTGCTTTGGATCCAAGCGTGAACACGTCGGCGGCAAGTGCCAGATGAGTCGATCCCGCTTCCGAACCAAGAAGTTGATCCAGTCTCATGAACGCGGCGTCATGCAGATGTTGCGTCATCGCTTGTCGCACGTCGATGACTCGGGTGGGACCGTTGGATGCCTTCGAGCCTCGCTGGCCCTTCTTTTTCTTCTTGGATTTCGAGGCCACCGTGAGAACCTTGCTTGTTGAAGATGGACTGAACAGGAAAGCAGTGGTGCCGGATCCAAACACGCCCTGCCTTGCTATGGTTTTGCGTGATTGTCACTCGTTCCGCCATGAACTGGCAACCCGTGAACGAGTTCGCGTTTCACACGCGGTACGATGGACGCCAACAAGAACAAGACCAATGAGGGGATCACCGGGACGATGAGCGGTCACGGGTTCGATGTCGGAACGAGCGGCTACGACGTTGAGGCTCACCTCGTCTCGTGGGAGCGAGATGACGGCAACCTGGACACATCCTGGAACCGGAGCCTGGTCCGAGACTCGAGCAGCTACACCGAGAACGCCAACGCTCAAAACCGGACCCACGGTGGCACACACGAGCTACCCACGGTGGCCGGCCAAGCGGTCACGCACCCTGCCAAAGGATCGCCGGATGGTGCCGCCCACCATCCGGTGCTCTCAGTCGGCTGCGCACACCCCACCGCCGTCAAGGAGCTCGTGCAGTTTTTTGATTTCGCTTTTCGGCAGATTTCCACATGGTGTACCTCTCCCGAAACGAAGTTTGGCGAGAGGTAGAGCGACGCCGTTCAGGCGTACGCGAGGGTGAGGGCCGAGCATGGGAAACGGCGCGCATTCCCTCCCCGGAGTTCTCGCTGGACGCTCGCATTCCGCCCCTCCCCAACTGCGTCCAGGAAGGTGGATTCAACCTTGCGAGCACTGCGGTTGTAAAACTGCACGACCTCCAAATCGAACCTGGAACGAGAGGAGAACATTTGTCCTCAAATGTTTGCGTGCCTAGTCGCGATCGTCGAGCAGCATCACGCGAACGGTTTCCAGTTCCCTGCCATAGCAGATGCGTCGCAAAGCGATGGCGAAACATGTGGCTTGTCACATGCTTCCAAATCCCCGCCTGCTCCACCACGCGTCGCAAGTAAGTCGGGAAGGTGATCGCAAGAAAGCAATCACGTCATCGGCCGAAAACTTCCAGTCCGGTTCCGTCTTCCGGCGGTGAAATTGGCAAAGCTTTTGGAACCATCTCTTCGCCCAACGCTGCTTCTGTTCGGCACTCGCCGGTTTCGAAAACGTCCCCATCACAACTCAACTCCCGCACCTGAACCGTGTCAATGCAATTCGTGTCATCCAACCTGCCACCTCAGCAAGTCGCTCACCCCGTCGTTCTGCAACCCAAGTGGCTGTTAGCCTGAGAATCCTCCCTCCCAACCCGCCGCGTAAACAACAAGTCACGATGTTAGCGGTGTGGCGCAAGCCGCCCGGTGAGGAACCGGAGGGCTCGTGCCCAATACCGCTACATCGACATATCTAAGAAGTCGCATTTCCCCGCATAATTGTGGTGTCTAAAGCCCAACCACGCAAAGGAAATGCGACATGTTTCAAACCGTTTCGGCGGAACTCAAGGATTCTGCTCGGCTTCGTGGCCTCAAGTGCGTTCTCTCTCAAAAGACCATCGACCGCAGTATCGGCGAGCATCTCAAAACTCGCTACTGCAAACGAATCGACAATCAGCAACTTGTTTGGCTCATTGTCGGCTTGGGGCTCTTCCCTGGCAAGAAGTATCGCCAAATCTTTCGCCTATTCGCAGCCCCGTGGTTGCTCATGCCGTCTTCGGCAACGCTCACCATGGCTCGTAAGCGACTGGCCGCCAGCGTCATCGAACATCTCTGCTCGACGGTCATCAAGTTGCTGGCAATCACCCCGCAAAAGCATCCCTTTGCTTTCTACAAAGGCCTCCGGTTGATGGGAGTCGATGGCACCTTGCTGGACTGTCCCGATACAGATGCCAATCGGAAGGCTTTCGGCCGCACATCGAATCAAACCTCGCATGGTGCATTTCCCAAGGCCAGGGTGGTTTCGCTGTGTGAGTTGGGAACCCGAGTGTTGTGGCAAAACGTCATTGGCACTTATCACCAAAGCGAACAGACGCTGACACTCAAGCTGTTGGACTTTCTCACTCCGGCCATGTTGCTCCTTGCCGACCGACATTTCGGCGTCGCACCGATCATCTATCGGCTGCTGGACAAACAAGTTCCGTTTCTCATTCGATGCAAGAAAGGTCAGGTTTTCGAGGTCGAAAAAGTGTTCGCAGACGGTTCCTACCTCTCGACGATTTACCTTGGCAAGAACGATCGCCGACTGCACCGACCTGGCCAAAGGATTCGCGTGATTCGCTATACCCACCGCGATCCCAATCGCCCCGGATGCGGTGAAGTGCATGTGCTGCTGACGAGTCTTCTCGATGCCGATGAATATCCGGCCATCGAGCTGATCGAGCTTTACCACGTTCGTTGGGAAGAGGAAATCGCCTTTTCGGAGTGGAAAGTCCACTTGGGCGAAGGCCAAATGCTGCGCAGCCAAAGCCCAGCGATGGTCCGTCAAGAGATTTGGGGAAAGCTACTGGCTCACTACATTCTGCGCACTCTGATCTTTCGCAGCGCGGAAGTTGCCGAGGTCGAGCCCCTTCGCATTTCATTTACCGGTGCGTTGGACGTGCTCATGGCACGGCTCCCCGAGATCAAGAAAAGCCGTGTAAAAACCAAGCAATGGCTGGCCAACTTGATCAACGAAATCGCGGATGAAAAGTTGCCACCTCGGGCGAATCGAATCAACCCACGCAAGATCAAAAAACGCTCGAAAGCCAGACCAACCAAACACGACAGCGACCGACTTCCCCCCAGGCCAAACGGATGCTTCCGCGATCACGTACAAATGTCGATTTAGCGGTATTGGGATCGCGTCCTTCCGCTATGCAGGTACGCAGGTGTCATCGGGTATGTGAGCCGTTGGCGTTAGCCACGGTTTTCACGCGCAACCGGGGCGAACGCCCAAACGGCTCACATGGTTGTGCCCGATCATTCCAGCCGACCTGCTTACGTCACTTGTTGTTCACGTGGTTCTAAGCAAGGCCTCCCAGCATCTCCTCCTCCTGCCGATCAAAAATGAGATTCTTCCAAAACGCTCCAACGCAACCAGAGGCATCGCCTTCACGTCAGCCACCAAAACTGTCTCGCGTGCGTGAACAAGCGAGGCGAGACACTCGCGGAAACCACCGCTCAAAGCGTGCGTTTTTGTTCACCGGGTGCAAAAATGCTTGCATGCGGGGAATGGATCCCCAAGAATAAGATGGGACTTTCACTGGACACATTCGCGAGAAAGAGAAGGCGATCCTTCGCAGCACGAAAGTTGTCAAGGAAATCTGTCCCACCGGTGGAAGACATGCCGCACCTTCCAGGCGTCATCACGGTGAGAACAAGTCACCCACATGGACGAAGTCCGCGTCGACTGACGAGAACGGGTGCCCGGAAGGCGACTGACTGAAGACGGGAAATGGGGCGGGCAAGAGGAAGTGCCTGCTGCCACGCAAGGTTGTGTTGACCAAGTTCCGCAGCATCTTCCAAGCCTTGCTGCGAGAGCAGTTGTTCTCTGGCAGGATTCAACTGCCACCGGGGTGGACACCAGGGCGATTGCGACACTCCACACGCAATCGCCCTGCCCTTGGAATGCGTGAGTGCGTACCGCCGAAGTCACTTCGAAAACCATGTTCGGTCACGTTCGCTGACACCATCCGCCGATGCCACGGCCGTCTCAAAGTCTGCAAGTGCTGTCAGAATGACTCCCTCGCCCGGCACGCAACATTGCTACAGCGACACGCAGCAGGTAAGATTCTGAGCATGGAGGCGAGTTGAGTGATATTGGTCAAACACCCCAACTCACTTACCCCGTATCATGCAATTTCCCGAATACGACCCTACTGAGTAGGGTTGAATCTATTGTTATCCGACTGAAGTAATGCGTTTCCGACTGTCAACGCTTCTCCTTACCACCGCCTGCATTGCGCTGGCGATCGGATGGTATGTCGACCGCTACACCCACCGCGTTCCATCCTACGAGGAGCGACTGGCGGATCACGCCCGATTGGCTGGGACCCTTGCGGACGTCAGTCGTTTGCACCAGTTTAGCGATCATCCGCAAGGCTACATCAGTCGCGTTCCCGACATGTTGTTTGTTGTCTTCATCGACCTATTCCGAAACCGAGAGCTTTTTTCACGCACCTACGGTCCAATTGGGAACTCGAGGCAAATTGACGATGCAACGCTGCATTGGCTTGGGAACGAAACCTTGCGTAGAATTGACATCACGACCCTTTCTGAATTCGAGACCGAACTGACCGCATCCGGACTCGGTGCGCCGCAATACTATGACCTTTACGCCGCCGACGGATCACTGAAACCTGAGCTTGCGACGTTCGTATCCGAGTGCTTTGAGGCACCGGAGGCTTTGCCTTCACCAAAAGATGACGGATAACCATGGCGATCGGGATAGGGGCCCGGTTGCCCGGGACCCCTCCCACACCACCTAGCATGCGGGACCGCACTAGGCGGTTGAGCACGAGTTTCAAATCAACGCGTCGCCGCGATGACCCAAGCCATTGGACCGACAGCTTCGCCGCTAAGAGATTGCCATACGGCAACGGCTCCTTCGTGAGATGATGTCGATACGTGCTTGCTCATTCCCTTCAGGCCTTCGCGTCGCCGTTGGATTCGGCGGATCGCTACTATGCCTTCTGCTGACTTCTCTTTGCACGGGCATACGTTGCCGCATTCCGCCCCGCCTTTCGGGCAAGCCCTACTCACGGGTACGCATCGAGATCTCCCCAAATAAGGGACGTCCTTGATCGCTCAAGAACACGTGATCTGTCCCCGCCCAAGTGCTTGATCTACCTCCGCTCTTTCTTCCGGTTCGGCTTCTTGGTCAGCAGCCCAATCGCCTGGAGTCGTCGGCCTCGTATCAAGTTTCTGTTCGTCACCTGGCGGGTCTTGGCGAGAAGATGTCCAGCGACGATTCTTTGCTGGCTTACCGATCATCTTCGCAGGCTTCCTCCCCACGGTTTGTCACCTCCCCGCAGTTGCCCTCGCCTCGTACTGTCTTCTTACGAGCTATCCATCTGGTATGATGACTCCCTCTTCGAAGAAACCGGAACTAAGTACAGGGGACTTGCACCCCACAAGATCACGCCCATGTTGGGCGTACTGCACACGGAGCGGGGCTTGCGGCCGAATTTGAAATGGACAACTTTACTCTCCCCGCCCGGTGACGCCGGTCGTTGAACTTAATCGAGTCGTCCGGCGGCATGCTCTCTCCAGTGCACGGGTTGGCAAGCTCTTTCGGTGGGTGGCCGCTTCCTTGCGGGGGTGATGGTTGGCATCCCTGCCAACCATGCATGTTCCATCAGCTTCGCTGACTCGAACTCTGCGGCGGGAACGTGATGGATGACGGCAGTGGCGGTCTTGAAATAGCACGCTCATGGGAAAGAGCGTCTTCGCCAAGGTTTGATTAAAACGGTTGTAGGACTTGCGCTTTTGGATTTCGCAAGCACTGTGGAATGCTTCCGCACACCGAACCCTCGGAGTGCGATGCTTCCATCCTGCTTTGAGACAAGTGCAATGGCTCCCTCCGAAGAACATTCTTGCAAGCTGACTCGCCGAATGGCTGAGGACATGCTCATCCGAAACATGGCCCCCGCAACCATCAAGGCTTACACCTATCACGCCAGAAGGTTTGCCGGGTTCATCGGTAAACCGCTCGGCGAAGCAACCGTCGAAGACGTTAGAACCTTCCAGCTTTACCTGATCCAAGAGAAGAAGGTCGCCTATAGCTCATTCAACCAAGCGGTTTGCGCGCTACGGTTTCTGTACACGCACACCATCCGGGTCCCTTGGCCCGTCACGATGGTTCCTTTCGGGAAACGGCCCAAGACCTTGCCGATCGTGCTCAGTCGCCACGAAATCGACAAGCTGCTTCAATGCACCGCCAACCTGAAACACCGAACCTTTCTGATGACGCTGTACTCGGCGGGGCTCCGGTTCTCCGAAGCGGCCCACTTGAGGATCGCCGACATCGACTCGGATCGGATGATGATTCACGTCCGACACGCCAAGGGAGCCAAGGATCGACTGGTGCCGCTCTCGCCAAGGCTCTTGACCGAGTTGAGGGTTTACTGGAAGAAGTACAGGCCGACCGACTTGCTGTTCCCCGGCAACTCAGCGACCAAGACCTACGCCGACACGTCGATTCAAAAAGCGATGAAGCGGTCTGCCGAGAAAGCGGGAATCAAGAAACGAGTGTATCCGCATGTGCTCAGGCACTCTTACGCGACCGGACTGCTCGAAGCGGGCGTGGACTTGCTGACGATCAGCAAGTTGCTCGGGCACGCCAGTTTCGTCACGACGATGGTTTATCTGCACTGCCGACGAGAGCACCTGCACAGCGTCCCCAGTCCACTGGATTGGTTGCCGGTGAAACAACTGCCGACGTATCAGCCGCCCCAAGAGAACAGCGGAATCTCGGAGACCAACAGCCCAAGCTAAGCCTCGCAGAAATTCTGCGGCTGGGTGCTGCCGGCGCGGTCGACGATTCGACGTGCCCTCAAGTCCAAAGCGTGCTGGCGAAGATCTCTTTGTGCCGCACGCACGTGATGGGAGGACGCAAGTTTCAGTGTCGTGATTGTGACGAGGTCACGTCGCTTTACAACTCGTGCGGCGACCGGCATTGCCCGACCTGTAGCGGTGGCAAGCGAGTGGACTTCAACGACAAAGCATCGAACCTCATTTTGCCGGGAGTCACTTACTATCAAGTGGTCTTCACCCTCCCGAGCGAACTGTCTGAGTTGGCGCTGGCCAATCGAGAAGAGATGGCAGACCTGCTGGTTGGTTCGGCTTGGAAGAGTCTTTCGACCCAGATCAAAGCGGAGCAAGACTACGATCCGGCGGCCATCTCGGTGCTGCATACCTGGAATCAAAAGTTGGAGGCGCATTGGCACGTTCACTTACTGGTTCCTGGCGAAGGCCCGAGTCTCAGCGGTTCAACCTGGAAGCAAGCGACGGCGCCGCCGGATGCCAAGAACTCCGACGGCTTTCACTTGGTCCGTGCTGCCGCACTCCGTGAGACCTACCGAACCAAAGCGATCGCGAAACTGCGACGGCTTCGCCGTGCTGGCAAGCTGAAGCTGGGTGGCAAGTTTGAACATCTCCAAGAAAACGAGCACTGGGATGCATTCATCGAGAAGCTTGAGTCCAAGAACTGGGTGGCCTTCATCCAGCCGCCTCCGGCCGCCACGAGCAGCGCGACCCAGGTGGTCAATTACTTGACGCGTTATCTGACCGGCGGTCCGATCAGCAACCACCGAATCACTTCAGCCAATGGCAGGGAAGTGACGTTCCTGGCCCGAGAAGGAACGCGAACCGGCGGCGAACGGCAACAAGTTCCGATCACCCTGAAGACGAGCGACTTTATTCGTCGCTGGTGTCTTCACATCCAGCCGGACCAACTGACCAAGACACGCTACTTCGGTGGCTGGTCCAACAACCGGCACGCGACCTATTCGGCTCGATGCCAGGAGTTGCTCGAGTCACTTGGACGCGATGTGTCAACGGTCGACGAAGCGACGTGCGAAGAGGAGCATCCCGACTTGCTGTGCGAGCACTGCGGCAGTGACCGATTGGAGCTGGTCGCTCAGACGGCGAAGCCATCTTGGAAAGAACTGATGTGGCGAGAGAGCGACAGTTGCCCGTGGTGGTATGCCGACCTGCAACGCGAATCGCATCGGAAGTTCTGGGCGGAGTCCTATGGGGAGGGATTTTACGATTGGTACAGGGAAACTCAGGTAGAAAGTGCAAAGGGAATCTTGGCGGAACCAACTCGCCGGATTCAGCTACCGCTGCCAGGATTTTCGCCGGTTCGAGACCATCATGAGTCGTATCTGATAGACTCGTTCTAGCGACCGGGAGCATCCCGATCGCTCGGTTGCCCGCTACCCAGTGCGGCGACAAAGTTCAACGCACGATCTATCCGCAAGACAGGCGACCAAGCTCTACCGCAACGTGGAGCTTTTTCAACGCCTGCCCAGCGGATAGATCGCAATTCGTTCGCCGACTTAAATCCATGGACATCTGAACGCATTGAAACGGTTTTATCCATTCTCCATAACTGCGGTCGGCTTTGCCGCGTTCCTTGCCTGGGCGTGGATCGGTATGTCGTCCATGGATTACAGCACCAACACGACCGGTGATGGACGAAAAACTGCTGGCTGGTTTGTGTTGGGGCTCCCAATGCTTGTGCCAATCGCATTGTTCTCGACCATGCCGTTTTCCATGATCGCTCGGCGAGGTCGACCTGCGATCGCGTGGTTTGCGATGGTCGTCGTATTCGGCGTCGTAATTTGGTTCGCTTATGTACAATCGACTCCACAGGCTCGGCTCGCATGGGCACTTGGTGTCGAAGTACCGGCGGACACCAATATTATTTGTCTTCGAGAGAACGATTCCTTCAATGATGGAATTACTACAATCGGGGCCTGCACTGCCGACAACGCGTTTGTGGGTGACCTCGTCGCACACCACTCCCTGAAGGAATCCATGACTGGTGGCTACATTTCACCGTACATGCCGGATACTGACATCCCTGAAGACGGGATTGGGTATCGAAACGACCGGTTGACTTGCTATCACGATTCAGAGTCCGGCACGTTATACTTTGTTCGGCGGTACTCCGATCCCCGTCCGTGATGGCGATTGCGGCGAACCATGCGATGCAACGGAGCCGGGCTTGCAAGGTTTCACGAATGGAGAGTCAACCTTCCCGGCCCGCTGATCGCCGCCGTTACCCGCATGTGCTTTAGCTAAGGAGTTGATTTGCGGTTGCAGCATTTAGCATCACTAGCCGTCTTCTTCGCCTCGATTTTGGGATGCGGTGACTCGACATCGCGAACTTCACAGTTAGATATGCCGATCGAATGCCTCTCATTTGACGACTACCTCGAAGCGGGAAGTAGAGCAACGATGCGGTGCTCAACGACAGAACAGGTCTACGAACAATGGGAGGCCTTTCACAAATCGTTGGTGGCAATCCTTGAAACACGCGGGACGGTGTCAAGCAGCCCGTCGGAAGACGATTTCTACCATTCAGGCGACTGGTTCGACAAATATGTTGATGGATTCTCGATCTTCAACACGAAACTGCTGGATCCTGAACTGCTTGCTGAACTTCAGCGATGCGTTGCAAGACACGATCCTGGCGCGACAGTTGAGTTCTGCGGAATCGCAGACGAAATCTATCTCCTTGAGATCCTTGTCACGTCAGAGGGTGTCTATGCACATTGGCCTAACATGTCCGCCGCTGAATGCCAAGACGCGCTTGCGCAGTTGGGCGTTTCCTTTTGACCAATCTGAAGCGGGTAACCATCGCGTGCACGCGGAGGCCCGTTGGTTCGTTTTCACAAATGGAATGTCAACTCACGGGCCCCGGTGACGCGGGCCGTTATTCGATTGACTCATGCTCGTATCGGCGGACGAATCACTGCGATATGTGGGGCTCGATCCAATGCTCGTTCAGCATTCGATTTAGGTCGCGAGCAGCGCAGATCCCGTGCTCGCTTGCCGATTCGTTCCATGCTCGATATTGCCGTTCGATCATCCGCCCAAATTGCCGCGTGAACGTCGCAGACCTGATACGATGAATTCAGAACCACGCAATTGTTTCGACGTCTCCCAGGATCGTGGTGCGCTCGCTCCTGCACCGGTCACGCGTGAACGAATAACCATTGCGTGCACACTGAGCGGTGGTGGAGACCAACTTCGCTTTCCAATCACACTGACCGCCACCGCCAGGTGACGCTGACCGTTATCCGACTGAATTGAAGGCATCAATATGCTGCGATGGCTTCGCCACAAAATTGCGTCACTCGACGAAACCGCCAACGCTGACTGGGAGATTGAGCCATATCTCACGAACAACGTTAAGACATTGCTAGAGATCGCACACCAAGAAGGCGACACGCTTAAATACCCACGAGTCGTACGTCACCTCCTTACCTTTCCGGACCGTGGTCTGGCCTTTTCGTTTCGCGACTCGGTTCCACGCGATTGGGCCACGACTGTGTCGAAACGCGACGATGGTGACGAATGGCAATGTGCATGCGAGCGAGAATGGGCCCCATCATTTGCCGATCTGGTGCTGGATACGCACCGGTTGTGGACTCTTGCACTGGCAGTTCATCCAACACTGTGGGCATATACCGGCATGCACCATGAAACCGGCGATTACTTTTGGTACGTTGCTCCACCCTTGCTGGAATACGACTGAACACGAGGATAACAAAGACGTGAACCGGAGTCGCGTGCAACGCGTTCTGGCAATAGAAATCTTTTTGGACGCGACCCGGTTACGTCCAGCGTTCTTTCGACTAGAGATTGACACTCAATGACGGCTCGTCATCTGCAATACGAATCCGTTGACGATTGGATGGCGGCCGAGAATGTACCGCCAGGTTTCGTCTCGCTAGACAATGCTGAACTTCGTGATCGGTACATCACAGAGTACGGTGAACTGCGAAGGCACCTCTTTGCAAAGCACGCGGCAACACTTTCACCTGACGACCAACGAAAACTGAATGATGGTACACACCCGTCGCAGAGTCATTCTTTCTCCACAGATGCCGAACCCTACTGCCAGTTGCTGGATTCTCACCTTCGATCCATCGGGATCGTGCCCGACGAAATTGTGTTAGGCTGGTATCATATGGATCGAATCGTGTTGACCGTCTATCTCGACGACTCGAGGGTTCCGGGCGACACGAAACCGCCTTGGTTGTTTCAGGGCTTCCAGGTTTTTTACGTACCACGATCCAACGAAGGCACGAAAGAACAATGACATGCACGGGAGCACGGCTTGCGGCTTTTCTCGCAATGGATGCTCAACTCTCCGTGCCCCGTGATGTCCGCCGTTCCCCGACTGAAGCAATGGAGCCACACGCCTTTGTCGTCGTTTGCGAATTGGACACCGGTATTGTCTGCTACCCACACGACGGACGGTGGACCAGAATCGTAAACGGCAACGCCGAAACGCACATTCCATTTGCCACAACTACTGACGCAATTGCGTTCATCCGCTCGACCATCACGGTACATCCGGCACTTGAGTGCAGCCTTTTTGATTCCACCAAGACTTTTGTCGATCGGTACTTCAAGACATATTTGCCGTGAGGCCTATAGACCAGAAGGTTCAAATTGTGTGTGTTACGCAAGAACGCTTGAGTGCTGCGTATGCGAACCGTTGGTAAACTAGCGGGACTCGCCCTGCGAACTTCGGACCGTTTCGGAGCACATGAAAGCGGGGAACAATGCCATGCAACGGAGCACGGCATCAAGTGTTTTTACAAATTGACAATCAAACCGCCGTGCCCGCTGATGGCGGACGTTATCCGATTGAAATCATTCCGGTGCGAAACTTGAATCGCAGCACAAAGCTTCGGCTTTCACTCTATGTTCTTACGGGTGCGGTTGCTCTTCTTTCGTTGGGCGTCTTTGCTTATCGGTTGCTGATGGCGACTGCCCTCGCCCTTGTTCTCGAAGACATCGCTGATGACGAAGATTTTTCGTTGTTCGGCTCGTCTCACAGTTCCGTACAAACCGTGGGTGAATTCAATGATGAAACGGCAGAATCGAACTACCGGTTTGTAACAGGCGGGCTTGGTTTTGGGTTCACAGACGGCACCGAAATTGACCAACACGACAACGCATGGGATATTCTCGTCTGCTGCTTCACCATACCCCAAGGCGGGCCGTTCCCCGATTTCTCAGATCAAAGATTCGTTGAAGGAGCGCGACCGGACAGTGCTTCAAGCGAATTCGCAATCTTGACTCCAGAGAATCAGGCAGTTCCGGTTACTGCGAGAAGATTCGATTTGATTCTACCGGATGACCACTACAGAAAGTACTTATACTCAGACGCGAAATCGAATCGTGTATGGGTTCGCTATGGATACCAACCGCCGACAGACTGAAACTACAAGTACGCACCATTATTTTCGACTACGTTCGCACGTCGGGCTCTGGTGGAGGATGGGGAGGAGGATGGGGAGGAGGATGGGGAGGAGGATGGGGAGGAGGATGGGGAGGAGGATGGGGAGGAGGATGGGGAGGAGGATCGATAGAGGTGTCCAAGCCGATCGATGACGATCAGGATTTGGTATCAACCAGCGGCGGGGGTGGTTCAATCGGACCTAACTCCGTTTCTGCGGCATTGGAGTACATAGACGGAATTCCGACGATTCGCGTCGGCAAGCATACTGTCGAAATCCGAGATGATGGACGCGCCTTGGTTGTTGATGGACAACAATTTCGTATCACGAAAAAGAAGTTGCGGATAAGCCTGACTGTCGATGGTGTTGCAACGGTAATTGACTAGACAAGCAGGCCGACGAACCATGGGTTGCAACGGAGGCCGCGAATTAACTTTTTTGAAGTGGAGGCTCGCGCGGCCCCGCTGAACCCCGCCGTTCGTCGACTGAAAGAAATTGATCGTGAACTTCTCTGAGCACAACCAAGCCGACATTGGAAATCCGACGCGAGACTACGTTGGTGATCGACTGAGTCGGATCACGCCTTCTGGTCCCGGCTACTTTTCACTCACATCCGACGATGGCTCATACGTTCAGACAGCTGGGGCACGGATGAAACTTGTGATCGAGTATCGCAAGTCAAATGGGGACTCTTTTCGCCACTACGTTCTAGGTCGTGACGATATCTCGAACCCATCCGCTACGCAAATCAACTCCGCCGTCGGCCAGATCAATCTCATGGCCGACGAAATTCTCGATATTGATGACGTGATCGATGTTTTTGGACACTTCCTCGAGTGCGGAGCGGTTCCCCGCCAGTACAAATTGCGGGACGACACAAAGCGATTCCAGGACTCGGGGAGCGACGAACCATGAATTGCACAGGAGGACGGGAGTCGTGTTTAATGGTCTGCTTGCACGTCTTTCGCCCGTCCCCCGTGAATTCTGCCGTTATCCCTCAACGTGACGATGCCGTCGAATTCCCCCAATTCACCGAGTGACCCCGCCTTGCTCGGGTCTTGGCGTGTAACCTCTACGGACATGATCGTGGGCAAAACCGTCTCATTGATCGGAGGACTTCCGGGAGAGTACGTCGAATTTACAGCTGACGGACGCTATCGAGTGGACTTATTGGATCGCAGGCCCAGCGAGAGTCGGTATTCCGCTGTCGTCTCGGAACCCGGCAACTCGCTCGATGTATGGATTGTCGGCCTTGAATCTTTGGTTGCGCAATGCATCTATCAAGTAGATCGTGATAAGCAACGCACGGTGATTAACTGTCACGTTCGTGGATTTGCAACATAGTTCCACTTTGGCAGAAGATCATCGTAGACGATTGTTAGGTTGTCTTTCATATCTTGGGTGGCAGTCCTTCCGGTTTCAAAGACGCGTTTGATGACAGCGACGGTCGTTCGCAGTCCAGTTCTCGTCTTCGCCCCGCGCATCAGCGACACGGCCGTGTCGAGACAATCAAACAGCATTCCACTGCACGCCCGTCCGATGTGCGGAAAGAAGCGGCGCTCGATCTGGTTGTACTTCGAACAGTACGGTGGATAGTGAGCAATGCGAATCGGCAAACCGATCGCATCACTCAGTCGCTCCAGGTCGTATTTGAAGATGTACTTGCTCGCTGAATTGCTGCCGCCCCCGTCACAAGTCAGCAGAATCGACGTCGCGTCCGGATAACGTCGGTGGCCGAACTTGTTCCAAAAACGCCTGAACGACTCACAGGCAAATTCGCTTGTGTCGCGGGACAGTCCCAGGTTGATATGCCCCAAATTGGCCTTCGGGTCAAAGATCCCGTGTGGGATCAAAGCGCCATCGGCCCAGGAAGGAAAGTCATGATCAAACGCTTCGAACGAACGGTTGCCGCGAACTCGCCCCTTACGATACAGAAGCCCCAAATGCTCCTTCGCTTTGGTGTCGATCGAGAACCAGGGCTCGCCGGCTGTTTCGTATTGCGAGACCAGTTCGGCGATGCGTTCAAACTGGCAGTCTCGGTCGGGATGTTCGCCGCCAGGGATGTCTTTGCGAATTTGCCGTCGACGGATTCCCGCGTCATCGAGCCACTGAGCGATCGCGTCTTTGCCCACGGGGGTTCCCATCTTCGCCAGACGCTCCGACAGATCCTGCGGCGACAAGTCGGTGTAAATGATGTCCTCTTCGTCGGGGTCTCCGGCGGTACGGAACTCGAGGCACTCGATCAGGTTGGCTTCTTCCGGCGTTTCGGAATCGATCTTTTTTTTCGACCGGCACCGGGCCGACGTACGCGTCCAGCCGCCGGGTCATCCTTCAGGTGATCAAGTTCCGCGATGCCCCGTTCAATCGTTCGGGTCGAAATCCTAAGCACACCGGCGATGTAAGTGATCCCGCCATGCCCACGCTGTGTCGCTTCGATGGCTGCAAATCGCCTGCGATCCTTCTCCGATAAAGTTCCTGCAAAATCACGCAAGCGTTGCTCGGTCTGTGAATCGGCTTCGCGTAAACTGATGGCCATCCGTGGCTCCGCCATGTGGGGATCGAATTGAACTCACAGCAGTCTATCAGATACGCCCAGTATCTCCGACACTAATTGATCGTGCGTTGCTAAGCTGACCGTGTGTGTTGCAGGCAACCATCGCCGGCGGCCTACAGAAATTCGGCGGGACGATGACAAACTCTGGTGCGTCATCACCTTTACACGTGCTGAACCGCCAAAGAGACGTAAGCGGGTAAAGTCCGAACCTCTGCTGAAGAATGGGTCGCTCATTCCTGCAGCGTTTATGAAAGACCCCAACGAAAAATCGAGGTGAACTAATCAAGGGCGAACAATTGCGTGAACCGGAGTGGCGATTCACGCCGAATTGGAAATCAACGTCAACCGTCGCCACCCGGTTACGCTAAACGTTCTACGAATCATGCTTGGGAAGCAGTCCTACGGGAATTATGATGCGAACAGGCAAGCAACTCGCTGCGATCCTCCTTGCAATCATCGCGATTCTCTACGGTGCCTGGCTGGTGGTGTCTAGCAACCCAACGTCGGCATTCGCCGATGCGATTCGGGATACGGATCGCATCGTCGTCCACGCCAGAGGGTTCGATGAGCAAGCGGGAAAAGACCGGACTGTATTTCTCCAAATTACGGACGCCAAGGCTATCGCCGAATTCAATTCCAACATTCGATTCAAACGCAGCCTGACGGGCGGGCAGTGTGCCTGCCAAGGGTTTCCGGGTATTGATTGGTATCGTGCCGGAGAGCGAGCTGTTTTTACGGGCGTTCAGCACAAGAAGGCAATTCGTTGGTCACCGTTCAACTACGATCTGCCGCTGACAGATGAGTCTGCGGAATGGCTCGCGAACTATCTGAATATGCATGATGTCCCGTTGGTGGGATTGGCCGAGATTCTCCCGCCGACGCCGGTCGCGCACCGCCACTCCGCTCAGCCATGGGGGCACGACGAACCATGCGTTCCTGAATGAGTTTAGCGGGATTTGATTGTTTTGGTCGTTTTTCGCTTGGTTGGTCGGGAGCGGTAGCTCTACACCGGCTCCGGTGCAACGGATGGTGACCCGGTTTCTGTTCGGTTGTCGTGTCGATCCGTGATGGATGGAGCTTTGGTTCGGGCTCGTTGCAGATCGTTCTTTTCGTTTGGTTCTTCGAGGAATTTAGTGGTCTCATCCGACGGAAGCGTGCGCGGTACCCTGACTTCAGGTTTTTGGAGGGATTTCTCCGATGCCCGAAGTTTGAACGGACCATTTCGAGGCGTTCGAATTGAGTTGCCAAGGGAAGCGGAAGCAAGCTCTGCTGAGGAGCAACTTGCCAAGGAATCGCTTGGTCTCCGATGCGCTGAAGGTGCTTCGCGGCCCACCGGCATGCTCGCCATGCCGGTGGGTTGTTTTCAACACGGACGCCGTCCATCATTGAACATTCGGACATCGGTGCATGCCTTGAAAACCTCGGGCGCACCCTTCCGTCGGATGAGCCGAAGGATTTGACTTCGCGTGGATGCGACGGTTGAGTCACTTTCTCTTTCCTGTTGCTTCGTTCGTCGCGGTTCTAAACGCGTCGTCTAGCCGAAGCTCAAGTCCTCTGTTCAAGATGCCCGGTGATGAGCGTCGAACGGCCCGCCTGTTCTCCCTTGGACTTTGCTTCTGATTCCTGCCCTCCGGTGAAGGCTCTGGTTCGTTCCAAGTGCAACTCTTCGGTGGTTGGCCACTTGCTCGGACCCTGGTTGTGCTGGATCGGCCGTGAATGGCATCGATTGAGATTCATTGCCCGGTGGTTTTGAGGCAAGAGATTGCTGTCGCGACATATCTTCCCCCTTCGCCCTCCTGAAGACGCTCGAATTCGTTCGGTCGTTTCACTTCCCTGGTTCATGCGTTAGGAAGTTCGGCAGGAGTCTTTCGGCATTTTGAATGTTTTGGGCAGCGTCGTTGCTCCCACGTCCAACCGGGGCTAACGCCCAAACGGCTCACATGCCTTTGCCCGATCATTTCTGCCGACCTGCTTACCCACTGTCGTAGTATGTCAGGCCGTGCTCAGGGCGGATGCCCTGGGCTGACAATGACGTGTAGCTGACCTCGATCACTCGCATCGCCCCGCCGCACAGGCGGCATTTCATCGGTGCGGTCAGTGGTTCCGCTTGCGGGGCGTAGCCGCTGCCTAACCAGAACGTCCAGCCAAGCATCAGCCACACCAACCACTTCACCTCCTCGACTTTCACCTTGCTGCCCGCGCTCATCCATCCGTCATAACCGATCTTCATGAAGTTCAGTTGGTGGATGACAGGCAACGTTCAGTTGCCGTTGTTTTCACAACCCGACGCGTGAGCGAGGGACTCCCCTGATCCAGCGCATGGTCCCTCGCTCACGCGTCGGGTTGTGATTTTCACCACGGCAGTGAGGCCCACGCGGCATGCCCGACGGCGGCCCCATCTGGGGTGAGGATCGCTTTCGAATGCGCCGCCAGTTCGTGCCCGGTCATCGCCTCTACCGCGCTGACTTTGCACTTTTCAATTTCCAAATTCACTTTTTCAGTCCATCCGCCCGATCTCATCGCTCGACACCTGTCGCCGCTCCGCGGCTTGTCGAGCGAGAGCATCACAACCGAGACCTCGGGTTGAACCCCGAGGCTGGCAACTGTCACCGCTCCGCGGTTGTTCGATCCCCCAACATTCACCACCAGTCGCGGAGCGATGGAAGCCGAAAGCCTTGGGTTTTCAACCCAAGGTCACCCGCCCACAACACACCAGCCCCAAGTCGCGGAGCGACGACAGTTGTTTGCCCGCCCCAGCGCCAACCGATTCCCCGATTCGGGTTCCCGTACGATGGACATCCAAGCCCATCGAAACGGAAACCCGACGCGTGAGCGAGGGATCGCGTGCCATTGCAACGAGCCTGTGGGTCCCTTGCTCACGCGTCGGGTTGTGATTTTCACCACGGCAGCGAGGCCCACGCGGCATGCCCGACGCCGGCCCCATCCGGGGCGAGGATGGCTTCCGAATGCGCCGCCAGTTCGTGCCCGGTCATCGCCTCTACCGCGCTGACTTTGCACTTTTCAATTTCCAATTTCACTTTTTCAGTCCATCCGCCCGATCTCATCGCTCGACACCTGTCGCCGCTCCGCGGCTTGTCGAGCGAGAGCATCACAACCGAGACCTCGGGTTGAACCCCGAGGCTGGCAACTGTCACCGCTCCGCGGTTGTTCGATCCCCCAACATTCACCACCAGTCGCGGAGCGATGGAAGCCGAAAGCCTTGGGTTTTCAACCCAAGGTCACCCGCCCACAACACACCCGCCCCAAGTCGCGGAGCGACGACAGTTGTTTGCCCGCCCCATCGCCAACCGATTCCCCGATTCGGGGCCCCGTACGATGGACATCCAAGCCCATCGAAACGGAAACCCGAAGCGTGAGCGAGGGATCGCGTGCCATTGCAACGAGCCTGTGGGTCCCTTGCTCACGCGTCGGGTTGTGATTTTCACCACGGCAGTGAGGCCCACGCGGCATGCCCGACGGCGGCCCCATCCGGGGCGAGGATCGCTTTCGAATGCGCCGCCAGTTCGTGCCCGGTCATCGCCTCTACCGCGCTGACTTTGCACTTTTCAATTTGCAATTTCACTTTTTCAGTCCATCCGCCCGATGTCATCGCTCGACACCTGTCGCCGCTCCGCGGCTTGTCGAGCGAGAGCATCACAACCGAGACCTCGGGTTGAAACCCGAGGCTGGCAACTGTCACCGCTCCGCGGTTGTCTGATCCCCCAACATTCACCACCAGTCGCGGAGCGATGGAAGCCGAAAGCCTTGGGTTTTCAACCCAAGGTCACCCGCTCACAACACACCAGCCCCAAGTCGCGGAGCGACGACAGTTGTTTGCCCGCCCCAGCGCCAACCGATTCCCCGATTCGGGTTCCCGTACGATGGACATCCAAGCCCATCGAAACGGAAAACCGGAAGCGTGAGCGAGGGATCGCGCGCCATTGCAACGAGCCTATGGGTCCCTTGCTCACGCGTCGGGTTGTGATTTTCACCACGGCAGCGAGGCCCACGCGGCATGCCCGACGGCGGCCCCATCCGGGGCGAGGATCGCTTTCGAATGCGCCGCCAGTTCGTGCCCGGTCATCGCCTCTACCGCGCTGACTTTGCACTTTTCAATTTCCAATTTCACTTTTTCAGTCCATCCGCCCGATCTCATCACTCGACACCTGTCGCCGCTCCGCGGCTTGTCGAGCGAGAGCATCACAACCGAGACCTCGGGTTGAAACCCGAGGCTGGCAACTGTCACCGCTCCGCGGTTGTTCGATCCACCAACATTCACCACCAGTCGCGGAGCGATGGAAGCCGAAAGCCTTGGGTTTTCAACCCAACGTCACCCGCCCACAACAGACCAGCCCCAAGTCGCGGAGCGACGACAGTTGTTTGCCCGCCCCAGCGCCAACCGATTCCCCGATTTGGGTCCCCGTACGATGGACATCCAAGCCCATCGAAACGGAAACCGGAAGCGTGAGCGAGGGATCGCGTGCCATTGCAACGAGCCTGTGGGTCCCTTGCTCACGCGTCGGGTTGTGATTTTCACCACGGCAGTGAGGCCCACGCGGCATGCCCGACGCCGGCCCCCTCCGGGGCGATGGTGGCGAACAGCCGTTCTCACCGTTCCTGAAAGGTGCCACCCAACGCTACGAGAACAACGGTTGAGCTCTGAATTTGTCACGTGACCAGCGTGGGATTTCGGGGGGCAGCGTGGTTGGTGGGCCTGTGAAGAGATTGCTCGGCCCAGGTGGAGTTGGTAGTCCTTCAAGCCCTCGTTGTCCTTTTTCTTCGCCACCGGAGCAATCGATACGTCCAATCAACCGGCTTGAGCATCAGCAACAGGACGATGAAGAGAGGTGGCATGAACACCTTTGCCTGGCTCAAACGTGATCGAGTGGTGCGATCATCCAGCTCATAGTGCATCGTGGTTGACGCGGCCAGTTGGACTCGGAACCAGGCCCAGATCGAACCACACCGTTTGATGCTGGGGTAGTCGCCGATGAGTCTTGAAAGCCGATCACAATACGGAATCATCTCCACGGGATAGATTGCTGCCAGATTGAGTTTGCCAAATCGCGTCTGTTGATCGGTCGTGTCTCGATCATGCTGACGGGAAAGATCGGCTGGCAGGGAACAAGCTCCTGAGAGCAGCTTGACAGCCAACTTCGCTTGCATCTCGCTGATGGTTGGAACGTTGCCGATGATGGGGCGGGCAAACCCAACCAAAAAGAGGTTCCGGAATCTGCGATGGCAACAGCCAAGGTAGAAGTCGCTCAGCTGGATTTCGGAGTCAGTCAGCGCGTGCAAGCAAGATTCGTATCCGATCGCGGGGACGACGATGTCCGGATGGATTTCCCGAGTCCGCTCGCTTTCGAAATCAAAGTAGGTGTTCAATGAATCGGCTGAGGGACCAATGATCGAAATGCGATCCCCGGCGACGGAGTCGAGAAAGCGGTCGCTCTTGTTATGGAACATATTGAACAAGTCATCCTTGGCGGCTCGCGTCAGTCGCAGCGCCCATTCGTTCTTCTTCCGTTCTCGATCGGTTTGTGTATCGCTTGCTTGATCAGGGGGTTCGGTGCGGGTTGGGAACCATCGGCGAAAGGTGTCTGAGTAACGAATGCGTGCCTTCACGAATCGTTCCCCGATCCAATTGCGTAGGTTCGGATGGATCGAGAGCATCAGGCGATTGCGCAAAAAGTCTGAGGGGACGCCGTGAATGGTATGGTACCGAGGGCTGACCCGAATGCCTGATTTCAGCGAAAGGTAAACACGATTGTTCCGTTCCGGGCGTGACAACCGGTCGGCGAAGTCAACTGCCGATTCACCTCCGCCAATCACGACGACCGTTTGATTCTGGATTTGATCGATCTGTCGGGTGTCGTGGAGCACCCTTGCTGTTTGGGGATTGGGGCTGGTGTGATCAGCAGGTTGGGCACCGGATGGCGGAATGGTCCTCGCTCGAGCTGCCAAGCCAGTGCAGATGATCACCGCTTGGAAGATGTCGGTGCGTTGGGGGCTGGTGGTGGTTTTGAGACAGCGAGTTTTGAGTTGCCACTCCTGCGAGGATTCGATGTAGTGGATTTGGTCGACTTGCGTCTGGCACTGGATCGATGAATGAAGCGAGAACGCGGTCGCGAAGGATTCCAGGTACTCGCCGTACTCACCGTCGCAGAAAAAGTCTCGGTAGTCGGACACCCCATCACCCGAGACGCCGTCATCGAACAATGGATAGCAGGCAAACTGCGTCGTGTACTTGGTCGAAGTCGAAACGAATCCGGGAGAGGGATTGCCCCAGCAGCCCGTGATTCGATCTGACTTTTCAAAGCAGACGATGTCCCAATCAGGCAACTGATCGCGAGCGTTCTTGAGCGTTACCAATCCGCTGCTCCCGCAACCGACGATTGCCAAACGTGGTCTCAGCTTCGGATTCGCTGACTGCGAGCCAACCGGTGCAAGCGACGAGTGGTCGCTCACGGCAACACCACGGTCAGGCTCACCAGAACGAAATTGAACTGGCCAGATTCGGGGATGAATAACAGCAATCGCTCACCCGCCCGGAGTGTTTTTGAACGCAGGTAGTGATCGAGCATCACGTAGATGCTGGCGGCACCGGTGTTGCCAACGTCGGCGAGGTTGGTCCAGTAGGGCACCGGCGCCGAGGTGTTGGCGCAATGACTGGCGATCACTCGTTCCATTTTGCGTCGAAAGAAGAACGAGGACATGTGTGGCAGAATCATCGCGTATTCGTCGAGCGATTCCCCATGTTGCTGGAGCGACTGCGAGAACGCGCGACCACCGAGTTCAAACATGTATCGCGACAAAATCTTGACATCTTGGGTGAGCAATCCCGTTTCGTTTTCCAGCTTCATGCACAGCGGGGCCGCATGAGCGAAGGAAACGCTGTGCGTCCAGTTCACCTGCAAGGAGGCAGCGGTCGCCGATGGTTGGTTCTGGAGCAAGAACGCTCCCGCACCATCGGACAACATGAATCTCAAAAACACCGACATGAACCACTGGCTGGTCCTCAGATCAACGTGATCGTCTCGGTCGTCGGTCGGTCGGATCCTGGTTGACTTCAGAATCTCAGATGCGTGTTCGGTTCCCAGACAGAGGGCCGCGTCATGGTCGCCTGACTTCACGGCCCGCACCGCACCCACGAAGGCGGCTGAAGACGACGTGCAAATTCCTGAGTGGGAACTGATTTCGGCGGGCCGGTTGAGATAATCTCGATCAGCCAATCGACGATGAATGATGGAGCTCAGGCCTGGACCTGAAAGTGGACAGTGGGTTGTGCCCGCGGCCAGGTAGCTGGGTGAGACTTGGAGGGGGCTGGAGTCCAAGCAATGCATGGCCGCCAGAGTCCCCAATTCATAAACGTCATGCGTCGGAGTCTGGTGTGTGTCCTGAGCGTAGTGCCGCCCGACAATCCCATTCATTCGCAGCACTTGCCGCATCACTTCCTTTTCGCCGGGGATGTTCCCCAAGAATTCGGTTAGGCGTTCATTTGTGACCCGAGGTCCAGGCAAAAAGGATCCGGTCCGCGTGATGAAACAGGGAGCGACAGGACGACTGCTTGGCTGCGAGGGGGACGACTGATTCACTGCTTTGTACTTGGCGGTCGGTTGCACAGCATGTCATACACGACTTCGTCAAAGACGATGTGGTAGTACAGGTACTGGCTCGGATTGGAGAAGAATGCACTGCTGTGGTAGTGCCCGCGGTTGCTGACTTCTTGCATGAAAAAATCCAAATCCACTTGGATTTCTTGGTCGCTCGCATAGATCCGTTTCAGACACCACAGCAGAATGGAGTCCGAACTGAACGAATTCAGGGCACTCATCGTGGTCTTCAAATCACCGAAGACGGTGATCGTTGTCACGATCAACAGAACGATGTTGGTTGCGCCGAGAACCTGCCAAGAGTGCGCTCGGTTTGCGTTCAGCGCCTCTTTGCTGAATTGTTGATGGTCGAGCGGTCGGCGGCTGCGGATGTAGTCGAGATTGTCCAGGAACGCTTGCTTGTCGAAACGATCCACCAACTCATACGACAACAAGTCGTGCCCGATGGTCATGTTGTTGTGGACGGCGGTGGGTAGATTTTCAACCGAAAAATCGCCATCGATGCCGTTCAGCTTCCTCACTTCTCGCGGAGGATCAGCGTTCTGGCGGGCGAGCACATGACGATAGAGGATGGGCTCGATTTGCACGTGCCGCAAAAACAGTTCCGCCGCATCCGTTTTCGCCAAGTACTTCATTCCCCAGGTCATCGTTAGGTCGATCGCGTAGGCCTCAAATCCATACGGGACCCGGTGAAAAACGAACTTGAATGGGAACAGGACCGTGCGGATGAAGAAGTAGGCGACCAACAACAATGGTCGCAGAAAGACAAAATCCCAGTGCGATGTTTCTTTCGCGAATACATCGTTGACGTATGGGTTGATGTACGGAAAGCGGTGCATCGTGGGCATGAGCGGTCTCAAGTGGAAGCTAGGTCAGGGCACTTCGTGGGCGTCTGCGAAACGTCTTGCATGAGAGTGTCCCGAACCGCATTGAATCGGCGCCGCTGACACGCCATCTTCGGTTGGGGTGTGGTGCTGCGACGATGGCGTGAGTTTACAATAATTCAGTGTGGGTCTGGCGTTGCTTCGCAAGACAAGACCCGCATCGTCCGCATCTTTGTCCGGCGGCGTGTTATGCCAACAAAACGCATGGCGTGGCCTCCTTTCGTGCTTCGCTGGTGGAGACACTGGGAAGTTGTGATAAGCAGTTCGGCAGGAGCAGGAGTCTTTCAGCATTTGGAATGCTTTGGGGAACGTCGTTGCTCCCACGTCCAACCGGGGCCAACGCCGAAACGGCTCCCATCGTTGCACCCGATCATTGCTGCCGACCTGCTTCGAGCAAGCACGTTGGAAGAGTTCTGCTACAATTGACGGTCCCGCCCAACGACTCCCCGCCCAGCCGTTCGCACCTGTTTCAAACCCGACTCGATTCACCCCACGGATGACTTCGAGTTTGGAAAACACGATGCCGGCAGTCGTCCCTGCAATGAGTGTCCTGTAGGAATCCCATGCCTAGCCTCTTCCGCCTGTTTGTCTTGCCACTCTTCGTTCTCGCAATGGGGAGTGTGGTTCCCGGACTCCTGTGGGCGGACAAGGTGGACTTTGTTGATGACGTTCGGCCGATTTTGCAGCAGCATTGCTATTCCTGTCATGGAGAGGAAAAGCAGCGGAGTGGATTGCGAGTGGACATCAAGTCAGAGGCCTTCAAGGGAGGCGATGGCTGGGGGCCATTGGTGGTCGCAGGCGAACCCGAAGACAGTCCGTTGATCGAGTGGGTGACCAGCGATGATGAGAATTCTCGAATGCCACCCGAAGGCGATCCTTTGTCATCGTCAGAAATCGCGGTCCTGACGGACTGGGTCGAGCAAGGCGCCGACTGGCCCGACGGAGTCGATGAGGCAGTGTTGGAAGATCGCATGGACCATTGGGCGTTCCAGCCGGTCGTGATGCCGGACATTCCTCGGGTTTCAAAGGTTGATTGGCCGCGCGGCCCCGTCGATCGAATGGTCCTGGACCGATTGGAACAGGAAGGACTGTCGCCTTCGCCGCCAGCAGACCCCGTGGTTTGGTTGCGTCGTGTGACGTTTGACTTGACTGGATTGCCTCCCACGCCGAGCGAGGTGAACGACTTTCGAAAGCGCATCGAGCACGGTGAAGAGGCGTACTGCGAAGTGGTGGAGCGGTTGCTGAATTCCCCTCGCTACGGTGAACGCTGGGCACAGCACTGGCTGGATGTGGTTCGCTACGCAGACACGCATGGTTTTGAGGTCAACACCGAACGACCGAATGCCTGGCCGTACCGCGATTATGTGATTGAGTCGATGAACAAGGACACGCCCTACGATCAGTTCATCAAAGAGCAGATCGTGGGAGACGCCTTGGGGCGGGATCGGGCCACCGGATTCCTGGTCACCGCTTCCGTCCTGTTGCCTGGCCAGATTGGTGCCGACGAGCCTTCGAAACGATTGGCTCGGCAGGACTCGCTCGATGAGATCGTCAACAATGTTTCGCAAACGTTTCTTGGATTGAGCGTCGGTTGTGCGCGGTGCCACGATCACAAGTTCGATCCGATCTCGGCCAAAGACTACTACAGCATGCAGGCGTTTGTGGCGGGGGTCGAGTACAAGGATCGTGAGTTGAAGACGCCCGAATCCGAAGCACTCAAAAAACAGGCGGGCGTCTGGGCGAAACGGGTGACGGAAATTGATGAGCAGCTCTCTCTGTTTGTTCCCCTCGCCCGGCCGAAACCCGCGGACGGATCGCCGGTTCGCGCCACCAACGCTCGTGAGAACACCGAGACCTTTGAGCCGTTGGAAGCAAAATTCATTCGGTTCACGATCCACGATTCCAACTTGCATCCCAGCCTTGGTCTGATCGCCCCCTGCATTGATGAGTTCGAGATCTACACCGACGAAGCGGAACCACGAAATGTTGCTTTGGCTTCCTTGGGCGCTCAAGCAACCGCGTCGGGGAGCGTGGAGTCCAGCAATCACAAGTTGATCCATCTCAACGACGGCAAGTACGGGAATTCGAGCAGCTGGATGTCCGACACCAATGGCACGGGGTGGGTGATGTTTGAATTGCCGGAACCGATGCGGATTGGGAAAGTGGTTTGGGGGCGCGACCGTCTGGGAAAGCTGACGGATCGACTTGCGACGTCCTACACCTTGGAAGCGCGAGTCTCGGAGGACGAGCTGACAACGTTGGCTCATCTCGAACCGCGTCGCAGATCCGTTCAAGCGAAGAGGAACACCGATCGGATCACCCCGGTGCGAGCCAATCGCTTGCGTTTCACCGTCTTGGCAACCAATCGATTGGAACCCTGCTTGGATGAGTTGGAAGTCTTCAACACAGAGGGCGAGAACGTTGCCTTGGCGAGCAGGGGGACCTTGGTCAAGACATCTGGTGACAACCTGGTCGCGAACCGTCACGACCCGCGTTTCATCAACGACGGTCGGTACGGCAACTCGAGTTCGTGGATGTCCAGTGAAGACGGCAAGGGCTGGGTCGAACTGCAATTCACTACTGAGCAGGAAATCGAGCGGGTCGTGTGGGGACGGGACCGTGAGGGGCGATACGATGATCGCTTGGCGACCGAGTACCTCATCGAAACGGCCCTCGATCAAGATTGGCGGCGGATCGCTGACTCCATGGACCGTGTGGTTTGGGAAGCCGGTGCCAAGCCATCTGCTGAGTTCCTCCTGGGCGGATTGACGCCCGATGAGACCCGGTTGGCCAGCGGCCTGCAGAAAGAGAAGACCGAACTCGAAAAGAAGATTCGTGAAAGCGAAAATGGTCCCTCGGTGTTCGCGGGAACGTTTCGCAAACCCGATGACATTCACTTGTTGAATCGAGGCGATCCAGAGCAACCCAGGGAAGCGGTGGTTCCCGCGGTGCTGAGTTCGTTGGGCGACGTGCAACTTTCTGCCAAGACTCCCGAACAGGAACGCCGGCAAGCATTGGCCGATTGGATTGCGCGGCCCGACAATCCGCTGACGGCGCGCGTGATGGCGAATCGAATTTGGCAGTGGCATTTTGGTGTCGGCTTTGTCGACACACCAAACGATTTCGGTCGGAATGGATCGCAGCCCACGCACCCAGAACTGTTGGACTGGCTCGCTTTGGAATTGATTCGTGGTGATTGGTCGATCAAACACATGCATCGCGTGATCGTGTTGTCCTCCACCTATCGCCAATCGACTCAGCACAACGAGCAGGCGGCTGCGAACGACGCCGACGTGCGGTGGTTGTGGCGTTACCCGTCGCGACGCCTCGATGGCGAAGCGATTCGGGATTCCATCTTGGCAGTCAACGGTCGGCTCGACCGGAGCATGGGCGGACGCGGTTTCAGCCTGTTCAACAAACGAGGTGGCTTGTCCGGGTTTGTTCCTGTGGAGTCGTTCCAAGGCGAGGGACTGCGACGGATGATCTATGCCCACAAAGTGCGTCGTGAGCGGGATGCCGTGTTTGGCGCGTTTGATTGTCCCGACGGCGGACAGAGCGCCGCTCGCCGGATCGAGTCGACAACGCCCATTCAGGCTCTCAATCTGTTCAACAGTCCCTTCACGATCGAACAGGCGAAAGCATTCGCGGACCTGCTGCAAGAGCAGGCCAAGGACGATGTCAGCCAACAGGTCCAGCAAGCCTACTGGGTGGGGCTCAACCGGGAACCGTCTGACGAAGAATTGTCAGACGCCGTGTCCGTTGTTCGCGAATTTGGGTTGGAGACGTTTTGTCGAGCCTTGTTCAACTGCAATGAATTCTTGTTTCTCCCTTGAGTTCCAACCCGTCCCTTGCGATTCGTCCATTCTGTTTCCTTCCAAACTGCCCGTTCCACCATGTCCACTCCTCACCTTTCCAACGGCGGTCGTCAGTTTTTGAATCGCCGCGGGTTCCTCGGCAATGCAGCGACCGGTTTGGGATCGATCGCGCTGTTGGATTTGTTGGCCAAGGATCGACTCTTGGCCAATCAACCGCAGATTGACCCGGCTCGTCCGTTTGCGACGCGGCCCAGTCATTTTCCGGCCAAAGCCAAGAATGTGCTGGTGATCTTTTGCGCCGGAGGGGTCAGCCAGCTCGAAACGTGGGACTACAAACCGGAGCTCATCAAACTCGATGGGCGTCCGTTGGAAGGTGGGCCGGCGGTCACTTTTCAAGGGCCGGCGGGCGACTTGGCTCGTCCGCAATACAAGTTTCGCCAACGCGGCCAGACCGGGAAGTGGGTCAGCGACATGCTTCCGCACCTGGCGGAATTGACGGACGACATCGCCTTCATTCACTCCCTGACCAGCATCACCAACACGCACGGGCCAGCCGAAAATTTCTTGTCCACTGGCAGCCAGTTGGATGGGTTTCCCAGCTTGGGATCGTGGACCAGTTACGCACTGGGGACGGAGAACCAAAACCTGCCCGCGTATGTGGCGATTCCCGACCCGCGGGGCGTGCCGCAGAACGGTTCCAACAACTGGGGGCCTGGATTTTTGCCGGCGGCTTTCCAAGGCACGACGGTCAGTTCGAAATCGCCGATCCGACACCTCCGCGCCCCCGGCATGTCAAACGTTGCGGACGACGCCAGTCGTGCGTTGCTCAAACGGATGAACGAACGCCATTTGGAACAACATCCAGGGGACAGCAAATTGGCGGCTCGGATTGCCAGCTATGAACTGGCCGCTCGGATGCAATTGAGCGTGCCCGAGATCACCGATTTGACGTCGGAACCGGCCCACGTGTTGAAAAGCTATGGCGCGGATGATGAGTCCAACCCGACCCGCGCGGCTTACGCCAAGAACTGCATCCTGGCTCGTCGTTTGATCGAAAGCGGCGTCCGATTTGTGCAGTTGTTCAATGGAGCCTACGCCAGCGGCGGTGCTCTGAACTGGGACGGGCATGGCAAGCTGAAGGAACAATACGATACCCACGCCGAGATTCTGGACCAACCCACCGCGGCGATGATCAAAGACATGAAGGCCCGTGGGCTGCTCGAGGACACGTTGATCGTGTGGTGCACTGAGTTTGGACGCATGCCGTTCTTTCAAAAGGGTGCCAAAGGTCGCGATCACAACCCCGATGGATTCACATGCTGGATGACGGGCGCTGGGGTGAAGCCCGGTGTCAGCCACGGAGTGACGGACGAACTCGGGCAAAGGGCCGTGCAGGATATCCACCCACTCTATGATTTGAATGCCACGATCTTGCACCTGCTGGGGCTTGACCACGAGCGTCTGACCTTCGAACACAACGGCATCGAACGCCGCCTGACGAATGTCGAAGGGCATCTGATTCGCGAAGTTTTGGCGTAGGCAGCGAGCTTTCGTTGCAACCGCACTCGGGGTTCATTCGGATCGCTGTTTCATGCCGAAGGTAAGGAGCTACGGTGTCGGGATGTCGTTGAGGATGAAGTCGACGGCGTCTTGTGCGACGGAAGTGGGGGACTCGTAGATCAGTTTGGATCCCGGGGGAGGTGAGCCGGTGGCACCGAAATCAAACAGGTAGCCAATGCCGACGCCGGAATCCGTTTGGCGAAACACTTGGTAACCCAAGTGGTCCAGTCGGGTATCGTCGTTCAGTAAAACGTAGGCATCGTTTTCAAAGATCCATTGACGATGACTCTCCAGCGATCGGCCGGCGGATTGCAATTCGACACCGACCCGAATTTCGCGAAGCGGATCCGCGTCCCGAACGGATTCGATCGCGACGGTCATTTGGTCTTCCGTTTGAGAAGCCGCCGGGTCGTTGAGATCCAACGAAAATGTTTCTCGACGACCTGGGATCATCGCGGTGAGCGTGCCAGACAGCCGCTCGATCTTTTCAGCGGGCAAGCTGGGCAACTGCATCGGCAGAAAGAACTCGCTTTGAGCCATTTCACTGTTGGTTGCGATGTCGATTGTCTCGCCGCTGGTTTGCGGAATCAAGGCTTCCCCTGAGTCCAGCTTTCCGTTGACGGCGCTGATGGGCAGCGACAACCCAATCGGCGTTCGGTTGGGTTGCCATTCGATGCTGAGATTGAGATTCATTCCGCTCAGTTCCGGTGACCGCAGAACACGTCGGGCCGTCACCACGGTGGGTTCGAGCCGATAGATGCCAACGTAAGCGGCCGACTCGACTCGAGAAGGACGGTTGGCCTGGCGAGGAATCAGCATCAGCGTCGTCCGGTCGCCGCCGTAGAAATTGATGTCCAAGTTCGCTTGATCCAGAACATGATCGACCGCGTGCCAAAAGTTCAGCGGTGAACGCGGGGCTTGAATCGATTGGCTGGGATCGACACCGGGGCCGGCGGCTTCGAGATCAAACTCGACTTCGCTGGCCGCCGAGATCGCTTCGAGAGCTTCGCCGAGAGTCTTCGCGTTTTGAAGCCGAATCAGTTGCGTCTCGATGTGCGTTTCTGCTTTGCGAGTCGCCCATTCGGCACGGACACGATTGAGGCGTTCGCGAGCTTCGATCGACAGGTCATCCAAAATTGACGGCAGGTAATCTGACGCGTCCGGTCCCGCTTCGATCAACTTCTGCTCGGCAGCACGACGCGTCTGGGCTTCGTCGGCATCGAGCTCGGCGATCCAGATCGGAACCTCCAGTTCCAAGTCGGTGGCTTCCGTCGTGTCTTGTCCAAACAGCGGCGTCCCGGCGATGGCAGTCAGGCAGAGGGCCATCAAGGTCACCGCAATCGGGACAAGCCGATGGTGCGTGACGTGAAAACGGTGCATGTCAAGCTTTCGAGAGAAGTATTGAACTAAAAAATTGGTGGTCAGCGTTAAAACCGTGAGGGTACGAGGAACCTTCCGTCCAAAACCGGTGTCCGCCCGTCCGACGCTTCAATCTTAACCTAGGCTTGAATAGATCGCGTGGGTGTTGGGGGGCATCAACGGTTCGGTTGTGTTCTTGTGTTGCTCCTCGCCGTTGAATTCCAGCATGTCGATGACTTTCACCACCATCGCAAAATCATTGAACGTCGTGCCTTCTGGCAGGCGGAAGCGACCTGCGTCCAGCGGCAGGACTCGATCGCGACGAAAACGTGGTGTGGGCTTGGCCGCTGCGATCCTGTGCAGTGGATTGTTGCACAACGAAGCCGGCGGTGAGCCCGTCACGCCCGCGTCTCCTGAACGCTCTCAGCACCTCGTGTCTTCCAAAACACTGGCTCCCTCGATTCGACCGGGGTTGGTCGAATTTCGAATTGGGAACAAGTGGCAAAGCGGTCTGCACTTGATTGAGTCGCAAGATGAATCGCTGGTGATTGGCAGAGACGGTTGGTTGCACACGATCAGTCGAACAGAAAAATCAGAAGCGATGCGGTCGGTCACGGGAAAATTCCTGCCGACCACTTCGGTCGAACTTCGCAACCAATTGCGGGCTGAGTTCGGCAGGGAGTTTGAGGTGATTGCCACCCAAAACTTCTTGGTGGTCCAACCCCGAGGCCGCGGGAGTCGTTGGCCGAAAATGTTTGAGCAATGTCATCGCTCGTTTGTGAACTACATGGAACGACGCGGCGTGAAAGTTCGCGAGGGTCGCTTTCCGATGGTGGCGGTGGTTTTGCCCGATGCTCGCGCCATGTACGACGAGATCGCGAGATTGGGAATCGATGTTTCGCGTGTCGCCGGTCTGTACGCAAACAAGTGCAACCGTGTGATGACGCATGACGGTGGTGCCTTGAGTTCCATCGCAGCGACCGTTCGCCATGAAGCGGCTCATCAATCGGCCTTCAATTGCGGCGTGCACAGCCGAGTCAACGACACCCCGAGCTGGGTGACGGAAGGCATCGGTCAAATGTTTGAACCCACGGCGATGAGTTCGGGACGAAGCGGAACCCGATTGGTCGAGCGTGTGAACAAAGACTCGGTCCGGCAACTCCGTGAAACCATCGACATGGATGATCCCGCGGAAGTGGCGCGATGGGTGGACCGGATGATCCGCAGCGATGACCTGTTTCGCAACCCGACCACGATCCACACCGCCTACGCACTGGCTTGGTCGATGATGTTCTACCTGGCCGAACGTGACACCGAGGCTTTCGCGGACATTTTGAACTTCACGGCCACACGGCCCCCGTTTGAAACCTATCGATCCGGCCAACGGATGATCGATTTTGAACGCGTGGTGGGCAGCGACGTGCGTGATTTCAGCAATCGATTGACGCGGTTCGTCGCGAATTTGCCGTCCCAATAGTTGCCTGACTCCAGTGGCCGTTCATGAACGGATGGCGTTTCAGATCCGGCGATGTTCGCTTTTGATGCGATTGGGCTCCCCCGGCGTTTGAGCGAAGCAGGTACGCAGGTGTCATCGGGTATGTGAGCCGCTGGCGTTAGCCACGGTTTTCACGCACAACCCAGGCTAACGCTAGACTATCAAAAGGTTGGTATTGACACGGAAAATGCGACGTTGATTTTCATTCTGTCCTACGCCCCAACGGGGCAGCTCTAAGATAGCCCCAGGCATCGCCTGGGGTTTCGTTACGGAGATTCCGACACCAGCCCCAACGGGGCGGCCCTAAGAAAGACTCCCCAAAACCCGCTAGGACCGCCCCCGTTGGGGCTTTGTAATCTTGGTCCCGCCACAACCCAGGGCGTTGCCCTGGGCTGGCATAGGGCTGCCCCGTTGGGGCGAAGTCGAGGAACAAAACCTGCGCAGTCCAAAGCGGTGTCAATACCAACCTTTTGACAGCCCAGGCGAACGCCCAAACGGCTCACAGGGTTGTGCTTGATCACTCCTGCCGACCTGCTTAGAGAACCTTGGTTTGGCCGGGGACCGCGACCGCGTAGTTTCCGTCGGGAAGTGGCTGAACGGGGGCGATGTCCTGAAGGGAATTCAGCGTGTCAACGTCGGCCAAGCAGTGGCCGCTTTGCAGGGCCTCGTTCCAGCGAACAATTTTGCCCGAGTAGCTGGCCATTCGCCCCATGATCGCGGTCATGGTGCTGGTCGCCCCGTATTCACCTTCGTTGGGAATCTCTCCATTTCGAAGTGCTGCGAAGAGGTCGTTCTGGGCTTGCTGGCAGCCCTTGTCTTTGGAGTTCTTCTGTGCGCTCTGCCAGACCACTTTGCCGCTGGTGTCGCGAATGATCGCAGCGCTGATGTCACAGGACCCTTGCGTGCCATGGATGTGTTCACTGACGGTGTTCCAGCAGCCACGAACATGGCGGCATTGACTGAGCAGTCGCACGTCCTTTGCGTAGGTGAACTCGACCATGTGATGATCAAACGTTTCGCCGAGCGTTTGATCGGATCGTGAATCGCGGCCGCCTTGGCCTTGGGCGGAGACCGGGTGCTGACCGAGCACCCAATTGATCACATCCAGGTTGTGAACGTGTTGTTCGGCAATGTGGTCGCCACCAGTCCAGTTGAAGTGTTGCCACTGGCGAAGTTGATATTCCAGTTCTGAAGCGTGGTTGGGACGAGGCCGCAGTTTGGCCCCCGCACCGTTCCAGTAGGCACGGGCGAAGATGGGGTCACCAATCACACCTTCTTGAAGGCGTTCAACGCATTCCCGGTAGCGTGCTTCATGGTGGCGTTGCAGGCCAACCGCGACGGCCAAGCCCTTTTGTTTCGCAATTTCGTTGGCCGCCAGAACACGCCGGACGCCCGGCGCGTCGGTCGCGACCGGTTTTTCCATGAAGACATGTTTGCCGGCTTCAATCGCTTTCTCAAAATGCAGCGGACGGAATCCGGGAGGTGTGGTCAGGAAGACGATGTCGGCATCGCTTTGCAGCACGTGTTTCCAACCGTCCAGCCCGACGAACCGAGCCCCGTCAACATCGACTCGCTTCCCGTCGGGCCCACTTTGACCATGTTTGCTTTTGATCGCTCGATAGGCCGATTGCAGATTGTTTTCGAACACGTCGGCCATGGCGACCAAGCGAGTCGCTCCGTCCGTGTTCATGGCTTGGATCACAGCGTTGGTGCCACGACTGCCACAACCGATCAAGCCAATCTTGAGTGTGTCGTCGCCGTAGACATGTGCCCCCTGAGCGACGGCGAGGTTGGTGCCCAACACACTGCCGCCGGCCAGCATGATGCCGCCGCTTTGGATGAATTTGCGACGATTGGCGCGTTGGTCCAAGACGGCCGATCGCTCCGAACCGGAAACCGGATCACCAGCGGGCTTGTTCGACGACGCGTTGTCGGGCTGCACGGGGGAGCGAGAGGGCATGAAGTGTTCGCGAAGGGGATTTCGACAGGCGGGGACAGAGACGCGAAAACGACCCTGTTGCAGCGTGCAGTTTACCCCAGTCGAAACCGAGGGGCTAACAATGACGCAGTGATGAACGTCAATTCCGTCAAATGTTGGCCTATTCGTTCGGCTTTTTCAGTTTGATCAGGCCAGCTGCTTCAGCTTTTTTCAATTCTGCCTGCATGTCGACGTAGTTGGGTTCAGGCAGTTCCGGGCCTTTGCGAACGACTTCGGCGGAGATGATCGCGTCGGGAGGCAGCTGAATCTTTTTCTCGTCGCTCTTCGATGGATCGCGGCGACGCATCGCACTGACCCGGTCCATGCCTTCGATGACCCTTCCGAACACGGTCTGGTGACTGGAGGCCACGGCGACGGGCAGGAAGAAAATGGCGAATTGGGAGCTGGCGGAATTTTCGATGAAACGGCCTTCGCCCATGGGGATCTTCGCCATCACCACCGAGCCCCTGAGGACGTGATGCGCGTTTTCGTTGGTGTGCTCATCGATCAAGAATTTGCCGCTGTTGCCGCGTCCATCACCGGTCGAGTCACCAGACAGCGCCAGCATGTTGGAAACCACCTGTGTGAAGTCCAAGCCGTCGTAGAAGCCGTCTTCGACCAGTTGGATGAAGTTGGCCACTGTGGAGGGAGCTTCTTCTGGATAGAGCTCGATCAGAACATCACCGCGAGTGGTCGTCAGGCGAACTTGTGGCAGCGAATCCCGATCGATCTTCTCCATTCGTTCTTGTTCTTCTTTGTATTGCTTTTCCAACTCATCCAAGAAGTGCTTGTTGGCGAGGTCCACCTGTTCGAGTTCGTCCTGTCCGAGCGATTCGTAAACCTTGCGTGCCGTCTCGAAATTCCCATTGGCAATCCCCGCGCGGGCGGCGGCGAGGAACAGGTAGCGGTAGTTTTGGCCGATGTCGATCAACCTCGCTGCGGCTTCGAACGTGGCGAGATCGTAGATGTCATTGTCAAAATGGTGCTGGACCATCGTGACCATGTAGCTGGCCGCTTCAGGACTGGGAAGCAAACGAAAAACCTTGACCGAGTTTTCCATTTGCTCCTGCATCAGGTCCCAGGTTTTGTGTTGCTGTGCCCGAAATGCTTTCGAGGCATCCCGGCTGCGATCGATGTCGTTGTTGTAGCGAATGTGAATCTTGCGGAGTTCCAGCATCGATGCCAGCAACTCTTTGTGAGTGGCTCGGAATTTCGCATAAACCTCCTCCGCTTCTTTGCGAACGTCGTCGGGCATCTCCGCCATCGTTTTGGCGATTGCCTCGGGATCGTCTTTGACTCGGCCACCGTCAACGCCCGGTTCTGCGGCATCGGCGTTGCCGTCGGGGTGCTCATGCGGATGCTGTTCCGGATTGGCACCAGCATCCTGTGCCGACGCTTGACCAACCCAGCCCACCTGAACGTTGGCGACCAGTCCTGCCGTCAAGAACAAGCCGGCGAGGATCGGGGCAGTCGCTAGCCGGCGTGACCGTCGAAAATGGAAGGGCGAGAGAGCGAGCATTCGAAAAGCCGAAGAAGAAAAAACAAGCGAAAGGTTGCCCAAGCACACCAAATCAGGGGCGATCGCGAAAGGGCAGGGCCGTCCATCGAAAGGGCCCGTCTATTCGCAAAGCCCGTCAATTCGCAGGGGTTGGCCCCGGCAAGAAACCTTCGTTCAGAAGGATCCTTGTTCGGGACGTACGCACGAACTTGGGCGATGGTTTGTTTGCTCACAAGGATTCGAAGCGAGTCCTCCTGGGCTGATTGGACGGAGCGAGGGAGCAGGAGTTGTTCCGCGGCGGATTTGTTTTGCGTTGGCGGCTTGTCGAATCACGTGATACCGTTGAATTTATGGTCCGCTGCTGGACGCCAGCCCACTTTGGCTGAGCCCGGCGCTCGGTTGCTTTGACCCTTGTTGCCCGTTCTTTTCCGGTTCTCCGACGGATCGTTTCATGACCAGCTCTCCCTCCCTCGCCTTTCGAATCGGACTGGGCTACGACTCACACCGGCTGGGAGAAGGCGGTCCACTGCGAATCGGTGGGGTTGAAATTCCTGGGGATTTTCATGCCATCGGTCACAGCGACGCCGATGTGTTGCTGCACGCGGTGACGGACGCGTTGATGGGAGCCATCGCGGGGCCTGACATCGGCCGGTTGTTCCCCGATGACGCCGAAGTCAACCGGGACCGTGACAGCCGCGACTTTGTCGTCGAAGCCCTCCGGCGAGTGCAGCAGGCGGGGTACGAAATCAACAATCTCGACGCGGTGATTTTGGCCCAGAAACCGAAGATGGCACCGCACATTGACACGATGCGGGAATCGCTTGCGGAGATGTTGCAAACCAGCGTCGAACAGGTTGGCTTGAAGGCCAAGACTGGTGAAGGCGTCGATGCTGTCGGACGCAGCGAAGCGATCGCGGCCAGAGTCGTGGTGATGCTTCACCGCCGTTGAGAGGCAGAATGCCGATCAATTCCTCGCGGATCAATCGGAGCCGACGGGGCCGATGTACTCGATGCTGCCGATGGAAGAGGTGTTGGCCTGGATCTTGGCGATCGCTTCTTCCATGGCGTAGTACTGGGACAGCAATCGTTCGCGTTGGGCGTCCAACCGAGTGTTCATCGAATCGACCCGGTCATCGTTGCGTTCGATGTGCGCCGACAAGGTCTGTGTTTTGCGAATCAACATGCCGTTTTCAACGCCGGCGTAGGTGTCGGCGAGTTTCTTCAATTGGCCGACCATGCCAATGTTCTCGTCCTCGTCGTTGGTCTTGTTGAAGAACTCTTCGACGGCATCGGTGTCGGTTGCCAAGGCCGCTTTCAATTTGGTTTCGTCGACTTGAAGTTGGCCATTTTCATCGATCCGCACCCCGATCTGGCTGAAGGAGCGAATCGAATCACCGCTGCTCGAAGGCAGGGTTCCGGTCAACAGTCGCGAATACCCGTTTTGGATCCGCAGGGTTTCGGAAGATCCGAATAGCAACCCCACTTCGTTGGCTTCCGCATCGAAGAAGGTCACTTCCTCGATGTTGTCGATCAGTTTGTTGTATTGATCCGCAAATCGTTTGATGGCGGAAACGATTGTGTCGTGATCGTCGTCCACGTTGACGCTGATGGGATCGTCCGACAATTCCTTGACGGTCAGGTTCAGCCCGCTGATTTCGTCTTCAAACACGCCGTCGGTGGAGGTCAGGAAACGCTCGGTTCCGCCGTCGGTCGAAATCGACAACAGAGCGTCTTGGCCTTGCGAGGCGGTTCGCAGGTTCAGGTCGACCCCTTCCAGGTTGACCGAGATTCGCCCTGCCTCGCCGCCTTGTTTGCTGCGGATTTGCAACCCGTACGACCCGTCGGAGTTCGACACGATCGATGCGTCGGCATAGCGATCCGAGGCGTTGATCTTTTCGACAATCGATTCGAGCGTGTCGTCTTCGGTGATCTCGATCGAAACGGATTCGCTGCCGACGAGGCCTTCCCCGGGGGCGGCAGTGCCCGCCAATCCCAAACTGGCGGCGACGGTTCCCGTGCCAGTGTCTTCGATCTTGAGCGTGGATGCACCGCCAGCGGTGTCGGTGACCACGACGCCGTCACCGCTTTCGTTGAGGGCTGCTTCGACGCCGATGTTCAGGGAGTTGATTTGATCGATCAAGTCGCCGATCGTTTCGACCTCGTCAACGGCCAAGTTGATCCCGGCAACCTGACCGCTGCTGTCGCGGATGGTGAAACTGCCGGTGCCGACGCCTGCTCCAGCGTTCAATTCGGAAAGTTTGGTGTCGACTGTCACCGATTGGAAGTTGAGGTCTTCACCAACCACGATGTCATCGGTGGTGGAGGCAGCGATGCCGAGATTGGTCGCGGTATCGTCGGACGAACTGATCTCGAAGGTGCCGGCACCACCCGAGACGTCCCGCAGTCGGAGCCCGTTGCCGGCGTCGTTGATTCGAGCGATGACATCCAGCCCACTGCCATTGATCGCGTCAATGACTTCGTTGAGTGAGGTTGCACCGGACAGGTCGACGCTGGCCGTGCTGCCGTCGCCCGTTTGAATGTCGAGGGTCGTCAATGTCCCCAGACCGTTGCCACCGCCCAATTGCGACAGGCTGGCTCCGTTGAGTGATTCCACTCCGTCGGGCATTGGAATGTCGTGGCCTTCGACGGTGCTGGCGGCCTCATCGATTCCGTGCAGACCAAGGTCAGCGGCGGTTTCTGCGGTTCCGAGTTGTTCGACTTTGAGATTGCTGAGAGTTTGACCAGTCTGATCAATCAGTTGAATCTTGCCGCCGGATGTTGTGGCTTGGATGTCAACGTCCGCGTCGTTGATTGCCTGCAGCACATCGTCAACGGTGCGAGCCTGGGAGAGGTCGACTTCCGCGGAGGTTCCGCTGCGGTCGGTCAGCCGGATCGAACCGCCCTCGACGCCCAAGCCGTTGTTGAGCTGGGAGAGGCTGACTTTGGTGTCAACGAATCCGCTTGGTTTGATGGTGAGCGAACCCGACAGGCTCAGAGCGTCGTCGAAGGAGCTGAAAGTTTGCGCGGAGGCAACACTGTGCGTGGCGGCCGTTCGGAGCGTGCGAATCAGGTGGTTGCCGTTGGAGACCTCGTCGCGAGTCGACACGGACAACGCATCGTCATTGGACGACGTCGCGTTCTTGCTGCTGAACAGAGCCGATGAGCCGAGCGCATCGCCAGACAGTTGCACGCCAATCACGGACGCTGTCAGCGAGGCGATTTGTTGTTGCTGACCAAGCAGCTCTTCTGTTTTCGCAAGCAGCCGATCGCGGGGTTTCCCACTGATGGCCATCAATTGATCCACCGTCCCGACGATGTCGGTTCCGGTGACCAATCCGATCGATGATTGCAAGCGAGCCATGACGAACCAAAGAAGATTTGAATGAGTGAGACGAAAAACGCATGCGTCTCAATCCAGCATCCTTCTCATCGGCAAAGTCGGCCTGTTTGGTCCACTTTTCGATGCCCGGTCTGTGTATCAATTGGCAAGACGTCGGGAAAAGAAGGGGGGGTGCATGATCCCAGTCCCCGCCTTTGGCGGCCAACACCGTTCGGGACGCAATCGCTGGATTGTGACTCTGAAGCCTAGGCCGCTCTCGCGACGGAGGCGGCGAGCTCAGTGGACAACCGTCCGGTTGGGCTGGGATTTCCTGCCGAGTGCGTGAACTCTGGCGGTTGTGCTGAATAGACCGGCTTCGCGTGCCGCGGACAGGACCACCAACCCGAAGTGCTAGCGAGACTGTGAAGCGGAGATCTTCGCTTGCGCTTCGGGTTCGTGTTGTAGGCGACGTATTGTGGGGAACAGAGCGTTGTGGGCCGGTCCGGGCCGACCCTCGTTCACGCAGCGGGTGCGAGCGACCCAGGAAGGACATTCTGAACGCGCGCAAAAAACTAGACGGTGTCTCCGCCAAATCAGCCCCGGACGAGCTGATTCAGCGGGAACACCGTCCCGTCATGTGTTGCCGTGACTCAGCGGAAGAGTTCTTCCTCTGCGTCAGGGGGGCGTGTTCTGGTTGCGTTCAACTCACCAAGGAGCGCGAACGTAGTTCAAACCGAATTGATCGGTGTGGCTGGGCCAGTTCGGTGTCGCTCGAAAACGACCCGGGGCCGCTGCACCTGGCGTGCTGGCATTGCGGCCGTACTGGTGATAAATCGGGTGGTTCGTGTTTTGGCTGACGCCCCACGAGTACGTTTGCCGCAGGTGAGCGGTCGGGGGGACGACCATCGCGGTCGGTTGCCCGTAAGGGGCGTAGTAGTAGTTGCTGTGCCAAGCACGGGTTTGTGCAAAGTTGTGGTTCCAAACCTGGGTCACCGCGTACGGGTCTCCTGCTTGGGCTTGTTCGGATGAACCGGCCAGGCCGCTGAAAGCAGCCACGGCGGCGAGACAAAGGACGATGCGTTTCATGGCTCGGGGATCCTCGAGGACGGTGGTTTTGGCAACAACCTTCCGCTGCGAACAACGGACGGGGGAGTCTGTTTCGCGGAAAGGTCGCGTTGCCAGAGGCTGGATCAGCGAGGCAAACGCAACGTGTTCCAGTAGAAATTGCTGGCGGCTTGGCGTACCGGCGGGCTGTAATAAATCGCTCGCGTGCGGTTCATACCACGCCCATTGTCATAATAGTTGTGGTAGCGGTCTTTGTGCCAATAAAGCATTTCGTTGGGGTACAAAGGCTGGTACGTCAGGTAGGTGCTCCCGACATTGGGAGGAACCGGCACAGGCGACACGAACATTTGAGCGTTCGCGGCATTGGCAGGGCCCTGGGTGTAGTAGTTGTAGAACAGGTCGGGCTGCCCGTACTCGCGTCCTTGAACGCCGGCAGCGTCGGCGGATGCTCCACCGCAATCACCGTTCGCACATCCGCCTGCAGCGGGGCCGGTGTCGCTGGTTCCAACCACGGTGTCGCTGACGACTCGTGAGCTGACGATGTGTTCGCCCTGTGCCATCGCGGCGGGAGCAAACAGCGTGACGCTGGCAGTTCCGATGGCGATTGCAGCCACGGTGCGTGAGCGGCGGGTGATTTGCGTGGCAATAGTTTGGGCCGTCGCCACGGCTGCTTTCCAATTTCGCTTCATCTCGCGTTCCTCCTCGAACGACGACGGACCAGTTGTCTGGGATTTGGTTTCGACGCGAATTGGAAACAAAAACAGCCGATACTGATGCGGCATGATGATCGTGAAAGGCGGGGGATTTCGCCCAGCAGGCACGGTTCGCCCAGCTCGGACGAGCTTTTTCAATCCCGATCGGCGACTCACGCGGACCAAACGCGGCAATCCGCGGTTTCGCTAACAACCCCGTGGTCGCTATAACCCCCAAACTCGCATCCTGACCCGCGATCCTGCATTTCATCCCCTCACACCAAACGTCCCCAACGATTGAGGTTGATTCCGCGTGGCGAAACGTCGCAAAACTTCCGATTCCGCATCCAGTCGCTCCAGTTCGGCCAAGAACAGTCGCTCCAAACGAGGCAAAGTCGATCCGTTTGATGAATCGCTGTTGGCCGCGATCGAAAACATCCCGCTGCGATTCGCGGCCCAAGACCGCTACCTGAACTACTCGCTGTCGGTCATCACCAGCCGGGCGTTGCCGGATGTCCGCGATGGCCTCAAACCGGTCCAGCGGCGGATTCTGTACACGATGTCGCAGCAGCGACTCGATTCGTCGGCCAAGCACCGAAAGTGTGCCAAGGTCGTCGGTGACGTGATGGGGAATTACCACCCGCACGGTGACAGTTCGATTTACGAAGCCTTGGTTCGGATGAGCCAATCGTTCTCGTTGCGGATGCCAATGATCGACGGCAGCGGCAACTTTGGCAGCATCGATGGCGACAACGCGGCGGCCATGCGGTACACCGAGTGCCGCATGACACCGATCGCCTCGGAAGTCTTGGCGGATCTTTCCAGCCGCACGGTGGCGTTCAAGCCAAACTACGACGGCACGCGAGAAGAACCGGTTGTGCTGCCCTCTCGCGTCCCCAGTTTGCTGGTCAACGGAGCGACCGGCATTGCGGTGGGGATGGCGACCAACATTCCTCCTCACAACTTGAAAGAGGTCTGCAACGCGCTGCTCAAGCTGTTGGCCAATCCGGAGATCAAGGATTACCAACTGGTCGCTGGTGATGCGATTCAGGGGCCGGACTTCCCCACTGGTGGGCACATCACCAACACCAAAGAGGAACTGCGTGAGATCTATGCGACCGGCACGGGCACGATCAAATTGCGTGGTGTCGCCGAAGTCGCCGAGAAGTCGCGAACAGGCGACACCCTTCGGATCACCGAGATTCCATTTGGTGTCAACAAGGCTGCGATGGTCGAACGCATCGCCGAACTGGTGTACAGCAGCAAACTGCCATTGGTCCAAGAAGTCCGCGACCTCTCAACGGAAGACATTCGGGTCGATCTGTTGCTGAAGAAGAACGCGGACCCCGACAAGGTGCTGGCGTATCTCTTCAAGCACACGCCGCTGCAAACCAACTTCAACGTCAACCTGACTTGTCTGACCCCGACCGAGAACCCCGAAGTCGGTGCGCCCAAACGACTCGGTTTGAAAGAGATTCTGTGGTACTTCCTGCACTTCCGTTTGGATGTGCTGACCGCACGGCTCACCAATGAGCTGCGGGCCCTGGAGAAGAGGATTCATATCCTCGAAGGCTTCGCATTGATCTTCGATGCGTTGGACGAGATCATCAAGATCATCCGCAGCAGCGAAGGCAAAGCCGACGCCGCCGAAAAGATCATGAAGCGGTTCCCGGTCAAGGAAATCGCAGCGGGCAAGTCCCGTCGAAATGTGCAAGCTTCCAATGGATTGGACGCCGAGCAAACCGATGCGATTCTGGAATTGAAGCTGTATCGTTTGGCACGCTTGGAAATCAACGTGGTGCTGGACGAACTGAAGAAGAAACGCAAACGCGTGGATGAGATCAACAAATTGTTGGCCGATGATCGAGACGATTACACGTCCTCGGGACGTTGGGCGATCATCAAGGGCGAATTGCAGTCGTTGATCACCGAATATGGCAACACCCCCGACGGCCGACGTCGAAGCGCGCTCATCGTGCCGACCGAAGAAGTGGAGTACACCGAAGAAGACTTCATCGTCGCCGAAGATTGCCACGTCATGGTCACCGTCGACGGCTGGGTCAAACGACAAAAGCAAATCGCGGATCCTGCGAAGAGTCGCCTCCGACAAGGGGACGCCGTGCTGGCCTGTGTCGCCGGCAACACCCGCACGACGATCGCATGCTTCAGCAGTTTGGGCGTTTGTTACACCGCTCGCATGATCGACATCCCCGCCTCCACCGGTTTTGGCGAACCGATTCAAAAGTTGTTCAAATTCAAGGACGGGGAACACATCGTTGCTGCGTTGTCGATGGACCCCAGAATTCTCGGTGACATCAGCGAAGACCCCAAGGGGAATTACTATCCCGCGATTCATGGGTTGGCCGCGACGACGGATGGCTATGCCCTGCGGTTTGGTTTGCAGCCCTTCGCGGAACCCTCCACGCGGGCTGGACGCAAGTTCGCTCGAGTGAAACCGGGGGCCGGCATCGTGGACGTGGTGCCGATCACCGGAACCGAAACCGTGTTGGCTGTTTCAGCGGACGCCCGAGCCATGGTTTGCCCCGCCGATGAAATCAATTACTTGTCCGGTGCTGGCAAAGGCGTGCTGTTGTTGAAACTGGCCGCCAGCGACAAATTGCTCGGATTCAAACCTTCCACGGGCGACCGAGATCTGCTCAACGTGGTGACCAACCGGGGTGCGAAAAAGACGGTTTCGACGGCCAAGTACCGCACCACATCGCGGGGCGGTCGCGGAATCGAACTGCAGAAGAACGGCAAAATTGCCGAAATTGTTCGCGATCCCATTGAACCGCCACCCGTCTTCGAAGACTGACGCTGTGGCACACTGCCAATCCTGTCGCCCTGGCAACTCGCCTGGGCTGACAACTTCACCCACCCTTCGACTTTCAACGCCTCATCTGCATGTCCGTTGCACCGAAAGAATACAACGCCAAAAACATCACCGCGCTGGAAGGCCTTGAGCCTGTTCGCAAGCGTCCCGGCATGTACATCGGTGGAGTGGGATCCACTGGTTTGCATCACCTGATCTGGGAAATCGTCGACAACTCGGTGGACGAGGCCATGAATGGCCACGCATCCGAAATCACGGTCACGCTGCACAAAGACGGGCAAACGGTTTCAGTCAGCGACAATGGTCGCGGCATCCCCGTCGACAAGCACCCCAAGACGAAAAAGTCAGCCTTGGAAATGGTGCTGACCGTGTTGCACGCGGGGGGGAAATTCGAAGGCGACAACTACAAAACGTCCGGAGGTCTGCACGGGGTCGGGGCTTCGGTCGTCAACGCGCTCAGCAAAGAACTGATTGCCGTCGTCAAACGCAACGGGGCGCAGTACCGGATGACGTTCTGCCGCGGTCATGCCACATCGAAGTTGCAGAAACTGCGCGGCACCATTCGTGGAACGGGCACCACGATCACGTTCACCCCAGATCCGACGATCTTCCCGCGAACGACTTTCAACGGGGACACGATCAAGCAGCGTTTGGAAACAGCCAGCTTTTTGCATCGGGGTGTGAAGGTCACGTACATCGATGAAGTTGCGAAGACTCGCCAGACGTTTCTGCACGAGAACGGCATCGTGGATTACCTCGGGAAGGTCATCAAGGAACGCGAGGCGCGGACGATTCACGAAACCCCGTTCACCTACCGTGTCGATGCCGATGACCGTGTGGAAGTCACCTTGCAGTGGACTGAGTCGACCGACGAACACGTTCGCAGTTACGTCAACGGGATCCCAACGGGCAGCGGCGGCACCCACGAAAATGGCTTCCGGGGCGGAGTGGTCAAAGCCGTTCGCAACCATGTGGACACGCACAGCCTGACGCCTCGCGGGGTCAAGATCACGCACGAGGACATTCGCGAAGGTCTGATTGCGATCGTCTCGATCTTTGTGGCGGAGCCTCAGTTCCAAGGCCAAACGAAAGACCGATTGAACAACCCGGAAGCCCACGGAATCGTCGAATCCGGTGTGCGGAGTGCAATGGAGCAATGGCTCAACAACAACCCCTCGGTTGCCGATGCCGTCATCGCTCGAATCGTCGCCGCGGCAAGGGCTCGCGCCGCGTCACGGGCCGCCAGTGAAGCGGTTTCCCGAAAAGGTGGCTCGAAGCGTACGATGCTGCCCGGCAAACTCTCGGACTGTGTTTCGGGAGGCAAGGGAAAATCGGAACTGTTCATCGTCGAAGGTGACTCCGCAGGCGGCAGTGCCAAGCAAGGCCGTGACCGAAATTGCCAAGCGATCCTGCCACTGCGTGGAAAGGTGCTGAACACCGAGTCGGCGACCCTCAAAAAGATTCTGGACAACAAGGAAATCCAAGACATGATCGCGTCGCTGGGGTGCGGCATTGGGCCGTCATTGAACCTCGCGAATTTGCGGTACGACCGCATCATCCTGCTGGCTGATGCGGACAGCGACGGTCATCACATCACGACACTGCTGCTGACCTTCTTTTATCGGCACATGCCCGCCTTGATCGCCGACGGTCGCTTGTTCATCGCGGTTCCCCCGCTGTACCGAATCGACATCGGCAAAGAAACGTTTTGGGCGGCCGACGAAGACGATCGCGAACGCATCTTGGCAAAACACCAGGGACGGGCGAATCCGGAAATCACCCGTTTCAAAGGTTTGGGCGAGATGATGCCGAAGGTGCTTTGGAACACGACCTTGGATCCAACGAAGCGGACGTTGCTGAAAGTGGAGATCGACGACCATTTGGAAACCGACCGCACCATCAGTGACTTGATGGGCCGCGACGCATCGGCTCGCTTTCGGTTCATCATGGACCGCGCCGAAGACGCCAGCGAAATCGACGTGTAAGAAGGTTCGCCGCGGCCAGTTGCTGGGCATTGAATCGACGGTCTTGGAAGTCCTTCGGACGAGGTGGGTTGTCGGCTGGGCTTCCGACCCCTCCGGTCGAAGTCTAGCTGGGTTTGACTTGTCCGATGCTGGACGGGCAAGCCTTCAAAACCTCGCTGACAATTTCGTCCATCGTTTGATGACTGGTGTCAATTCGCAAGTCCGCGGATTCACGGTAGAGCGGTTCGCGGTTGGTCATCACCATTTGGACTTCATCGAAGACTGATTGATCCGTCAGCGAGGGACGTCGATCGGCGGTGGTTTCATCGCCAGCCAACCGAGCCATCAGGATTTCAGGTTCGGCGTCCAGCCAAACGCACCATCCTGAATGGGCGATGAGTTTGCGATTGGCCTCGCGAAGGATCGTGCCTCCGCCGAGAGCGATCACATGCGTTGGCCGCTGGGCAACTTCCACCAAGGCGGCTTCTTCACGATCGCGAAATCCGGATTCGGATTCAGCGGCGAAGATCTCCGCGATTGTTTTTTCTGCCGTCGATTCGATCACATCGTCCAAGTCGACGACTGGCAAAGACAACCGCTGCGCTAAAAGTTTCGCAAGCGTACTTTTGCCGCACCCGCGGTAGCCGGTCAAATAGAGATGCTGAGGTTTCACTGCGTCAATGTTCATGACGCGAAACGCTACCAGCCCACGGTTCGATTGAGAAGTCCGAAGGGAATGAGATGAATTGGATTGCAAAGACAACGTTGACCGTGGTGCTGATCATCGGGCTGGCAGTCCAGGCGACTGGCCAAAGCGATGTCGTCCGACAAGCCGACGGTGCTGACGCGGTTCCCGCTCGAACACAATCGGCATTGACCGCGGAAGACATTCCCCAGGCACTCGAGGGAGAATTCGACACACGAGACATCGCAGCGGCGACGGCGTGGGCGGACCAGTTGCACCTGGCGGATTGGTTGGGGCCGCTCGCTCCGCTGGCCTTGTCGCCGTTCTTCGGTGTGGCCTGTTTGTCGGGGTTGGCGTTGTGGGGACCGGACTGGATCACGGACAACGCCTTGTTGGGGGCGGCGGGGCCACTGCGTAGCGTCCCCTTGTTCTGCGTTTTCGCAGTTCTAGCGGTGGTGACCAGCGTCCCGCGTCTGTCCAAGGTCAGCAAACCGTTTGCTCAAGCGATGGATCAACTGGAAGCGTATTCGGTGATTGTGATTCTCTTGGCCATAAAAATCACGGCGTCGATGACCGCCGATTCGGTGGGCACCGACGAAGCACAATTGGCAATGGAAACGCTGCCGGTCTACACCGCGGGGATCTTCAGCTTCACGGCCAACACGCTGATTTTGATTGCGATGACGGTCAACATGTTGGTCATCAACAGCGTCAAATTCTTCTTTGAATTCTTGGTCTGGCTGACGCCGTATCCGACCGTCGACGCCATCTTTGAGGTCTGCAACAAATCACTCTGTGCCGCACTGATGGCTGTGTACGCACTCAGTCCGACCCTGGCGACGGTGTTCAATTTTGCGATCCTCTTGGTCGCCGCGTTGATCTTCCGCTGGGCTGGTCGGCGGGTGAAGTTCTATCGGACGATGTTGTTGGATCCCGTTTTGGCTCGGATTTGGCCGGGATTCGCGACCCCGGATCCACGTGGCGTGATCGTTTTTTCACAAGATGCGATCGGGCCTTATCCCGCGAAAAGTTGTTTGCGTTTGCGTCGCGATGACGAGGGATGGTTGCTGACGCCGGCCACCCCCTGGTCGCCCTTGTCTTGGGGGCTGGGAAGGGACGGTCACGTTCTGCGGTGTGAGACCTCGCCTCGTTTGATTCGCGGTTGGTTGACGCACTCGATCCAGGCGGACTCGGGCGACGATGCCGGGGTGTTGTTGAAGGTCAGTCGTCGGCATGACGCGCATCTGACGATCGTCGTGGAGCAATGTGGTTTGATGGAACACGTGGAAGAGCAGGCGGCTTCGGACAAATCCAAACGCCGTGACTCCGCCGTGGAGTTCGCTTGAGGCTGTGGAGGTGTGCCGAGCATTGCCAGACGACCTTCACGTGAAAAATGTCGTGAAAGTCGGGCTAAATCCTGTCTCTACGGGGCCCGGTCCTCTTTGGGCGATGACCTCGGTGGACTAAAGTGGGGACGCATTGTAAGTCCCCCTTGGTCAACCGCATTGAATTCGGAGCTGCTTAAGAATCGATGGCCACGCAACGTTTGACCAAGCAGAATGCCGCGATGATTTCGGCCGGCGTGGCGCTCCGAGCGGATCGGAATGCCGACGCCCTGCTGTTGTTGCTCGATGGCAGCACCGACTGGAAACGAATTTCGGAGCTGACCGAAGCGAGCAAGAACATGGTCATCGTCGCGGTCGATACCATCGGTGACTTGGACGGTGCCGCCGAAGCGGGGTTGAAACCGCTGGCGTTGAACAAGGAAAAGGCCCCGCTGCTGGAACGTCTGCAAGAGGCGTTGTTGGAAGCCGCGGCCGACGAGCTGATCCGGACCAACGGAGAAGTGGTTGCGGTCTACAGTGGATTTCAACAAGGCCGCCTGGACTCAATCAGCCACCTGCAGCTGGATGAGCGGATGCGTCGGTTCACCGTTCGCGATCTGCAGACGCTTGAGAGCAGCGTCCCTTTGAAGACGATCAAAGCGGTCGTCGACTTGGCATCGCAAATTGGCCGAGAAGGTCGCGAGGGCAAAGCGGTCGGCACCATGTTCGTGGTCGGCGACAGCCGCCGAGTGCTGGAGCACGCCAGCGACAGTGGAGCCGACCCATTTCGCGGTTACAACAAAAAGCACCGCAACATCTTGGATCCCAAGGTGCAGGAAGATGCGAAAGAAATCGCCCAGCTGGACGGTGCGTTTGTGGTCACCGCGGACGGCATCATCGAACGCAGTCGCCAAATGTTGGAGGTCTCTCACGAAGACCTCAAAATGACCAAGGGGCTCGGGTCCCGGCACTGGGCCGCTGCCGCGATTTCGCGAAAAACCAAGGCGGTCTCGGTCGTGGTCAGCCAGTCCACCGGAACGGTGCGGCTGTATCAGAACGGGTTCTTGATCCTGCAGATCGTGCCCATGGACAAAGCGATCAAGTGGCAAGAATTCGCGTTCGAGCCACCGCAGCAATCTGCGGACGAAAACTAGAGCACCGCTCGCACACGTTTTCCAGCTTCGATTCGCTGGGGCGACACTCCCGTGACTAAAATCACACCCCGGAGCACAACTTCAAAACGCGTGAGCGAGGGACAACCTCGAATGCTTAGAACTGGTGACCCTTGCGGGGACCGTCTTGCGTTTGCGTCAGGATCTCAGGGCCTTCTTCGGTCATCAGAATCGAGTGTTCAAACTGAGCCGACGGGCGTCCGTCTCTGGTTCGGACTGTCCACCCGTCTGCCTTGTCACACTGGGTGTAACGCGAACCGGCGTTGATCATGGGCTCGATCGTGAAGCACATGCCCGGGAACAAGCGATCGATTCGGCTTTGGCGGTTCGGGAAGTGAGGAATCGAAGGGTCGAGGTGAAATTGTTTGCCCAACCCGTGACCGACGTATTCGCGAACGACCGTGAATCCACGCCCTTCGGATTCGGGAACGACGGCTTCGCCGATCGTTGACACCCGGCATCCGGGGGTCAACGCGTCGATGGCCAGATGCATGCAATCAAACGCACACTGGGTCACCGCTCGTTTTTCATCGCTGACTTCGCCCATCAAAAACGTCTCGCTTTGGTCACCGTGCCAGCCGTCCACGACGGTGGTGATGTCGACGTTGATGATGTCGCCCTCGCGCAACTCGTAATCATCGGGAATCCCGTGGCAGATCACTTCGTTGACGCTGGTGCAACAGCTTTTGGGGAACTTCTGATACCCCAGTGTTGCCGCTCGGTACCCGTGGCCGTAGGTCCAGTCGTGGACCATTTGGTCAAGTTTCCCCGTTGTGATGCCGGGTTTGACATGCGGCCGTATGAAGTCCATCAGTGCAGCATTGGCTTGGCCTGCGGCCCGCATCATGTCGCGCTGAATGTCAGTCAGGATCAGTTTTCGTTGCTTGGTCAGCATGCTTCTAAGTTGTGCTGGTTCGGTTGATGGGGGCCGTCAGGGGCGAGTGCCAGCATAGCAGGTTTGGGAAGGCGGCAAACCCAATCTGCGGCCAGATGCCAGCCCGTGGGGGGACCGGAGGCGGAATGATTGGCACAATCCAGCGAATTGCTCGATCAGGAACGCTCCCGGTCGGAACTTTTGTGGCCAGGAGGGGTTGGTTCATCACGGAACGAGACCATTTACTCGTGCCGTTGCTTTTCGGGCAACTATCCTGACACCCGAGTCCAGGCAAACGATTTCCGCTTCGTCCAGCTCGATCCTAAATCTTATCTATCGAAATGAATCGAATTGTTCCCAACGCGACGCAAGCCGCGAATGCTTTGTCTTCCCAAAGTTCCAATGCCAGTGGTTGGAACCGATTGTCGAGCGACGTTGACCTTTGTCAAACCGGTCGCGGGCGATCTCGCTGGACGCAATTCTCAATACGAGGGGTGGCCGTGGCGGGGATGTTGGTCCTGGCGTCAGGTTCGGCCGGCGCTCAAGACGCCGGCGTGGACATGCCCGCTGGCCCGATCCAATCCGCTCCGGCAACCTCGGTTCCCAGCGCTGACAAAGAACTGAGCTTCAATTTTTCGGGAGCACCGTGGGCGGATGTGCTTCGTTGGTTCTCCGAACAAGCGGACTTGTCCTTGCAAATGGATGGGTCGCCCGCCGGGACGGTCAACTTCAGTGACCCCACTCAAACCTATTCCGTCGGCGAAGGCCTGGATCTGATCAATCGGCTGTTGCTGGACCGAGGTTGGGCAGTGGTTCGCCGAGGACGCATGCTGCTGCTGGTTGACCTCGAAGCCGAAAATGCAGAGAAGCTGATCAGCGAGATGGCCGAATTGGTCACTCCCGACACCTTCGATCAGCGCGGCAACAGCGACATTGTTCGCTGTGTCTTCCCTCTCGGCGGGTTGTCGCCCGAGGAAGCACGTGAAGAACTGGCCCAGATCATTGGTCCCTGGGGACGAATCAACGTGTTGGCCGGAGCACGCCAAGTCGTCGTGACCGAGACCGTGGGGAAGCTAAGAACGATCGAGTCCGTGTTGTCCGCTGCTGAGGAAGCTCAGTCCAGCGTGGTTGAAATCACGCTTCAACATCGGGCCGCAGAAGAAATTCTAGAAGTCGCCCGTCCGTTGGTTGGTTTGGAACCGGGCGTGAACCTCGGTGATGACCTTCGCATCTCGGTTTCGCTGTACGGCGACCGGGTCTTTGCAACGGGATCCCCCGCCAAGTTGTCGCTGCTGAAAAGCATTTTTACGAAAGCCGACAAGGCGATGCCGGGCAGCGAAGACGCAGAAGAAGTCGAAATCATCAAACCGGTGTTGAAGACGCACTCGGTCGCTTCGGCCAACATGCAAACCGCATTTGATGTGCTGCAGACCATGTTGGCTGGCACGCCAGAAACTCGGATTGCGCTGGATACCAAACGCGGGGTGATTGTCGCGTCGGCGCGCCCAGAAACTCAAGCCTTGATCGCCGAAACGATCGCGGAACTCGAAGGCGATGGCGATAACTTCGCCATCATCAATCTGCGTCGGCTGGAACCCGCCAACGCATTGCTGACGATCAACAAATTCTTCGGTGTCACCGAGGCTGGCGGGCAAGGTCCCACGGTCGACGGCGACCCGGAAACAGGACGTCTCTGGGTTCGCGGAACAACAGCCCAAATCGAAACTGTGAAGCGGCTGATCGATGAACTGGAAAACGATCCACTGGCAGGCGGGTTGGGCGAGAACGTTCGCGTTCTGCCGATGAGTGGATCATCGGCCAACCAAACGCTGCGGCAATTGGAAAGCTTGTGGCCGATGACTGGGCGAGAGAATCGCTTGCGAGTGATCGTGCCAACTTCTTCGGAGGACGATCAGCTGCAAGATGGCAGCCGAAACACACAGCCGATTGGCCAACCGCGACCGCGTGACCTTGATCAAGAAGCGTCGTGGAATCGCCGTGATTCAAGAGCAGATGACCAGTACTTGGTGCGAGCATTGGACGATTTCGATGTCAACACATCGGCCGGTTCAGATCAGACCGAAGTGGAATCCCAAGCCCCTATCGCTGGCCCCACGTTGTTGGAAGATGAGTTCGCGAATCCTCACGCGGGTGCTGAGATTGTCGTGCAGATGACTCCGGCGGGTTTGGTGATCGCGTCGAAAGACAGCGAAGCACTCGATGCGTTTGAGCAATTGCTCAGCTCGATCAGCACATCGTCGGGAATGGCGAGTGATCTGCCGACGATCTTTCGTCTGAAATTCATCAAAGCCGAAGTGGCATCGGAACTCGTTGCCAGCGTGCTTGGCGGATCAGAGTCTTCCTCCGGATCTCTCACCGAATCGGTGATGGGCGGTCTCGGCGGTGGGATGCTCGGCGGTTTGCTCGGAATGGGCGGCGGTGGAGGCGAAGAGGTCTCCAGCAGTCGTTCGATTTTGACCAGTCGAGGCAGCGTCAACATTGTTGCCGATGGCCATCTGAACTCGTTGATCGTTCAGGCCAGTCCGGCTGACTTGGAATTCATCCGGTTGGTCATTCGGGAAATTGACCAAGAAGAAAGTCCCGAGTTGGTTCGCACAGTGCCACAGCCCCGGTTGATCCCCGTGATCTATCAAGAAGCAGCGGATGTCGCGACGCTCGTGAAAGCCGTCTTCGCCGAGAAAATGTTCCAAGAGCAAAGTGCAGGAGGCGGAGGTGGTGGTCGCCAGCCATCACCAGAGGACATCATCAATGCGTTCCGAGGTGGTGGCCGGGGCGGACGAGGCGGTGGTGGAACAGCCGAGAAAGCCAAGAGTGAACCGACAAAAATCATTGTCGCCGTGGACGAACGCAGCAACTCTTTGGTTGTCACAGCCACGCCGCAAGACTTCCAACAGGTTCAGGAACTCGTTGAAATCTTGGATCAACAAGGGATGGAACAAGAAGAACAGACGGTTGTGATGCCAATCGCAGGTGGTGTCCGCGCAGAAGTGCTACAACAAGCGTTGGAGTCCATGCTGGGTGTGAAAGCCACCACGGCAACGTCGACCTCGGGAAGTTCCAGCAGTGGAACTTCCAGTGCCGCACCGACGGGTTCCTCCGCCGAAGATGTGCAGCGGCGAATTGAGTTCTTCCGATCGCGGTTTGGCGGCGGTGGTGGTGCTCCAGGAGGCATCGGCGGACGTGGCGGTGACACCGGCCGCGGTGGCACGGGGCGCGGTGGAGGTGACACAGGTCGCGGTGGTCGCGGCGGACAAACAGGCGGAGGAAGAGGAAGATGATCATGCATGCTGGCGAGATTCTGCAACGACGCGGACTGCTGACGCCCCAGCAATTGGAACAAAGCCGCAACGGCGACCCTCAATCGGTCGTCGACAATGCGGTCACGTTGGGATACGTCACGGCACGCGCTGCCTTGTCGGCAATTGCTGACGAGGTTGGGCTGGAATTTCGTGACTTGCGAACATCGGAAATCGATTTGTCGGCCCTCGAGGGCTTCCCACAAAAGCTGATCTACCGCCACTCCATGTTCCCAATCGGTTGGGAAGACGGGGCGTTGCTGGTTGCGACCGCAGACCCGTTTGACCTGTATCCCCTGGATGAGGCCTGCGCGACGACCGGCAAAACCGTCGTTCCCGTCGTGGCCGAGCGGGCCGAGATCAGCCGGTTGGTGAAGAAACACCTCGGTGTCGGTAGCGAAACGGTGGAGGGGTTGGTCGCCGCCGCCGGCGATGATGAAGTCGAATTGCTCGAAGGCATCGAAACCGACGGCAGTGAACTCTCCGAAATGGCTCAAGAGGCCTCGGTCGTTCGACTGGTCAACGAGATTTTGATTGAAGCCGTTGATTCGCGTGCCAGTGACATTCACATCGAATCGCAGTCGGACGGGCTGGTCATCCGGTACCGGATCGACGGGATCTTGCACCCTCAACCTGTGCCCCCTGAGATCAACCGTTTCCAAGCTGCCATGATCAGCCGCTTGAAGATCATGGCTCGGTTGAACATTGCGGAGAAGCGACTGCCGCAAGACGGCCGGATCAAACTGCGGGTGCACGGCCGGGAAGTCGACATTCGTCTCAGCGTGATCCCCATGATTCACGGCGAAGGCCTGGTCATGCGTGTCCTCGACAAATCGTCGATGGTGTTTGATCTGCAGGGACTGGGAATGTCCAAAGAGATCTACGATCGATTCAGCCAGCTGATCAAATTGCCGCACGGGATCGTGTTGGTCACCGGGCCGACCGGGAGTGGTAAAACAACGACGCTGTACAGCAGTCTGTTGGAAATCCGCAGCCCCGAAAACAAAATCATCACGACGGAAGATCCCGTTGAGTATCAGCTCGATGGCATCAACCAGATCCAGGTTCACTCCAAGATCGGGTTGACCTTCGCCGCGTCGCTTCGGAGCATTCTGCGTCACGACCCCGACATCGTGCTGGTCGGCGAAATTCGTGACTTGGAAACGGCTGAGAACGCCACCCAGGCATCGCTGACCGGGCACATGGTGTTCAGCACCTTGCACACCAACGATGCCGCTGGTGCCTTCACGCGGATGGTTGACATGGGCGTGGAACCGTTTTTGGTCGCCGGGACGGTGGAAGCCGTGATGGCTCAACGTCTGCTGCGACGGTTGTGCCAGCACTGCAAAGAGTCATTCATTCCGGAGCAAGACGATTTGCCGAAGGATTTTCCTTGGGATGAGATCGCAGGCAAAGAAATCTTTCGCAGCGTCGGTTGTCGGGAGTGCCGCAACGTGGGTTACTCCGGTCGTCTGGGGATCTACGAACTGCTCGTCAGCAGCGAGCAAATTCGCGAGATGGCTCAGAACCGTGCCAGCAGCTGGGACATCCGACGACAAGCTGTCAAGGAAGGCATGCGAACGCTTCGGATGGATGCCTGGGACAAAGTCGTCGCTGGTGTGACCAGCGTTGAAGAGGTCCTGCGTGTTACCAAGGGCGAGGCGCTTTAGCCCGTGCCTTGCTGACCGTCCTCCAAGTTGTCCGGGCGTTTCGCCCCCGATTCAAAAGCTCCCTGCCTTCATCACGCCCGTCTGCTTCCCGCCGCTTTGTCACTATGCCAACGTTTCAATACACCGCCCGAGACATGACTGGAAAGAGCGTCCAAGGAACGCTCGAGGCCGGGTCGCAGCGTGAAGCGACTTCGCAGCTGACGGGACGTGATTTGTTCCCAACCAAGATCACGGAACAAACCTCCGGTTCGGCGTTTGCGATCTTTGGAACCAAACGCAAGAAGGTCAAAGGTCAGGTGATGGCCACCTTCTACGGACAAATGGCATCGTTGCTGCGAAGTGGCGTGCCAATGATTCGGTCGCTCACGATTCTCGGGGAACAATCCAGCACGCCGGTTCTCGGGGAAGTCTTGGCCGAGATTCGAGGGCGGGTCGAGGACGGTGAACCGATCGGCGACACCATGGCTCGCTATCCCGGCGTGTTCAGCGACATGGCCGTCAACATGGTGCGTGCCGGGACCGAAGGTGGGTTCCTGGAAGACGCTTTGGACCGCGTTGGCGTCTTCACTGAACTGCAAGAAGACCTCAAGGGACGCACCGTTAGCGCGATGGCCTACCCGGTGTTCTTGTTCACCATCGGGAGTGTGGTGATCTCAGCCTTGTTGGTTTTCTTTGTGCCCAAGTTCGACATGCTGTTTGATCGATTGCGGCAGAAGGGCGAGATGCCAGCGATGACAGAAGCCTTGCTGGGCTTCAGTAACTTTCTTCAAGGCTACGGATGGATCCTGATGGTTGTGGCGGTGGGGGTGATCCTCTTCGTTCGCCAACAACTGCAAACCGATCGCGGACAAGACATGTTTGACAAGCTCAAGCTGAAGGTCCCCGTGCTGGGTGACATCCTCATGAACCTCTCCGTCGCTCGGTTCTGCCGGGTGCTGGGAACGTTGCTGGCCAACGGCGTGCCGATTCTGAAATCGTTGGACATCAGCCGGACTGCGACCGGCAATCGATTGCTCAGTCAATCGATTGCGGACGCGAGTGAAAACATTCGCAGTGGGGAAAGCCTCGCGAAACCACTTCGCCAATCAGGCTACTTTCCGATTTCGGTGGTGGAGATGATCAGCGTGGGTGAAGAGAGCAACTCGTTGGACCGAGTGCTGCCTGAAATCGCCGACTCGTTGGAGAAACGAACGTTCCGGCGGCTCGACTTGTTCGTGCGTTTGCTCGAACCAATCATGTTGCTGGTGATGGCAATTCTTGTTCTTGGTGTCGTGATGGCATTGCTCGTGCCTGTCCTCAAAAGCAGCACCAGCCTCTAGCTGGCAGCGCGGCGGCGGGCCAGGTGGAGCCACAACTGCGGTCAGTCATGGAGGGATCACCAAGCCGAGCACTCTGCGAAGAAGGCTTCCGGGTGTGGCTTTGACTTTCTCAACGTCCGTGGTTGGCAACCTTGGACGCACGGTTGGTTGCCAGGATGAATGACCGCATCAACGATGATTGAAGCGGCATTCCTTCCGGAAGCCACGAGGAGTCATGCCAGTCGTTTCTTTGAACGCTCGATTGAAACGGCTCAGTGAATCAAACCCAGCGGCAAACGCGATGTCGATGATCTGGTCGTTGCTCGACACGAGCAAACGTTGAGCTTCGGCGACACGGTGGCGAGTGATCAGCCCGTTCAGTGTCGCCCCAAACGTTTTCCGAAACAGGGTGGATGCGTAGTCTGGATGAAGGTCCACGCAATCCGCGATCTCTTTGATCTGCAATCGCGACTTGAAATTGCGAGCGATGTAGCACGCCATCACTTCGGCTTTCGCCAGGTTGGGTGATGACTGGTTCGCGTTGGCGTCCCGGTCACCAGGCGAGGTCACTGGATTCTTCAAATGCGATCGGGCCAGACGTAGCAATCTTGCTTTCAACTCCAACAAAACAATGTCGCGAAATTCATCGGGTGATTTCAACAGGTCGTCATGCCATTGCTCGAACAAGGAACTGTCACGAGCCGACGTCTTTTCATCCGAGTTCTCCGATAAAATGCTGCCCACGATCAACTGGGTTTGCAAGCTCTCAGGCAGTCCCCATTGCAGGAACCATCCAAAGGGGATCGTGATCACGTAGTAGTGCGTGACATCGCGAAACTCCACGATTTGGTGAGGAACGGCGGCCCAGAAAAGCGTCAGCGATCGAGCTTCCACCGTGACACGGTTGCCGCCGATCAGGTAGGTCAGCGACCCGGAATCGAGAAAATTGATCTCGATCTCGTCGTGACGATCCGGCCGCGGCATCGGCACGGGTTCCCAGAGCTCGCAAGTGAAGCCGTAGGGAGCAAACTCAGGTCGTTGGGTATCAAAATGCCGCATAATCTCAGGATAGTGCAAGTTGCGACCGTTTTCGAGGGAGACTGTGCGGATTTCTGGTGTAAGTTGGGCCCAGAGATCAATCGTACCGAGTGATTGGGGCGAGCGATTTGAACGGTGTGGCAATTCCGCCGTCGGCCTCTTCCGCCTTTTCTCAGGACTTCATCCATGAGCGTAGCAAAACCCGAATCCGTGCGTGCTGTTGCCATGACGGCACCCGGTGTCACTGAGATGCGGACCTATCCGTTTCCGACGCTGGATCATGATTCAGCGATTTTGAAAGTCGACATGTCGGGGATCTGTGGAACCGACCGCCACATCTTCAAAGGTGAGGCAACGGAACTTCGCGGGAAGTCCATCTTTCCCTACGTCGGTGGTCACGAGGTGATCGGTACGCTGGTCGAGATTGGCGACAACGCAGCGAAGGTGATGGACTACGACAAGCAACCGCTGAAAGTGGGCGACCGGGTTGCGATCGCTGTCGAGGTCAACTGCGGTCACTGCTACTACTGTCGAAAACACTACAACAACACGACCTGTTTGAATCAGATCCAAGCCTACGGGTTGCATCCCAATGCGGACACGCTGCCTTACCTGCGGGGTGGGTTTGCGGAGTACATGTACATCCGACCTGGAACGCATCTGTTCAAAGTCCCTGATGAGATGTCGACCGACGTCGCCGTGTTTGTGGAAGAGATGGCCGTCGCGTATCACAGTTTGGCTCGCGCGGCAGGTCCGTTTGCACCCGTCAATGAAGGTTTCGGCCCTGGGATGTCAGTGGCTGTGCTCGGCAACGGTCCCCTGGGAATTCTTCACGGCATCATGGCCAGCATTCATGGTGCCGGTTTACGAATCGCGACGGATCTCTCGGAGCTTCGGTTGGCGAAGGCGAAAAGTCTTTACGCCGACGTCACGATCAATGCGGCCAAGGTTTCAACCGACGAACGCATCGAACAGGTGAAAGCCATGACCGAAGGCGTCGGACCTGATCTGGTGATTGAATCAGCAGGTGAACCCGAAGCATTCATCGAGGCACTTCGAATGGTCCGCAAGGGCGGCACCGTGATCGAAGTTGGCAACTGGGTGGATCTCGGCAAACCAGTCGCTTTGGACGTGATGCGACACATCAGCTCGAAGAACTTGCACATCCATTCGGTGTTCCACTGCGGAACGGATTGGCGTCCGGTGTTGAACATTCTGCACCAGCAATCCGATCGCTACGACTTTGCATCGTTGATCACACATCGATTTGGTTTGGACGAATTGGTGGACAAGTTCGGAACGGTCACCGACTTTGACGAATGCTGTAAAATCGAAGTGATTCCGCACCAAAGCTGAGCCGTTTCCGCGGGTCTTTGCCTGATGACTGGAAGCCTTCGTTTCCGCATCTTTCTGTCGCTTCTCATTGAAGTGGTCACCCCGCATTCAGCTGCTTGAACCCCGCCAGCCACACCACGAATTCACCGCCTCGTCCCATCATCTGAATCTTTCGCAAAATTCATGAAACGCACCCGACTACTCAACAGCGAACTGAGCTACGAAATCAGTCGGATCGGGCACACCGCGTCGATCACGTTGTGTGATGCCGGGTTGCCGATCCCTACCGGAGTGAAGCGGATTGATTTGGCGATCGAGGAAGGGTATCCGACGTTCTTGCGAACGCTGGATGCAATCTTGAGCGAGTTGAAGGTGGAGGAGATCGTGATTGCTAGCGAGATTCATGACCACAATCAAGGCGTCTTTGAACAGATGATGCAACTCTTCGAAGCTCATCGAATGGCACCGAAGATCACAGAGGTTTTGCACGTGGAATTCAAACAACGAACCCAGGTCAGCGAGGCGATCGTTCGCACCGGAGAATGCACCCCGTATGCGAACGTCATCTTAAAGTCCGGCGTTGTCTTTTGACGTCGAAGTTATCCCCCACAACTTTTGATCGAGACATTCTTGATGAGCTCATGCAACCAATCCAAACGACTCGCGACATTGTTCGTGTGCGCGTTGGCACTCGTGATCAGCGGATGTCGCAGCGAAACGAAACCCTCCGGCAGTTCTGCTGGCTTGGACGAGCCCAAGCGAGTGGCAGTGATCGTTTCGACATTGAACAACCCGTGGTTCGTCGTGCTTGCCGAATCCGCTCGAGACAGTGCCATTGAGCTCGGCTACGACGCGGTGATATTTGACTCGCAGAACGATCCATCGAAGGAAACGGCACACTTTGACAACGTGATCGCGTCGGGGTACTCGGCGGTGCTCTTCAATCCAACCGATGCGGATGGTTCCATCGCCAACGTGCGACGCGCGAAAGAAGCCGATCTGCCCGTGTTTTGCATGGACCGAGAAATCAACACGACCGACGCTGCCGTTTCGCAAATCCTGTCGGACAACTACTCCGGGTGCGTTGCAATTGGGCAGCACTTCGTGAAAGAGGTGGGGGAGTCGGGCAACTACGCCGAGCTGCTCGGTTTGGTGGGCGACAACAACACCCCGAATCGATCGGATGGATTTCATAGTGTGGTCGATCGCTATCCGGATCTGAAGATGGTGGCGCAGCAAAGTGCCGACTTTGATCGCGCCAAGGCGTTGGAAGTGATGGAAGCCATCCTGCAGGCCAATCCCGATATCAAAGCGGTTTTCTGTGGCAACGACGCGATGGCAATGGGGGCCTATCAAGCTTTGTTAGCGGCTGGCAAAGCGGAGCAGGTCAAGATCTTTGGCTTCGATGGGGCCGATGATGTGGTGGCAATGATCCAAGAAGGCAAGATCGTCGCGACGGGCATGCAGTTTCCAAAACTGATGGCCAAAACCGCGGCGGAGTATGCCGACAAGTACCTGAACGGCGATCACGATCTGTCGCAGAAGGTTCCGGTCGCTGTGGAATTGGTTCACCAAGGCAACGCATCGAAGTACGGTGACTTTGGACAAGCAGGTTCGGAGTGATTTTGCGTCAACGAAAGTGGATCATCCGGTTTGTCTTCGTGGTCGGTGCCTTGGTGCTGTTGTATCGGTTACCGCTATTCCACATCGTTTCACTGGAAGATGCGAACAAGGCCAACGCGAAAGCGACTGCGGCCAAGTTCGATCCAGTGAAGTTCGTGAATACGTTCTGGGACAGCGAGCTGCTTCCTTCGAAATCAGCCGCGGTCGATGCCGCCACGTTGGTCGCAAAAGTCAAAGCTGATCCGGCCAAAGCCCGTCAACAACACGGACGGCAGGTTGGACTGAGTCAATCGTACTTCTACCACGTCACCGGTGTCGGACGAGTTGTCTCCGTTGAAAAGAATTTCATTGGATTGGCGATCTCCCCTGATTCGGAAATGACGGAAGTGATTTTGGAAGCGGGCATCCTCTTCGGCAACACGGTTCGCGATGGCACAGGTTTGCTGGACGTGAATGACTTCAATAACACCCAGGACTTCAACGCCATTTCCACGGAACTGAACCGCCGGATTGAAGCGAATGTCTTGCCAACGCTTCGAGAGATCGCGACGGTCGGTGCGGAAGTGCGATTCACCGGATGTGTCCAAGTCAACGATGAGGACTCTGATCTTCAACCATTGAAAGTGGTCCCCTTCATCGTGGAGGCGAAATGATCGTCTCCGATGACGTGGTGCTTGAGGCCAAGCAGATATTGAAGCTGTTTCCAGGTATGAAAGCGTTGGACGGCGTCGACCTGACTCTGAGGGCAGGGCGTTTGACCGCGTTGCTCGGTGAAAACGGTGCGGGCAAGTCGACGTTGATGAAAATTTTGGCGGGAGTGCAACCGCCCGACGAAGGCGAGTTGCTGTTGCAGGGTGAACCGGTTCATTTCACCAGCCCACGCGACGCGCAGGATCATGGCATTGCGATGATCCATCAAGAACTGAGTTTGGTGCCCGATCTCACCGTCGCCGAAAACATTTTCCTTGGCCGTGAGCCGCTTCGTTTCGAAACGCTGATTGACTACACCGAACTGAACCGTCAAGCAACCGAGTGGTTGAAACGTTTGGAACTCGACGTGTCGCCAACGACGCCCGTCCGGCGACTGCGAGTCGGTCAACAACAGTTGGTTGAGATTGCTCGCGCGTTGGCTGGCAACGTTCGTATCCTGATCATGGATGAGCCCACATCCGCAATCACCGAACGCGAGACGGAGGTTCTGTTCCGATGCATCGCTGATCTGAAGAAGCAGGGCGTTGCGATCGTTTATATCACTCACCGCTTGGAAGAACTCGAACAGATTGCTGACGACATTGTCGTGATGCGTGATGGTTGTTTGATCGGCACGGCCGAGTTTGGTGAGCTCAGTCACGACGCAATGGTTCGAATGATGGTTGGACGAGATGTGAAAATCCTTTCCAAGCAGTCGTCCTCCAACAATCAGCCGGTTCTTCGTGCCGAAGGGATCTCGCTCCGTCATCCGACTCGCCCCGGTGACTATCTGGTGCACGAAGTCAACATGCACGTTTGCAAAGGCGAAGTGCTGGGCATCTTTGGATTGATGGGGGCGGGTCGAACGGAATTGCTGGAGTGTTTGTTCGGACTGCACCCGACGGCGTCGACCGGGCAGGTGAGCATGCACGACCAAAGTGTTCGATTGAAAAACCCCGCCGATGCGATCTCCCATGGTTTGGCGTTGGTCCCCGAGGACCGAAAGCAGGATGGTTTGGTGTTGTCGATGTCCGTCGGTGAAAACGCGAGTCTGGCGAGCCTGAAGCATTCCGAACGGTTTGGGTTCCTCGATCGTGGCAGAGAACGCGAGCACACACGGCATTTTTTGGAACGGTTTCGTGTGAAGACGCCGTCGCTGCGTGAGAAGATCATCAATTTGAGTGGTGGCAACCAGCAGAAGGTGATCTTGGCGAAATGGTTGGCGACGGGACCTGCCGTGTTGATGCTCGATGAGCCCACTCGCGGGATCGATATCCATGCCAAGAATGAAATCTACTCGCTCATCAATGAACTGACGGCCGACGGATTGGCCGTGATCATGGTTTCATCGGAATTGCCCGAGGTGATGGCGGTTTCGGATCGGATCTTGGTGATGTGCGAAGGGCGTGCAACCCAAGAATTCGACCGGGCGAAGGCCACCGAGGAAAACATCCTGCAAGCGGCTTTGCCGAGAAGGAACTCGATTCCATGTTAGAAAACAAACGCGAACACCTCGCGAAATTTCAATCGCTGATTGCATTGGTGGTGATGCTGATCGCCATGAGTTTCTTGTCGGACAGTTTCTTTACGCCCGAGAATGGGCTGAACATTCTGAGACAAATCTCAGTCAACCTCAGCCTTTCGATCGGGATGACGTTGATCATCTTGACCGGCGGAATCGACTTGTCGGTCGGTGCCATCCTCGCATTGTCCGGCGCCGTGGCGGCAGGGTTGCTGAAGAACGGCATCATGCTCGAACCGCTTGGCGTGAAGTTGCAGTTCACGGTCTTTGGATCCATTGTTTCTGGACTATTGGTCGGTTCCGCCGCGGGGTTATTCAATGGAGTCGCGGTGACTCGTTTCAAGCTTCCGCCGTTTGTCGCCACGCTGGGAATGTTCAGCATCGCTCGTGGTTTGACGATGTTGTGGACGGGTGGGTTCCCGGTCACGGGACTCGGTTCATCGTTCGGTGCCATCGGCACGGGCGTGTTCCTGCAGATTCCGGTTCCGGTTTGGATCACCGGTGCATTGGTTGGCGTGTTTGTGCTGCTGACCCGGACAACTCGTTTTGGCCGGCATGTGTACGCGGTTGGCGGCAACGAACGCGCTTCGTTGTTGACAGGATTGCCGGTCGATCGGATCAAAATCGCGGTCTACACGCTCGGTGGTTTGCTCGCTGGAGTGGCGGGACTCATCGTGACCGCTCGACTGGATTCGGCTCAACCCAACGCAGGGTTGGGGTACGAACTGGATTCCATCGCCGCCGTCGTGATTGGTGGAACATCCCTGTCGGGCGGACGAGGCAGCGTCATGGGGACCGTGCTCGGTTGCCTGATCATTGGTGTGTTGAACAACAGCCTTTTTCTGTTAAACGTTTCCCCTTTTTGGCAACAAGTGGTCAAGGGATTCGTGATCCTGGCCGCCGTCGCCGTGGACCGTATGAGTCAAAGGGACCGATAAGATGACAGACACAATGACACGCCCGAAGATCACCGTCGTTGGTTCGGCCAATGTGGATCTGACGTTTCGCACACCGCGATTGCCCGTGCCTGGCGAAACCTTTGCCGGACATTCGCTGCATCAAGGCATGGGTGGCAAAGGTGCGAACCAAGCGGTCGTCGCCGCCCGACTCGGTGCCGAAGTCGCCTTTGTCGCTCGCGTCGGGAACGATGGCTTCGCGACTCAGGCCATTGACGCCTACCGAGCAGACAGAATCAACACGTCCTTCATTCAACATTCCAAAAACCAGCCTACAGGCACGGCCGCGATTTTGGTGGATGATGACGCTGAGAACTGCATCATCGTTGTCGCCGGAGCGAACGCCGAACTGACCGCGGCTGATGTTCGATCGGCCCAGGCAATCATCGCCGATTCCGATGTGGTGATCTGTCAATTGGAAACTCCTGTGGAGGCGGCTCTCGAAGCATTCAAACTGGCTCGTGCGGCCAACGTCCTGACGATGCTGACTCCGGCACCCGCGGAACTTGTTTCGGATGAACTGCTTTCGCTTTGCGATGTTTGTGTCCCCAACAAGACCGAGATCGCCGCCATCACGGGTTGCAGTGTGGAGACACAGGCTGACTGTGCTGCCGCTGCGGAACAGTTGAGGCAACGTGGCGTTCGACAAGTTGCACTGACGATGGGCGGCGAAGGCGTTTTGGTGCTCGACCGATCGGGGATCTCCCTCATTCCTGCCTCACCCGTCAAAGCGGTCGACACCACCGGGGCCGGCGATGCCTTCACCGGGGCATTGGCGGTCTCGCTCGCCGAAGGAATGTCTTTGGCCGACGCTGCCACTCGTGCTGGGATCGTTGCGGCCATCTCGGTCACACGCGTCGGCACTCAAACATCCTTTCCTTCGCTCGATGAAATCAATCGCTGGAAGCAAGCTGAGAACACTGCATGAAAAAACTCTTCAGACTCTTGATGGTTCTCCTGGCGACGTCCTCGTTTGCTGCGGCTGATGACGGCTCAACTGCGAAAGCGCGAATGGTTGTGCTGACCGACATCGAAGCGGACCCGGACGACACCCAGTCGCTGGTTCGACTGCTGCTTTACGCCAATTCGATTGACATTCAAGCGATTGTGGCAACGACATCGGTGCACCAGAAAAATCGAGTGGCTCCGGAGTCCATTCGGCGTGTCATTGACGCGTATGGCAAAGTCCAACCCAACCTTCTGAAGCACGAACCTGGATTTCCTACCGCGGATGCGTTGCACAAACTGGTCACCAAAGGGTTGCCTCTGTACGGGATGAACGGAGTCGGTGACGACAAGGACTCCCCTGGTTCGCAGCGCATCATCGAATTACTCGATCGCGATGATGAACGGCCACTTTGGATTTCGGTATGGGGAGGCCCCAATACGCTTGCGCAGTCCCTGCACAAACTTCGCAAGACTCGACCGGCCGAGGACGTCACACGTCTGGTCAAGAAGCTTCGTGTCTACACGATCTCTGACCAAGACGATTCTGGGATTTGGTTGCGAAACGAATTCCCGGATCTGCAATACATCGTCAGCCCCGGACGTTACGAACGCTCGACTTGGGGCGCGATCAATCAGGTCGTGGAGGGCATCGACAACACAACGATCAGCAACACTTGGTTGGCCATTCACATCCAGCAAGGCCATGGTCCGCTGGGAGCGGAATATCCCGATGTTGCCTGGGGAGTTGAAGGTGACACGCCCGCTTTCCTGGGGTTGATTCCCAATGGCTTGAACGTTTCCGAACGCCCGGACTTCGGTGGATGGGGCGGACGCTACGAACTTGGCCAGCCCAGCGATGATGAGATCCAGGTTGGCCGTGAGGTGCAGGGAGGCGTGCCGATCCTCGCCGAGACGCGTCCCATCTGGGGCAACGCCAGCGACGCGTATCGACCGCGATTGTTTCATGATCAGAAGCGTGCTGAAAAGCCCAGCGATGAAACGTTCACTGGAAACCGGGTCACATTGTGGCGGTGGCGAGATGACTTTCAGAACGATTTTGCCGCCAGAATGGATTGGTGCGTTGCGAGCTATGAAGAAGCCAACCATCCGCCTGTGCCAGCCCTCGCCCATGCGGAAACGCTGAATGTGAAATCGGGCGAACAGTTCCGTTTGGATGCGTGGGGAACAACCGATCCCGACGGTGACAGTCTCCGTTACACGTGGATGGACTACCCCGAAGCAGGATCGACACCGCTCGACCTGGATATCGGTCAGTCGCCAGAAAACGTTTACCAGGTGACCCGCACGGCTCCGAAAGTCGACCAACCGGAAACGATGCACTTCATCCTGAAGGTTACCGATCGCGGCACGCCAAGGCTCACCCGATACAAGCGAGTGATCGTGACGGTTCAACCCTAACGAAGACCAATTACAAGGCAATCGACAGGCCGCAATCCGACGCAGACAAGTGACACCCTTCTCCCCACGAGTGACACCATGATGATGCGCAGCCAACTCAACCAATCCCATTTCCGCAATTTGTGCATCTGTGTCTGGATGGGAGGTCTTTGTCTCTTTTCCACCGCAATGCCCAACATTGCCAAGGCGGTGGAGCGGCCTCGGATTTTGGTCACCACGGATGGTGAGATTGATGACGAATGTTCGATGGTTCGATTCTTGTTGTACGCCAATGAGTTCGACATCGAAGGCATCGTCACTTCCAGTTCACAGTATCACTGGTGGCAGCACACCGAAGCTGACACCTACGACGGGACGATTGAGATCTCCAATGCAAATCAACCGCAAGCCGAATTCGTTGCATCCAGCGATGCAAATGGCAAAACCGTTCATGTGATTTGCGAAGTGACCGACAGTGGCACGCCCCAAATGACCCGGTATCAGCGAGTTGTCAACGAGTGTCAATGAAATTGACCAGACAACAAGACAAGCAGAAATTCATCCCTCACTTCGATGCTTTGACCATCCCCATGATCCACACCATTCTCTTTCGAGCGTTGACGATTTCGGTTGTCTTCGGTCTGACAACGGCCTCCTCGGCCGACTATTCCAAACCTCGAATGATCGTGACGACCGATTTGGGTGCCGACCCAGACGATGATCAGTCGTTGGTTCGATTGCTGGTCAGTGCCAACGAATTCGACATCGAAGGTCTCGTCGTTTCCACCGGATGCTGGAAGAAGACGCAGAGCAACACCAAGATGCTGGACAAAATCGTTGATGCTTACGGCGAATGCTACGACAACCTCAAAGTTCACGCGGACGGATTCCCGACACCGGACTATCTGCGTTCGATCTCGGTCATGGGACAACTCGGCTATGGCATGAGCGATGTGGGCGATGACAAAGACTCGCCCGGATCGGACATGATCATCGCCTCGGCGGACAAGGATGATCCACGCCCGATTTGGATCGGCGGTTGGGGCGGCAACAACAATGTCGCTCAAGCGATCTGGAAAGTCCGCAAGACACGATCAAAAGCCGAACTCGAGAAGTTTCTTTCAAAGCTGCGCGTCTACGACATTCTCGGCCAAGATGACGCGGGAGCGTGGATTGCCAAAAACTACCCGCAAGTTTTCTACATACGAGCAACGAAGGTTTACGGTTGGCAGCCGCCAAAGAATGGCGACTACCAACAGAATGACATTCAAAGTCATGGACCGCTGGGCGCCGTTTATCCGGACACCAAGTGGGCGACCGAAGGTGATTCGCCTGCGTTCATGCACGTTTATCCGAATGGCCTGAACGATCCCGACCAGATCGACCAAGGCGGTTGGGGCGGACGATTCAGCTTCCAAAAGAAGACCGGCATCAAAAGCATGTCGGGCGTGAAGGGGGAAGAGCGTCAGTTCGATCCCTACGAGATGTGGGGAAACACATCCGATGGAACCGGCGCGATCAAACGCTGGAGCAAAGGCTACAACAACGACTTCGCAGCACGGATGGATTGGAGCATCACGAACAAGTACTCCGAAGCGAATCATCACCCGATTGCCGTTTTGAACGGTGACAGGACTCGCGATGTGATGCAAATGTCCGCGGAGGCTAGTGCGAGCGTTTCGCTGAGTGCGAAGGGTACCAGCGATCCAGACAACGATTCGATCAGCTACTCATGGTCGATCTACCAAGAGCCATCCACCTACAAAGGGAAGGTCTCGATGGAAGACGCATCCTCCGAGACCGCCAAAATCTCGGTGCCAAAAGACGCGGCGGGTAAGACGATTCATGTGATTTTGGAGATTCATGACGACGGCCAGCCCAGCCTGCACGCCTATCGCAGAATGATTTTGGAGGTGCGGTAAACAGTTCGGTAGAAACACTCGGGCAGAACCAGGTGAGCCGTTTGGGCATTCGCCCCGGTTGTGCAAGCGAGCAACAAGGCTTGCCACAAGAGTTCCAGTTCCGAAAGACTCCTGCCGGCTTGCTTCATTAAATAGAGGCGTAAGGGAGGTGATTGGCTTCGATCCGATCTTCACCTTTTGTGGCCGGAGAACACAACACAATTTCTCCAACCAATCGGTCGGCTGATGCCGCCACCACACCAGCGAGACAGGAAATGCGAATACTTTTCACAGGCGGTTCCGGCAAAGCGGGACGCCACGTTGTCAGGCACCTGGCTGACCAGGGTCACACGGTGATGAATCTGGACCTCGTGCCGGCCAACATCGATGGCGTTTGGGACATGACGGTCGATCTCACGGATGCGGGACAAGTCTTCTCAGCAATGTCTGGAATCGTTGGCTTCGATGATTTGGAGTCGGGCAATTCAACGCCCAAGTTTGATGCCGTGGTTCACTTCGCCGCCGTGGCTCGCATTCAGTTGCGGGCCGATCCGGAATGCTATCGCATCAACACAGCGTCGACCTACAACATCTTGGAGGCCGCGGTGAAGCTCGGCATTCCCAAGGTCCTGTTTGCTTCGTCCGAGACCACCTATGGGGTCTGCTTTGCTCATGGGGAAGTCAAACCGGAATACATCCCTGTGGATGAACAGCATCCCACGGTCCCGCACGACGCTTACGCGATGTCAAAGGTCTGCAACGAGGTCTGCGGCCGTAGCTTTCAAGCTCGATCGGGAACCGACATTTACGCCTTGCGAATCAACAACGTGATCGAGCCACATGAGTACACGAGTCTGGTCCCGGTTTGGAGCGGCGATGCGGCGTGTCGGCGTCGCAACCTCTTTGCGTACATCGACACCCGTGATCTGAGTCACTTCGTCGACTGTGCGCTCGCAATGGATGGACTGGGTTACCAAGTGTTCAACGTTGCGAACGAAGATTCCTCGGTTGGCATGCCGAGTGCCGATGTGATCGCGGATTTTTATGCTGGCGTCCCGCAGCGACGCGAGTTGGGCGAGTTCGAAACGTTCTATTCCATCGACAAGGCGAAGGGGTTGTTGGGCTTTGCGCCGCAGTCTCGCTGGAGAAACGCATGACGCTTTCCCCACCGCCGATCAAACCTCGCTTCGTCAATAGTCCACCACTCATCCCCCAACTTGGAAGGACGTCCCGTGCCGTTTTTGTCCCGTTTAATTGTGTTGCTTTTTCTCTGTGTGACTCCGGCGTTCGCCAGGGTTGCAAACGCCGACAAGCCTCGTCTCTTTGTTCTGACTGACATCGAAAATGAGCCGGACGACGCCATGTCGTTGGTCCGTTTGCTGACCTATGCCAACCAGATCGATATCGAGGGGTTGGCCGCGACGACTTCGGTGCACCAGCAACGGCGGACCGCGCCGGATCGGATTCGCCGAATCGTCAAAGCTTATGGTGAGGTTCGTGACAACTTGGAAAAGCACGAATCGGGGTTCCCGACGGAGGACGAACTTCTCAATCGCGTGACCGAAGGCCTTGCCGTGTATGGCATGCAAGGTGTTGGTGAAGGCAAGGACTCTGATGCTTCGAACGATTTGATCGAGGCGGTCGATCGCGATGACCCGCGGCCGATCTGGGTCACGGCATGGGGCGGCCCAAGCGTGCTGGCTCAGTCACTGTGGAAGGTGCGAGAGACTCGCAACGCGGACGAACTGAAAGCGTTCATTCAGAAAATTCGCGTCTATACGATCTCGGACCAGGACGATAGCGGACCGTGGATACGGGAGCAGTTTCCGGATCTGTTCTATGTCGCCAGCCCAGGGTTCTATCCCGGCGGAGCCTATCAGCATGCGACTTGGAGTGGGATCAGCGGCGACTTCTTTCACGCTCGTTGTGATGGAGCGGATTTCTCGTTGGTGACCAATGAATGGCTCGACAAAAACATTCGTCGCAAAGGACCGCTTGGCAAAGAGTACCCGCTTTGGGAATACCTGATGGAAGGCGACACTCCGTCGTTTCTGAACTTGATCGACAATGGTTTGAACGAACCGGAACATCCAGATTGGGGTGGATGGGGCGGCCGTTACGAGTTCTACACACCGCGAACGCAGAAGTGGTTCTTGCAGGCCGAGACTCGTCCGTTTTGGTCCAACGCGGAAGACGAAGTGTTGGGAACAGACGGTCGTTGGCACCGAGGCAACCACGAAACGATTTGGAGATGGCGGGAGGCTTACCAAAACGACTTCGCCGCCCGAATGGACTGGACGATTCAATCAGTCGAAGATGCGAATCATCCGCCCGTTGTGAAGTTGGCTCACGCCGCTCGTCTGACCGCGAAAAAAGGCGAGGTCGTCGAATTGAGTGCGGAGGGATCAAGCGATCCCGACGGCGATTTGCTGTCCTACGAATGGTTCTACTACCCTGAAGCGGGAAGCTTTCTTTGTTCGAGTGGCACGAATGCTCGTCCTGTCGCAATCAATGGCTTTGACAACGTGACGGCTTCGTTCACCGTTCCGACGCGGACTGTGATGCCACCGGGCACCGGTACGATGCACTTCATCGTGGCGGTCACGGATCATGGTTCTCCTCGACTGACCCGCTACGCCCGTGTGATTGTGGATGTGGTGAAATGACAAATCGTTTGCTGCTTTGTCTGCTGTTTTTGGGCGTTTCGGTAGTGCAGAAACGGGACGTTGCTGCGCAGGATGCTCCGGCCTCTGGCGTCAGCGAACTTCATCGAGTGATCGTCTCGACCGATATCGGCGGGACGGACCCGGATGACTTCCAGTCGATGGTGCATTTGCTGTTGTACGCTGATGTGCTGGACATCGAAGGTCTCATTTCCTCGCCGTTTGGTGATGGTCGAAAAAGCGACATCCTGCGAGTGATCGATTGCTATGAGGCGGACTATCCCAATTTGAGGACGCATTCCGAACGCTATCCAGCCGCTGATCAACTTCGCTCGCTCACGAAACAAGGTGAAACCGAGCGGGCTCCGTACGCGGGCTTTCGAAAATCGACTGAAGGATCAAACTGGATCGTCGAGTGCGCTCGCCGCGAGGATCCGCGTCCCCTGCATGTCTTGGTGTGGGGTGGTTTGGAGGACTTAGCTCAGGCACTGCATGACGCGCCAGACATCTTGCCAAAGTTGCGTGTTCACTGGATTGGCGGGCCGAACAAGAAGTGGTCCGCTGACGCGTACCAGTACCTCGTCGATCACCATCCGGAGTTATGGATGATCGAATCCAACTCCACCTACCGAGGCTGGTTCGTTGGCGGAAACCAGTCTGGTGATTGGGGCAACAAACGTTTCGTTGGATCCAAGGTCGCCGGCAGAGGGAAACTGGGCGACTTTTTTGTGCTTCAAATGGCCGACATCAAAATGGGTGACACACCCACGGTTGCTTGGTTGTTGCACGGAGATCCATCGGATCCATCCAAACCCAGTTGGGGTGGACGCTTTGTCCGGGCTTGGGAACGGCCGACGATGCGTCTTGACCGTATGCCAGTCCAAAGTGATCAGATGGAAGTCTTTGGTGTTTTGGAATTGGTGCTCGCGATCGACTCGAACGCTGCTCCGTCGAAGGCTGTTTTGGTGGTCGAGAACCAGCGTTTGGAAGGTCACCTCGGCGAGGACTCGGCAGTTCATTTTCGGTTTTGTCCGAAGGCTGCCAAGCGATATGACTTTCGAATCGAGAGCGATTCAAAAAAGCTGGATGGACAGCGAGGATCGATCACCGTCGTGAACCCGTCATCAGAGCTTGCCGACGATCCGTCAGCGGACTTGCCGAATTGGTGGACGGACGATCCAGCCATGAAGTCATCGGAAGGTCCTCACAGAGGAGCCAAAACGGTCAATCGTTGGCGGGAAGATTACCTGCGTGATTTTGAGTCGCGGTTGAATCGCTGTCTTCCCTGAGAGACGACCCAACAGCGATTGTCTGTGACAAATCCCCGTGTTTGTGCCCCTCGAATGGAATTGCTAAGCAGGTACGCAGGTGTCATCGGGTATGTGAGCCGTTGGCGTTAGCCACGGTTTTCACGCGCAACCGGGGCGAACGCCCAAACGGCTCACATGGTTGTGCCCGATCATTCCAGCCGACCTGCTTAGTGGTCTGTCACGACTTGTTTTTAGGGTAGTGGACGAGGCGACGAGTCCTTGGATTTGACGCCAGTTCAGGACTCGTCGCCTCGTCCACTACGATCAACCCTCACTTTTAGCTTTGACAGCCCACTAGGAAGACTGGCGTGAGTTCTCCGGAACGATTGTTGCAGGTTTTCGCTGGGTGTTGACGGTGGAAGGTTGGTCGATCTAGACATTGTCAACAAAGGCACGCACCAGCATGGATGCCTCTTTGATAAATATGCCTTGTCGGGGACCGCGAAAAGCATGGACCAGTTCTCTTCTTATCCTGCCGAGATGGCGTCGGTTCTCTCAAAGCAGTGGGAATCGCGAGGTTTCCCGTTGGACTTGCTCCCTCCGAACGCGTCGTTGGTTTCGTTGCTGGATGTTTGCTATCAAGCCAGCTTGTTGCGGGAAGAGGACGCGCCGGTTCGTTGTCGGGTGATTTACGCCAATCGCACGCACCTGAAATCGATCACGACCGAACAGTCTCGACCTCATGTTTTGTCGTTTTCTGAGCCTGCCACGCTCAGTCCCCACAATTTGAGGAAACTGTACGCGGCGGCGGATTTCTATCGCGCTGCCTTGGCTGTCACCACCGCTGAAGACGGAACCCTGGTGATCTGGGGCTTGGTGGTGACGGGAACCGAATGGGTCAATCGAGTCGAAGGCAGCCGGTTCGATGGTGTTTCCTTGCCGCCCAACTTGGTCGTTCATGCGATTCGGCCGGGGCATTTGGTGGCGTCATCGGGCTACATGCGTGTTTTGGAAACCAATCAAGGGCAGTTGTTGATTGATGGCTTTGATCCGTTTCGGTCCACCTGGATCTCAAGCCGGTTTGCCAGTGTCCGAGAAGAACTCGTGCGTCGTGTTCCTGAGGACCACGCGGGTGATGCAGGCAAGACCAAAGTCTGCGAATCGTTCGTGCGAGACCTTGCGCAGAGTGTTGTGCGGCGAGTGTTGCGTCTGGTTCGAAACCGTCGCCACGGTGGGTTGATGGTCGTGTTACCAAATGGATCGCATGAGGATGGGACCTGTGAACAATGGTTGCGGTTCCGTGTGCAATTTCAATCCGATGATTCGACCCTGCTCTACCACGAAATGATGCAGCGTTTGATGACTCGGGCGTTGGCAGTCGCCAGGACGCGGCAGTTGGCCGTTTTGACTTGGAGCGACTACCAACAGTTCCGCGACGCCGAACTGCGACGCTTCGATGATCAGTTGATCGATTTCAGTCATTTTCTCGCGGACATGATGACGGTCGATGGTGCCTTGATTCTGGATCACAGCTTTCGATTGATTGGCTTTGGTGGTGAGATTCTGGGTGACACACCGGTCCAAAACATTCACCGTGCCATCGACATTGAGGGCCATCAAACCGTGGTGGAACCAGCCGACTCGGCGGGGACCCGGCATCGGTCTGCCTACCGGTTGGTCAATGGGTTGAACCATGCGATCGCGGTGGTGGTTTCGCAGGATGGTGATGTCCGTTTTGTTGCCCACCACAACGACCAATTGACCTACTGGCCGTATCTTCCCTGACGACGATCTGTGCAAACTTCAGTTGAACCGCCGAGCCCCAATCGTGGCGTGCAACCCTCCGATCACTGGAGCGGAGAGGCGAAACCGTTGACCACACGCCGAAAGGCAGCTATTGTCAATCGCTTATCGACGATGAGTCACTCCGAGGATTGAGATTTGGCAAAGGCAACGAAGAAGAAAACCTGCGACGCTTCACCAGTGCAGCTGAAGAGCGACCCCACGGCAGAAGACTTTGCCAAACTTGCCTGGGCGATTGCGCACCCGGCGCGGGTGCAAATTGTTCGCTTCCTGATTGGTCGGGAAGCCTGCATGTGTGGCGAGATTGTCAATCAGTTGCCGTTGGCTCAATCCACTGTCTCACAGCACCTCAAAATCTTGAAGGAAGCGGGATTGATTCAAGGTGAAGTGGATGGCCCCAAAGTCTGCTACTGCATCAACGACGAACGGTTGCAGCAACTCAAAACGTTCGTCGGCGAGTTGTAACGCATGACCAACTGCTTGCCCGTTTCAAATCAAGCGATTCAGTTTGCCTGCACGAATCGGGTTGGCTGCTTCATCCGGTTCATTTCTTGGCTGCTGATCACGTTGGCCGGTTGCGTCATTCAGGCAGCCACGCCAGGTGACTACTTTGCCATTCGCGTTGTGGATGCTGACACGGGCCGTGGCATTCCGTTGGTCGAATTGCGAACGACCGATCACAATCGCTACTTCAGCGACAGCAACGGTTATGTCGCGTTCTTCGAACCGGGGTTGATGGACCAACAGGTCTGGTTCGACGTCGGAAGCTGGGGCTACGAAAGTCCGGCGGGCCCCTACGGGACGAAGGGAGTTGCCTGGAAAACCACACCGGGCACGGAAGCGGTGTTGAAACTGGAACGCCAGAATTTGGCCGAGCGGTTGTATCGACAAACCGGTGTGGGCATCTACCGAGACACGGTTCTGCTCGGCAAGAAACCGCCATTGCCGGTGCCACTGATCAACGCCCAGGTGACAGGTTGTGATTCGGTGCAAACTGCGATTTATCGAGGTCGCATGCGATGGTTTTGGCAAGACACCAACCAAGTTGAATTCGCGTTGGGGAGCTTCCGCATGACAGGGGCCACGTCACCGTCGCCCCAAAACATGAACGCTGACAACGGCATCCCGCTAAAATACTTCGTTCGCGAGCCGAACGGATTTGCGAAGGAGTTGGCCCGGGTCAAACAGGCTACGTCACATCCGATTTGGGTTGATGGAATGATGGTTGTTCGCGACGAGCAAGGTCACGAACGATTGGTGGCTCGCTACGTTGCCGCCCGCAAGGATTTTTCGGTTGCGCAGATGGGGATGATGATTTATGACGATTCAGAAGATGTCTTCATCGAACATGCTCGCCTTCCACTGCCAACCCAATCGCGTCTGTTTCCGAAAGACCATCCCGTTCGCGGCAATGTCAATGGCCGGGAATATTTCTACATCGGAACGCCCCCGAACGTTCGCGTTCCTGCTGACTTTGAATCCGTTTTGTCACCGGGCAGCTACCAGGGTTTGACATGCTTTGACGGAGAAGGGGGAATCGATCGAGATGACGACGGACGCATTCTGTTCTCCTGGAAGACTGGGAAACAACCCATCACCACAGATCAAATCGAGGCCTTGATTCGCGAGAACGAATTGCGTCCGGAGGAAGCGCCTTGGGCATTGCGAGACATTGAGACGAACGCACCTTTGAAAGTCGGCAATGGTTCCGTGGCTTGGAATCCATTTTTGAAGCAGTGGACGCTGTTGTTCTGTGAACAGGGCGGTGACAGTTTCCTGGGTGAAGTTTGGTTTGCCGTCGCCAACGCACCCGAAGGTCCCTGGGTTGTTTGTCAAAAGATCGCGACGCACGCTCGTCCGGGGCAGAACATGGACTTCTACAATCCCATGCAACATCCTGAACTGATGCGTGAAGACGGCCGTGTCATCTACTTTGAAGGCACGTTCGTGAACACTTTTTCAGGGACAACAGTTGCCGTGCCACGGTACAACTACAACCAATTGATGTATCGACTGGACGTGAGCGATGAACGATTGCAACTCCCGCATCCGCCAAGCGGTCTGAGCAATGCGAGGCCGTCCAACATCACAACGCCGGTGGGCATTCATTGATCGGGGCGTCAGGATGCAAGGCAATTGGCTTGCGGAAGCACCTTTGGGTGAATTGTTTGGGTGATGTGCCGTCTTCCCCTTCGCCACGGTGCCCATACTCCGCCTAGGCCAAGCAGGTCGGCAGGAATGATCAGGCATCATCATGTGAGCCGTTTGGGCGTTCGCCCCGGTTGTACGTGGGAGCAACAACGCCAACCAAGACAGTTCAAATGCCGACTCTTTCTGGCTCCCAGGCTCTGTCTGGTAACGAACTGCACTGCAATGCAGGCTGCGCCTAATGAGACAGAATCGGGAGGCGGAGCCTCCAAGACATTGTGTTCCCAGGCAGAGCCTGGGAACAAGGAATCTTGACCCCCAAACAGCCGTCACTCATTGGCTGGGGGATGCACGAGGACTGCTCAACCGTTCATTCATTGGTTCTTCATACAATCTTCGAGATTCGTCGCGATTCCGGTTTTGATTGGCTTCAGGGGCCGGGCTTCCCTTTCCCGCATTCTCCCAGTCGGTAGATTGAATGGAACGACGCGCAAAATGAACGTCGCCTGCGCACCTGCTCTTGCACGTACAACTTTGGAAACAACATGCTCAATCCGCACGACCTTGGCCGAAGAACTTTCCTCCGAGATGGCTCGTTGGTACTCGCCGCGACTGCCATCACGCCATCGCTGCTGATGGAACGGCAATCATTCGCGGATGAAACCAACACGGCTGTTCGTGTGGGCTTGGTCACTGACATGCATTACGCGGACAAATCGCCCGCGGGGTCACGTCACTACCGCGAAACGATTGACAAGCTGGAAACTGCTCGCAAGCAATTTGTCAGCGACCAACCTGACTTCTTGGTTGAATTGGGGGATCTGATTGACGCGGCTGATTCGGTGGATGTCGAACAACGATACCTGCAAACGATCAACACCAAATTCGCGGCGATTTGCAAGGATCGACACTATGTCCTGGGCAACCACTGCGTCGACACGCTGACCAAGGAAGAGTTCTTGGCCGGCGTCAAACAAGAACGCTCGTATTATTCCTTTGATCGCAAGGGCATCCATTTCATCGTCTTGGACTCTTGCTTTCGCAGCGACGGCAAACCGTACGGACGACGGAATTCCCATTGGACCGACGCGAACGTTCCCGCGGAAGAGCTCGATTGGCTGCGTGGTGATCTCAAGTCGAACAACAAGCCAACGATCGTGTTCGCTCACCAACGTCTCGACGTCAGCAATCACCATGGCGTGAAGAACAATCCCCAAGTGAGACAAGTGCTGGAAGATTCCGGTGACGTGTTGGCTGTTTTTCAGGGCCACAGTCACCAGAATGATCTGAAAGACATCGGCGGAATTCACTACTGCACCTTGGCTGCGATGGTGGAAGGTTCTGGACCGGAGAGCAACGGCTACTCGGTCATGGACGTTCAGCCCAATGGCACCATCGCAATCAAAGGCTTTGTGCGGCAAGCGAGCTATCAGTGGACTGCCTGATTGAGACGACGTCCAATTTCCGGGGACAAGCAACTGTTGCTTCGCGGTTGAGAGCAACACGTTCCGCTCATGTCCTCACTGTTGGCTGTGATTCGGTTCGCTCGATCAGCGTATTGGATCAAGCGAAACCGGGGCCAGCGTGAAGGCTGTCGGTTGTCCCTGAATCACGATCACGTCTTGGTCAGGAGATGTCTGAACGGTTTGCTGACTTCCATTGGGCCACGTGATGGTCGCTTCGATCGGCGAATCCGAAGCAACCTTCCCCACCCCAAACACAATCGTTCTTTCGCTGGAACACATGTACCCTTCGCCGGCGAGTAGCCATTGGGTTTGCGTGTGTGATTGGGTGGTTCGCTGGAATCGGCTGCGCCGCATCCGATGGATGCACTGTGTTGGGTGGGGGCGATTCCTCCCGATGGCATCCATTGATCAGGAAACATCCCACGGCGCATAAAAAAACTCTGAGCCAAACACACGCGGTGTTCAACTCAGAGCGAAGTCGGGGGATGATGGCGAAAGCTGCCGTCAAGACATGTGCCTCGGTTAGCGTTTGGATTTCATTTCTTTGGCCATGGCTTTGTCCGCCTCGACCATTTGTTGCTGAGATTCCTGCAGCATGCGGTTGTACTCATCAAACTCGCTGTCACTGATGTCGCCGGCGAGGTTGGTGGGTTGGCTATCGCCACAACCAACTGTCAAAGCGAGTGCGGCACAGCAAGCGAACAAGGTCAGTCGTTGTTTCATGGTTCTATTCGTGGATGATGGGCTGTCAGGGACAATGGGTTCTGAGAGATCTGCTTTCCAAGAACGTGCGACCGTTTCAACGGAGGAACGGTCGCACGTGAAATTCAGAATGGATCAAAAGACGTCTTCGATGACTTCTTTGGCGGCACGCGTGCCCAGGGCACCCCAAACACCGTAAGGGCTGTTGGACCCCGGGGTCCGGTAAGCGTTGACGCCCAGTTGGTCTTGGTTGCCGGCTTCGATTGAGTCGGTGAGGAACTTCACTGCACCGTCACCCATCAAAACGTGAACGCCACCTTGGTGCCGACTGGATGCGGAGTACCAACCCGAGTTGCCAGCATTTTGCTCGTTGCAGAGGGGGCTGTTTGGTGGTTGTGCGGTGAAGAATCCGCTGAAGTTCGGCAAATGCTCTGCCCAACGGAAACCTCGTCCATCGACACCGCTGACGGTGTTCTGCGAGGCATCCCAAAATTGAGGGCGAGTCGGATCGACCAAGTTGTTGCAATCACTTGGTGGGTACTGACGAACGAATGACCAGCCGCGACTCAGCGGTGCGGTGCGCACGTCTTTGTCACCCAAGTCGGTGGCAATCTCACCCGCGGCGACCGTGTTCGACAAACCATCCAACACGTCTCGGAAACGACGGCTCTTGTGCACAGTGAAGAAGCCTCGGCCTGCCCCTTGGATTTCGGTGGCCAGAGTCGAGTTGATGTTGCCGGGGCCGATCGGTGCGCTGTTGTTCCAATCGCCTTGATGAGCACGCTCCGCTGAGTCGCCCAAATTGGCGGCGTAGTTCGTGCGTCCGAGCGAGGGCAGGCCAACACCTGGGTCGCTGGGGCAACGGAACGTGGGCATTTGCGTTACCCAAGGCGTGTAAAGAATCTCATCGGGCGAAGGTCCCATCGGGCTGAATGGACCGCCGTTGCGAGTCGCCCCGCCACTGACGCCACCGTTGCCACTGGCCGCCGGTGGGCTCGCACCACGCGAATCTTCGTTCAGTGGGTTCGAGATCATTTCCCAAAGCCCCTGCTGCTCGACGAAGGGTGTCAATCCTACCAACCAACTCAAGCGTCCATTGTTCGATGTCTCGGAGGGACGCCAAATGTTGGCCGAGTAGGGATCGTTGGTTCCGCCACCGTGAATGGGCAATTGGTTGTAGGCACTGTGGTAGTTGTGAATCGCCAAGCCGATTTGCTTGAAATTGTTGCTGCAACTCATCCGACGTGCAGCCTCACGTGCTGCCTGAACCGCAGGCAACAACAAACCAACCAAAACACCGATGATCGCAATGACGACCAGCAGTTCGACGAGCGTGAAGCCCGCGCGCTGAGGAGGGGACTTAGCCATGAAAAAAACTCCAAACGAGAACGAACGTGGTTTGAAAAGACCATCCAGAAGGGGGAAAAGACGTGAAGCAGAGCCACCCAGCGGTTCTCGCCACCTTGAATTCGCACACAAAGCTGAAGTCGCGATTAAGGGGCCAGATCGGGGACTGATTGCTTTCAACGGCACCCATTCTTCCTCTCGCGGGCGGTGCGAACATAGCCAGAATGCTACGACATAGCCTTTCTTAACCAAGTGCACAGGTGGCGGTATCGAATCAGCCTGCCCTGGAACTCTGTAGACTCTATGGATTCAAGGGTTTTTGGCCAACCTTTTCGATTCTCCGAATTGGTGGCGTGACGATTCTTAACCCAAGTCGTCGATCAGAATCGCATTGGAAACGTCCGCAAGATTGCAGTGGATCGCTGGGTTCTGTGCCGCTTCCTGGGCGAAATCAGGAAACCAGCCAGTTGGCTTTGACAGGCGGCCGGCGAAACGCAGAGGGATCAGCCTCCGTCCATTGCACAGCTCCCCCCGGAAGCGTCTGGTTTGAAGCGGAGAGAACCACCCAAACGCTCCGTCGCGGCCAAATTTCGAAAATGTATTGAGGTTTTGCGTTAATCTGTGTCAGGTTGGGGGATGTTTTGGACATTGCCATTGCAGGCTTGCGGTGGTGGCTTCGACGCCGCCCCATCCGACAGATGTGTTTCTGCGTGGCAACGCATTGAATGGGTGTATAGTATGTTGCCGAAATAGCAGGACTTAAACAGCGAGTCCCATTCGGCAAATGCGTCGATTCCATCAAAACGGAGTTCCACAGGGGAGTTTTGGGATGCGATGGGTGTCGATGACGACGAGCAGACGCCTCTGGACCTCATTTTCTAAACGAATTGGTTGACGGGAAATTTGGGGTGTCGGGAACCAACGACCCTTCGGTCTCGAATACCCTTGGAAACGCGATGGAACAATTTCAAGAGCCAGAGTTTGTCTCGAAGCAGACCGTCGAAGCTTCGCATTTCTATCTGGACCTTGATCCGGACCGCTCCAGTCGGTTCACGGTCGTCTGTGGGGGGATGGAGCGGACATCGCTGGACTACGTGATCGAGCGCAGCAACTTTCCATACTGGGGGTTGGAATTCGTCGAGCAAGGCGAAGGCAAGCTGCAGCTCGAGAATGAATGGTTCGATCTCAAGCGGGGGACCGTGTTCGCCTATGGCCCCGGGGTCCGGCACCGAATCGAAAACCGCTCCAAAAGCGGAATGCGCAAGTACTACTTGGACATGTACGGGACGGATGCGAGAAGTCTACTGCTGGAGGCCAACCTGCTGCGTGGGCGTCCCCTTCAAGTCCGCAATGTGAAGGAATTGACGGACCTGTTCGCAATCATTTCCACAGAAGGCAAGGACGACCAATTCCGGTCGCGAGACATCGTGTCGTTGATGACGCGAGCCATGATCATCAAAATTGCACAGCGCAAATCGACGGCCATCAACGACTCGCCCAAGGCATTTGAGGTCTACGAAGACATCCGCCAGTACATGGAGGACAACTTTCACGATCTGACATCGATTGGTCAGGTCGCCGAGCAATGTGGCTACACCACGGTTTACGTGTCGCGTTTGTTCAAACGGTTTGCTTCGCGAGGCGCGTACCAGTACCTGCTGCGATTGAGAATGAACTACGCCGCTGAATTGCTCTTCAGCCAAGGAATGAAGGTCCGCGATGTTGCCGAGAAGCTTCAATTCGCGGACGCGTTTCAGTTCTCTCGCGCTTTCAAACGGGTCTACGGTGTTCCACCCAGTCAAATGAAACGATCCAGCTGAGCAGTCTCGGGCGGAGACTCCCTGGTCACTCAGTCACAGCCTCTACTCAGTCACAGTCTCTTTCGCGGTCAGCAACTTTCGATCGACCAGCCATTCCAACATTCGTTCTGGCCAACGTCCGGCCGCGGTTTGACTGTTGGCGCGAAACCCAAACCCGTGTCCTGCTTCGCTGTACACATGCATCTCGCAAGGAACATTCGCTTCCTTGTACTTCAAATAAACCTTTGCCATCCCGTACGCGATGTCTTCTCGATCGTGATACCCGAAGGCAATGAAGGCCGGGGGCATCCCTGGCGAAACGGTGAAGGTGCTGGACTTTCCTGGATAGATCAAACCTTGGAAGTCTGGCCGGCTGCTGACTCGCTCAATTGGATCCTGGGATTGGGCGTCGCCAGGCATCGGATTCATCGCCGAATAGGCCGCCAGCTCGCCGCCCGCCGAAAAGCCGAGGATGCCAATCCGATCCGGCCTCACGTTCCAAGCCTCGGCATTGGAACGAATCATTCGAATGGCTCGCCGAGTGTCATCCATCGCATGCCCATCCAACGTGTATTCCGAATCAGGTTCGCGACACAGTCGATAACGCATCACGAACGCCGCCACGCCATGGTCGGCCAACCACTGTGCCAGCGAATCGCCCTCGTGTCCTAAACAGAGTTTGCTGTGGCCTCCCCCCGGTGCAATCAGAATCGCCGTTCCGGTGGCCTTCTCTTTCGAGGGCAAGTAGGGCGTGATTGACGGATGATGCACGTTGGACACGTTTGTGCCGGTCAAAACTTCAGGTTCATTCATCCGCGCTTCCGACCCTGGTGCTCCGTTTTTCCAAAGCGGGATCCTCGGGGGCGTCTCTTCGGCACCGACCGAACCGGTCAACGGCAGGCCAGCGAACAGAGTCAACACGGTCAACACGGGTGATCGCAGCGTCGACAAACGGCTCATTGAAATCTCCAACGAATGGTGGGGCGAAGGATGCCTGGGGGCTAAGAGTGTAGTCGATGCCAAACTTGGCAGGCTGGTCGACGGGCCAATTCGAATGCGGCCGTCCGGGACCGGTCCCCCCAACCATTTTGGCGGTCAGCGAATTGCATTGAATCAAGGCTTGCCCCCTGGCATGCAGCGGGAATTCGATTGGAAATTTCCTGGGGCCATGGGTGACGCAGTGGCACACGCTTTGGGCTCACCAACTATTGTGGTGAATTGCCGCCATGCAACTGCGCTGCGACGATTCCCCGATTCTTGACCCTCGCGGCACCCTCATCGCCCTTCGTTTCTCTGGCATCACTTACCAACGCCCATGAATTTCGCCTCGACCGAGCAACGCGCCAAACACAGCGACCAAACCGAGGGAGATTCGTGGGTTCTTGGGATTGATCTTGGCGGAACCACGATCAAGTTCGGCCTGTTTCGCGGTGCCCAGCTGATCTGGCGCAACCACATCCGCACGGATGACTTCGAGTCGCCTGAGGCCGCCTTTGAATCTTGTCGTGACAGCGTTCAGCGAACTCTGGAGGAGTCCTCGCAGTCGCTCGATGACCTGCAAGCGATCGGGTTGGCAATGGCGGGGGTATTGGACCCCAAGGCGGAAGAACTCGCCGAGACGGCCAATCTCCATCGGTGGCACCAACTGAACTTCCGACAACAGCTGTCCAGTGTCTTTCAAAAGCCGGTCTCGCTGCTCAACGATGCGGATGCCGCCGCGCTCGCGGAGTCCGCACACGGCCTGTGTCGTGCGGATTCCTTGGTGTTGATGACGCTTGGCACCGGCGTTGGTGGCGGCGTCATTCTGGACGGGCGTCCCGTCCGCGGCGCCAACGGTTGCGGCGGCGAAATCGGCCATGCGACCATTGAATTCGGGGACGGCGCTCGTCAGTGCGGGTGCGGGTTCCCGGGGCATCTCGAAGCCTACGCGGGCGCGGGCGGGGTCATTCAAACCGCCCAAGAAACCTTGGCCCGGTCCAGCGCCCACAGCGCTCTACGAAACTTGGATCCAATCACTCCGCTGTCGATCGCCAATGCGGCGGCTGACGGCGATGCGATCGCGATTGATGTCATTCACCAAACCGGAGTCTTGATCGGACGCGCGATTGCCATGCTCGCTCACGTGGTCGACCCCGATGTCGTTTTGCTCGGCGGCGCAATGACCTTTGGTGGCCCCGGCACCGACACAGGGAAACGGTTCTTGCAGTCCATCCGCGACGAATGTTTTCCACGCACCCTGGTCCAGATCAGCTCCCATCTGAAAATTGAATTTGCGACGCTGGGCAATGACGCCGGGATCGTTGGCGCGGCCCACTACGCTCGCCAGGCCCCCGACGCTCGGCAAGCTCTGAATGCGTAGCAGCCAGACGAATCACACGGTTGTTTTCGAAGGACTCGACGACGCCTAGAATTCGTGGCGTTCAACAGCGATAAGATAGCTCCTCCTAAACTTCGTTCGCCGCACCTGTTTTCATTGCTGCGGCGTGCCTGAGAAAATGAACCAGAGAAACATCATGTCTGGAACGGACGCCATCCAACTTGTCCCGCAATCGTCCAAGCAAAAAATTGCTTACCGTGTCTATCCCGAGTCCACTGACGCGAGCGCCGCGATCGCTCGAGAGATCTCCGACCTCATCCGTGCGCGAGCCGCGGATGCACGGGCGGCGGTCCTAGGACTCGTTGCGGGGTCTTCGCCAGTCAACGTGTACGCGGAACTGGTCCGGTTGCACCGTGACGAACAGCTCTCGTTCGCCAATGTGATCACGTTCAATTTGGATGAGTACTATCCAATGCATCCGGATTGCTTGCAGAGTCATGCGAGGTTCATGCACGAACATCTGTTCGATCATGTCGACATTCGTCCAGAGAACATTCATCTTCCCGATGGGACCCAGCCCACCGAGTGCATCTCTGAAACCTGCCTCGCGTACGAGCGGCAAATGGAAGACGCCGGTGGGATCGACATTCAGCTGCTCGGCATCGGGCGAACCGGACACATCGGGTTCAATGAACCAGGCTCCGGCACCGAATCCCGCACACGCATGATCACTCTGGATGGGATGACCCGAATCGATTCCGCCAGCCATTTCTTTGGCGTTGAGAACGTGCCTCGACGTGCCATCACGATGGGCGTCGGCACAATTCTGCAGGCCCGCAAGATCTTTCTGCTTGCCTTTGGAGAAGGCAAGTCCTCGATCATCGCTCGAACGATCGAAGGGGAACTCGCGCCCACGGTTCCTGCCACATCTCTGCAAGGGCATCCGGACGCCGAGTTGGTCCTGGACCGCGCCGCGGCTGCCAAACTGACCGTCATTCAGTCTCCCTGGTTGGTCGACCGCATCACGTGGGACGACACCATGGTGCGTCGGGCGGTGATCGACCTCTCGCAGAAACTGCAAAAGCCCGTGTTGATGCTGGTCGACGGTGACTACAACGAGAACGGGTTGCAGGATCTCTTGGCAGAGTATGGCTCCGCTTACGAAATCAATCTGCGTGTCTTCCGCCATCTCCAAAGCACAATCACCGGATGGCCTGCCGGCAAGCCCAACCAACCCGATGTCATCTTCCCGAAGCGGATCGTCTTGTTTTCGCCTCATCCCGATGACGATGTGATTTCAATGGGAGGCACCCTGACGCGGCTCGCCGACCAAGGCCACGAAGTTCACGTTGCGTATCAGACGTCTGGCAACATCGCGGTGTTTGATGGCGATGCCATTCGCTTTGCCAAATTCGCCCGTGAGTTCTGCAAGGAGTTCGACCTCTTGACTCCGCCCGTTGTAGAGCTGACGAAACGCATGATCGAGTTCCTCGGCGAGAAAGATGCAGGGGAAGTTGATATCCCCGAGATGCAACGACTCAAAGGATTGATTCGCCGCGGCGAAGCTGAAGAAGGTGCGATCGTGTGCGGTGTTCCTGCCGAGCGTTTGCATTTCCTCGAACTGCCGTTCTACGAAACCGGGGTGGTTCGCAAGAAACCGATCAGCGAAGCAGACATTCAGATCACGGTCGAGCTGCTTCGCGAAGTCAAGCCGCATCAAATCTATGCCGCCGGGGATCTCAGTGACCCGCACGGAACTCACCGCACCTGCCTCGAGATTTTGTTGGCGGCGGTTGAGCAGTGCCAAGAGGATGACTGGATGAAGGAATGCGTGGTGTGGCTCTATCGCGGAGCGTGGCAGGAATGGGCGCCCCATGAAATCGAGATGGCCGTGCCGCTGAGCCCTCAAGAGGTCGATCGCAAGCGAACCGCCATTTTCAAACACGAATCACAGAAGGACCGAGCGCTCTTCCCTGGAGCTGATGCCCGCGAATTCTGGCAGCGAGCCGAAGCTCGCAATGCACACACCGCCCGAACCTACGACCAACTTGGTTTGGCCCAGTACCAAGCCATCGAAGGTTTCGTGCAATACAAACCTCGCCGCTCCCTTTCATAAACAACGCCGCATCGGCAGTGTCTCTGCTCGCCCCCGGAATCAGTGGCCGAGGCGTCCCGCCGAAGAATGAATTCACCCTTCCTTGATCGCGTCACTTTCTCCAGCACAACGTGACATGTTTGGAAGACGTTGCGTGAAGGCCGAGTGCACCAACACCGGCAACGATCAAGATGACGTGGAACGATGAAGTGAAGCCGAGAATTGGTCGCCATGTTCGCGTACACTTGCCCGACGTTCTTCCGTTCGTGGTGATGTTTACTGTATTGGCCCACAAGAACATCGAGTGCAGCATGAAGCGAGTTCATTTTTCCCTGCGTCATCTCATGCTGGCGGTTGCTTTTGTAGCCGCGCCCCTTGGAGTCGTTGCCTGGAATTCGAGTTGGTCGCAAAAGCTGGGGGATCTTGAAGAGCGTCTGGCTGAGACGGAACGGATCCTGAATGAGGTGGCCATGCCGCGGTATCCGAGCGCGCGTGTCGTCGTGACCATGCCGGATGGTCAGCAAGGAGCAAGCCCACTGTTGCCGTTGACATCTGCTCCATTTGAGAATCACGACCGCCGAACGATGACTCATTGGTCGGGGCCAAAGGAATGGGGCAACGCATCGTCTGGAGGCTATTTTTGGCGATACATTGGCTCAGAGGGTGATCGAGACATTTACGAATTTGTTGTCGTTTTTGGGCAGCGGTTGCCTGCAGAGCCAGACGAGCGAGCCAATTCCGCAGTTGTTCAATACGTTTCGTTTCGAAATGCTCCTCTGAGTGTCTTTGCCAAACACGGATTTGCGATTGCGATTGCCCCGTGACTCAGATCGAGCAACAGAACCTTGGAGGGAACCGCAGACGTCAATCGCGAGGTTGAGGAAAGCCAGTTCTTTCGACGGCGAGATGCTTCGTCCCCTTGCCACGCCGAATCGACCATACGCGTTGCTCACGATTCAGGCTTTGACAATCGCTTGCCCGCAGGGCGGTGAAACGATGCTACGATGGACAAACTATCCTGGCGATCGTGAACTTTTCTGTCCTCATGGCGGACATGTGTCGGCGTCCTTCGAGACGGAGGCCTGCTCTGCGATGTCCCCGCTTCGGGCTTGCGGCCGTTTTCAGATGGCAACTCAACCCTCCCGTCTCGATGATCGAAAACGTTCGCCAACCAAGAGCAAAACATGAACGCACGAAACCAGAAACATCGCTACCCGCCGACTCTCTCGGCTCATTGCATCCCGCTCGGTGCTTTCGTTGTTCTCACAGGCGTTTTCTTTTCGGGCAACGTTCCAGCGGATGAACCTGCCGGGCCCATTGCCCCCGGGACGACGGATCTGGTGTTTGCCGAACCCTCGGAAAGTCCGACCAAGACAGATCAACCGATGCCAGAAAAGGAGTCCGTGGTCCCGGTGTTGGGCGAGAAGGTTGCGGCGGCACGCGCCGGAGAGGAATCAACGATTCCGCCTCCAGCGATCCAAGAGGGGGTCATCCGCATCAAGGTTCAGGGCTCCTATGAGGTGACGATGGGCCGTGTCGGCGTGGTGCGGGGCGAGGGCACGACCACACTCGAATTGGATGGAGCACAACTTGACCGACTGTTTCATGAGTTAGAAGACTTGTTTGGCGGATCAGAACTTGTCCGGCGGGACATCGTCGACCGTTTCATTTCATTGCCGTCTACCATACGTTCAACGAACGAAACGCTCAGAATGCTGTCGGATCCTGAAACTCAACAGGCACTTCGGCAGGTTGAATCCCTGCTTCGCTTGTTGCCCAAGACAACCAGTCATGCTGAACGTCCGCTCGAGGCTCATGCAAACGAAGAATAGACGGCTGGTTTTGATTGCGATCCAGTCTCACCGGCAAGCTGGTCAACCATTTCAGGCACCGAAACCGGGGCTGCTGGAATGATCGGCAGCGACTCGCCAGCGTTTGTCTTTCCGGCTGTTCGCTTCGCTGCCCGCTGTTGGGCAACGTTCTCCGACTGGCTTGGCAGTCAAGAGCATACCGATTTGAAGGAACGCCCCTCACAATGAACGCTCGACCTGCCCCCTCGCTCTGGACGATCTTTGCTGTGGCCGCTGCACTTTGGTTGATCGCCCGATTGATTGCGTACGCAAATGGCCGCTCCAATGAAGAAAAGCGAATCCGTGGCCTGTTTGTTCCTGAGTGGATTGCGGCGTTCTACGTGGCTCTTGGGCTTTATGGTTTCTATGCCTACGACAACGTCAACACTCCCTTTCCACCTGCCTTGACGTTGCCAGCATTCTCGTTGGTCATCGGACCGATCGTCGGACTGATTCACGGGACCCTTTTGCTGCGTGCTCGCAAGCCGACGACGGATAATCCGGTCATTCGAAACACGATGCCCGAGGACGGGAACCCGTACCGTTCTCCTTGACCATGAGGACGGGGAACCACAACGGCACGGTGAGGACAGACGTTGCGAGTCGACTGACTTGGGGCATGTCGACATTTGTACAATCGGCGGCCCTTGTCGTCCGGACGTTTCGATTACCGGGCAGAGAGTGATGCAAGAGAAGGCGGCTTGCAAGTGTCTTGAGAATGGAAGACCAAGCGTCTGCATCGATTGAACACCAACGTCATTTGGATGAATCAAAGTATCTCAAGGGAGAATCAAACATGATTGCTCGGCAGTTTATCGCCATTGCATTCGCACTGTGGCTATCGATCGTGCTTCAAGCGGACGAATTTCATGTTAACGGGACCGGTGACGTATTCACTGTCACGGCTGAAACACTCGCCAAGACACCCCAGTGGGACCCGCTGGTTTCGGAGTGTCCAGTCTCGGTGGCGTCAGCAATCAAAGTCGCGCGAGAGTATCACGACAAAGCGATTCCAGAGGGTCGCACCACATTTCATGCGTGGCAGCTTGCAGGTGCAACGCTCGTTCGTCATGAAGGTGGACACTGGTATTGGATCGTGCAGTATCGTGGGCTGTTTGATCCACAATTTGCTCCATCGAAAGACGGATCATTGACCGGCGGTTACACCTACAAGGGTGAGAAGACCCGATACAATCGCTACCCCGTTCTGCTGGACGGTCGTCTTGCACCGGTGCGTCTCGCCCGCCCGCCGCTTCCCGCTGCGATCAAAGAAGTCAAGGACGTGACGGATGGAGGTTAGACAGAGCATTGCACGCTAAGCATGTCGGCAGGAATGATCGGGCAAAACCATGTGAGCCGTTTGGGCGTTTGCCCCGGTTGTACGTGGGAGCAACGACGCCACCCAAAACATTCAAAATGCTGAAAGACTCCTGCCGCACTGCTTCGTGAGGGACTGAGCTTTTGCAAGTGGATGATCAAACTCGGCCGTTTTGTTCGCGTGTGCCTGATATGCGATGGCAAGACTTCTCACATCGTTGTCCCCAATCATTCCTGCAGCAATCTGCTTGGGAAGATGCTGCTAAGCAACGCGTGAACAACAAGTGACGATGTTAGCGGTGTGGCGCAAGCCGCCCGGTGAGGAACCGGAGGGCTCGCGCCCTTCCGCTACGTCACTTGTTGTTCACGTGGTCCTAACCTGGCACAAACTTCGTTCCTTGCCCACCCAAAAGCGTTGGTTTGATAGGCGCGATTGTGGGACGCAATGGCGCCCACTTTGGCAGGAAGGCAACCGCGATTCGAATGAAGTCGATGATTCTATTGTCGATTGGAGGCGTGTTGTGCGGGGTCGCGGTAGCCGTTTTCGTAAGCTTGACAGTCATCAGCAACACGGGCATCGTCATCTTACTCGGAGTGACTTGGATGGTCTGCACGATTGCCGGGGCTTTGCTCTGCGCGGCTGGCATTGCCGTGGCGCTGATGGGCATTCCACTCTCGGAAGCGTCCTTGTGATTCATTCCAAGGGTCAGGGTCTTCGTTTGCTCGACCCGCCGCGACGTTCGCGATGGACACCGTTTATCCAAAGTGATTTGCACACCTGGTCTCTCGCTTGTCCGTGCCGGTTGACGCCGAACATTCCGAGTTTGAACTTCTCTTCTTCCGCAGCATTCCAGGTCGCTCAGCAGGGAGGCAGGAATGAGTGGGCGGAACCCCAGCAGACGCTTGCGTGTAGCTTGGGGCAGCCTGTCATTGCGGCGGGCGATTGGACCAAGGTGGGAAAAGTTCAATTCGCTTGCGGAGTGGAGGCACCGGCCTGGAAACATTTACCACCGACGAGATCGAGTATCCTGACCGGACTGTTGGCGTGTTTAGTCGGCGATGTTTTCTGGGTACTGACCGTTCTTGAGGGGTTTCATGCGTTTTCGTTTCGTCTCGTTTCTGCTGTTCGTTTCCAGTTGTGTTGGGCTGCATTCGATGACCGGCCAGGAAGTGGAGCATGTGTTGCACCCCACGCGTGATCCGGCGCTGACAAGCGAGGAATCGTTCTCCAAGATTGAAGTGGCTGATCCGTTTGAAATCCAAGTGGTCGCGGCGGAACCTTTGGTAATGGATCCGGTCGACTTTGATTGGGGGCCGGATGGTCGCTTGTGGGTCGTCGAAATGGCGGACTACCCGATCGGTGTGAACGGACATGGAGAACCTGGCGGACGCGTGCGAGTGCTGGAGGATCGGGACGGGGACGGAACCTACGATCATTCAATTCTGTTCGCCGACAAACTCAGTACCCCAAGCGGTGTGCTTGCATGGCGAGACGGAGTCCTGGTGACCGCGTGCCCCGATGTGCTGTATCTGGAAGACACGACTGGCGATGGGGTCGCTGATCACATTGAGAAACTGTATTCCGGTTTCGCGGAGGGCAACCAACAACATCGTGTCAACGGATTGCGTTGGGGGTTGGACAATTGGGTCTATCTGGCCAACGGAGACAGTGGGGGGACGGTTGTTTCCCACCGGACCGGAAAGTCGGTCAACATCAGCGGACGGGATTTGAGAATTCGACCCGACACGGGGGAGATTGAAACGCAGTCCGGGCAAACCCAGTTCGGCCGCAACTGCGACAACTGGGGGAATTGGTTTGGCTGCAACAACCCGAATCCCATCTTTCACTATGTTCTGGACGAAGGCTATTTGCGTCGCAACCCGCATGTCGTGCCGCCATCCGTTCGGCGTGACATTCGAGTCGGTGACACTCAGGTCTACCCGATCGGTCCGATCATCAGTCACTGCGATCCCATTCACCGACCAATTGGCGCGACGCCGATCTTCACAGCGGCCTGCGGAACCATCGTGTACCGTGACACGCTGTTTGGCGCTGACTACGAGGGAGCGACGTTCACCAGCGAGCCCGTTTACAACATCGTTCACGCTCGCAAGCTGCTTCCGAACGGTGTGACGTTCGACAGCGTCAAAATTCACGGCGACGGTGAGGAGTTTCTTCGCTCAGCGGATCCCTGGTCCCGTCCCGCTGGGCTGCACACCGGACCCGACGGCGCACTGTATGTTGCCGACATGGTCCGTGAAGTGATCGAGCACCCGGAATGGATTGCCGATGAGCTGGAAGCTCAACTGGACCTTCGCTCCGGAGCTGATTTGGGACGGATCTACCGAGTCGCTCCGCGGGAAAGTTCACGGCGGGAATTTCAACGTTTTGACAGAACCGCGGTGGGGGACCTGGTGGGATTGTTGGATTCACCAAGCGGATGGCAGCGGGACTTGGTTCAGCGGATGTTGATTTGGCAATGGCCGGATTTGCCAGGGGACCAGCAAGCGACGGCGAGACGCCAGCTTCGCGAATTGCTTTCCAAAAGCGACAATCCGCTGGCAAGATTGCATGCGTTGGCGAGCTTGGCCGGGCTGCAGGAAGTCTCCAAAGCGGATTTGCAACTCGCCGTGCAAGACCGGCATCCGGGGATACGACGCCATGCAATTCGAATTCTTGGCGAGCAGTTGACTGGTGACGAGGCTCGATCGGAAGACGTCGCAGCGGTGGACAATTGGAATGCCTCCGATTGGCAGGGATCGATCGAGCGATTGGTGACGGACGACGATCCGATGATTCCATTGCAGCTTGCGTACACGCTTGGATCGATCGATCAGGTCTGGGCCGCCGATTGTCTCGCAGACATCGCGTTGGCATCGGGGCAGGATGGTTATTTGAGAGCCGCCATCCTCAGCAGCATTCATGCCGGCAACATCGAGCGGGTGCTTTCGACTTGGATGAAGAGCGGTCAACGAGATCCCCAGTGGTTGGGGACGCTGGCTGGGATCGCGATCAAACTCGATGTTCCGAGCGCAGCTTCGATGATGCTTCAAGAACTGGAATCTGGAAGCGACTCCAGCGATCCCGTTGGGGTTTGGCGAGTGCTGGTGGCGTGGTACGAATCACTTGGCAACTCCGCAGAGGAGCTTGACCACATGCTTGCTGCTGCGTCACGGGAAAGTCTGAATCGTTTGCATCAATCTGTGCGCAACGAGTTGCAGTCGGCAGACTCATCGCCGGCCAAACTGTTGATCGGAATGCAATTGCTGGGCAAGCGTGAGACGCAGAGAGCAGCGGACATCGAATTATTGGCCAGCTTTCTTTCGCCGCATTCGCCCATCCAGATTCAGCAGGCCGCCGCAACGACTTTAGCTGGAATGAATGCAGACGATGTGCCCGAGATCTTGACCGCGGGATGGAGTGCCCATGGGCCGGCACTGCGACAGCAGATTCTCGCCGACTTGATCAGTCGACCAACCTGGACGGTGGAACTGCTTGACCTGATCGAACAGGGAGCGATCTCAGCGAATTCGTTGAGTGGGGCTTTGCGTCGCCAGCTGGTGGAGCATCGCGATGCGAACGTCCGAGATCGTGCGATTGGCGTTTTAGGTTCGGTCGATCCGGACCGTGTGCAGGTCATCGAAGCTTATCGTCCGGCGATGGAATTGCTTGCCGGCGGACGGGCAAGTGTGGATCGTGGTCGTGTTGTGTTCACCGCGAATTGTGCGGCTTGCCATCGCTTGGAAGGGAAGGGAACTGCAATCGGGCCAGACTTGACCACGCTTACCAATCGTTCACCTGACGCATTGCTGACCGCGATCATCGATCCCAGTTTGGCCGTCGAGGCAAAGTACCAGCAGTACCAAGTCTTGCTGGAGGACGGCCGAGCCTACGCGGGGGTGTTGGCCGAAGAAACTGCGACCAGTTTGAAACTGATCACGGCTGAAGGCAAAAGTCACTCGCTGTTGCGAAATGAAATAGAACGCTTGCAGGGGAGTTCCGTTTCGATGATGCCGGTTGGCCTGGAGAAAGAGATTGGGACGCAACAGATGGCTGATCTGCTGCTGTATATTCAGGGCCAGTCGCTGTCCAATTGAACGCCCCTCCTGCTTCACAACATTTCAATGCATCTGAGAACAATCGAACCACACCGCGTTGTCACTGCCCGCCGGACGCCTACGTTTTCTTTCCTGGCAACGTTTGTTTCAGCGGTTGCTCTTGGTGTCATGGGATGGCTGGGGCCCAATCCTGTGGTGGCGGATCAAATGCTGCCCGAAGGGTTGTTCATCGAAGGGTACACCGACCAACTCAGCTATGTTGCGGGCGATGAGATCGCGTTTCACCTGTCGGGCACCGGTGCCGTGTCGGTTCAGATTGACCGATTGGGAGCGGAACGCCAACGCGTTCACCAACAGGATGGGATCGCTGTTTCGCCTCAGCGAATTCCGGATCGGGCATCGTCGCATGGGTGCCAGTGGGCGGAGGCGTTTCGAATGACGGTCCCAGACGACTGGAAGTCGGGTTACTACGAAGTGACCCTGACGACTCGCGATCAGGGCGGCAGGTTTGTCGGACGCAATCAGCGAACTGCGGTGGGATCTTTGTTCTTTGTCGTTCGATCCAAAACACCGGGCGCCACATCGCCCATTTTGATTCAACTGGCGACCAACACCTACAATGCCTATACGAACTGGGGTGGGCACAGCTTGTACGGATACCATGACCGAGACGGCGTCCAAGGCAACCGCGTTTCCTTTGATCGACCGATTCAATCCCAGTTCGCTAAGTGGGAACTGCCGTTCATTCAGTGGGCGGAGAAGTCAGGTTACGAACTGGAGTACGCGGTCAACAGCGATTTGGAATTCCATCCTGAGATGTTGTCCAAATATCGTTTGGTGTTGAGTGTTGGACATGACGAGTATTGGTCGACGCCGATGCGAGACCACTTGGAAAGCTACATCGCTGAGGGTGGGAACGTCGCCTTTTTCAGTGGCAACACATGTTGTTGGCAAGTTCGCAGCGAAGATGAGGGACGCGCGTTGACTTGCTACAAGCAGTTCTACAACATGGACCCTGAGTTTCGAACGACGGACCATCAACGACTGAGCACGGCGTGGGGCCATCACTTGGTCAATCGTCCCGAAAATCAGTTGACGGGAGTTGGATTCATGTGGGGTGGCTACCATCTCAGCCACGGTCAATTCATGGACGGTTCGGGAGCCTACGACGTGCATCGCCCGGAACACTGGGTGTTCGACGGCACGGATGTCGAGCAAGGCGATCAGATCGGAGGCGCCGACACGGTGGTCGGGTACGAGTGCGACGGGTGTGAAATGGAATGGCGAGATGGGTTGCCGTTTCCCACCGGTCGCGATGGAACGCCTGAGTCATTCACGATTCTGGGGACCTGTCCTGCTCGCTGGCATCCCGGTGATTCCTTTTGGTACGACCGTTTTCCGGAAGACCGAATTGGTGCGTCGGTGATGGGCGTGTACCAACGCGGAGGAACGGTGTTCACGGCAGGTTCCACCGATTGGGCACACGGTTTAAGGGGAAATTCTCCGGTGATTGAACAAGCCACTCGAAACATTCTGGACCGTTTGTCAGCGAAGTCGGACCAGCAAGCGTCGGATGAGAACTGATGCGTTTCAAGGTGGCGAATGTGAGATGTCCGGAATGTGGGGTCAGGCAAATCAGCCGCTGCTATGCCGCCCATCTCATGGCGTGGTTGCCAGGATGCGATGAAACCGTCGCCTGCTCAAGTTGTCATTCTTCATTGCGATTCGAGCCCAACCGGTCCCCCTACCCGCCTCTCGCTGGCGTTCTGGGACTGGTTCCCCTGCTGCACCACACTTACGTTGTTGGGGTGCAAACGCACTCGCCTTTGCCTGCGGTTGGCGTGTCGATCGGGATCCTCGTCGTTGTTTTCTTGCTGCGGTCTCGCATCATGGGAAGTGTTGAACTTGCGTTCCCAAACTAGAAAAGTGGGCTCATCCGACGGAAGCGTGCGCGGCACCCTGACTTCAGGTTTTTGGAGGGATTTCTCCGATGCCCGAAGTTTGAACGGACCATTTCGAGGCGTTCGAATTGAGTTGCCAAGTGAAGCGGAAGCAAGCTCTGCTGAGGAGCAACTTGCCAAGGAATAGCTTGGCCTCCGATGCGCCGAAGGTGCTTCGCGGCCCACCGGCATGCTCGCCATGCCGGTGGGTTGTTTTCAACACGGACGCCGTCCATCATTGAACATTCGGACATCGGTGCATGCCTTGAAAACCTCGGGCGCACCCTTCCGTCGGATGAGCCTCAAATGTTTGCGTGGTCGGCCGCCGTTGTCGAGCGGCGTGATGCGAACAGTTCGAAATGGATACGGTAAAAACGAGGCTTCGCGTTTGAGGGTTGCCCGACGGAACAGTTGGGGACAACTGTTCTACTCTGACTTCGCTCATCCACTTCCCAAACCGAAGTTTCGGGCGGAGGTCGAGCGACGTCGTTCAGACGTACGCGAGCAAGGGGGCGGAGCATCGGAACCGCCACGCACTTCCCTCCCCGGAATTCTCACTGAACGCTCGCATTCCGTCCCTCGACGATCGTTTCGGGGATTCTTTCTTGTTTGTACACTCATACCCGACGGTACGCTCAATCCGCCCGTTCACAAAGTGCGGGAGTTGCCAACATCGAGAAATCCGAAAACACAGACCGCGAAGAGTGATCCCTCGCGAATCCAAATGTCATCCAATCCCTTCCTCCACGTCCGATCACCGAAATGGTCGGTGGTCGCTCCGATTCGTATGAGACGTTGCTCGTTCGTGGACGCAATCGAGCCATGTACGAGATGGCTGAAAGAGCACGGGAGTTGGGGGCGAATGCCGTGGTTGGAATGCACTTCGATTATTCGACCGTTGGCAATTCGATGCGGATGATTTGCTGCAACGGAACCGCGGTGAATGCGATCGCCAACACCGCACCAGACAATGCGTAGCGATCCTGGGCAACGCGAAGTGGATGGTTCGGCTGGGGAAGTCGAACGTGGCGTTGAATTCCAACCCGCGGAGCTCGAACACCGAACGGATTCCCTGCCCATGAATCCGTATCGTTCCCCGGAAACGGAACCGACGGTGCCATCCAAACCGGCATCGGCCTTGTGCCCGGTTTGCGGTCATTCGGTCAGTCGATGGCGGCTGGGGTTTCCGGGGTGCCGGTGTGAAACTTGCAAGCGTCGCTTGGGGTTGAAGAATTCTTGGCAGGCCAGTTCGATGTCCACGGCGACGGCGGTCGTCTGTTTTGCTTCGCTGATGTTCTTCGAGGCAATCCCGACAAGCAAGCCGGTTGTGTTTGGCCTTCACGTGCTGGTGTTTTTGATGTGTGGCACGCTTTGGTTCCACCTGTGGGGTCAGCCTGCCCTGCGCACCTGGATGGGGGCCGCATCGAGAACCGCCTTGGCTCGAGAACGCGCGCGTTTTCAAGATGAAACGGATCGGGCTTGATCTCCGAGGCACGTTTTTGCTAGCGGTGCAGTTCGAGGATTCTCGCACGTGTTCCCGCGAAATTTGGTCGCATTATGTTGGCTCGACACCACCGCTTTTTTATCGCTTCGTTGTTTGTTTGTCTGGGATTGGGATTGGTGGATGCACCGTCGGCTCAGGCTCAGATCACGACCCGCAGTCCATTGGGGACGCAGGGCGATTCCACGGCCAAGTTGTATGAGCGATTGGTCAACCGATTGCACGCGACGACGCAGCCACAGCAGGACTATCTGCTGGAGATCACCAAGCGAGTGAATGACCGCAAGTTGGATTTGCGGTTGGTGGTGGCCATTGAACGCTATGCAATCCGGCGTGATTCGCATTACCCGTTTCCGTTTTTCGAGCGGGCTTTGATGTACGAAGCCAAGAAACGGGGGATCATCTTGCCCTCGATCAAATTGTTCCAGGACCAGCCCATCGTGACGGTCCCGACCTACTGAGATGTCGGAAAGTTTGATTTCCAAGTGACGCGGAGAGGTCGTTGGTGCTGTGCGGCGCTCGTGCCGGCAGATATCCTGTGAGCGGTTTCCGATCACTTTCTTCCTTGCCGACGCATCCGCCTCATGGATTTTTTGCTTTACCTCGCACTCGTGCCCGCGCTCGGGGTGACGGCTCAATGGTTGGCGTGGCGCACGAAGCTACCCAGCATTCTGTTGTTGCTTTTGTTCGGGGTCTGTTTGGGGCACTTTGTTGTCCAGCCCGACGCGTTGCTGGCCAACCTGACGGGCGGCGATGAGTCCGCGGGCCCGAACATTCTGTTCCCGCTGGTGTCGCTGTCGGTGGCGGTCATCATGTTTGAAGGCGGACTGACGCTGAAGCTGAGCGAGCTTCGTGAATCAGGGTCTTCCTCGCTGAGGCTGTGCACGGTTGGTGCTGCCCTGGCTTTCTTTGGCAACACCTTGGCGATCCACTGGATCCTCGGATTTGTCTGGCCCCTGAGCTTTTTGCTGGGAGCGATCCTGGTGGTGACCGGGCCGACAGTGATCGGGCCGTTGCTACGGCAAGTCAAACCGAGCCGGAGGGTGGCATCGACCCTGAAATGGGAAGGGATCGTCATCGATCCCATCGGCGCGGTGTTGGCTGTGCTGGTGTTCGAAGAATTGGTGGTGGCTCAGTCGGCGCCGCACTGGTCGGGGGCGTTGAAGTCGCTGGTCCTGACCGCTGCGATTGGAGTCGGGCTGGGCGTCGTGGGCGGAGCGTTGTTGACACAGGCACTGCGTCGTTACTGGGTGCCCGATCATTTGCACGGTGTCGCCGCATTGGCACTGGCATTGTTGCTGTTCGCGCTGAGCAACCTGATGGCCCACGAATCAGGCCTGATCGCAGTGACCGTGTTGGGGATTTGGCTGACCAACCAAAAACACTTTGATGTCGAACACATCATCGAGCTGAAAGAGAATCTGCGCACGCTGCTGATTGGCTGCTTGTTCATCGTGCTTGGTTCGCGAGTCAATTTGACGGACTTGGCCACGATTGGGATGCCAGGGATTGGTTTGATTCTGGCGTTGATTTTCATCGTGCGTCCGCTGTCGGTCTACTTGTCGCTGTTGCGAAGCCCGCTGAACTATCGCGAGCAGACGTTCATCGCGGGGTTGGCACCGCGTGGGATTGTCGCGGCGGCGGTGAGCAGTGTGTTTGCGTTGTCGATGGAAAGCCGGACGGATCTGAATATCCCGGGTTCGGAACAACTGGCGACGGTGACCTTTTTGGTCATCATCGGAACCGTCGCGGTGTACGGAATTGCGGCGGCCCCGTTGGCTCGGCTGTTGAAATTGGCCGAGGAAACCAGTCGCGGTGTGTTGATCGCCGGAGCGGACGCTTGGGTGCGAGATTTTGCGACTGAGCTGAACGCCGCAGGGATCCCTGTGTTGCTGGTCGACACGAACTACAACAAAATCAGTCAGGCTCGAATCGCTGGGCTTCGTGGAGAGTGCGCCAATATTCTGAACGAGCACGCACGCGAAGATCTGGATCTCTCCGGGATCGGCCGACTGTTGGCGATGACGCCCAACGACGAAGTCAACTCATTGGCGCTGCGGGAATGTCGCGCGATGTTTGAGTCCTCCCGTTTGTATCAATTGACATTCAAGACGAAGAACACAGCCGGGCGCCGTGGGTTGACCAAGAACTTGATGGGGCGGGAACTGTTTGGCGAGGGGCTGACGTTCACGCGGTTGTCGGAAATGCACGCGGCGGGAGCGTCATTGAAGACCACAAAGCTGACGGAGTCGTACTCCTTTGCCGATTTTCAAGAGACGTATGGTGAAGTGACCACCGTGCTGTGTGCGATCACGGCGGAAGGCGGCTTGAATATCAATACCGTCGATGCGCCGCTTGTTCCGGTGGCGGGGCAAACGATCTTGGCGTTGGTGAGCAGCACCCCGGTCCCTGAAAAGCACGCGGTCAAGGCCTCCAAAAAGCGGACGGAGGCGAGACAGGAAGGGAACGACGAAGCGAATGCGGACACCGGTCGTGAGCCTGCCGACGAAGCAGCCAATGAGGAGCCAGCCTCGTGATCGACCCGTTTGTCCTGACCGTCTCCTTCTTGCCTTTGATCGGGTACCTGTTGCTCTTGTCGCTGATTCGCGTGAGCGGACGGGTGTTGGTGACGACGGGCGGACGAGACATGGCGGCGGTCTTATTTGCTGTCGCAGGCATGATTGCGATCGGCCCGATGCAGTTGTTCTTTCCCGGGGCGTCGGCGATTTTCCTGGGGCCGTACGTGTGGTTGCCGTTGTTGTTGCTGTACGTGTTGGTATGTGGACTGATTGTCCTGACTCGAGAACCTCGATTGGTCGTGTACGGACGAACGGCAGAGGAACTGTATCCCGCCTTGATGCGAGCCGCCCGAGCGATCGATTCTGCGGCGACGGGAGACGAACGGAAGGCCCAGGTTCATTTGCCACAGTTTGGTGCGCACCTGAGAATTGAAGGCCACCAAGGGTTGGACTGCGTCAGCGTGTTGGCATTTGAACCGATGTTGCCGCTGTCGTTTTGGAATCATTTGCTGGGACAGTTGCGAGTTCAGGTTCGCGGAATCGCAGCGCCATCGCCGAGGCGTGGCTGGGGCGCTTTGTTTGTGGCGATCGCAATGCTGGTGTTGCTGGTTCGAAGCGTGATGGGACGTGGCGACCAATTTGTCGAAGGCTTCCGCGATTGGCTGATTCGTTGATTCGACCAGTGGTTTTCTCGCGACCACACAGGGGGCGGAAATCGGCTGGGACAGTTTGGCGTGAATCGCACAAATTGGCAGAATTGGATCAGATCTGGCAAGTAATTGGCCGATCAACCTTGCTGCATCGGCGACGACGCCTAAAATGCAAGCAGCAGATCTTTTGAGGTCTGTTAGGTGCAGTCACATAACACCGGCAGAGGGTTCATTTTTCGGGCACGCCTGGATCAACAAAGACTTGTGCAGTAGCACGTCGAGATTCACGCGTTTCTCCCAGCGGCTTCACTCTTGCCGCCGAGTGGCTGTTACTGAATTGGACCGGCAGGTCGGATCGATGGATCCAGCCTGTCGGTTTTTTTATGCGCCGACGGAAACTCGCGAGGTTTGCGAGTCCGTTGAGGATCGATCCACGGCGTTGCGGTGCCGTTGACGACGTCGGAGGGGCGGCGAATGATCCCTGCGAGCGTTTTGATGCCGCAAAAATGCGTGTCTGGCAAGCTTGCCCCTCTCGTTCGGCTGACATCGGATTAGACTGAGGCGGGCGGATCCTGGGGTCGGAATCCGTTTTTACTGGACAGCGGCGGTGCCGAGTCCGGTTCACGTCGCTCCACTCATTGCCATCGTTTCCGTCTCTTGCTGCCTTTCGCAACATGAATGAACGCTCCTTTGCCGAAGCCGATCATTTTCGCCCCTTGCGTCTGAATGACCTCTGGCGGGCGGTTGCTCGCCACCGATTCTCGGCAGTGCTGTGGACGATCGTGTTGCTACCGGTGCTGGCCTTCGGTGTCTTCTTGATCCCGGCTCAGTTTGATTCGTACGGGCAATTGTTGATTCGTTTGGGGCGGGGGGCCGTCTCGATGGATCCCACGGCGACGCTTTCGCCAACCGTTTCGCTGCAAGACAGCCGGGCCTCCCAGGTCAACAGCGTCCGCGAGATGTTGCAGTCACGAGCGATCGCTCAAAAAGTGGTCCGAGAGGTTGGCGTGGAGAGGATCTTGGAACCGCGCAGCGTGCTCTCCAAAACGATGCAGAAGATCAGTTCGATATTGCCAGGCGGGACCCCGAAACCCATGGGCGATCTGTCGGCGGAAGAAGTGGAAGCTCAGCTCGCCGAAGAGATGGCGATCAATGCGTTTCAAGAATCGATGAATTTGTTCATGGCAAAGGATGCCTACACAATCGATTTGGAGGTTCGGACGGAGGACCCCTTCTTGTCGCGCGATTTGCTCAACGCGTTGGTTCAGATTTATCGCCAGCACCATGCGATGGCCCACAGTTCACTCGGGGCGTCTGAGTTCTTCGAAGAGCAATCCGAGTTGTCGTACAAACGAGCGGTGGAAGCAAAAGAGAAGCTTCGAGTCGCCAAAACCGAACGCGGCATCATCGACATCGGCTCGGCTCAGTCGGCGTTGCGTTCACTGATCAGCCAGGTCGAAAGCAATTTGGTGGACGTGGAGTATGAACTGGCGTCCGCGGTTTCGGAGCGAGCTCGATTGATCGAACAGGTCGGTGATCAACCGGAAACGTTGCAAACGCAAACGATTCGAGGGATTCCCAAAGCGACTGGCGACTCGATGCGTCAGGCGTTGTACGAATTGGAAGTCCGTTACAAGGAACAGTCTCTGAAACTGAGTGACGATCACCCCAAGTTGAAGGTGTTGCGAGAACAATTGGCAGCGGCAACCGAGATCTCGCGATCCGAGCAAGGCGAGCGACCTCAGACCACCGAGTCGACCAATCCGGTTCGGCAAGCGTTGGTGATGTCGCTTCAGCAAACCGAGACTCGGCTGTCGGGTTTGGAATCCAAGCATGAGAACCTGAAGTCGCAAGCGGAATCGCTGAAGGACGAACTGACGCAATTGAACCGTGACGAGGTGCAATTGGCGGAGCTCAGCTGGGAAACGGATTTGGCGGAAGCCGAGTACATGCGGACAGCTGAGAATCGCGACAACGCGCGGTTGATCGATCGTCTGTCATCGGGTGCCGTCAGTGAAATCGCGGTCGTCCAAGAACCCTCGTTGGGACTGAAGAAGGTCAAACCGAAGCGGTCGATCCTGCTGGTGTTGGCGGCAATGCTGGCGGTCGGATTTGGGATAGTCCAAGCCTTGATTCGCGGATTGTTGGCGACGCCTCATGCGGCGGAAATGGACTCCAATCGCCAACCTCCCACGCGTCGCCGAAGCGATGCCGGGCACGGGCGTTACCGCGGAACGGACAGCGTTCGCGGGTTCAACAAACCGCCAGAATCGGAACCTGTGGCCGAAACAGAAGAAAATGGCGGGTTGACGACCGTTCCTCGCTAAACGAATGTTTCCTCTGAATCGCGAAATCTTCACTCGTTTACCTTCATCTCCTCGCTGACCCACGGCGCCCATCATCGCCATGCGAATCCTTGCCGTTCACAGCTATTACCGCCTTCGTGGCGGTGAGGATGTCGTATTCGATGCTGAAACACAATTGTTGGAATCGTTTGGGCACGAGGTCACGCGGTTCACGCGGATGAATGATTCGATGTCGGGTGCCGGAGCGATCACGAACGCTCGGATGACGGTTTGGAATTCGGGCCTCGCGCGGGAAATCCAAGCGGCGGTGAAGCAGAACCAGATCGACGTGGTTCATTTCCACAACACCTTCCCAGCGATCTCGCCGGCTGCGATCAAGGCGGCTCATGAGGCGGGAGCCGCGACCGTATTGACGCTGCACAATTCGCGAATACTGTGCCCCAAAGCGGTCTGTTTTCGCGACGGTCAACCTTGCACCGATTGTGTGGCCGCTCGTTTTGCGACCCCTGCGATTCGTCACGCTTGTTTCCACGACAGCCGATTGGCGTCGGGCGTTGTCGCGGTGACGAATTGGTTGCACCGAACCAGCAAGACGTACCAGCGTTATCTCAATGTCGCGATCGCTCCGACCCAGTTCGTCAAAACTCGTTACGAGGAATCGGGGCATCCGATGCCTCCGATCGCTGTCAAACCTCACTTCGTTGAATCGGACCTCCCGCTCGGGCAAGGCGATGGTGGTTACGCGCTGTTCGTGGGGCGTTTGAGTGAAGAAAAGGGCTTGAAAGTTCTGCTGGACGCATGGAACCTGCTGACCCAGCCCATCCCACTGAAGGTGATCGGGGATGGTCCGCTCAGGCATTTGCTCGATCAACCGCAGGAAAACGTGGAGTACTTGGGGCGTTTGGACCAGGCGGCTGTCTACCAGACAATGGCAGACGCGGCGATGTTGATTTTGCCGTCTCACTGTGCTGAATCATTTGGCCGGGTGGTCGTCGAAGCGTTTGCGTGCGGAACACCGGTTGTGTGCGCGAACCAAGGTGGTCAAGCTGAGCTGGTACACCCATCCGTGGGGGCCTTGTTTCGCAGCGGCGACGCGGAGGAATTGGCCTCGGTGGTGGACGGTTTTGTTCAGAACGCGGAGCAAACCATTGCGATGCGTGAAATGGCTCGTCGGGAGTACGAATCCAAGTACACCGCGGCGATCAACCACGATCAACTGATTGCGATCTATCAAGCCGCTTTGAAAGCTCGCGGACGAAACGAAGTGGGCCGCATGGGCGATCCGGATTTGCGAATTGATTCGCAGCACTCGCCCAACGCAGCGAACGAGCCGCATGGTTCGGCGGCCACGCTGACACAAAACGAAACCGATTCCCCCGAACATATCTCGCACCCCGAACAGGCTCATGACGAACCGATGCGTGGTCACGACCAGCTGGGACGACGGGCATCCTCAGGATCAACGCTTGGCTGAGTTACTGGACCGCTATGGATTGGCGGCCACGTTCTACATCCCTCGCCATTCACAGCTCGAAACGTTGCCCGAAGAGAAAATCCGTGAGTTGAGCCAGCGGTTTGAGATCGGTGCTCACACGATGGAGCACTTGGCGTTGACGACGTTGCCAGATGTGGAGGCGGAGCGTCAGATTCATGACAGCGGGGCTTGGGTCGCGGACGTGACCGGGGAACCGTGTGCGATGTTTTGCCCACCGCTGGGAAAGTACCAACGGGAGCACGTCAACGCGATCGCGCGGCATGGTTTCATCGGCTATCGGACGGTGGAGTTGCTGAGAATTGATCCGCCCAAACGTCGCGTTCGTGGTGATTACGTTCGTGGCGACAAGGGCTGGGAGTTGTCGTCCATGCCGACCTCCGTGCAGGCTCATCCCCACCCGCGTTCGGTCTACGTTCGCAACGCGATCAAACGAGCTTCCTGGAGCCCGCTCCACTGCGCTTGGACGATGGCGGGGAAAACCGATTGGGTGGGATTGGCCGAGCTGATGCTGACTCGGGCAGCACAAACGGGGGGCGTCTTCCATCTGTGGGGGCACAGCTGGGAAATCGAGGAAAACGAACAATGGGCGAACCTCGAAAAGGTGTTCGCCATGCTTTCGCAGGCCGTTGAGTCCGGCTGGGCGGTGACAGCGAGCAATGGAGAGGTGTGTTCCGCCGAAAGCCCCGCTTCCCTTTTTTGACAACTCGCATAGAGTTAAATAGGCGACGAGTGGAATCAGACTCGCTGCACGGAGGTTGCACCGTCGCCAATCCTTGACGCGACTCCACCGACCGAACACACACGCCATACCATTCGAACATGCCGAACGAGCAGGACATTTACGAAGAGCACGTGCTGGATCACTACGAAGATCCATACCACCGCGGGACGCTGGATTCCGCCAGCCACATGGACGAGGGGAAGAACCCGTTGTGCGGTGATCGGATCGTCATCACGCTGCGACTGGATGATTCCGGGAAGGTTGCGGAGGCTTGGTTTGAAGGCGAAGGCTGTGTGATCAGCCAGGCCTCTGCATCGATGCTGATCGAGCTGATGGAAGGCAAAACGATCGACGAAGTGAAAGCTTTCACGGCGGAAGAAATGCTGGAGTTGTTCGGTCCCAAGCTGACCCCCAACCGCCAAAAATGCTGCCTGTTGTCGTGGAAGATTCTGCAATCAGCGTTGCATTCCCCCGTCAACGAAGACGGTGATTCGTCGGCACCGGGCGGCCCATCGCTCGGGGAAGAGCAGTGAGCGTGAACGCATCCACCTTGCCGTTGGACGTCGCAAAAATTCGCGACGACTTCCCGATCTTGAACACTCAATCGGCCAGTGGTCGACCGCTGGTGTATTTCGACAACGCGGCCAGCACGCAGCGTCCCAATGCGGTCATCGACGCGATGAGCCGTTGCTATCAGGAATACTACAGCAACGTTCACCGTGGAATTCACACGCTGAGCGAAGCGTCGACGGGGGCCTACGAGAGTGCGCGAGCGACCGTGGCTTCGTTCATGAATGCTTCGACGACCAACGAGGTCATCTTTGCCGCAGGAACCACCGCGGCCATCAACACGGTGGCGAGATCCTGGGGCGACCAGCATCTTTCGTCGGGCGACGTGATCTTGTTGTTGATCAGCGAGCATCATGCCAACATTGTTCCTTGGCATCAGTTGGCCGAACGCGTGGGCTGCCGGGTGGAGTTTATCGCCATCAACGACGACTTTTTGATCGATGACGAGGCGGTTGCCTCCGCCATTCAGACGCACCAACCCAAGTTGTTCGCCTTTGGCGCCGCCAGCAACACGCTGGGCACGGAGTACCCGGTCAAGCGTTGGACACAGCTGGCTCATGAGGCGGGTGCGACCGTGTTGATCGATGCGGCCCAAGCCGCTCCACACTGGCAGCTGGACGTGCAGGACTGGAATGCCGACTTTGTCGTCTTCAGCGGCCACAAGGTTTGTGGTCCGACGGGAATTGGTGTGCTTTGGGGACGCGAAAGTTTACTGGATTCGATGCCTCCGTTTTTGGGCGGTGGTGGAATGATCGACACGGTGACGACCGATGGGTTCACGTCCCATTCCTTGCCCGAAAAATTCGAAGCCGGCACACCGCCGATTGTCGAAGCGATCGGACTGGAAGCGGCCCTGAAGTACTTGACCGAAATCGGCATGGACAACATTCATGCTCATGAACGTCAGCTTGGCTCACGTGCCGACGCGGGACTGCGTGAGATCGCTGGCGTCCGTGTGATTGGGCCCACCCCGGAGCACAAAGGCGGGATCAATAGCTTCGTGGTTGAAGGTGTTCACGCACACGACGTCTCGCAGTTTCTCGATGGTCAAGGTGTCGCCGTTCGCGCGGGGCATCATTGCACGATGCCGCTGCACAATGCGATTGGCGTTTCCGCGACCTCGCGAGCGAGTTGCTATTTCTACAACACGATGGATGAAGTCGACGTGTTTTTGCAAGCGGTTTCGGACGTGCGAGATCGTTTCGCGAAAACCGGACGTCGTCGTCGTTCACGCGCGAGTCGATCGGAGACATGAGCGACCCCACGCAGTTCTCGCTGTTTGATTCCAGCGATGACAAACCGACCAAGGCGACCAAGGCGACGCCCCCGAAACGCAAAGTCGCCAAGAAGACGCGGCAAACCTCGACCAGCGAAGATGCGATCTCGATCAGTGAGCTGACTCGACAGATCAAATCGACGGTTGAGTCCGGATTCCCCTCGGTTTGGGTTGCGGGTGAAATCACCGACATCGCTCGGCCGCGAAGCGGGCACCTGTACTTCACACTCAAAGACGATCGTGCGCAAATTCGTGGCGTGATGTGGCGAAGCGTTGCTGAGCGTTTGCCGTTTGAACTGGACGACGGGCAAAGCGTTCTTTGCCTGGGCGACGTGGAGGTCTACGCCGCGCGGGGTTCCTATCAGTTGGTCGTTCGCAAGTGCCAACCGCAAGGCATGGGGGCTCTGCAGCTCGCCTTTGCACAGTTGCAAGCAAAACTGCAAGCAGAAGGTTTGTTCGAACCGGAACGCAAACGTTTGCTGCCGCGTGTGCCTCGGCGGGTCGCGATTGTGACCAGTCCCACGGGGGCTGCGATCCAAGACTTTTTGCAGGCCGCAGCGCAACGTCACGCCGGCATCGAAATCGTCTTGATTCCGGCCAGCGTCCAAGGTCCCGGCAGTGTCGAATCGCTGATCGATGGGATGCGAGCGGCTCACCGGATGCGACCTCAGCCCGATGTGTTGATCGTTTCGCGAGGCGGTGGATCGCTGGAAGATCTCTGGTCCTTCAATGACGAGAAACTGGTGCGGGCGATCGCTGCGTCAAGGATTCCGACCGTGTCGGCAGTGGGACACGAAATCGACGTGACGCTGGCGGATTTGGTGGCGGACGTGCGTGCCTTGACACCCACGGACGCGGCGTCTCGAGTCCTGCCTGATCGTGAGTCCATGATTGCGGCGTTGGATGCCCTCGGCGAGATGATGACCCGCAATCTGTTCCGCCGAGTCCAGTCAGAACGGCAACGTTTGGAGAACTGGGAATCTCGCCCGGTGTTTCAGAACCCATTCGAGCTTGTTCACGATCGCAGTCGCGACCTGGACGATTGGGACGAACGTGGGCGGTCTGCGATCTGGCGTCGCTTGGAACAGGCTCGGTCCAAACTCGCGACGGTCGCCGCAGCCCAGTCCGCTCTATCACCCCTGGCCGTGCTGTCGCGTGGTTACAGCGTCACGCAAACGGAATCGGGCCAAGTCGTCCGATCTCCGAGCGACGTTCAGCCAGGCCAAACATTACGAACTCGACTGACGGGCGGCGACGTGTTCTCCGTCGTCGCACCCCCAGAATCGAACGACGATCCAACAGGGGCGTCCTAGGTCGCGATTCCCCTGACTCACCTCCTGCCTATCGGTCCCCCAACGATGCGTTTCCTCCTTTGTGCTTTGCTTCTTGGAATCTCGTTGTCACCGGTTCAAGCTGAATCGCCTGAACCCAGACCGGAGGTTTGGAAAACGATTGCGACGGAAGGTCACCCAACGGCACGCCATGAAGCGGCCTTGGTTGGTTTTCAAGACAAGCTGTATCTGCTTGGTGGCCGCCGCATCAATCCGGTCGACGTTTACGATCCTCGGACCAATGCCTGGACAGCAAAGTCCGAAACGCCAATGGAACTGCATCACTTCCAAGGGGTCGTGGTGGAGGATGCGATCTACTTGATGGGAGCGATGACGGGTCCGTATCCGAAGGAAACGCCTCTCGAAAAAGTGGTGGTCTACTATCCCGAGGAAGATCGTTTTGACTTCGTGCATTCGATCCCTGAGTCACGTCGTCGTGGCGGTGCGGGCGCGGTCTATCACGAGGGTTGGATCTACTTGATCGGTGGGATCACAAACGGGCACGTCGATGGTTGTCGTTCATGGTTTGATCGCTACGACCCCCAAACGGGCGTGTGGGAGATCATGCCGGATGCACCCCACGAACGTGATCACTTTCAAGCGGCTGTGATTGGCGATCGACTGTACGCTGCGGGTGGGCGAGTGACGTCCAAACGAAACAACGCTGTGTTCTCGCAAACGATTCGCAAGGTGGATGTCTACGATTTCGCGATCGGTGAATGGTTGCCGGCGGAGCAATGCCCTGATCTTCCAACCTTGCGTGCTGGCAATAGCGCCGTCGCGATTGAGGGCGAGTTGGTCGTTGGGGGTGGTGAGAGTGGCGATCAGAAGCAAGCTCACAACGAGATTGAGGTCTTTGACCCCGCGACGAACGAATGGACGGTGTGGCCTTCGCTGAACCAAGGGAGACACGGAACAGGGCTGGTCCGGATCGGTGATTCATTGTTCACTGCCTCCGGAAGTGGCAACCGTGGCGGCGGTCCTGAGTTAACGACCACAGAACGATTGAAGCTGGAGCGTTGAGTTTGACGACTGCAACGCATGGAGATGGTCAGTTCTCGACACGGAGCTGATCGATGACAACTTCACCGAAGGAATCTGCTGCGTCGCCCTTCTTCAAGTTCGATTGCGTGTAGCAACCAGCTTTGAAGTAGCACCCGTCGCGAGACACTTCCCAGTCCATCTTTGGCTCGCCATTGTAGAAAACTCGAACGTGACCTTGTCCGGCTTGAATCTTCAGGTCGAATGCTGTTCCCAGTGGATAATGGCGGTCCAGCATCACGTCGCCAAGGTCGTTGCGTTCCACAAATAGCTTTTCGCCCTCTAAGCGCACCATCATCAGGTCATCGTCCGCGTCGTGGATCTGGGCGCAGACAACATGACGCTTCTTGGGCGGTGTGGCAGTGATCGCAACGCTCAGGATCAGGGTGTGAGTCGTGCTGTCATCCGTGCTCCAGTTTGCTCGCGCCGTGCCATCCGGTGACATCTCACGCAGTTCAGACCGCGGGAATCCGGAACCCTTGGTGGTTACGCCACCACAGTGAGCACGGAACACGACTCCGTTGGGATTGATGACGTGAAAGTGCTCTGGATGCGAGAAGTTGCTCAGTTCGGGTTGCCGGATCTCGTCGGGCCGTCCATCTTTCCGCGTCCCGATCGGCAGTGTCAACCGCCAGCGAGAAAGGTCAAGAATATCCGCGGGAGTTTGCCCCTCCACGATCGGAAGGCAGACCAGCAAAAGACAACAGCAAAGCAGCAAACGCATTCGATTTTCTAGTGAAGGATTTCGTTGCCGCGATCGAGTTGCTCGACCTCGCATTGGTCAAAACGGCATCCAACATCGTACTGGAAGTGCTGCCGGGCGTTGGTCGTACGCTTCAGATTCCTACTCCCTGCATCACAACTGCGATCAGCCAAATTGCCATGACGGGCAGGCAAGTCAGGACGGTCCACCAATCGAGTTCTCGCCTTGCGAGTCCGCGAACGAATGCAATTGCAAGCATCACAACAGGAACCCCCAGTGTGATCGGGAAGTACCAATTCAGCAGGCTTGACGGTAGGCCCCCAAAAAACTTCACATGCAACAGGGCGAGGATTGCCAGGTCAAAGAACAGGAATCCGCCCCACGCCAAACGCCACGTGAAGTGCTGCGGCTTGGATTTGAAAATCGCAAGAATGAGGACAGGCAACCCAAGGATGTATCCCAAGCGTGCTGAGAACTGTTCGTACCAGATACCCAGGACATAGCCAGCGGTGGTCGAGTTTCCGGCCTGCGGGTCGCCCCAAAAACGCAGGGCAACGGTGCTGGAGGCGAAGAAGTCAAGTGTCCAATCCAAGACACACATGTTCGCGAACAGCAACGCAAGCGTTTTGCCTGGGCTGGTCCAGAATGGTGGGGATCGAACTGCCAAGAAGAACACGGCCAGACTCAATCCGTAGACACTGGCAACTAGCAGATCCATTGCCTGGAAACTCTGCACCGTTCCAGATCGCCAAGGCCAATCCGGTAGATGGCGAATGACCGACAGCCCCCGTTGGATCGCAAATGCGATTGCGATCCCGGCCGTGATCACCATCAATTCGATAATCCCTAATCGCCGATTGTCTTGGGGAAGCTTGCCGGTGGTTGAGAGCGTGTTCATTGGTGCAGTCAATCGAGTCGAAGAAGAACGATCTTGTTGCTCGTTGGCCGCTCGCTACACACGTGGTTGGCATGCGTCCGAGCCGAACCAATTCTAACAGCGGCGTCGCTGGCATTGTTGCGAGTCACCGTGCAGCAGCGACGGCGACATCCGAGAAGGCTCGTCTTGACGCCTCATGCATTTCGCCTACTCTGTCTGCCCAATCAGAACAGCGACCCACCATGAGCGGACATGGCGTGGCACTGCGTTTGATTGCTACGCGATCCAACGTGAATTCGACATGCTCGGAAGCAAATGGTTGGGCGTCGAACTGGTGCAGGTCAGCTGGCAAGAAAAGCTGATTTCCGCACTCGGGTCCGGCTGCGCCATCTACTGTGTGTTTTACTTGACCAATCTGTTCCTCCCATCGTTGGCCGCCGTTGGCGTGATCGCGTCGATGGGAGCCAGCGCCGTGCTGCTGTATGCCGTTCCACATGGTCCGCTTTCGCAACCCTGGCCCTTGATTGCCGGGCATTCCATTTCAGCTTGCGTCGGAGTGACCTGTTGCCAGTGGATCAGCAACCCCGCGATGGCAACTGCGCTCGCCGTTGGGATCTCAATCGGGGTGATGTACCAGTTGGGCTGCATTCATCCGCCGGGCGGAGCGACGGCTTTCACTGCCGTGATGGGAGGCGAAGCGATTCATGAACTGGGATACCTGTATGTCCTGTGTCCGATTCTGATCAATGTCGGGTTGATGCTGACGCTCGCCGTGCTCATCAACGCACCCTTTCCATGGCGACGCTATCCTGCTGGTCTGTTTCCTGTGGGGGCCATGGTGGAGGAGATCGAGCATCGCTCGAATCAGCCATCCCACGATGACGTTTTGAATGCAATCCGTTCGCTGGATTCGTTTGTGGATGTCAGCGAGGACGACTTGATCCATTTGGTCCGTGAACTTGGAATTGCGAACCCAGGGGGCCGGGCCCCGGAAGAAATCTTGCAGCACAAAGTGTCCTTGCGAGAGAAGGAGGATCGCTCACTTGAACTGACGGACCAACCAGAGGTCAGTCGGCATCGACTACCAGATTGATCGCCGAAGAAAGACTGCCATGCAGGGGCGTCTTGTTGCGATTCATCGCCGGTAATCATTGGCGTCGATGTGGTGGCGTTTCAGCAATTTGTTCATGCCTTGCCGAGACAATCCCGCTTGGCGAGCGGCACTCGCAATGACGCCGTGGTGTTTGTCCAAGATTTTGATCAGGTAAGTTCGATCGGCGGTGTCGAGGGCCTCGTCGCGGGAGACTTCCGTGAGATCCTGGATCCCCGGCAGTGGATCGTTGATCGCTTCGCGGACGGGTTGTGGAAGATCGCTGGGTTCGATCACTGGGCCGGTCGCCAGTGCGACCGATCGTTCCAAGACGTTCCGGAGTTCCCGGATGTTTCCTGGCCACTGATACCTGCGAAAACACTCCAGAGTCTCGGGGGCGAATGAATGCTGGAACTGACCGGCGGGGAAGTGCTTTTTCAGAAAGGCTTCGGCGAGCAAGATCACATCCTCCCCACGCTGGCGAAGAGGCGGAAGCTCGATATGGACCACCGCCAAACGATAATACAGATCATGACGAAAGCGTTCCGCTTTGACCTCGTCTTGCAGATCTCGGTTGGTTGCGCAAACAAATCGCGTGTCGACCCGGATGGATTGACTGTCGCCAACGGGCGTGAAGGTCTGCTCTTGAATCACTCGCAGCAGTTTCGCTTGCGAAGACAGTGGCAATTCACCCAGTTCATCGATGAAGGCGGTCCCCCCGTCACAGGCTCGCAGCAGTCCGGCTTGGTCCTGCACAGCACCAGTGAACGAGCCTTTGATGTGACCAAACAGAGCGGACTCGAACAGCGACTCAGGAATCGATGTGCAATCGATGACCTGCATCGCCTTCTCACGGCGGTGGCTTTGATGATGAATTGCATTGGCGATGACTTCTTTGCCGGTCCCACTCTCGCCGGTGATCAGGACGTTGGTGTCGCTGGGAGCCACCCGCTCGACAATCTCCAGGACCTCTCGCATTTGCGGGCTGGCACCGATGATGCCATGGGCTGGCGTCGTCGTGGATGCGGGTTTGGGATTCGCCGCCCGTTTCAAGGTGGGCGCGGAACTGGCGGGCGGAACCGCTTTGCTCTGTCCTGCATGCGACAGGGCCCGCTGGACTGCGGTGAGCAACTCCTCCAGTTTGACGGGTTTGAGCAAGTAGTCGGTGACACCGAGTCGCACGCTTTCAATGGCGGAGGGCAATGACGGTGCCCCAGTGACCACAATCAGCGGAACATGCTTGTGTTTGGTACGACCTTCCTTCAAGAGTTCCAGCTTGAGATTCCCGGGCATGTTCAAGTCCGAGAGAATGAGATCGAAGTCATGTTCGTTCAAGACCGAGATTGCATCGCTGGCGTCTTCGACACACACGCATTCGTACCCCTCTTCTCGCAAGAATTCAGCGGTGGTTTCTCGGTACAGCGGTTCATCGTCCGCAATCAAAATGCGTTGGGTGGATTCGACGTTCAATTCTCTTCAACCTCCGTGTGCAGGCAACGTGGCAACATGACGCAAAACTGGGTGCCTTCTCCCGAATGACTGGTCACTTCGATTGTGCCTTGCATCGCTTCGACCAGTCCTCGGGTAACGGACAGGCCCAGCCCCATGCCTTGTCCCACCGTGGTTGTCTTGGTGCTGAAGAACGGATCAAAGATCGAGTCGATGATATCAGCGTCAATGCCGGAGCCCTTGTCAATGACTTTGACAACCAGACGTTCATCGATCTGAAACACCTCCACGCGAACCGTCTGTCCGGGAGCAGACGCTTGGATCGCATTGTGGATCAGGTTCAGCAAGATCTGCTTCAGTTCACCCTCTCGAAGTTGGACGAGATCGGGGCCGAGAGTCTCGGTCGGTTCCAACCGATTGCAGTCCAGCACCACCGCGACGTTGTACTTCCGAGACATCGGCAACGAAAGCGAGAGCAAGTCCTCAAGACAGCGATGAATGTTGAAGACGACCGCTTTCTGCTGCGTGGGACAATACAACTGAAACATCTGATGTGTGATCCCTCGAATCCTCTCGATTTCTTTGTCGATCAAATCGAGTTTGTCGTAGTGCTTGACTCGGCGAGGAAGGTGGCGTTTCAGCAGAGCAAACGCGTTGCGAATCCCGGCCAGAGGGTTGTTGATTTCGTGAGCGACGCCAGCAGCCAATTCCCCTAATGCGGCCAGCTTTTCCATGTTCAAACGATGTTGTTCGAGCTGAGCGATTTTGGCCGTTCGGGCTTCGACGATTTGTTCCAATCGCTCGTTCTGCAAGCGAAGTTGCTCTCTCATTCGCCGTCGTTCGGTGACATCACGAACACTGGCTCGAAATCCGAGCGAGGCACCGTCGCGATTGATCATGGGCTGCCAGGAAACCGCCATCCAGAGCGTCGCCCCATCCTTGTGCAAAACCCGAAATTCGATGTTGTTCCCGGTCGAGCCTTGGGCAGCCTCCTGCCATTGAAGCGACATCCGTTCACGGTCTTCCGGCACGATCAACGGCAGCGGGTAATCGCTCATCCTCAGACATTCTTCCGGCGTGTAGCCGGTGTATCGTTGCACCGCCCGATTGACCCACAGAATCTGGCCGGTTGACGACAGCCAACTCTCCCAATCGACCGTGCTCTCAGCGATCGCACGAAAGAACTCCGGTGGGATTGGCTGGCCCAGACTTGGCAGGGAATCGGTTGGCTGATTGCGTTGGAACGTCATCCTGCCATCTTACTGGAACGAGGGGGCTCGGCGGTTGCCAACGCGTCGACCAGGACGCGCTGAAACACATCACAAAGAATCCAAACACAGCGACCGTCAACCTGCGTTGGCGCCCCTGCAACCCGCGCTGACGCCAGATTGAATCTGAAACCAGGCGTCCTCTTCATCTTTGCAATCTTTGCCCCAACCAAAGGGGGCGAAATGGAGGGTGTCGCCAGCAAACGGATCACAACAGGGACGCGACTGGCAACGAAAGGGTTCGACACCCCCGAAAAACAAAAGGAACATCGGCACCGCACCTGCACTGCTTTTGCATTCACGCTTCGAGTTCCGCTGTTGGAGGACGAAACCATGTTGGAAGAGCTCATCACCCCAGCCGCTTTCAAACGGATGGATGTGGCATCCCGACTCAAGACAGGCACTCGCAAATCCGAGCGAGAGGAGTTGAGTTCCAAGTCGCCGTCCCGTAGGGTGAATCCTCGGAAAGTGACGGAAGCGGATGAGAGGAGATACGTGCTCGGAGTGGTGTGCAGCATGCTGCTCGTGCTTCTCGTTCCAGCTCTCGTCGCGATGGTTTACTTGATTGTTTCGCCCAGTGCATTCACGACCTCCATGGTGGTGCCATCGCTGCTTCCCTGACCTTTTTTATGACTCGAACGAGAGACAACGACCACAGCCTTTATGAACCATCTTGAACCCCGACTCCCGCTGCCGATTCAACCCATCGACAGATGGCTTCGTCCGTTTGCTCGTTTCCTCCACATTGAAGCTACCAGCGGCGTCGTGCTGGTTCTTTGCACCGCGGTTGCTCTCGCGGCTGCCAATTCGCGATGGGCGGACGCCTACCTTGCGATCTGGCAAACGGAGCTGACGCTTGCCGTGGGAGGCGTGGTGTTCAGCCACTCGCTTCATCATGTGATCAATGATGGATTGATGGCGATCTTCTTCTTCGTGATTGGGTTGGAGGTCAAGCGTGAATTGGCGCACGGCACGCTTTCAGATATCAGGCAGGCCACCTTGCCGATTGCTGCGGCCATCGGGGGCATGATTGTTCCCGCCGGGTTGTATCTGTCGATGCAATACGGACAACCTGGAATGCAGGGTTGGGGAATTCCAATGGCGACCGATATCGCGTTCGTCGTTGGTTGCCTCGCGATTCTGGGGTCACGTGTTCCCCACAGTCTTCGCGTCTTGCTGCTGTCACTGGCGATTGTCGATGACATTGGTGCGATCTTGGTGATCGCGATTGGATACACCGAATCACTTGATTGGCGTTTCTTGATCTTGGCCGCCTGCGCCATTGCTCTCGTTCACTTCCTCGCGAGAGTGGGCGTGCGTCGTTTTCCACCCTATGTCGCAGTGGGAATCCTCGCCTGGATCGCACTGCATGAATCCGGGGTGCATGCGACTTTGATTGGTGTGATTCTGGGATTGATGACTCCGGCTACGCCAACACTCGTTCCCGAACGTTTTCGCGAATATTTGCACGAAAAGGAAAACGAGTTTCAACCACAGCATTGGGCCCAACGCTCCCATCGAGTGGAGGTGGTGCGAGAGGTTCAGCAACTGACGCGGGAAACGGTTTCACCCCTGGAATATCTCGAGATGACGCTGCACCCTTGGTCGGCCTATCTCATCATGCCGGTGTTCGCGCTCGCGAATGCGGGTGTGCTGATTGAGCCTGCCAATGTCACCGATTCCGTTGCCGTCGCGGTTGTGATCGGCTTGGTCGTCGGCAAACCGGTCGGCATCGTCTTGTTCAGTTGGTTGGTGATCCGCGCTGGAATGGCTCGGTTGCCCAATGGACTGAACTGGCCCGTGCTCGTCTCCGGCAGTTTTCTCGCAGGGATCGGATTCACCATGGCGCTGTTCATCGACGGCTTGGCATTCGGAGCGGATGGTCTGGACACCGCGAAAACCGGCGTCCTGTTGGGCTCCGCGGTCAGTGCGATCGTTGGGATCGGTTTGCTACTTTGGACGTTGCCAAAGTCCAACCCAACGCCCTGACACTTCTCGGTCTTGAGAAGGCGTTCCGCTTCGCAGAAGTCAACCTCCTCCGAAGCCTCGATCCAGGTGGGGCTCGATCCCGAAAGCGTCCGGTGATCGGAGGCATCTGACGAGCAGACGCCTCCCACGAGAAGCAGTCGATGGGCAGTTACGAACTCAGGGAACGCAGTAGGATTGCGACCAGGAAAAGCAGAAGCAGAACGGTTTGGCCGAAGAATGCCGTGCTCGTGAATCGAAGATCCTCTTGCGATTCCTGCTCTTGTGCCAACGCCGTTTCGAGGTGGGGGTTTTTCATCAACATGGTCCAAGTTCCCATTAGAAGAGAAGTCATTGCATCATCCTTGGTTTGAGAGACAAGAATGCAAGCAAAGTGCCAGCGGCCCTGACGCGGCCTTGAAAAGCGATGAATGACGCCGTTTTACCGGGGAAATCAGCTGCTCAGGTGTTTGAGGGAGACCCCCTGCACGTCAACGCAGGGTTCCTCGTGTCGCCCAGGGAGGACGCTTCTGGGGGGCGTTGCCGTCCATCGCCTTCTCAAGATTCTCCGTTTGAACGACCAGGGCTGGCAACGAATCTGCTTGACACAACCATCCAAATGAATTGCAATTGCCCTAAACATGCACCAGCGGTGCATGTTTCTGTGTTCGAGAAGACTCCCGCCTCGGCAAGTGTGCCTGGATGGGTTGGTTGATGAGTGTTCTCGTGGTTTGTGTGTGTCCACCGGTTCGTCGTCGGCTGGTGAGCGACGTTTCAGATTCATTGATTGGGAAAATTGGAATGAATGTCTGTCTGACTAAGTTTTCGTTGCTGGCAGGGGTGCTTGGCTTGGTGTTGAGCTCGCCGGTTTTGGAAAGCCAAGCTGTCGTTGCGGACGACGCCGTCGCTCAACCGGAAAACGCTGGCGATGCTCCTAGCGAGGCCGCGATCGAACGGACGCGGCAAAAGGTCAAAATGCTGGACAACATTTTCAAGCAAACGATCGTGTTGATCACCGACAAGTATGTGCATGGCGACGACGATTTCGCCGCCGGCAGTGCCGCCGTGCTGTTGTTCAAGAACATCTCGGAATCGGGCAAGGACCAAGTCCGGCTGATCGATGCGACGGGAGATCCCTATGAAGCGGAAAACGTCGCGCGGGATGCCTTTGAAAAGAAGGGTGTCACGGCTCTGAAAAGCGGCAAAGCGAATCACGAACTGGTGGTCCAAAACGAAAAGGGGGCCTACTTGCGAGTCCTCACACCTGTGCCCGTGGTGATGGAAAAGTGCATCATGTGCCACGCGCACTACGCCGACGTTCCGAAGGGCGATCCAATCGGAGCAATCAGTTACACGGTGCCAATCCAATAGGGACTCGGGGACTGAATGTTCCTGTCGTGCGTCGGCCTGCTGTCTTTCGCTCTGACTGGCGGGAGGAGCAGGCACACGGTTGCAAATTGGACGCGGACAAAACCGATCGCGGCTTTGCGAGACTTTCCTGCCAAACGAATTGGATGAAACGAATGCCCTTGCGACTCTCCGGGATCAGCTTCCTTTTGGTCGCCTGCCTTTCCACGCACGCACTTGCTCAGTCCGTAACTTCGGCAGCCCTGGCAGCGCCCGACACCACTGTCGCTGAGGTGACACAAGGGCAGGATCGAACCGGTCGCAGCATCGACGAAGTCCCTGTCCTGACCGTTGACGAGGCGCGGGCGCGAGCCATGATTCTTCATGAAACGCTGCATGGCTCATTGCAGGTCATGCATCGTGACTTTTTTCGGGAAGACGAAGGTTTGAGCATCCCTTCGAGGTCGCTCGAAGACGTGTTCGCGGAATTGGAACGAACCTACGGGCTTGAGCTCCGCTGGATTGCCGTCGACCTGAAGGCAATGAACATCGACAACGAACCGGAATCAAGATTCGAGAAGGAAGCCGTCGGTGTGCTGCGTTCGGGGAAGAAGACGCATGAATCGGCTGACGACGACATGTACCGGTTTGCGGGCAAGATTCGGCTGTCGGCCACCTGTCTGAGTTGCCATGCATCCAGAAGGTCCAACAACGACGATCGCGCCGCTGGATTGGTGATTTCGATTCCACTGAATCGTTCCGCTCGCGGTCATGTTCCCGCGGTGACGCCCGCAGGTGGCGTTTTAAACGAGCGGTAGTCGCTCGACCTCCCGCCGCTCGCGTCCATCGGGATTCACCCGATGGATCCAAATGGATGGAACCGCGAATGCCGCGAGGGTTCTTTCCGAATTCGGTTCATCCACTCGCCGGGGCGGAAGCACGCGGTTCAACGCTGCGGACGTCGTATAGAAGCGATTCACGGTCCAAGTGCAGTTGATGCGAGACTGGCACCGTGTCGCTGCTACTTTGGATGGATGCCAGGATCGATTGGAAGGTGGCTGCCAGGCATTCTTCCTGCGTCGGGGAATCTGCATCAAGCATAACCAGTTGTCGACGCCCGCTGCCTTCTTCCACTTGGTTCTGCAAGTATCCCTTCACCAACGGGTAGGGAGTCACAGGGTCGGAACACGCCTTTTGAAATGCGTCGTAGTGTTCCTTGCTTGAGAACCCAAAGACGACTTGCGTCTCAGCGTCCTGATTGGCTGGGACCGTGTTCGGTCCAATTGGAAGACCATCCGCCTTCAATACAAACCGAGGTGTTTTGGAGAAACCGTCCATCGTTTTCGCCTCCTTGGGCGAGCAACAGGCCCGATGCGTTGTGCCACGACGGAAGATGACCGGCGAGGTCAAGACGCGGATTGAGAGAAGCAACTTTCACAAACCAGCCCGAAGGCAAGGTTTCAGGAAAGCGGAATCACGCGGACCAAAGGGGCAAGCTACCACGGACTGCGTTGAACGCAAACACGAACGATTGTGACGCGGCAGAAAGCCTGCGTTCAGGCGGAACTGACCCCGGTCTGAACATCGTCGGGACTGAGGCGTTCGTCCAAGGGATTCGTGTCGGTTGCCCACACTCCAATCTCTTTGCACTCGACCTCACCACGGATGGTTGCGAAGGCGACATCCGCCGCATCACGGCCGGTTCCGATCCGCACGAAACCACCGATGGGCGCCAGACGAGTCGCATCGAACAGGAACCACCGCCCGTCGAGGTAGGCTTCCATGAACCCGTGAAAGTCGGGTGGGTACAGATTGACGGCGTATCCCGAAACGTAGCGGGCCGGGATTCCCAACGCTCGACAGAGACTGATCGCGACATGGGCATAATCACGACACACGCCCGCCCGTTGAAGCAGGACGTCGCACGCAGTGGTGGACGAATTCGTGCTGCCGGGAACATAGGCGAGATGTTCGAACGTCCAGTTGCAGACCGCGGTGACTCGTGAATAGCCCGGGACCAAATGTCCGAACTCGCCGTTGGCAAAGCGGTACAGTTTGTCGGACTCACAATAGCGGCTTGGATTGAGATACGAGAGGATGTCGCCCGGCAGGTGCTCGTAGCTCGATTCGAGCACGTTGTTCGAGTCGACCGTTTCTGAATGGAGGTCCACGCTGGCTGAATATCGGATTTGCAAATCACCCGGAGGTGCGTTCAGGCGAACGACGCGGTTGCCCAACGGTCCGACTTCGCATTCTTCCACTGGCTGGAAAGGCAGGATTTCCAACGACTCGGCTCGGACCTGTTGATGCGAGTTTTGTGAAACGGCGCAGTTCAGCAGGAAGATCGAAGGTGACTTCACAACGTAGTTCAGTTGGCATCCGACGAGGATGGTGGTCATTGGTGATGCTTGGCAAAGTGGATGGCGTGCATGATTCCCCGCATCCTACGGTTGAAACAACTCGGGCGCAGGAAAATTCTGCCCCAGATCCCTTGCAATCCTCCAACAATCCAAGCTGGTGAGATTTGGCAAGGTTCCCCAACGTCCGCCGCTGGATCATTCGCTCGCTGAGGCGATGCACCGAAAGCCCAGGCACCTCTCGCCAGGGCTGCGTGCTTCGCCTTGGGATGGCGGTGTGACGCGGAAAACGGGCATTCATTGGAAACCGCAACGATCACGTTTGCACGCCCCGGGAGCCTGGCTCCTGGACTTCTCTTGATTGGTTTGCACCAGTCGTTCAAGACAATGGAAAACCCGATGACCGATTTCACCGTCCATACTCTGGAAACCTCCCCCGAAAACAGTCAACCGCAATTGGAAAGCAGCCAGAAGACGTATGGTTTCGTTCCCAACTTGCACGCGGTCATGGCAGAGTCACCAGCCTTGTTGGAAGCCTACCGAACGGTCGCCGACATTTTTGACAACAAAACCAACCTGACCGCGACAGAACAGCAAATCATCGCGATGACCAACAATCGATTGAACGGTTGCACGTACTGCATGGCCGCTCATACGTCGATCATGCAGTCGCACAAAGTCGCTGAGGACGTGATCGAATCGCTTCGGAACGGAACTCCAATTGCGGATCCCAAGCTGGAAACCCTGCGTGTGTTCGCCGAGAAGGTGAACCTTCAACGAGGGTGGGTGGAGGACACGGATATCGCGGATTTCCTCGCGGCAGGATACACGAAGCAAACGGTTTTCGACGTCATCGTTGGAACCGCGTACAAGGTGCTTTCCAATTACACCAATCACGTCGCACAAACCCCGGTCGACAAAGCGTTCGCGAAAAATGCCTGGAAGAGTGACTCCGAATCGGCGTGACCACGCATTTGAATCGGTTGAACTGCTGGTCTGCGTTCGTCACGAATCAGACCCGGACTCTTACAAAACTGCCCCTCAAACACTGCCCCTTACTCAAAGGACCGACGGATGACATTGGATACAAGCGGCAAGATCGTTTTGGTCACCGGAGCCAATCGTGGAATCGGAAAAGCAATCCTGCAGGAAGCTCTGCGACGCGGCGCTGCAAAAGTGTACGCGGCGGTGCGAAACACTGATTCCGCAGCCCCGTTGGTCGAAGAATATGGTGACCGCGTGGTCCCCGTTCACTTGGACCTAGAAGATCCAGCCTCCATCATTTCGGCGGCTGCAACCGCCCAGGACGTGCAAGTGGTCGTCAACAATGCGGGCGTTCTGAAAGTCGAGAACGCACTTTCAGAGAACAGCATCGAGGCGTTGCAGTACGAGATGAACGTGAACGTTTACGGGTTGATGCGAGTCGCTCAAGCGTTCGCTCCGGTGTTGAAAGCCAACGGGGGTGGCGCACTGGTTCAGCTCAACAGCGTTGCGTCGGTGAAGACGTTTGCCGATCTCGCGACGTACTGTGCGTCGAAATCCGCAAGCTACACAATCACCCAGGCCCTGCGTGATTCCCTTCGCGACCAGGGAACACAGGTGGTCAGTGTCCATCCAGGGCCAATCGAAACGGAGATGAGCCACGGAGCTGGCTTTGAGAACGCGGCTTCGCCAACGTTGGTCGCGACCGCCATTTTTGATGCCCTTTCCGAAGGACGCTTCCACGCTTGGCCCGATCCAATGGCCCAGCAAATCGGTGAAGCCTATCAAAGTTTCGCGGAGAACGTCGTGGAAGCGGACATGCAGGAAACGGCGAGCTGAGCGAGTCCTCAAAAATGTTTGCTTGACCATCCGCGGATGCGACATCGTCGACATCCGCGTTGCTGAATGGCGTTTGCATTGCTGACGGATCAGCGTGTTCCCAACACGTTCATGATGCGAGGCAGCGGCGTGATCAAGATCGGGCAACTCTCTTCGTGATTGGAATGACACGCGAAGAAGCCCTGAGGAAACTGAGGGCCAAATGAATCGGTGACCACCTCGATGCCATCGGTCTGTTCCGCATTCTCGATTGAGAACCGATACGTGCTGCTGCCACCCACCATCGGAAGAACGTGGAAGGTGTTGGATCCTTGATCGGAAACGGTCAGATAGCGAATTTGATTGTCGTCGTGGCTCAATGCCAGACCTTCCAAATCGCCTTGAATTCCGTTGTCACCGACCTGCAGAATCAACGTGCCCTTTGGCTGGCCCGTCGGCTCTGCCTCAAATCGCCAGACCCCTTCCGTTTCGGTGGCGACATAGACCAAGCCCAGCTGGTCATCAGCGACGGCTCCTTCCGACATGCCGACATCCAAGTGACGGACCTTTTTACCGGTATAAAAACCGTTCACGGTTTCACTGAGTTCAATCTGTTCACAACCACTTTCTTTCGAAGTTGTGAAGAAGTAGAGACGGTCATCGACCGCAGAACGGTAGAGGCAACCACCGTAGTTGGGGCCTGTTGCGATGCCACCATGGTCGATCGAATTTAATTCTCGTGTCTCGCGATCGACGCGGTAGAGGCGAAGTTTGAAACCGTCTTCGCGTTGGTTGACGGCCACCAAGTCAATTTGCTCGCCTTGGAAGGGGACGTCATATCGCAAATCGATGTTCCCCGGTTTGGACACCTCGATCGATTGCGTCAGGTTTCCCTCCAGGTCGTAAACAAACAGACGGTTGGCCGACTTGTCGGAGGCAATGATCACGCTGCGATCAGGAGACTGCTTGTCTCTCCAAACACACAAATCGTCCTGATCCTTCGCTTCTGGGTTGGTCAACCGCAGGCTCGAGGTGACGACCGGGACCTGTCTGGCGTCGCGTTTGACTGGTTCCGCTTCCGCAACATCGGCTTCCGGCCGCACGCGTTCGGGCGTGTCGGGTACGTTTTCGACTAACTGGTTCGGTTTCCCATCCCGCTTCGTCAACGTGAATCCATCATAAGGACGTCCAACGGCAGTGCGAGCCACGTAGCGAAGTTCATCGCCGTCGACCGTGATGATTTGATAGAGCTGCGTGTCTTCGGCAACGCGTTCCATGTAAGGTTCGCGTCCGAGTTCATACATTTTCGGACCGCTGACGGAAACGACATACACGGTTCCTGCAATCTCGCTTTGAGCACGCATCCCAGACGGCACGTTCTTCTCGCTGCCGTGAGCCATCAAACCCGTTCGCGCGTAGGTGTGGTCGTGGCCGTTGAGAACCAAGTCAACTTTGTACTTGTCAAAAATTGGTTGCCAGAGACCCCGAAGTTCACTGTTGTCACGGCCTCGTTTGGAGGAATAGATAGGGTGATGGAATGTGATCACGGTCCAGTTCTGCGGGTTGTCTTGCAACACCTTCTCCAACCAGACCGCTTGGCTTTCGACCTCATTGTTGGAATCCAGGCCGATGAACCGCACCCCTTGGTAGTCCATCCAGTACACGGATTCGCGAGAGCTTTCCGGACCGTTGCTCGGGAACTCAAACACTCGCTCCCAGTGATTGGTCAGACGACGAGTCACCTCGCCTGTTTCTTCATTGGCGATCTTGGACTGCTCGTGGTTGCCAGGAACAGCCACACACGGTGTGCTGCGGGGGATGAACCCCTGAGCGTAGAACCATTCGCCCCATTCAGCGTCGCTGTCGGCTCGGTTGACCAAGTCACCCGCATGCAACAGAAAAGCTGCACGTGGTGCATCGGAGTAAGCCTGACGCACCAGACGTGACCAGTGCGACTTGAGATCGTTTTGGGCGTCGCCGACATAGACGAAACTGAACGGATCGGCTTGGTCACTGGCGGTGATGAAGTGAGCCCATTCGCTCCAGTTGACACCATCGCCAACACGGTACACGTACTTTGTGTTGGGAACCAAACCACTCAGCGTGACGCTGTGATATTTCGCGACGCCCAAGTCCGTTTCCAGGGTTTCGAACTTCGCAGCCATTTCTTGCGTGTGATTCACAAACAGCGGTCCGTCCTCAGCCGTTGCGTATTCCACAATCGCCGTTTCAACCGACGTGTCGGTTCGCCAGGTAACCGACTGCGTCGTCGTCGGATCCTCCGCCCAAGTCAGGACAATCCGATCTGGTACGGCCGTGGGAGCATACGTGATCCCAGCAGGGACCTTGACCGGAGTCTCATGAGTGTGATCCTCATCATCGTGAGCCCAGGTGGCCGGACCAACCAGGGTGCAAGCAGCGTTCAAGGTGAAAGCAAGCAACGCAATGCCGCATCTCTTCCAATAGGTCATTCTTTTTCCTTCAAAAACGTCACGGGGAATGGGAGGTGGGGCGATCATTCGTTTGATCGAGAGCAAAAAGGGTGGGCGTCCAAATCACGAATTTCAATTTCCAGCGACGGAATCAACACGCTGAGAGACTGCAATCGCAGCCGAACGATCAGGGGCCTCTGCACCTGCATTGGGAACAGGGCGTCGTGGGATTCTCAATGCCATCATCTGGGGCGGCAGCTCCAAATCCAGGTGGCTTTCCCATTGTTCCAGCGGGTATTGCCACGCCAGATGGCGATAGGGCTCGTGTAGTTCGACGATCCACTTGGGATACCGCAAGTCACGAGGCTCCTTCGTCAAGTCCACCGCCGGGTCGATGATGGGCTGTGGTTTTCTGCCGTTGAGGGCAACCAAGGCGAGAGCCCGAAGCTCAACGTTGGGGTGCCCCTTCGTTGCCAGGTCCTCCGCAATGAAGAGGCACAACTGATGGATCATCCGCGGGTCTCGGCCGACCACAGCGAGCTGACGCTGGGTCATGTACGGTCGCAAATCGATGACACCCGATCGCCCCGTGTCAGGGTCTGTCGCATACACACGGACTCCGCTGACTTTCGCGCGAAGCAACATGTGCCAGGAAAAGTGGTGCGAGTACTCCGACCAACTAGGGTTGCCAGGAAACACGAACACTCGCAATGGCACCAAGGTTTGCACCGCGATCCACATGAGCACGCAGCTCACAACCAACCGTTGCCGCCACGAGTGTCGGGAAATGAAGTTGTCTTCCGCGAACGCGGGTACAGTTCCCCATCCCAGACGGTGCAGGATCTGTCTCGGCCAGCCTGGATCAAAGTAAACCGTGGTCGCAGCGATCATCAGCCATGGAAAGATTCCAATGTTCCACAGATTGTGATTGCTGATGTGAAAGGCACAGGTCAGGAAGAATCCCAACATCCGCGTCTTGCGGAACAACAACAGCGGAACGATCGAAAGGTCGAACAGAAGGCCTCCCCAGCAGACAAACTGCACCAGCACCTCTTGATCCAACGGAAATCGCGAGATCCAGGGGTGATCGGTCATGTACGACAGCGTGGTTCGCATCGGTTGACCACGCAACCAATCCGCATTGAGCTTCGCAATCCCACCGAAAAAGTAGGGGACGCCGATTTGGAAACGCAACAACCACAGGCACCACGCCGGTGCGGTGTCACTGCGTTGACTTGGATTTCGCCACGCATCGACTGAGAACGCTCTTCCAGCCGGAAAGAACGGCATCATCCAACTAAGAAGTGTGCAGAGGTAGTAGTGGTTCAGGTAGTACGCCTTGTCGATCAAGAACCAGTACACCATTCCCACAGCGAAAAGGGTTGAAACCACTCGGTACCACAGTCCCATGGCGATGCAAATTGCCAGTCCCGCGAACGCGATGTACAGAAGCGACATTCCGTCGACAGCCACCCCGCCAATCGCAACGCTGAGGTCGATCGGTTTCACCCAATCAAAACCGTAATACGTGAAGTGGTATGCCGGAAGCGTGTAGTTGTTGTAAGGGATGCCGTTGCGAACGCCGCTGATTGCCCACCAGCACATCACAACGCCAAAAGCGATGCGAAAAACCACCAGGAAGTCGATGGGGACAGTTTGCAACAGCCGGTTGCTGATTCGGTTGAATGCCGAACCTGTTTCTTGTGTCATGAAGGATCAGTTGATATTTCTGAGAAAGACTTCGATGGACACGCCCGCTGCTCTCACAACGGAACGTGGCCATACGGAATACCGGTTGATGCCAGCCGAAAGGCACTGCCATTCACCTCGAGCGATGAATTCGGGGGTTCCAAAAGGCGACATCATTTCAATGACTATTCGTCATCATCGTCGTCGTCTTCATCCGCTTCGAGTTGTTCCGCTCGAGCGTCTTGTCGGGTCTTCTTTGGCAGTTCAATCTCAATTGTGTTTTCAGGACCACTGGTGACTTCCACCTCCATGACCATCCGGTCAGCGTTCATGGCACAGTCACAACCTGGACCGCTGCCCTTGCCAACTTTGACGATGTGGGTGCCAACGACCGCGCCATCACCCGTGCCATAGGTTGAGACGGTGAACTGCCCCTGTGAGTCGATCACTCCAAGACCAACTTTGCCAACAACAGCGGAGTCTCCGACTTGCTTGGGCTGGAAGTAGACCACACCTCCACCGACGATCTCGCCATTGCATTTGACAACCCCCGTCACGGGTGAAACAGCGAACTCGTCGTCGCTGCAGCCAGTCAAAAGTATCGTCGCAGAGCAGAGTCCAAGCAGCAGCGCTCGATTCAAAAGGATGTTGGGGAGAGAGAAGAATGTCATTGGGATTGATTCGCGGGTGTTTGGAAATGAATGTGTTTTCAGGTGCGCGGACTGGTTGCGTCCGCGTCACCGACAGGGTTTTGGACGAAAGTTGCAATTATCCCTCGCAAAGGACGTCGGGTCGTGGAAGTAGCGGGCGAGGATCGCGATGAACCGCAGACTGCTGGGCGAGGTCGCGGAGGGCTCGAGGCGCTCCGCGACTTCACGCTTGGTTCAGGCGGTGCTGGTGTGCCAGAGATTCAGAACTCTCCGACGATTGCACCGTCGTTCATTCCAGCCAGAGCTTGGTAGGTCTCCATCGAGATGCTTTCCGTGATGAAACGCACCGACCCATCCGCGAAGTTGAACTGGGCGCCACCCTGGTGGAAGCTGAAGGCGCAGTCGTCGTCAATCGCGTTGTACATCTTCCCAACCGAAGTGAATGCATTGATAGGAGAAGAGGTACGAGCGGTGAATCGGGTCGATTCGTCCGTGCGTGGCATGCCGATCCAAACCGGCCAATCCTCGAGTGAAGTGGGGCTTTCGCCGACCATGGCTGGCTTGCTGACCCCGGACGCTCGCACATAGGTCGATTCGCCAACCGCGATGGTGTTCGACAATCCGTCGATCACATCACGAAACAAGCGTGGTTCCCCTTCGGCTCGCTTGACAAACAAACCGTTGTCGCCCAAGTGGTTTCCAGCGCAACCTTTGTAGCTGGTCGTGGCCAATCCCGTCGTCTGATTGGCATTGAACATCGGATTCACATCGAGAGTGCCGACACCAAAATCCCCCGATCCGTAGATGCTCCATTTGAGAGGTGCATTCCGAGGCATGGCAGACGATGGGCACAAATAGGTTCCAACCGGTGTCGTTGCAGCTTCCCAACGCCGTTGAATTCGCTCCGTCGGAGATCCGCCCTCCACTTCTCGAATCAAGCTTTCGAGCGGGCGTCCCGTGATTCCATCGTTGACTTCCCAATAGCCCGACGGATCGACTTGCTCGTACAACGCACTTTGTTCGATGTACGGAAGCAGGAAGCAAAGAAAGCCATAACCATCGTCGTCTTTCGTTCCGCCGTAGCCCGAATCATCCACATAGGTCAGACCGGCTGGGGGCAACACCTTGAAGGTGGATTCGTAGTTGTGCAGAGCCAAACCGATCTGTTTCAGATTGTTTTGGCACTGCATGCGTCGGGCTGCTTCGCGTGCTGACTGAACAGCGGGCAAAAGCAATCCCACAAGAACGCCGATGATGGCGATCACCACCAGCAACTCAACCAGGGTAAACGCCATTCTTGTTGGCTGTTTCATCGTCTCATTTCCATCATTGGAGGGCATGTCGTCAGGCAACCGCCTAACCACGTTTCAGAACTGCGTTGATTGGATTCGTTCCAAACTGAGAGGACCGAATTGGAATCGAGACAAAGAATGCGACCCCATGGATTGGCTCGTCCCTTTGCCTGATTCACGCCTTCAACAAGATCCACCGGATCTCGCTTCTTGCGGCGGGAGTGTTGCAAATGAATGTGAATTTGCGGGAGCGTCTGAAGCGAACATTCGATGAAGAAGAGTCGCTTCCCGCTTGCTTGCACCAACCATCCAGCACGTCACCCATGCGAAGTCGCTAAGCAGGTCGGCAGGAATGATCAAGCACAACCATGTGAGCCGTTTGGGCGTTCGCCCCGGTTGTGCGTGAAAACCGTGGCTAATGCCAACGGCTCACATACCCGATGACACATGCGTACCTGCTTAACGCACAGAAGCTGGGGGATTTGCGAGGCGTCATTGCGTGTTGAATTGGGGATCGACGCGAAGTTGTGAACTTGCGAGAACATGAAAACCCGACGCGTCAGCGAGGGGCGAGTCGGAACATGTCTTCCTCGCTTACGCGTCGGGTTTTCAGTTGCGCAGCGGATTCAGGTGAACGACTCCATCACGTGGCGGCGAAGCCTCCGTCGGGGCTGGCATTTCACCCGATGACTTCTGCTCGCTTGCATCGGCTTGTGGCAACTTTGAAACAGGTTTCCGTGGATGGCAGTTTGCGAAGCGATCCTTGTGTAGAATGCCTTCCGCCGCAACTTTCGCGGTCCCGCCACGTCGAATCACCTTCCGACAAACAAGAGAAACTCAAGAATGACAACAATGAGAAAGCACGTTGCCGTCGCCATCCTGACTGGACTTTGGGCTTCGATTGCCCTGACTGCCTCGGCGGCAGATGTCGAAGAGGGATTCGTTTCCCTGTTCAATGGCAAAGACCTGAGTGGTTGGGTGAAACGCGGCGGTTCCGCGAAATACCACGTCGAAGACGGGGCAATCGTGGGCGAGTGCGTTCCCAACACCCCCGGCAACACATTCATGTGTTCCGAACAGGAATTTGGCGACTTCGTCCTGAAGCTGCAGTACAAGTTCCTGGAAGCCGGGAATTCAGGCGTTCAGTTTCGTTCGGCTGCTCGACAAGAAGGCGAAGGTGAACGAGTCTTTGGCTATCAATCCGAAATGCGCCCCGGTGGCGACATGACCGGCCGCATCTACGACGAAGGTCGTCGCGGGCACAAACACGGCATCATTTGGTTGGACGCCTACACGCCGCAGGATCGTCTTGACGCCGCTCAGGCAGGCTGCCGCGAAGGGGAATGGAACGAGTTGGAAATCCAATGCGTCGGCCCCTCCATCAAAACTTGGCTGAACGGCAATCTGGTCGTTGATATGTTCGACAGCTTTTCCATGAAGGGGTTTCTGGGCCTGCAAATTCACGCCGGCAAATCAGGCTCGGTGGCTTGGAAGAACATTCGGATCAAGGATTTGGGTGAGAGCAAGTGGAAGTCCTTTTTCGTCAAAGGTGAGAGCGGCGAATACCAACTCGAAGACGCCAAGTTTGTCCTTCCGGAAGAATGGTCATTCACCGAAGAAGGCGTTTTGCACGGTGTGCACTCCAAGAATCAGGGGAAAGACGGGCTGGTCATTTCCAATGACAATTACGACAACTTCATCGCCCGGGTGACGTATCGCATGCAAGGTGGCAACAGTGCGTTGTACTTTCGTGCGGAGGAAACCAGTGCCCCGTGGGTGCTGCGTGGTTTCCAAAACGAAATCGCAAACAATGGCAAGGACTCCGCGCTCTGGCATACCGCCGGCATCATCGACGGAAAAAAGATCCCCGGTCGTGGATGGATCGTCACCAACGATGAGTTCGTCGAGAAGGTTCGCAACAAAGACGACCAGTGGAACACGACCTGCACCGCAGCCTACGGAGACCGATTGGTCCAAACACTCAACGGATTTTGCACCTCGGACATCATCGATGAAGAGTGCGAGAAAACCGGCAAGCTCGGATTGCAAATGCACGGCGGCACAGACTGCGAAATGTTCTTCAAGGACTTCGAAGTCATGCCAATCACAGCTGAGATGCAACTGCTGATCGACCGGGAGTGAAGTCCGGCACAAAACTGACGCAGCGGGCGCGAACTGAAAGGTTCGCTGCCAGCCGTCAGGGATCTCCCCTTGCATCCCTCTAACCCACTGACTGGAAAGGAACCTCATCATCTCAACTGTCACCAGCGGATTGAAATCCCAAACCCCGAGCCCATTCGCGCTGCCAGGCTGCATCGCCCTGCTTGTGTTGCTGCTCGCCAACGTGGCGTCTGCGGAAGACGAACCAGCCTCGTCGAACCAATCGATCACAATCGCATTGATTGGCGACTCGACCGTCGAAGACTATTCGGGGTGGGGTGTGCCTTTTCGCAAACGGTTCCAAGACAACGTCCAGGTTCTGAATTTTGCGAAAGGCGGGGCAAGTTCGAAGAGCTGGTACAACGGCAAACGCATGCCCGCGGTGTTGGAGGCTAAACCTGATTACGTCCTGATTCAGTTCGGGCACAACGATCAACCGGGTAAAGGCCCGGAGCGAGAGACCGATCCCGACACGACTTATCGCGAGAATCTGAAGCGTTACGTCGCGGAGGTGAAATCAGTGGGCGCTCACCCCATCCTTGTCAGTTCCGTGACGAGGCGCCGGTTCGACCAAGACGGCAAGATTCGCACGACGCTGACCCCGTGGGCGGACGCCACCAAACAAGTGGCTGCGGAGCTGAAGGTGCCGTTCATAGACCTGCATCGGCGGAGCATTGAACTCCATGACCGAATCGGTCCCGCCGCCAGCATGGAGTTCAACTTCAAGGAAGGCGACCTGACCCATTTCAACGAGCAGGGGGGCGCCGTCATGGCTGATCTTGTCATCACCGAACTGCAAACCGCGGTGCCCAACCTGACACGCTTCCTCAGAAAACCGCCTCACTCTGCTGAAACTCCATGATTCACCTGTTCAAAGCAGCGGAACGATTCCGCCAACGGAAGTTCCAACTGTTTCCGGTGTGTTTGGGAGTGGCCGTCGTCTTCAGCGGAACGCTGCAGGCCCAAAGCTCACCAGCCAAACCTCGCGAAACTCGGCCGTTGATGGCTTATGTGGGCACTTTCAGTTCTCCACTGGGCGATGTGCCGCCGACTCAAGTGGATCTGCCCGACGGCAATGGACGTGGGATTCATCTCTTTGAAGTCGATCGAGAAAGCGGTGCGTTAGCAGCGGCTGGCACGTTCGATCTCGGATCGAGCCCCGATTGCTTGGTGATCAATGACGCGCGCGACCGTCTGTACTCCAGCAACGAGACAGATCAATTTGGCGAGTCGAAACAGGGCTCGGTGAGTGCCTTTGCGATCGATCCCGTCGACGGCCAGCTCAGCTTGCTGAACACCGTCGCGTCCGAAGGCGACGGTCCCACGTATGTCAGCATTCATCCTTCGGGCCGGTTCCTGTTTGTCGCAAACTACTTCAGTGGTTCCGTTGCCGTGCTACCGATCCTGCCAGATGGGCGATTGGGAAACGCAACCGACGTCAAACAGGACGCTGGCGAAATTGGGCCGACCAAGGCGACTCATGCGCCACCGGGCAGCTTCGCGTTCAGTGGTCATGATGGAACACACGCGCACATGATCCAGTCCGATCCGTCAGGACGTTATGTGTTGCATGTGAACTTGGGCTTGGACAAGATTTTCAGTTGGAAGTTCGACGCGACCTCCGGAAAGTTGACGCCCAATGAACCGGCCAGCGTGTCACTGCCACCGGGAGATGGGCCGCGACACTTTGATTTTCATCCCAATGGTCGTTGGCTGTATTCCATCCAAGAAGAAGGCTCGACCGTCGTGTTGTTCGACTACCATTCGGCGAAGGGGCAGCTGAACTCACGTCAGACCGTTTCGTCCTTGCCAGCAGGCTTTGCCGGCAGCAATTTCTGCTCCGAGATTTTGGTTTCCCAGGACGGCAGATTCGTTTACGCCGGCAATCGATTGCACGACAGCGTGGGCATCTTTGCGATTGAATCCGACGGAACGCTGCGTCAGGTGGCCAATGAATGGACTCGCGGGAACTACCCACGCAGTTTCAACTTCGATCCGAGCGGAAGCTTTCTGTACGTTTGCAATCAACGGGCGGACAACGTCACTGTGTTTCGAATCGACCGTGAATCAGGTTTGCTGAAGTTCACCGGTCATTACGCTCCGGTCGGCAATCCATCCAGCATCACGTTCGTCGACCTCGCCGCCTCGGACGACTCGGTTCAAACACTGCGTCGTGTCAACGCACCGGAGGCACACCAGGCGGTCGCGGTGGACGCAGCCTCCTTTTTCGCGATCTCGAATCGCACGATCGCGCAGTACGACAAGCAAACCGCGAAGCGACGTGCCGTTTGGAAAGCACCTGAAAACTCAGGCATCCAGCATCTTAACAGCGGAGTCGTTCTCGACGGACGCTTGCACTGTGCAAATTCCAATTGGCCCGCGAAACCACTCAAGAACACGATTGAAATCTTGGATGCTGGCAACCTAGAGCACTTGGAATCGAAACCTTTTTCCGAAGCTGAGGGAGCCATCAACTGGATGGATCGCCATCAGGGAGCGTGGTGGATCGGATTTGCCTTCTATGGCGAGGCAGAGGTTCGACGCACCAAACTCGTTCGTTACGACGACAATTGGAACGAGACCGGTGAGTGGACGTTTCCTGAATCAGTGATTCAGCGTTTTTTGCCCAACAGCAATTCAGGCGGTGCGTTTGGTCCGAACGGGCAGTTGTACGTGACAGGACATGACCACGCCGAACTGTATGTCCTCGACGTTCCGGACGACGGCGATGAACTCCAGCATGTCGCTACCGTTTCCGTGCCGATTGCTGGACAGGGAATTGCCTGGGATCAGGATCAACCCGGCACATTGCTGGGAATCGTGCGAGCGCGCCGCGAAGTCGTCTTCCTGCGTTTCGCTCCACCGAGATGAACCGCAGGCCGTTCCTCGCCCCGCAACCGTCTCCTCCATTGGTAAGAACCGCTCAGAATCAGCGTCTCAGGTCCGATCGGACGTGTGCTTTCATCAAACGCCGGTGTTTTTTCTGAGGCGTCAGTCGATGCATCCGTTTCGGGGCAGGGAGCCGCCAGAACCGGCCTCAGACGTTGGTCTCGCTGCGAAAACGGCAGTTCACCCAACCTCGCCAGACTGCCTTTCCCGCAACCTTTTGTGAGAAATTCCAATGAATTGACGAAACGATCCCCCTTTATGCACAACAGCAAGGGAACTTCTGATACATTGCGTGCGGCAGTCGACAAGCTAAGACAACTTCGTCTCCGGCATCGGCTGCCAAGAACTCTTTTGAATTGAATGAACAATGGCTGAAGGTACGATTAAACGGCTCACCGACAAAGGCTTCGGATTTATTGACGTTGGAAGCTCGAAGGACCTGTTTTTTCACTCGTCGAGTGTTGAAGGCGGAAACTTTGATGATCTCCGCGAAGGACAACAAGTGACGTTCAACGAAGCACGCGGCGAAAAAGGCCCCTGTGCAGAGAACGTTCAAGTCCTCGACAACTGAGCTTTCGGCTCAGAGCCCTGTTCTTTCGCGGACGTGAACAACGTCCAGTGTTGAAGACAGGATGAAATGCAAATTGCAATGAACGGCATCCGGTTTTATAAGCCGGCTTGCCGATCCGCGTTGTCGGATGTTCGCCCGTTGATTGGCTAGAAACGCCAAGTTGGGCTTGAGCCATCTCTTCTCGACAACTTGCCCCGGAACCTCTCTTGAGACGTTTCCTGTGCCCTCTGGATGCCTGCTGGCCCACCTCAAAGCTTTGCAAGGTCCCAGCGGCCCCCTTTTTGCGTAGAATGCCCCCTGATTTCGTCTTCAGGGCAGACCCGTCAGGGTGCCCAGGCAGGAAGTCAACGCTCACAAGCCTTGTGCGAGCCCCCATTACGTCAACGCTGAAGTTTCAGCAGCCCAGCGTTCACCCTGGTTGCACATGGGAACCGGCGCCAACGCCCAACGGTTCAACGGCCGAATGACTCTTGCTTCCCTGCTTCATTCCCATCCATCTGCCTTCGAGTTGACGTATGCCCGACAATCTTTCTGAAAAGTTCGCCGACTCGCCATCGAAATCAACGGCCGAGATCACTGTTCGCGTCGTTGTGTTGGGCTTGATCCTGTCCGTTGTGATGGGCGCCGCCAATGTCTACGTGGGTCTGAAAGCGGGGATGACTGTTTCGGCATCGATCCCCGCCGCAGTCATGGCGATGCTCTTGTTTCGATTGTTCTTCAAGAACTCGACGACCCTGGAAGCGAACCAGGTCCAAACCTGTGCTTCGGCTGGCGAGTCTTTGGCGGCTGGGATCATTTTTACGATGCCGGCCATGATTCTGATCGGGTACTGGACGGAATTCGACTACTGGACCGTGACGCTGGTGGCCTTCACCGGTGGTCTGTTGGGAATCCTGTTCATGATTCCGATGCGGAAAGTGTTCGTGGTCGACAACGAGGAATTGAAGTATCCCGAGGGGGTGGCCTGTGCCGCGGTGCTCCGGGCTGGAGAAGCTGGCGAAGAAGACGAGGCTGGAAAAAGGCTGCTCATCGGTGGCGTGCTGGGTGGATTGGTAAAGGTCTTCGGAGGTTTTCTGGGACTCATTCACGGAAGCCTGGAAACGGCAGGCATTGCGGGGTCCAGAATCTTCTATTTCGGCGGCGACCTTTCCCCCATGTTGATCGCCGTTGGATTCATCGTTCGACTGAATGTGGCCATTTTAATTTTCATCGGTGGCGCGATGGCTTGGCTGATTGGCATTCCGCTGTTGGGCGGTGGGTTGATTGGCGAAGGCGTCGATGGAGCAGTCGATCAAGCGTACGGCATCTGGAGTGGTCAGGTGCGTTATGTGGGCGTGGGGGCCATGGTCGTCGGTGGTTTCAGCGCGCTGATCGCAGTGCGGCACGGACTGGTGGCGGCCATTGCCCACCTGTGGAACGGCATGACTGCTGAACGAGATCTGACGCAAGCGGACACGGAACGCGACATTCCTTCCTGGGCGATTTTGACGCTGGGTATGCTCTGTGTCGGGTTGCTGGCAATGATGAATTACTGGTTCACCAACGACGTGGCGATCACGGTGCTGTCCACGATTGTGATGCTGGTCATGGGGTTCTTCTTCACGGCGGTTGCCAGTTTCATCGTTGGTTTGGTTGGCAATTCCAACAGCCCTGTTTCCGGAATGACCATCACGGCGGTGCTCGTCGCGGGTGGGCTGTTGTACTTAGCCAACTACACGGGCATGGATGGCATGGTCGCGACACTTGGCATTGCGGCGATCGTATGTTGTGTCGCCTGCACCAGCGGCGATGTGTGCAATGATCTCAAAACAGGCTCACTGGTGGGTGCCTCTCCTTTTCGACAGCAGATGATGCAGATCGCCGGGGTGACCGTGGCGGCATTCGTCATGGCACCCGTCTTGACCTTGCTTCACGAACACGGGGGCGGAATCGGAAGCAAGGAACTCTCGGCACCACAAGCTGGATTGTTCGCAAGCCTTGCCAAAGGCTTTGCTGGCGAAGGAGAACTGCCGTGGAAGCTGATCGGAATCGGTGCCGGATTGGGAGTCGCAATCCTTTTGATTGACGAAGCCTTGAAACGCAGTGGAGCAAAATTTCGAGCTCACTTGATGCCCATCGCGGTCGGCATGTACTTGCCCTTCGGATTGGCGACGCCGATTTTGATCGGGGGCTTGATCGCCCACTTCTACTCCAAAGACAAACCGGTCGAAGAGCACGACACGGTACTGCATCGCGGAGTCTTGTTTTCGTCGGGAGTCATCGCGGGCGAGGCGCTCACCGCGGTCGGAATCGCGGGGTTGGCGGCGTTCGGAATTCAATCGCTGCAGCTCGGACTGTCAGCTGGATTGGTGACGGGGCTCTCCTGCCTGGCCGCGGGATTGACCGTGATTGTCTTTGTTGTCATGGCGAAACCCTTTTCGCAGACCAAACCATAGCGTTTACGGGTAACCCGCTGTTCGACGGACTTCCACCTGTCGCACCTCTCCCGAAACGAAGTTTGGGGAGAGGTCAAGCAACGCGTCTGTGAACTACAGCGTGTAGTACTCTTCCCAGCCTTTCCGGGGAGCGTGCCCCTTGAGGAGCTGGTTGGCTTGTTCGTTGTTCGTGATCTCTCGCGTCTCCGCGTCAAACTTGAGAGTTCCACCAAGTCGCTGAGCGATGCAGCCAAGCATGAAGACCTGGGTCAGCGGACCAGAGACTGCAAACTTCGAATTGCATTCTTCCTTGCCCATCGCGGCGAGCAAGAAGTTCTTCATGTGGTGTTGATTGGTTTCGCCTGATGGAACCTTGGGCGTGTCCACCGGCTCATCCGAATCTGAAAGAATGCTCAGCTTCCCGCTGTGTGTGCCACCAAGGAAGGTTAGGTCGTCGCTGTAGATCACCTTGCCACAGGCCGGCATCGATTTGCCTTTGCCCAGTGCATTCGGGCGAGGAGGCGTGTTGCTGACTCCGTCGTACCAGTTGATCGACATGGCAGGCATCCCCGGACCACGCTCGGCGAATTCAAATGCGATCGTGGTCGCCATGGGAAAGATGAAGTCGTTTTGCCCTTCCAATTTGTCGGCGCGGACTTCGTACGGCAGCCCCAACTCCAGGAAACGGTGGATGCTGTCCAAGGTGTGAGGTCCCCAGTCGCCAAACGCTCCGTTGCCGTAGTCGTACCAGCCTCGCCAGTTGCCTCCATCCAGGCGTTTGCTGTAGTCACGCATCGGAGCAGTTGCCGACCACACGTCCCAGTTCATGCCAGCGGGCATTGGTTCTGCGGCAGGATAGCCGGTCACGTTTCCCCATGGGTGCCATCGACGTCCCTTGTTCATACAAGCGTCGACGCGACGGACATTTTGGATGATTCCGTCCTCGACCCAGGTTTGGAACTGCATGCGTTGCGAGGACGAGTGCCCTTGGTTCCCCATTTGACAGATGCCGTTGTGTTTCTTCTCTGCCGCGATCAGCAACTCACATTCCTGGAAGGTATGAGCCAGCGGCTTTTCCACGTACACCGCGATGCCTTCCGAAATGGCACGCATGGCAATGGGAAAGTGCGTGTGGTCGGGAGTTCCCACCGTGCAGGCGTCGATCTTGCCGCCCAGGTCATCGAACATCTTGCGGAAGTCGTCGTAGACTTTCGCGTTGGGATGTTGAGCTCGGAAGCGATCCGTGCGTGACGGATCGACGTCACAAAGAGCAACGACATTGACCATGCCGGTATTGACCGCGTCGTTGCCAATGGCGGCTCCTCGGTTGGTGCACCCGATGATCGCCAGGTTCACCTTGTCGCTCGACTCGGCCGCTGTCGCGGATTGAATGCCGAAGGTTCCGATGCCAATGGTCGCGGTCGTGGCCGTTTTCAGAAAAGAGCGACGGTTGGTGGTGGTCAATGGCTTGCTCACGAACAGTTCTTCCAGCTTTGGGACATGGGGATGGTGGTCGATTTCCACCGCGAAACAGAGGGCGTCGAAGACGCGTCAATCATAGTCGAACCAGACAGTCGTCGTGCCTCTGCTTGGGCTGGCAAACATGCCTTCGATTGACTCTGGCAGAGCCGGGGCAGCAATGTACCGCTGCCCCCAATCTGAACACAGACGATTTGGAGCCAGAATTTGGGAACGCAGCTGGAGCGGCCAGCACCTCGTTCGATATTTCGAGTCGGGACGACAAGACACGGTTCGAACTTTTTCACCGAGGTGTCGTTGAGCCGCAATCAACGCAGCCGCGGCTGCGCAAGCAAGTTACGGCCGTCCTTGCGTATTCTGTCGATGTCGAGTGTTCGCGGTTCAATGGCGGGCCCTGTGGAATTGGAAGCCCCCGACAGGCCACTCTTCGTCCTGCTTGCTTGCACCCATCCCGCGACGTAATCTCTCTGTAGTCTTTCACGTTGTTTGAATCGCCACCGAGGACAAGATGGCTTCCGAGTTAATAGTGAAGCATTTCAAAGTTCGCGGTTCTGCGGATGACGGGATTACGGTGCATCAATGGGAGTCGGTCGACCACACTTGGCCGAATCACTCACATGCTGAATACAAACTGGGCGTTTCCGAAGGCGGGACAGGGACGTTTTTCTATCGTGGCCAGCGATACTTCACCGGACCGGGGAAGCTGCTTGTCATTCACCCCAATGAAGTGCATTCGTGCACGGCTACCGGAGCGTGGCGTTATCTCTATGCGGCTCCGAACGTTGTCGCCAGTATCGTCAGGACGTTTGACCGGAACGGTGATATCGAACCATTGTTGCTGCCCCCGGTCATCGACGACTCGCAACTTGTGGAGCTCGTTTTGCAGGCCCACCGGGCGATGGACGACGGAGATCCGCAGTTGGATCAGGAATCAGCCTTTTATGAAGCCATCTGCGAGCTTTTAGTGCGGCACGCATCCATGCCGGACATTCCGAAGAAGCGGGGACGGGCGAACATTCGCAGAGTCAAGGAGAGCTTGGAAGCGAAATTCCGCGAGAATGTCTCGCTTCACGAACTCGCCCAATTGGCTGGGACCTCCGCCCCGTATCTAAGCCGCGTCTTCTCCAAAGAGGTCGGCATTCCCATCCAGGCCTATCTCTCTCAAATCCGAGTGCGTCGTGCGCAGCAGATGTTGATGGCCGGTGAGACGCTCGCGAATGTCGCCTACGCTGCCGGTTTCGCGGACCAGTCGCACTTCACGCGGCACTTCAAACGATTCATCGGGGTCGCGCCGGGAGCGTATTCCAAGGCGGTGAATTCATCGAGCCACTCCTGACGCGCTGTCGTCACCCCAAAGCCTCCCGGTGTCATCCGCAATCGATCGCGAAATCTGGGATGGTTCGCGCCCCTCCGCTAAGAAATCCACCGTTTTGATCTCAAAGTCGATGGGCGCGGCGGACGATCCGCAGGTACTGAGCCCGCGTCAATCCTGACGGTCAATTCTTTTGACGGCGCGCAAAATCGTTCAAGAAGCTTCCCGGGCACCTCCCTAAACTCATGACGTTGAAGGGCGACAAGTCAGCCCCGCCTGTTGAAGTATTCGCTTCGACACCCATCCATGAACACCAGCGAATAGGATAAGAATTCGATGAATCTTGAACTCAACCATCAAACAGCACTGGTCACCGCATCAACAGGCGGAATCGGTCTGGCGATCGCGTCTCGCTTGGCTGCCGAAGGGGCAACAACGATCGTCAATGGTCGCAGCGAAGCGAGCGTCAACACGGCGATTGCAAAAATTCGCGAGAGTCATCCGGAGGCCGACCTGATCGGGCTGGTTTCCGACAACGGGACGGCCGAAGGCGTCGCACGAACCATCGCCGAACATCCGCAGATCGATATCCTGGTCAACAATCTGGGCATTTTTGAGGCGGTCGATTTTTTTGACCTGACGGACGAAGCGTGGCAGCACATTTTCGACATCAACGTGATGAGTGGCGTGCGTCTTGCCCGGCATTATCTCAAGCAAATGCTGGAGCAGAACACGGGACGCATCATCTTCATCAGCAGCGAATCCGGCGTCGTGCCGGCTCCTGAAATGCCTCACTACGCGATGACGAAGACGGCACAACTTGCCGTCTCGCGTAGTCTGGCTCAATTGACCAAGGGAAGCCGCGTGACGGTCAACACGGTCATGCCTGGATCGACGTTGACGCCAGGTGTGAAGGAATTCGTCAGCAATCTTTTCCCGGACGAGCCCTACGAATCGGCTGAGAAGCGATTCATGGCAGACAATCGGCCAACCTCGCTGATTCAAAGATTGATCGAGCCCGAAGAGATCGCCAACATGGTTGCCTTTGTTGCCAGCCCACTCGCAGCGGCTGTCAACGGAGCCCCCATACGAGTCGACGGAGGACTGATTCCAACGATCGCTTAACGGAGTCGGAAAAGAACCGTTGAGGTGCAGCGGGCGAAAGAGGGCTTCTGTTTGAACTGCCAAAATCGCTGACAAGAAATCGCTTGAACCATTGAAAAACAAGGAGAAACAGTTCGCCGCAAGTGAACGCGACGAGCTGTTTTGCATTCAAGGCGGGGAGACAGGACAACGTCAACGACATTCCATTTGTCGCTGAGCCCGAGAAGTAGGCGGTAGTGCAACTTTGAGATTGTTCATCCCAACAAAGTGCAGAATCAACGCGATTCGAATGATCAGCCACTCAGTTCCGGAAGAATCAACTTGCAAACCTGGAACAACCGAATCACAAACTTTCGAATGTTGTACGGCGGACGTTGTTTGTATTGCATGACGAATCTCTCCAGGAGAGAATCTGTAGCCCCTCGCACTTCGCTCAATCCGTCTGTGGTGATCGCGGTTGCTCGAAGATCGCATCCATTGCGTTCTGGATCTCTCTGGAAAGTTCTTACCATGTCATGTTTCCCACGGATTCGACTCTCGATAGCGATCGTGTTGTTGGCAGCGGGGACGTGCTTCGCTCAGCAACCTGGATCGAGGTTTTTCACGGACCAAACCGGGAAATTCCGCATTCGGGCCGTGGTGATGGACCTGGACGAAACCAACGTCAAGCTCAAGAAAGCGGATGGCGTGGAAGTGGTCGTGCCACTGAATCGCCTGTCGGACCGCGATCAAACCTTTCTGCGTGACATGCTGCAGAAATACAAAGCGATGGTTGGTGACTTTCCAATCGGGACGAAGGTCGAGATCAAGTCGACTGGAGGATGGTATCCCGGAGAGGTGCTTCAAGTTCAGCCTGGCAAATACTTCATTTCGTTTGACGACTATTCGGATAGCTGGAACAAATGGGTCACGGCAAAAGAATTGCGGCTGATTCCAGCGGAGGAGACTTCTGCAGCGATTGAGAAGGATGCTACCGATGACAAATCCAACGAACCTGAGATGGAAGCGATCGCCAGTGTTCCCGAGGAGGCAGAGAACACTGACGTCAGCACACCGAATGTTCCACCATTGACGTTCGAACTGCCGCCGGCGACACCCCCAGTCTACAGTCATGAGTCGATCCAAAGCCGCCGGTTTGTCGGTCACCTCGCAGAGAACGGTTGGCAATCTCCCATCCAAACCGAAGCCGGACCGACAATCGGAAACTGGACCTTTCAGTTCGAATCGTCTCCGCTGAACAAACCGTGGGATGCATTTCTTCCCTCGGTCCACCGCCAGCGGGCTTTGTTGGTCAGGGACAATCAGTTGGTTGCACTCAACTTGACCGACGGCACCGTTGAGTGGCAGACCGATCAACTGCCTAGCAAGTTGATTCAGCCATTGGCGCTGTCGGATGACGGGCGACGCCTGATCGTTTCTCTCAATGACGAGGAATCTCGCCCCACTGGGCTTTGCGTCTATTTGATCGAAAACAGTTCGGCCAGCATCGAGTGGGTCTGGCGTCCCGTTCCCGAGTCACATCAAGTGAGCCGAGTTCAATCAGCGTTCTGGCTCAAGAACGATCGTGTGGCTGTGCTCGATGAAAAACGCTTTGCGGTTTGGATGCCGGAGACGAAGTCACAACATGCCATCATCACGGCCAACAGCAAGACACCCATTGAGTTCTCGCCTGCCAGCGAGATGGCTGCCTTCTTTGTGTTTGGCCATATCACCATCTACAAAACGGACGGCATTCGAGTCTTGGCGAACACAGAACCGCTGAGATCTGGCGTGAAGAAGGTCAGTTTTGCCCCCAGTGGAAGCAAACTGATTATCAGCGGTGCAGACGCTCCAACCATCGTTTCGTTGAACGATGGAAAGCCGCTGAAATTGGAATCCGATCTCCTATCCGATTCCGTTGTCGAATGGATCGACGATCGATACACGCTCATCGACGGAGAGTCCATCTTTGACACGAAACTCAATCGAATCGTTTGGAAGTTCAACTGCACCTTTCGTGGCAGACCGGCCGGTTCCGTCAGCACCCTGGCGGGGAAGTTGCGAATTCACAACGACCGTGAATCCAAGATTCTCATTCGTGGCTTGTTTGATGTCATTGCCCCTGAAAAGCTCAAGCCACCTGCCCCAAAAGTTGCATTGGTCCGGCCCGGTGCGAAGGTTGCCATTCGCGTCGCGGGATCGTTGGCGGACAAGTATCGACAGCCCATCCAGTCTCAGTTGGAGGCCATGGCGAGGAAGAATGGCTGGATCGTGGACCCGTCCGGCCCACTCAAGCTCCGAGCCGACGTGAACCAAGTGACTGAATCCGTCAGCTTTGAAACGTCCAACATCATCGGATTTGGCAAGAAGAACGAGACGATTCCGGTGACTTATGGAACCTATCGTGTCGCGATGTACGCTGGCGATGATGCGCTCATGGTTCGGGGCTTCAATTCGTTGGTGACCACGATGGGGGTGATTCCGCGAAGCAAAACCCTTCAACAGTGGGTCAACGAGCGAAGTGAATTTGAGATCGACAAGATCAAAACCGTCACCTTCCCAGCGACGATCGAGCCCAAGCCTGTCAAGGAAACGATCGGCTCGACGGATATCTGGACAATCCCTTGAGTTCGCTGCTGGTTAGTCATTCCCCGATGAGTCGCGGGTGTGCAATCGGAGTGCATCGATGGGGTTTTCCACAACAGTCGACTTGCCTCTATCATGTGTCGCCGCCCCCGAAGGGACGGGTCGATTTGGAAACTGACACAGAAGGAACACAGAGTTGTTGGAACTGAAGCATCGTGCGATGGCGTGTGACTTTGTGGTGCTGGTGCCGGACGAGAATCAACGGGTCGGCAATCGCTCGGTTGCCGATGTTGTGTTGCGGCACTTGGAATCCATCGAAGAGATTGAGCGAGCGCTCACGGTCTATCGAGACGACAGCGAGATCGCCCGCATCAACGCATTGGCGTTTGAGCAAGCCGTTCATGTGAAGCCAGCCACGTTTGACCTGCTGGTCAAAGCGAATGCGTTGGCCGAGAAGACGAAAGGGGCATTCGACATCACCGCGGGGCCCCTGGTGGAGATTTGGGGATTCACCAAACGGGAAGGTCGCAAGCCCAAACCAGACGTCATTGAGCTCGCCAGGTCTCGGGTGGGATGGGAGCAACTGCTGCTGGACCCCCGTGACCGCACCGTTCGCTTTGGCGTCGAAGGCATGGCGTTGAACCTCGGAGCGATTGGCAAGGGACACGCAATTGATGTTTTGGCCGCGGCGATGCGCGCCGATGGCATGCACGATTTTCTGATTCACGCGGGGCACAGCAGCGTTCTAGCAGCGGGGAATCAGCAACCGATTGAACCATCGGGAGGCGAGCAAGCGGTCAGCGACGAAACCGATCGCAATGAAACCTCTGCACAAAACAGTCAGGCGGGCCCCCTGGACAAACCGCCGACTGGTTGGCTGGTTGGCGTGTCACACCCCACTCGTCCCGGACGTCGTCTGGGCGGGCTTTGGCTGCGTGACGAAGCGTTGTCGACCAGCGGCAGTGGCAAGCAGTTTTTTCATCACCAGGGCAAACGCTACGGCCACGTCATTGATCCACGAACGGGATACCCAGCCGGGCAGTGGTTGTCGTTGACCTTGACGACGTCTCACGCGGTGGATGCCGACGCCTTGTCGACCGCTTTGTTTGTGATGGGAAACGAGGACGCGAAAGCGTATGCTGCTGAGCACGGCATTGGATTGATTTTGGTCGGTGCCGGAAAACGTCAGGACGAGGTCTCGATCGACAAGACGGGGCCCTTGATCTGGCACGACACTTGATCACCGTTGGAACTTCCTCAGGCGGCCCATTGACCGGGTCGAGTTCTCGAAGCGACACATTCTTCCGGCCGTTTCGGTGAATCGGCCGGCGGTGGTTGGTCATTCGATTCCATTGCGTTCTGGCTGACACACCTCACCTCTGCATCGTCCCCGCTGACACACTTTCATGTCCGATTCTCCCACCCGCACCCCGTCAACGACCGCTCCCCCACCGGAATCGGATCCGGCGGTCCATGATCCACCGCGATCCATCGCGCCGACGCCTCAATTGTCCCGACGCGGACTGTTTTTCGCTTTGGCGACGGTCTGTTTCGTCCCATTGTTTGGGCTGAGTCTCTACGCAGTGATCTTCGGCAAGGCCAGCGAACATGGGCTGCCGGTCGAGATTTTGATCGACCGTCGACCGCTGATGACCGTGCAAGGCAACTCCCAGTTGCTGGACGATGTCCTGGTGGTGACCAATGAAGCGGACTTTGCGATCCCCAATGTCACGTTGAATCTGAACGGCCAGTACTTTCTGTACCAGGACAAACCGCTAGGCGTGGGCGAAACTCTGGTTCTCCGCCAAGCCGCCTTTGCCACCAAAAGCAGCCAATTCTGGGTTCCTGGACGGTATCCAATCACAGAAATCACGGTAACTGGGAAGTTGCCCACTGGTGCGCGGGGCGTGAAAGAGGTGCAATTCTGACTCTCACGTTTCAAGCACAATCTTCTTACACAGGGAACTCTGGGTGAGCTCGGTTTTGGATCCCAAATGGACGCGCAGCGACGCGTCCCAAACGTACGACATCGATCGCTGGGGCGGAGGTTACTTTTCAATTTCCGAATCGGGCACGGTGTTGGTTTCCCCCGACCGGGATTCATCCCAAAGCATTGACTTGAAGGAGTTGGTGGATCGCTTGGGACAACGCAATTTGGACCTGCCAATTCTGTTGCGATTCAACGGGATTTTGCGTGACCGGCTGCGTCAATTGGACGAGTGTTTCAAGAATTCGATCCGAGACCACAAATATCAAAACCGCTACCGCTGCGTGTTTCCGATCAAGGTCAACCAACAGCGTGAAGTCGTCCAGCAAATCGTCAGCGAAGGCGCACGCTTGGGGTTTGGGATTGAAGCGGGCAGCAAACCCGAGTTGGTCGCCGCGGTGGCGATGGGCGACGCCAGCGTTCCTGTCGTTTGCAATGGTTTCAAAGACGAAGAGTTCATTCGATTGGCTCTGCTGGCGCAGCGTCTGGGCCGAGTCGTGTTGCCGGTCGTCGAAAAGGTCAGCGAACTGGATTTGATCTTGGACGTGGCCAAAGACATTGGCGTGCGTCCCACGATCGGCATGCGAGTGAAGCTTGCGACGCGTGGTAGCGGGCGTTGGCAGGCCAGCGGCGGTTACCGCAGTAAATTCGGGCTGACCGTGGCTGAATTGCTGGATCAGCTGGATCGTTTGATCGCCATGGACATGGGCGACTGCCTGCAGTTGCTGCACTTCCACGTCGGCAGCCAGATCGGAAACATTCGGCAACTCAAATCGGCGATCCTGGAAGCGGCTCGAATCTACGTTGACTTGGTGCGTCGTGGCGCAGGCATGCGTTACTTGGACGTCGGTGGCGGGCTGGGCGTCGACTACGACGGTTCACGCAGCGACAGCGAATCCAGCATGAACTACACGATGCAGGAATACGCCAACGACGTGGTCTATCACACGCAAACGGTATGCGATGAGGCTGGCGTGCCGCACCCCGAATTGATTTCGGAATCGGGTCGGGCCGTCGCGGCTCACCACAGCGTGTTGGTGATGGAGACACTGGGTGTGACCTCGCAAGGCGTCGCGAATCTGCCATCGTGGGCCAAAGTCGAAGGCGAGCCAGTCTCGCCAGATCACGGGGGCAGTGAGATGGACGCCGTCGGCGCGATTGAAACGTCAGAGATGGAGGGACCACCTCAGTCCTATGAACAACCGGTCCATGATCTGTGGGTTGGTTACGTCAACATGACACAAGCCAACATGATGGAGACATTTCACGACGCTCAGGTCTCTTTGGATCTTTGCATGAACCTGTTCAGTGGTGGTTACTTGCCATTGGAACAACGTGTGGCCGCGGAAAACCTGTACTTCGCGATCTGCCACCGGGTGCGGGAACTGGCCGAATCCATGAAGGAACGCCCCGACGACTTGAAGCATCTCGACCGGATGTTGTCGGACATCTACTTCGCGAATTTCTCGTTGTTCCAATCGATGCCAGATTCGTGGGCAATCGATCAACTGTTCCCGATCATGCCAATCCACCGGTTGCTCGAAAAGCCAACCCGGCACGCGGTGTTGGGGGACATCACCTGCGACAGCGACGGCAAGGTCGACGCGTTCGTTGGCGGCGGTGGACGGCAGCGAACACTGATGTTGCATCCGCTGAAATCCGGCGAGCCCTATCAATTGGCGGTGTTCATGGTGGGGGCTTACCAAGAGATTCTGGGAGACCTGCACAATTTGTTCGGTGACACCCATGCAGTCCACGTCGACATCGAAGACGGTGTGACCAAGGTCCGATCGATCGTCAAAGGCGACACCGTCTCGGAGGTCTTGGGATACGTCCAATACGAGGACCGTGAGCTGATCGAGAACCTGCAAGATTCGGTGGAAACCGCAATTGGCAAAGGGAGCATCGACCATCAGCAAGCTGGCGAGACCGTTGCCGCGTACGAACGTGCTCTCAGTGGTTACACGTACTTGTCGACACGAACGAAATGATTCGTGGTGCTGCTGTGGTTCCGTGGCAGCGTTTTTGCACGGTTCGTTTTGAGTCGTTTTCTCCTCTTCGGTCCTTTGCCTGCCTTCTATGTCGACGCCCACACCTGACTTTGACGTTTCGAACTTCGAACGTGAACTGATTCTCCGAAACATGCGTTTGGAGGACTATGATTCCATGGTCGAGATGCAGCTCGCCTGTTTCCCTGACATGCAACCGTGGACACGAGAGCAAGTCGAAAGCCAACTGGCGCACTTCCCAGAAGGCCAGATTGTGATCGAGTGCGACGGCAAGCTGGTCGCCAGTAGCAGCAGTTTGTTGCTGCACTACGACGACGACTTGGAATGGCACGACTACAAGAAGATCGCTGACAGTGGTTTCATTCGAAACCACCAACCCACCGGCGACACACTGTACGGCATCGAAATCATGGTGCATTCCGATCTTCGGGGGATGCGATTGTCGAGGCGATTGTACGACGCCCGCAAGGAACTCTGCCGTTCGCGAAACATCGAGCAGATGATCGTTGGCGGCCGCATTCCGGGCTACCACTTGCACGCCGATGAAATGAAGGCGAGTGAGTACATTGACCGAGTGATCGACAAAACGTTCTTCGATCCAGTTCTCACGGCGCAAATCGCCAACGGGTTCTCGCTGCAAGGCTTGATCCCGAACTACTTGCCAACCGACTTGCAAAGCTGCGGTTACGCGACCTTCTTGGAATGGCGAAACCTCGACTACGTCTCGGCTGGGAAGCGACGTTTCCGCCGAACCGTCCGTCCGGTGCGAATCGGTGCGGTGCAGTATCAGATGCGAGCGGTGAAGGACTTCGAAGAGTTCGCTCAGCAAGCACGCTATTTTGTCGACGTGGCGGGGGACTACAAATGTGATTTCCTGTTGTTCCCGGAATTGTTCACCACGCAGTTGCTTTCGTTTCTGCCCAATGAGCGACCGGGACAAGCCGCGCGGACATTGGCAGAGTACACGCCGCAGTACTTGGAGTTGTTCAGCCACTTGGCGGTCAAGTTTGACACGAACATCATTGGCGGTTCGCACTTTGTGATCGAAGACGAACGACTCTACAACGTCGCGTTTTTGTTTCACCGAGACGGGGGAATCGACAAGCAGTACAAGCTGCACATCACACCCAGCGAACGGAAATGGTGGGGCGTCGCTGGCGGTCCAGGCATCGAGGTGATTCAAACCGATTGTGGCCCGGTTTGCATCCAGGTTTGCTACGACATTGAGTTCCCCGAAGTGTCAAGAATCGCGGTGCAAAAGGGCGCCCAACTGATCTTCGTTCCCTTCAACACCGACAATCGACATGGCTACCTGCGGGTGCGGACATGTGCCGCCGCACGTTGCGTCGAAAACCATGTCTACGTCGCGATCGCAGGCTGCACGGGGAACCTGCCGTTCTGCGAGAACGCGGACATTCACTACGCGCAATCGGCGGTGCTGACGCCCCTGGACGTCACCTTCGCCCGGGAGGGCATTGGGGCCGAAGCGAATCCGAATGTCGAGACCGTCGTGATTTACGACGTCGACCTGGAATTGCTACGCCGACATCGAGAACAAGGCAGCGTGCAGAACTGGAACGACCGCCGACTGGATCTCTACAACGTCACCGAGACGCCAGAGCAACCAACCAACGACGAAGCAAGTTCACTGGAAGCTTAGTACAGCAACAATTCGAAACCGGCTTTGAGCACGACCGCGTCATCGAAGCCCATGTTCGCTCCGTCCCACGTCGCGTAATCGGCCAGGTAATCGATCCCGAGGACGGTGCGACCGGGAATGCCCCACACGCAGATGTCATGTTTGACATCGATGCCATACGTGGTGGTGAACTTGTTGTTCGAACCGGTCGTCAATCCATCGCTGCTGACGAATTGTCCATCCAGGTCGTACAGTCCCAAACGCAAGTCAACCCAGACGGGGCGACGACCGAACGCAGTTTCCCAACCGGCCACCACAACCGCACCGCGATAGGAGTTGTCCAGCTCGTTGTCGCCGATCTCTTGCTTCCACTCCATTTGGCTGTAACCGGTACCGGCGGACAAATCCTGAACACCAAAGGTCCACGTGTCACGAATGATCGCGTCGAAGCCGTACATTTCCGTGTTGTCGGAGACGGCGTAAGTGACGTTTCCTTCGACGCTGGTTCGGTACCCATCAAAGCGGTGATGACCGCGAATGTCGGTCAGGAAACCGACGGAGTCACCGGAGTCGCCTTGATAAGTTGGCAGCAATGGGGCCCAGATCGCTTTGCGACTGGTCAGCTCAGTGCCTTCGACGGCATGGGCAGAGGATGCCGACCAGGTCACGGCAGCGAAGCCCACGAGGGCCACGGCAATTCGCAGGATGGATTCGAATCGTGTCTTTGTCATCACGTCGCTCAGCTTGGCATTGGGAGGATGCACAGAGACGAACAGGCCGAAGCTGATTTGGCTGTGGCGTGTTCGTATGACGCGAGGACCGCCTCACGCGTCTGTCTGAGTTGACTTCGGCCGAGCAGACGCCTTGGCGACGAACAACCTGGCCGATTTGCCTCAAGTCCGGATCAGAAGCGGTCGCGTGATTCGTTTGTCGATATCACAACGGCGACCGCGTTTTTCCTCAAGTTGCGGAGACGATGATCGCGGTCGCTGATCCGTGGGATGTGTGCGACAAGGCAATCACGTTGGGCTGGGTCAATGGAGCCGATGAGGCGACCACATTCAAAGTCTCAGGGCAATCCGACGCGTGAGCCACTGGCGGTGCCACGCCTTGTTGGGCGGCAACGACCGCGGCGATCAGTCCCAGCATTCCAGTCGCTGCGCCAGTGTGACCCAGCAACCCAATGGGCAACGTCACCGGCACACCCGGCAAAGCCTTCGTAATCGCCTCAGCTTCTTGAGCGTCAATCACCGGGTCGCCCATGCCGTGTCCAACCACCAACCCAATGTCGTCGGCGGTCAATCCCGCGTCAGACAAAGCAGCTTGAATGGCAATTTCAATCGCGGCGGAGGATCCACGTCCAGCGTTCTTTTCCGATGAACTGGTGAACTGCCCCGCAGCGAACGCAGCGGAGGGGATGAATCGCGAAGCCATTCCGAGAACCTTGGCGATTGGCTGGCGATTTCCTGACAAGGCAGATTCCCCCGATTCCAAGATCAAGCAAGCTGCTCCTTCGCCTCGCACGATGCCCTGAGCATCTTTCGCGTGCGGGCGACTGCTGCGGCAGACAGGATCCGACGCACCGGTGAGCGGTTGATCTTCGGTGAACATGGTCCGGGTGGTGTTCATCCGCGACCCGGCCGCGGCAGCGACCATGATGTCTGCGATCCCGCGGCGCAAGTAGCCACAGGATTCCAGCACCGCATTGGGGCCGGAGACATCGCCGACGGTCAAGGTGTTGTTGGGACCGTGCGAATTGACGGCGATACCAACGTGACAGGCCGGCATGTTGGGCAGGTACTTCAACATCCACAGCGGGGTGATTGACCGCATCGCCGCGTTGCCAAACTTGGATCGATCGATCTCATCGGCTTCGGTTTTGCAGGCCGCAAAAGCGTCGGCGAGTTCCTCGGGATCCCCGTACAGCATTTCGCTGCCAAACACGGTCCCAATTCGTTCGACGGCGATGCGTCCAGATTTCTGGGCTTGGTCGGCCGCTTCGGCGGGAAGCAGCGAGGCCAGCCCCGCGTCCTCGATCGCCATCTGGGAGGCTGCGAAGGACGTCTGGATCTCGCGGCACATCACCTTCAACGCTTTTCGCGGTTTGACGTACTGCTTGGGGTCAAATTCGGTGATCGGGGCACCGATCTCGACCGCAGATTCAGGCTGAGTCGTTCCCGAATGGCCTTCCTCGAACTTGAATCGAGCCGTTGCATTCCGATCGCCCACCGTGGAATCGACCAGCTCAATGACTCCGCTGTTCGCTTGAAGCAGAGATTGCGTGAAGGCTTCCCGCCCCAAACCAATCGATGAAACCACACCGACGCCGGTGATCACGATGTCACTGCGGTTCATGAAAGAATCGGTCAAAACAAGAGAAAACGGGACAAGCGGGTCGCAGCAGTATGATCCGATTGATGGCTTGAAACCAGACCGTGCCTGTCAATCTAGGTCGACAAAATCGATTGGTGCGTCAATGTCAGGATGCAAACTTTGATGAACGGGGCATTTCCGTGCCGCCGCAATCAGTCGATCTCGCATCTCGGGTTGCAATTCCAAACCTGCGGGAAACGCAACCCGCGTTTTGAGGCTGGCAATTCGGCGAACCGGAGTGCTGGCCATTTCCTTTTCGACGCGAATGGTTGTTCCACTCAAGTCAAGCTCGTGCCGATCCGCCACCAATCCCATGATTGTCATCACGCACGTCCCCAGTGCGGTGGCAACCAAATCCGATGGAGAAAAAGAGGCACCGCGTCCACCGTTGTCAGTTGGTGCGTCGGTGATCAATTGGGTTCCACTGGGCCCGTGAGTGGCTTCGCAGTGAAGTTGACCTTGATAAACCGCAGTGATTTCAACGGACATGCGTCACTTTCAATCGGAACGAGGAACATGGAGTGACCGCGGGAGCGAGCGATCGTTCCAAAAAAAACGCGGGCGGAAACAAAGTTCCGCCCGCGAGTCTGGTGGGAAGCTTCCGGTTGTTCAACCGGTCGAGCATCCGCGGGTCAGGCTGGAGCTTCCGCTTCCAGTTCCGCGACCAATTCTTCATTCTCATGCTTGGGAGCTTTGAAACCGACCAGCAAGATCAGGTAGAGGACCGCCATCGTGCAAGGCACCAACGCGGTCACTCGCAGAGCCATTCGGCTGCCGTACAACGTTGCCACCGAAACGGGTTCGCTGTCGACCTCCGCGAATTCCTTGTTGGTTTCCCACCAAGTGTACTGCTTGCGCAGTTCTTCGTACTTGGCGTCTTCCCAATCTTCGCCAGCCAATTCGCGGTCCGCTTCAATCGCGGCTCCCGAGTCTTGAATCATCTTGGACTTGGCTCCATCCAAACCCGTGATGGCGGGGAAGACCAAGAACTTGTTCTCATTGGGAGCCTTGACTCGCTCGAACGTTTCCGGAGCGGCTTGTTCCAACTGCTGAGAAGCGTAGTAATCCTGCTTGTAACCAATGCCGGGACCGCCCAACAAACCTGCTGAGAGCATTCCGACGCAGCCCATGATCGCCATCCCGACGGTGGCACTGTTGGGATAACGCTCGCCCAGGACGCCCAACATGGTTGGCCAAAGGAACGTTTTGCCAACGGCGTAAACCGAAGCGGCCAAGAACATGAAGCCAACGTTTGTCCCGATGCTGATCAGGTAGAGACCACAGGCACCGATGACAGCACTGACCAGGAGCAAACCAAGCGACGAAATTCGGTGGACAATCGGGCCAGCGAAGAATCGCAGGATCGTCATCAACAAGGAGGTGTAGATGAACAGAGTCGTTCCGGTGCTCTCGCTGTTCAGGATGCTGCCGGTGATCTTGTTGATCCAACTGTCGGTGCCGAGTTCAACGTATCCAACGCAAGCGTGAGCAAGCAGCAAGATCAGGAAGAACGGGCCGATGAGACGACCGATCATGCCACCGTAAGAGATGTTGCCGCCCTGGGCAGCCGTTTGCGGGAACGTTTCCGTCAGAACGATGAACCCATAGATCAAAACAGGGATCAAGAACGCCGCCATCAAGATTTCCCAAGCGACAATGCTGGAGGCAAACACGATCAGTCCGCCGAGCACCAAGCCAGCTGGCCAGCCGGCATGCAGAATGTTGAGGTAGTGCGTCTTCTGATCGGGGAACAAGGTTGCCGTCAGCGGGTTGATCACCGCCTCGCAAATCCCATTTCCGACCGCGAAAATGAACATCGACCAGTAGAGAATGGCATAGACCGCGTCCTTGCCGCTGGCGTTGAACACCGGCGTCGCCGCGAAGAGCATCGCTGCCGAAACAACGTGACACACAAGTGCCGCCATCAGCAACTTTTTGTAACCGATCACGTCGATCAAGAAGCCTGCGAACAAAATCACAACTCCGAAGCCGACCAAACCACCACCGGTGATCTGACCGAGTTCCGTCATTGTGAAGCCGTATTGGCCAGCCCAGATCCCTAGCAAACCACCTCGAACCCCGAACCCGATCCCAGCGGCGATGAGGGTTAGAATTCCAGCGATTAGCAGTTTCTTGCGATTGTCCATCGGCATCTCTTGGGAAGATTGTAGGGGGGATTAAACGGCTGTTGACGCCAGGATTGCGGCAGTATAGTTGCATTTCGATTCGCGAGGAATCGGTCTTGAGCGGCATAAATTCACTCCGCTGCGACTCTGCTGTCGTTCACGGAGCAGAATCCTTTTGTTCGCTTCAAGTTGCCACACGGAGCACCTCACCGCGGCGTCTCTCGTTCGCAGCCAGCGCTCCATCTGGCTGTGGATGGCCCTCCACTCCCCGGTCTTTACCGGACCGGAATCATCGCTCCGGTCGGCACAAGCGGAACGTTTTAACAACCTCTGTTTTTTGGAGCTGGAATTGGTCGAAACCATTTGTGACCACCTCCCGACCGATCTCTCCCCGCGTCGTTGTTGGCATCACATTTGGTATGACGTTTGTCGTCGTTGACTCCAAAGCGTTCCGTTCACTGGCACCTCCCATTTGCCACTGAACCATCGGGAACGCGTTCGGGTTGATGACGAGCTCGTCGCAGTGATGCATCGACTCGTGATTTGTCGGAACCACCTCCCTTTCCCGACCGGATCGCCACCCATGACATTATCCGAATCTCTGGAGCAGGACGAACTCTCGCTGCTGAAAAAGAGTCGCCGCAAAACGCCGACACGCCGAAGTGAAGCGGCTCAGTCGCCTTTGGAAACGTACCTTCGCGAAATCAACGAAACACCGTTGTTGTGCGCCGCGGAAGAACTCGAACTCGCTGCCCGCATCGCTCAAGGCGATGTGATGGCTCGCGACCAAATGGTTCGTGCAAACCTGCGGTTGGTTGTGAACATCTCGCGTGGTTACACCGGCAAAGGGCTCGGGCTGCAGGATTTGATCGAAGAGGGGAACCTGGGGTTGTTGCGTGCGGTCGAAGGGTTTGACCCGATTCACGGGACGCGATTCAGTACCTACGCCAGTTACTGGATCAAGCAGTCCATCAAACGGGCGCTCATCAACTCCGCCAAAACCATTCGCATTCCGGCGTACATGGTTGAGTTGTTGAGCAAATGGCGACGAGCGACCGCACGCTTGAACGAAGAGCTCGGGCGAACCCCGACCAACGAAGAAGTGGCTCGTGTGCTCGGGTTGCCCAAGAAGAAGTTGCCGATCAT